>JAPPLW010000099.1:0-72492 GCA_028819345.1 bacterium | reverse complement strand
CGCGGGCCGGGCCCCGCCCCCGGGGGTGGGGCGGGGGCCATTGGGGGGGGGGGGGGTGGGTGGGGGGGCCTGCATGTGGGGGCCCCCCTGGGCCCCGGGGGGGGGGGGGGCCCCCCCCCCCCCCCCCCCCGACAGGGAGGGTGACGACGGCCAGGGATCGGACAGCACGGGTGGTACGCCTGGCGTCCCCCCCTACCCGGGCCGGCCCCTCGAACTGGGGGACAGCGGTTCGAATGTCATTATCTGGCAGCGCGCCCTGGGCATACAGGCCGACGGCTACTTCGGCTCGGCCACCCTGTCGGCGACCAAGGCCTGGCAGTACCGCAACGGTCTCCCTGCTGACGGAGTGGTGGGAGCCAGTTCCTGGCTGAAGATGTTCCCCGGCGCCGAGGCGACGGAGACACCTTCCCCGGACCCGGGAGAGAACGACTTCGACGGAGAAGCCCCTCCCTACCCGGGCCGGCCTCTGCGGACCGGGTCCCGGGGGACCCATGTGATAATCTGGCAGCGGGCTCTGGGGATCCCCGCCGACGGGCACTTCGGCCCCCAGACCGCCCGGGCCACCCGCGAGTGGCAGCGGGCCAACGGCCTCGAGGTCGACGGGATAGTGGGGGTCAACTCATGGGTCAAGATGTTCCCGGGAGCGAGCGTGCCGGGCGGCTCGTCCTCCACGGGGAGTTCCACCACCCGTCCCTCCTCGGTGGTCATCGAAGAGGGCGACAGAGGCGCCTTGGTGGAGAAGTGGCAGAGGGCCTTGGACATCGAGGTGACGGGGGTGTTCGATGAGAACACCGTGGCCCACACCAAGTACTGGCAGCGCACGCAGGGTATCGCCGCCGATGGCAGGGTCACCGACACCTCCTGGTCTCGCATGTTCCCCACCGAGGAGGTCCCGGACGACGACGGCCGCGCCGGCGCGGATGAACCTTCCTCAGACGATCCGTCTTCGCAGCGTCCCGCCCTCGAGGTCTTGAAATTGGGCAGCACGGGGGCGAGGGTGGAGAAGTGGCAGAGGGCCTTGGATATCGAGGTGACGGGGGTGTTCGATGAGAACACCGTGGCCCACACCAAGTACTGGCAGCGCACGCAGGGTATCGCCGCCGATGGCAGGGTCACCGAGACGTCTTGGTACCGTATGTTCGGTGATGAGGAATGAAGAACTCGCCGTAGCGGTTGTCAAGGGACTGGCCATGGACGCCGTCCAGCGAGCCAACTCCGGCCATCCGGGGATGCCTATGGGCATGGCCGACATCGCCGTGACCCTCTGGTCCCGTTTCATGAGGGTGGACCCCGAATGTCCCACCTGGCCCGACAGGGACCGCTTCGTGCTCTCCAACGGTCACGGCTCGATGCTGCTCTACGCCATGCTGCATCTGTGCGGATTCCCGATCGCCATGGACGACTTGAAGAACTTCCGCCAGTGGGGCTATCCCACTGCCGGTCACCCCGAACGGGAACCGGAACTGGGAATCGAGACAACCACCGGCCCTCTCGGCCAGGGTTTCGCCAACGGGGTGGGGATGGCCATCGCCGAGGAGCACCTCAGGGCCCGCCTGGGCGCCGACCAAGTCGATCACCACACATATGGATTCGTGTCCGATGGGGACCTGATGGAGGGCGTGGCGGCCGAGGCGGCTTCCCTGGCCGGGCATCTCGGCCTGGGAAGGCTGGTCTACTTCTACGACGACAACCGCATCTCCATCGACGGCGGAACGGAGATCACCTTCTCCGAGGACGTCGGCGCGCGGTTCCGGGCGCTGGGCTGGCACACCGTCTCGGTGGACGGTCACGACCGGTCGGCGGTGGCAGAGGCGACCCGGGAGGCTCTGGGAACAGAGGACCGGCCATCGCTGATCGTCTGTCGTACCCACATCGCTCACGGAGCTCCCAATCTCGTCGACACCTCGGCCGCCCACGGCGCTCCGCTCGGAGCGGATGAGGTGAGGATGACCAAGGAAAGGATCGGGCTACCTCCTGACGAGGACTTCTGGGCGCCGCCGGAGGTCTACAGCTTCATGTCGGAAGCCATGGAAAGAGGTAGGGTCGCCCGTCGTGATTGGGAGAGCCGGGAACGTACTGCGGAGTGGCGGTCTCTCCATACCCACCGGCCGGTGAAACTTGAATCGCCGGGGTTCGGGCCTGGTGATAGCATCGCCACCCGCTCGGCGTCGGGGAAACTGTTCGGCCAGATCGGGGAGAAGGTCCCGGGCTTCATCGGCGGAGCCGCCGACCTCGCAGAGTCCACCAAGACGGTGCTGCCCGGCGACCCGGGATTCTCCCGTTCGTTACGCACCGGTCGGAACATTCACTTCGGGGTGAGGGAGCACGGGATGGGAGGGATCGTGAACGGGATGGCGCTGCATGGGGGCGTACGTCCATACGGTTCCACCTTCTTTGTGTTCACCGACTACATGCGCCCCTCCATCCGGCTCTCCGCCCTCATGGGGATCCCGTGCGTGTGGGTGCTCACCCACGATTCGATCCTCCTGGGTGAGGATGGACCCACCCATCAGCCCGTCGAGCATCTGGCGAGCCTCCGGGCCATGCCCGGGTTGTGGGTGATCCGCCCCGCCGACGCCACCGAGACCGTAGAGGCCTGGGAGATGGCCCTCAACCGCACCGACGGCCCCACCGTCTTGGCCCTCAGCCGGCAGAACCTCCCCGTGCTGGACCGCTCCCAGGCGCACGGCGGCGCCTCCCGGGGCGGGTACGTGCTGCGTCCCGGGGAAGACGTGGTGCTGATGGCCGGCGGGTCGGAGGTGTCCCTGGCCCTGGAGACCGCCGACCTGCTGGAAAGCAGGGGAATCTCGGCGCGGGTGGTGAGTCTCACCTGCTGGGAGGCGTTCGCAGAGCAGGACCCCTCCTATCGGCGCGAGGTGCTGGGAGAGGGCATCGCCAGGGTCTCGGTGGAGGCCGGCGCCACTTTCGGGTGGGAAAGGATGGTGGGGACCGGCGGGCTTGCGATCGGGATCGACAGTTTCGGCGCCTCGGCGCCCTATGAGGTACTGGCCCGACAGTTCGGCTTCGTAGCCGAGGCCGTGGCCGAGCGGGTGCTTTCCCACATCTCCGCCTAGCAGCGGTGATACCGACCGGCGCCACTTTCGGACCTGCCGCCTTCATGGCCGCCTGGGCGGGGGGTCTGGCGCTCACCCTTCCGCTGGCGGTTCGCTGGCGGGTAGCCAAGCGGGGATACCAAATGCTGGGAGGCGGGACCGCCGCACTATTGATGATCTACCCGGCGCTGCGCTCGTGGTGGGCGGCCGCCGGTCTGGTCCTGGTGCTGATCGGGATCTGGCGTTCGGGTCGGCGGGAGTACTCAGGATTGGTGGCGGCCGGAGCGGTCCTGACCTTGATTTCCTCGGTGCTTTCGGCCGGATGGGTTTCGACCATCGCCAGCGGAGCGGCCCTGGGAGGAATCACCGCCACCATGCTCTTGGGTCACTGGTTCCTGGTTGACCCGACGCTTCCTCGCTGGGCCCTGCGGCGGCTGGATGTGATGGCAGGCGTCGGCCTGCTTCTCAGCCTGGTGGGCGGCTGGATCAACGGAGCGATTCCCTACGACGGTGGATCGTTGGGCTGGGTTCTTGCCGTGCTCTCCCTGGTGGGCGCCGCCCTGGTGGTTGGCACCTGGTTCTCCCTGGGGGAGACGGGCTACTCGGGTGTGATGGCGGCCACCGGCCTCTCCTACCTGGGCGTCGTGACGATAGCCGCGGTGGTGTTTCTCAATCACCTGATGGCGTAGCGGCCGCATTGGACGAGGGCCGAAGTCGGTCCTCGGAAGGTATGGAGCTTGCATGTCAACGCCGATGCCGGCGCCGCCGCCGCTATAAAGATGGACCGACCGCAGCTTTTCGGAGCCCGTAACCCATCGTCCCAAGGAAAGGGCAAAAATTCATTTTCTTTGTTTGAAGGGGCTTCGGCGGTTGCGGTAGTAGCTGTTGCGTTGGCCGGTTGTTCGCCGGTTGTGTTTCAGGGGTGGTTTGAGGTGGTGTTTGCCGGTTGGTGTTTTGTGTACTTGCCAGTGGTCGTCGTGGACTTTGTGGTGGCAGCGGGAGCACAGGAGCACCATGTCGTTGAGGTTGGTGTTGCCTTGGACGGCCCAGGGGGTGATGTGGTGGGCTTGGGTCCAGTTGGCGTTGGCGCCGCATCCCACGCAAGCCCTGTCCCTGGCTACGAGGGCGATCTTCTGGGCGGGACTGGCTGCTCGTCGTGACCGTCCCAGGTCGAGCGGCTGTGACACGCCCCGGAATATGCCGGGGAGGATGTCGGATTGGCAGGCCAGGTCCCGGATCTTCTCCACAGGGATGGGTGTGCCGTCCCCGAGACGCCCGTTCCGGAGTTCCCGGGAGACCGCGTCGTAGTCGGCGATCAACAACAGCCTCGGACCGCGGGGAGGTTTACCGTCCTTGTTGGTGTCTTCTCTGGTGACCAACCCCGCCAGGGCGTCTGCCATCCTCTGACCCGGAGAGCACCTCGCCCGCGGGTCTTCCTCCCGCCACAGTTCATTCATCTTCTGCGACAACGCCGTTTCAATGAGAGCACCGGTGATCGGATCGAACCGACCGTACAACACCGTCATACCGTCTGTGTTATCCGTTTTGATCTTGGCGAACCTCTGTACGCGTTGATGCTCCAAGCGACTCATCCCATCATCTTCGGAACGTTGCTGTTGGTGCTTTCGGACCGTCCCGGCGAACTTATCAGGAGACTGGGTCTTGGCCGGACCGATCAACACTGTTTCGTCTATCTCCCCCTCCTGGGAAGCCCTGGCCATAATCCGCGCGTTCTCATAAGGAATCTCACCATCCCGCAACCCCTCCGACGTCTCCGGCAACTCCTCCAGTTCCACCGCGGTTTCCACTTCCGAACGGGCCTTCCGGCGGGGTCGCAACCCCTTCTCCCGCAGGTCGCTCTCGGTGATGTGGACACCCTCTCGGCGGGTTAGTTCCGCCAGCGTCTCAGCACGCACCGCCGCGACCTGGTTCTCCACCCGGAAAGTGGACTGCAACCGTGCCCGGAGTTGTTCCAAGCTTGCGTCGCCCACCGCCAGATTGGGCAGAACCGCACCGATCTCGTTGACGACCCGACGGCCAATAGCTGTCTTTACCATGTCTACCAGTATGCCAAGGGGGTGTGACAAAACACCGCCATATATCACCAAAATGGCAAAACAAACACTAAGCTAACAGAACCTCGTGGGTACTCCGACGCTATCAATGGAGGAGGGCCTGGGACAAACCCTCGGAGAGTTGACTAAATGTTCGTCGCCAAAGCCCACGAATACAAGCCGCAATAGAGGAGGCAGGAGGTAAAGGTGGCCTTGCCCAGTGACTGATGTCTCGCCGGGGTTGCGACCTGACCTTCGTTGAGGGGAGCCACAAACTTACCAAGAACCTGGCGGACGTGAGACCCATCGAAGAGCCCGCTGGATTCATGACGAGATTGCCGAGGGTCTCTAGCCAGCTATCAGCTTTTCGATTAGGGTGACCGAACGGACTGAGGCGGTGCCGTCTCCGTAGGGGGTTGGGGTTTCGGCCAGGCGGCTGTGGGTGTATTCCAGCGTCTCGATTATCTGGATGACTGCTTCATCTATATGGTCGCCCGGTCTGCGGAGGACGGCGAAGGTGCCGATCACCTCGGGACGTTCGGTCGAGTTCCGCACCACCACCATGGGTCGTTTCAGCACCGAGACCTCCTCCTGCAACCCGCCCGAGTCGGAGACGGCCAGTGCACATTCGGCGAGAAGCGACAGGAACTCCGCGTAGGGGATAGGATCGATCACCTGTAGCCGGTCGAGGAGCGGCTCCAAGCCGAAAGACACTGCCCGTCGGCGACTGCGGGGATGGAGGGCCAGGACCACGGGCAGGGGAAGCCGGGCCAGAGCTGAGAGGATGGTCCTCCAGGTTTGGGGGTGATCGACGTTTTCGGGTCGGTGGAAAGTGGAGAGGATGAAGCCGTTGGGCGCCAAGCCGTGGCGGGCTAACACTTCGGCTCGTCGGTCGGCTTCGGGCAGGAGTGTTCCCACGGCTTCCACCACGGTGTTTCCGGTGACCGCCACCCGATCACCGGTGATCCCCTCCTTCTCGAGCTTGGCAGCGGCGGTCTTGGTGGGCGCCAGGCAGAGGTCGGAGAGGTGATCGCATACCACCCGGTTGTGCTCCTCGGGCATGGCCCGGTCATGGCTGCGGAGCCCCGCCTCGACATGCACCAGGGGAGTCTCGGTGGCGTTGGCGGCAAGGGCGCCGGCCAGCACCGCGTTCGTGTCGCCCTGGACCACCACCGCCCGGGCAGGATCATCCTCCAACAGACGGGTCAGCCGCGTGGTCGCCTCTCCGATCTGGATTCCCCGATGCTCCCCTCCCACCTCCAGGTAGTGGGTGGGGGGATTCAACCCGAAGGCTCCGAAGAACACATCTGACAGGTTGGCGTCGTAGTGCTGGCCGGTGTGGATCACTCTCGCAACGGGTCCCAGCAGCCGGATGATGTGAGCCAGCTTGATTATCTCAGGGCGGGTGCCGAGGACCACAGCCACGGAGGATGGCGGAAGGTCAATCCCTATATCGTTTTGCACCGTTGCCACTCTTGCTCCAATAAGGAATATACCTCATGATCCATCCACCTTCCTCGCACCATAATCTCCTCTCGGGCAATCCCCTCATAGGAGAACCCTAGCTTCTCGGCGACCCGTCGGCTGGGATGATTCCCCACTCCGATCCTCATGAGGATGCGGTGAAGACCCATCGTCTCGAACCCAAGGCTGAGCAACGCCCTGGCTGCTTCGGTGGCCACACCCTTGCCGGTCAGGTCGGTTCTCACCCAATAGCCGATTTCCCCGGTCCGCTGTATCCGGGATGTGTACCAGATTCCCACTCCTCCCACCACCCGGCCGGGAGTGTCCTTCATGGTGACCGAGAAGTCGAATGCTCGTCCCCGCCGCCAGGAACGGTTGGAGCTCTTGATGAACAGCCGCGCCTGAGGCATACCGTACAGCCCCTGTGCCCAGGGGAGCCACATGCTCAGTTCGGGCATCGACTCCGTCACCGCTTCCTGCAGTGGCCGGGCGTCGCCCGACCGGAACCGGCGCAGCCAGAGCCGTTCGGTGGGAACCGTGGGAGGCATGGAATGGAAGACGGGGTTCATGGGGGGTTTCGGTTGTTGAGGGCTTTCCTGCCATGATGAAGATTATGTGGGACCGCCTTCATTTCTCCTCCGGGGCGCCGACCGTTCCCCAAGAGGGATTGGCAGCGGTCTTGGCCCCCATTTTCGCAGACCGGGACGGAATTCTGCGACTGGTCCTCACCAAACGGTCCCGAAACCTCAACAGCCATGCAGGGCAGATCGCTTTTCCGGGCGGGAAACCCCATGCCGAGGATGCCGGGCCGGTGGAAACGGCTCTCCGTGAGACCCATGAGGAGGTGGGCATCCATCCGTCAGAGGTGGAGGTGCTGGGTTTCCTGCCGGTGATCCGCACGGTGCGTTTTGCCCTGCCCATGGTGGGCATCGTGGCTCGGATCGGGGACGAACCGGTCTTTCACGCTTCGCTGGAGGAAGTGGAGAGAGTCTTGACTCCTTCTCTTGAGACGCTGGCGGCCCCCGAGAACTGGATCGTTCGGAGCTGGTCCGGCGTGCCGCTCTGGTTCATGGACGTCTCAGGGGAGTGGCTGTGGGGAGCCACCGCTTATCTGGTGAGGGTCATGCTGGGATTGCCGGTAACGCCACGGCCTGCCGATCTGACCGCCTAGAGGGACAACAGATCCCTGGGGGGCGGTTGCCGGGCGGCCCCGAGCCGCAGCAATCCCACGGTCAGCCCATCCGAAAGCGCCTCCCATGACGCTTCGATGATGTTGGGATGAACTCCTACCGTCCCCCAGGAGGTGAGGCCGTCGGTGGTTTCGATCAGCACCCGGACGGTGGCGCTGGTGCCGTCGGCGGAATCCAGCACCCTCACCCGGTAGTCGATCAGCCGGAGGAGGTCGAGTTGCGGGAAGGCGGAGATCAGAGCGGCGCGGAGGGCCTGGTCCAAGGCGTGGACCGGCCCGACCCCGGTACCCGCGGTGCGGTGACGGGTCCCTCCGACTTCCACCACCACCTCGGCCTGGGAGACGACCTCTCCATCGGCGCCGTCATGTTGTATGGAGACCGAGAAGCTGTGAGCCGAGAAGAGATTCCGGTTCCAGCCGAGCGTGCGTCTCACCAACAACTCGAAGGTCCCGTCGGCCGCTTCGAACTGGTATCCGCGGTGTTCCATCTCCTTGATGTGACCGAGCACCTCCCCGGCCAGATCCTGGGAGACCGACAGCCCCAGTGAGGCCGCTCTCCTGATCACCGCGGCCCGTCCGGCCTGCTCGGAGATGACCATCCGGGTGTGGTTCCCCACCAGATCGGGACGGGTGTGCTCGTAAGCGTCGGGCCGGCGGGCCAGAGCAGACGTGTGCAAACCGGCCTTGTGCGTGAACGCCGCGGCGCCCACGTACGGGCGGTGAGGCTCGAGGGTGATGTTCACCACCTCGGCTATGTGATGGGAGATAGAAGAAATCTGGGAGAGGCGCCCTTCGTCCACCACTGGAGCGCCCATCTTCAGCACCAGGTCGGGGATGACGGTGGACAGATTGGCGTTGCCGGTCCGCTCGCCATAGCCGTTTATGCAACCCTGAACCTGCCTCACCCCCCGCGCCGCGGCTCCCAACGACGATGCCACCGCGCATCCGGCGTCGTCGTGGAAATGGACTCCAAGGTCGGTGCCGGGCAGCGCCAGATATATCTCGTCGATAATCCTGTTTATCTCGATGGGCAGCGCCCCGCCGTTGGTGTCGCACAGCACCAGCCGCTCGGCGCCGGCCTCCCATGCCGCCCGCAAAACCGCCATGGCGTAACGGGGGTTGGTGCGATAGCCGTCGAAGAAGTGCTCGGCGTCGAAGAACACCCGTCTGCTGTGTGACTTCAGGTACTCCACCGACTCTGCGGCCATGCGGATCCCCTCGTCCAGGTCGGTGCGAAGGGCCTCTCGGACGTGGTAGTCCCAGGACTTGCCCACGATGCAAATGATCTCGGTCTCCGCCTCCAGCAAGGCTTGTATCTGGGGATCGGTCTCCACCTGTCGGGAGGGACGACGGGTGGATCCGAAAGCGGTGAGTTGGCTATTGGACAGGGACAACTCGGTCTTGGCCCGGGCAAAGAACTCGTCATCCTTCGGTAAGGCGCCGGGCCACCCACCCTCTATGAAGTGGACTCCCAGGTCGTCCAGGAGGGAAGCGATCCGCAGTTTGTCGGAGACGGTGAGAGAGATGCCCTCCTGCTGAGCGCCGTCGCGCAGGGTGGTGTCGTAGATCTCGAGTTCCGGGTGGACTGTGGGGGCCATGGCTTTCTCCGGGGGGGCAATGAAAAAGCCCCCTGCCGGGCAGAGGGCTTGGCGCGGGCTTCGGGCGGGCCGGCGCCTATGGGTCGATAATGATGGAAAGGGAGACGATCTGCTGCATGGCGGACATTATGGCAGGACCGACGGGAGATGTCAACTGGCTAGGATGAGCGCTGTTTCCATGGCCGCAGCCAAGAAGAGGGTTTTCTCGGGCATCCAACCCACTGGTGAGCTTCACCTGGGCAATCTGGTGGGAGCGCTGCGCAACTGGGCACAGATGCAGGAGGACTACGAGACCTACTACTGCGTGGTGGACCTCCATGCCATGACCGTTCCCTATGATCCGGTCGCTTTCGGGACCGCCCGCCTCGAGACCGCCAAGCTGGTGATGGCATCGGGGATAGACCCCCGGCGGTCGGTGTTCTACTTCCAGTCCCAGGTACCCCAGCACGCCGAGTTGGCCTGGGTGCTGTCGACCATCACCGGTATCGGACAGCTCAACCGCATGACCCAGTACAAGGAGAAAGCGGATCGCACCGGCCAGAACCTCGGCCTCCTGTCCTATCCGGTGTTGATGGCGGCGGACATCCTGATCCACAAGGTGCACGCAGTGCCGGTGGGCGACGACCAGCGCCAGCACCTGGAGTTGACCCGCGATCTGGTGGAGCGCTTCAACCACCGCTTCGGAGAGGTGTTCCCCGTTCCCGAGCGGATCACTCCCGAGGTTGGGGCGCGGGTGATGTCGCTCCAGGATCCGACCTCCAAGATGTCCAAGAGCGATCCAGACGTTCGGTCCCGGCTGCTGCTGACCGACTCGGCGGACCAGATCCGCCGCAAGGTGCGCGCCGCGGTAACCGACTCGGGACGCACGGTGGACTATGACTGGGAGGAGAAGCCGGGCATCTCGAATCTGCTGGAGTTGTTCTCGGTGGCCGCCGGCCGATCAGCTCAGGACCTGGCCGCCGAGTACCGGGACCAGGGGTACGGTCGGTTCAAGGGCGCGGTGGCCGAGGCGCTCTGTGAGTACATGGCGCCGGTGCGGGAGCGATACGAGGGCATGGAGGACGCCGAAGTGTCGCGCCTCATGTCCGAAGGCGCCGCGGAGGCCCGCCGCCGGGCCGCGGTCTCGATGGCTGCCGTCTGGGAAGCGGTGGGGTTGTCAACCTAGGCAACGGTGCGGTTGCCCCAAGGTCGGTTCAACCGGGGGAAGACCACAACCGGGTGTCGGGCCGGAATTGGCTCCAGGCGAACCAGAAGGCCTGGTGTGAGGGGATCTCCGATCCGTCGGAGACCGCGATGGCCCGGAGCCCGTCGCCGTCCTTGATCAGCCGCACACCCTCTGCGGTGACCTCTCCTCCCGAGTCGATCACCGCCAGCGCGGCCTCTCGGGAGAAGGCGATGGTTCTCCCATCCTGCAACTCCACCCCCACCACCAGGTCCTGGACGCCGAGGCGGGTGTCGACGTCTCCCACCGGAAAGATCGGACCCTGGTCGTCCCTGCCCCTCAGGGGGTCGAACGGATAGGACCGTCCGAGTCCACCGTCCTCTGCCAGGATGGTCGTGTCGGGGTGGGCTTCCTTCCAGGCGCCCCAGGTGGATGACACCACCGTGGCCTGTTCCAACCGTATACCGGCTTCCCGCAGGGGGCCTGACACGGCTTCACCGGTGAAGGTGTCGAACACCGACGAGGTGTTGAGGTCGTACATGACCTTGTTCGATCTGCTCAGGAGCCCCGAGGTGCGTAGCACCGGGACTTCGATCCCCTCGGGGACCCCGTCGGTGAAGTAGGCCTGCGCCGAGCCGCAGAGGGTGCAGTAGGGCATCCCGATCCGCCGTCCCCCCAGGGTGTCATTGACCATCTCGTGGATCTCCATCTGGTGCTTGGGATAGGCGCGGGACTCCCCGTTGATGGTCACGCCGAAGACCACCCGGTCGTCGGGGTACCAGTCCCCTTCGGAGGCGGGGGTGACCACCGGATCGTCCAGGGAGGGGATGCACCCCCGGGGGCAGGGGAAGGTTGCGCCGAGGGGCCGGTTGTCGATGAAGACTCCGCCCCAACTCACCCACCGCCAGTCGATCGTGGCCTCCGGGTCGTTGAAGAAGGGTTCCCAGCCTTGTTCCACAAGTACGAAGATGCGCTTCTTGAACTTCGGGTAATCCGGGAAAGCGGGTAGGTCCCAGGCGATGAGCAGGTTGGTGGCCCGCTTCCACAGGTCGATCGGGTCCCCGGCTATCCCTTCGGCTCCCAACATCTCCTGGAGTCGGGCCCCTATCAACTCGATGAGTTCGAGGCTGTTGGCGAAACGCAGTATGTCGGTGAGGACCCAGGCGACCCGGATGTCGTCGTGGTTGGTGAGAGACAGCAGCTCCATGTGGGCGAATCTGCGTTCGTGCTCGAGAATGTCGAAGAAAGCATTGAGGTCATGCCGCAGTTGAGTCGAGATCCTGCCCTCGGGGAACTCGGGCGGAGCCGGGAAGGTGTACCCCTCGCTCGAAACCAGGGAGACGGAGTCTGTTTCCTCCGCCGGGGTCGTGTCAGATGTGGACTCCACCGAGGTGGAAGTGGTGACGGCCGAGGTGGTGGGGGTTGTTTCGGCGGGGGAGGCCGCCGTGGACGTGGTTTCCGCGGCCGGTCCGCTCGGGGAAGTGGTCGGCGCCGGGGATGTGGTTGCGGCTTCGGCAGCTTCCTCGGGGGGTTCAGGTGTGGTTCCCCCACCGCATGACGCCAGGATCAGAGCGAGGGCAACGACTAAACGGCCCATGCCTGCTCCAAGGTGGCTACCACGATGCCCCAAGGGTTTATGGGTGCAGGTGTCCATGTTTCGGCACGTCGGCCTGCTCCTGACCCTCGCGAAAGTCGCCACGGATGATGATACCCGGATCCCTGCAACTGTGACGATCGATATAGAACACGATATGGACAACGATGAAGAGGTCGTGACTGTCTAGACGGCCGGAATTACATGAGAAGAGAGGGTGGAACTGTCACTGGGCGTCTCCATCCTTGACGAGAAACAAGGTTGGCGGTTGGTAGCCTTGTGGGTGGCTAGGGAGTTGCGGAGTCTCGGATGCAAATCGACATCGGCATAGGCAAGAGTGCCCGGCGGGTATACGGGCTCGATGAGATCGCCATCGTCCCCACGCGCCGCACGCGGGATCCCGATGACGTGGATCTCGGTTGGCAACTGGACGCCTACCGTTTCTCGGCGCCCGTGATGGGAGCGGCGATGGATTCCACCATGAGTCCCGCCACGGTTATCGAAGTGGGCAGGCTGGGTGGTTTGGGGGTCTTGAACCTGCAGGGACTATGGACTCGCTACCGGGATCCGGACCCCATCTACACCGAGATCATCTCGACTCCATCCGACCGCGCCACCGCGGTTCTGCAGGAGGTCTACCGGGAGCCGATCAAGAGGGACCTGGTGGCCGAGCGCATCCGTCAGATACGGGATGCCGGCTTCATCTCGGCCGCCAGCCTGACGCCCCAGAACACACTTCAATACGCTCCCACCGCCGTGGAGGCGGGGCTGGACCTGCTGGTGATACAGGGAACGGTCGTGTCGGCCGAACACGTCTCGACCCGTACCGAGCCCTTGAACCTCAAGAAGTTCATCGCCGAGTCGCCGGTGCCGGTGGTGGTGGGAGGTTGCTCTTCTTACTCGATGGCCAGTCACCTGATGCGCACCGGCGCGGTGGGGATACTGGTGGGAGTGGGCCCGGGAGCGGCCAGCGCAACCCGCGGGTCCCTGGGAGTGGGCGTATCCCAGGCCACGGCCATAGCCGACGCGGCCGGAGCACGGGTTCAGTACCTTCTGGAGACCGGAAGGTACGTGCATGTCATCGCCGATGGGGGGATGCGGACCGGCGGGGAGATCGCCAAGGCGATCGCCTGCGGAGCGGACGCGGTGATGCTGGGCTCGCCCCTGGCGGCGGCCCGCGAAGCCCCCGGGTCCGGATACCACTGGGGCATGTCGTCCTTCCATCCAGCCCTGCCACGCGGATCGAGGATCAAGGTCCCCACCCGCGGGACGCTTGAGGAGATCATGCTCGGTCCGGCGGTGGAGAGCGATGGCCGCACCAACCTGATGGGCGCCCTCCGTAGGTCCATGTCCACCACCGGCTACTCGAACATCTCCGAATTCCAGAAGGCGGAGGTGGTGATCGCCCCTACCTTCCTGACCGAGGGCAAGGGGTCGCTGCGGTCGGAGCAGATGGAGACGGGTTGACCGCTTCCACCGACAATGTACTGGTGGTGGATCTGGGGGCTCAGTACGCTCGTCTGATCGCCCGCCGCATCAGGGAGGCGCGGGTCCACTCGGAGATCGTGCCCGCCCGGATCACCGCGGAGGAGGCAAGAGAGCGTTCCCCGTCCGGAATCGTTCTCTCGGGTGGGCCGGCGTCCGTCTACTCGCCCGATGCGGTCTCCATCGACCCCGGGTTGCTGGAGTTGGGAGTCCCGGTGTTGGGGATCTGCTACGGGCATCAACTCATCGCCGAATTGCTGGGAGGGAGGGTGGCCGCCACCGGCGGGGGCGAGTTCGGGAACACGACGATGCAGTTGGCGGGTTCGTCACTTCTGCTTGAGGGTTTTCCGGAAGTCTCCGAGGTGTGGATGAGCCATCGCGACGCAGTGGTGGAGGCGCCCGGTGGCTTCTCCGTCACCGCCCGGACTCCCGGCGCCTCGGTGGCGGCGATGGAGGACCGCCACCGTGGTTTCTACGGGGTGCAGTTCCATCCTGAGGTAACCCACACTCCGAAGGGAATCGAGGTGTTGAAGAGGTTTCTCTACGAGGCCTGTGGGGTGCAGGCTTCCTGGACGGCGCAGTCGATCATCGAGAGAGAAGTACGGAACATAAGCCAACAGATCGGAGAGTCCCGGGCAGTGTGCGGGCTGTCGGGGGGAGTGGACTCTGCGGTGGCGGCGGCCCTTGTGCACCGGGCCATCGGAGATCGCCTCACCTGTGTGTTCGTGGATCATGGACTGCTCCGCCAGGACGAGCCCGAACAGGTGGAGGAGGTGTTCGGCGACAACTTCTCCACAAACCTGATCCATGTCAAGGCTCAGGAGCGCTTTCTGGCCGCCCTCTCGGGAGTGACCGACCCCGAGGCCAAGCGGAAGATCATCGGCGAGACCTTCATCAAGGTGTTCGAGGAGGTCTCCGACCGTCTCTCGGGGTGTAGTTATCTGGTGCAGGGAACGCTGTATCCCGATGTGATCGAGTCGGGAGGCGGGGACGCGGCGGTGATCAAGAGCCACCACAACGTGGGTGGGCTCCCCGAGCACATGAGGCTGGAGTTGGTGGAGCCCCTTCGGGACCTGTTCAAAGATGAAGTACGTGCGGTGGGAGAGCAGTTGGGCCTGCCGGAGGAGATAGTCTGGCGCCACCCCTTTCCGGGCCCGGGTCTGGCGATTCGCATCATCGGTGAGGTCACCACCGAGCGGCTCGACCTGCTGCGCAGGGCCGACGCGATAGTAATAGACGAGATCCGAAGAGCGGGTCTGTACCGCCACCTGTGGCAGGTGTTCGGGGTCCTGCCCGCCATACGTTCGGTGGGAGTCCAAGGAGACGGGCGCACCTACGCCTACCCGCTGGTGGTGCGGGCGGTGGAAAGCGACGAGGCGATGACGGCGGACTGGGCCCGGCTTCCGTATCCGGTGCTCTCCAACATCTCCCGGCGGGTGATCGGCGAGGTAGAGGGAATCAATCGGGTGCTCTACGACGTCTCCTCCAAGCCTCCCGCCACGATCGAATGGGAGTGAGATGATCGGCTCCCATCCGCTCCTGGAGGACTTGAATCGTGAACAGAGGGCCGCGGTGACCATTGCGGGGGGTCCGGTGATGGTGGTGGCGGGAGCCGGGTCGGGTAAGACCCGGGTGCTGGCTCATCGCATAGCCTATCTGATCAGGGAGTTGGGAGTCAGACCCGGCTCCATCCTGGCCATCACCTTCACCAACAAGGCCGCCCGGGAGATGCGGGAGAGGGTGGGGGGACTCCTGGGGGCGACGGTGAACGACATGTGGGTTTCCACTTTTCACTCGGCCTGTGCACGCATCCTGCGTCGCGAGGCGCATGCCTTCGGTTACCGGTCGAACTTCTCCATATACGACCGTTCCGACTCGGTGCGTCTCGTAAGGCACTGCCTCAACGACTTGGGGTTGGACGCCAGTCGTCTGTCCCCCCGGGGACTCCTGAACAAGATCAGCGAGGCCAAGAACGATCTGGTGGACTACGAGACCTTCCTGGACCGGACAGACGGTCCCGTCGAGGTGGCGGAGGTCTACCGGCTCTACCAGCAGCGCCTTCTCCAGATGTCGGCCATGGACTTCGACGATCTGCTCATGGTGACCGTGGAATTGTTCGGCGCGGTTCCCGAGGTGCTGGAGAAGTACCAGGGCATCTTCGGTCACGTGCTGGTAGACGAATACCAGGACACCAATCACGCCCAGTACCTGCTGGTCCGGGATTTGGCTAAATGCCATAGGAGCCTGTTCGTGGTGGGGGACAGCGATCAGTCCATCTACGCCTTCCGCGGGGCAGACTATCGGAACTTCGATCGTTTCGATGAAGACTTTCCCGAGGCCCGCCGGGTGATACTCAACCGCAACTACCGGTCGACCTCCACCATCCTCGATGCCGCCAACGAGGTCATCAGCGCCAATCTGCGCTCCGACCCCAAGGACCTGTGGTGTGATCAGCATGATGGGGAACAGATCATCGTGCATCAGGGGGCGGGAGCGGTGCGGGAGTCTCGATTCGTGTCCAACCGGGTTCGGGAACTGCTGGCGGAGGGCTACAACCCGGGAGACATGGCGGTGTTCTACCGGACCAACGCCCAGTCACGCGCCTTCGAAGAGGCGCTACGGCGGTCCAAGGTGCCATATCAGGTGGTGGGAGCGGTGGCGTTCTACCAACGCCGGGAGGTGAAGGATGTGGTGGCCTACCTGCAGGTGGTGGCCAACCCCGATGACGGGGTGGCGCTGCGGAGAATCA
The DNA here is from genome assembly GCA_028819345.1 of bacterium. Lineage (GTDB taxonomy): Bacteria > Actinomycetota > Acidimicrobiia > Spongiisociales > ZC4RG35 > Bin76. Next base: position 56,144 of record JAPPLW010000099.1, on the reverse strand, counting down.
TCAACACCCCTCGGAGGGGGATCGGGCGAACCTCACTGGGTCACCTGGAGCGTTTTGTCTCAACGGAGGAGGTGAGCCTGCGGGAGGGCTTGGACAGGGCCGATGAGATTCCCGGGATCTCGACCCGGGCGCGTAAGGGAGTGCAACAACTGGCGGATGTTTTGGCCGCCATCAGGAGACATCTTGAGTCCGATGGGGTGGGGCGAGCCACCGAAAGCGCCATTTTCGACACGGGACTGGCGGAGATGGCGACTGCCGAGGGGGGCATAGAAGCGGAGAGCCGCTCTGACAACCTGGCTGAACTCTCCCGGGTGGCGTACGAGTTTGAATCCGACTTCGAGGAGGACCTGGCGCCGTTGGAGCGACTCGGTCGGTTTCTGGAGGGAGCCTCGCTGGTGTCGGATCCCGACAATCTCGACGATGGCGCCGGAGCGGTGGCGTTGATGACCGTCCACAGCGCCAAGGGACTGGAGTTCCCGGCGGTGTTCGTGGTGGGCATGCAGGATGGGCTGCTCCCCCACGAGCGCAGCCTCTCCGATCCGGACCAACTGGAAGAGGAGCGGCGACTCTTCTACGTGGCGATCACCCGCTCCATGGAAAGGCTTCATCTCAGTTGGGACGACACCCGCATGGTGGGGGGGTACCCGTACCCGCAGATTCCCAGCCGTTTTTTACGAGAGATCCCCGAACGCTTGGTGGTTCATGTCGGGGGCCGCGATTCCTCCGGCTCCCGAAAGTGGGCGCGGAGGGGATCTTCCGGAGGGCGATCTCATTCCTTGGTCGACGGAGGGCGTCCGTTCCGGCGGATCGTGAGCCAGTCGGGGGTCGAGGTGGGAGATCGGGTTCGCCACTCAACCCTGGGAGTGGGAAGGGTGCTGACCATCTCCGGCCAGGGCGCCCGCGCCTCTGCCACCATCTTCTTCCCGGATCTGAAGGCTCAGCGGGAACTCATGCTCTCGGCGGTGGAGAAGATGGAGGGATTCGGACCCGACGCGGCCTCCCGTTACGGATGAAGCTGGGGCCTGCGAGCCGTAAGGGAACAGGCCCGCACCGCAGACTCACCGGCTGAGAGCTTTTCCTCAAGATCGATGCTACGCGGCCAAACCCGGCCTGGCGAGACATCCCAATCTAGAGTGTGCAGCAACGACACGACTCCCGGGAACCGCTGACATTCGCAGACATCCGGCACTCAAATACCGCCCTCCAAGGATTGCCTTGCTGTGCTTGATAGCAGCGGTGCTGGTGGGGGCCTGCGGTGACGAGCAGAAACCCGCAGCCGAGCCTTCCTCCACGACCTTGCAATCGACGACGACCACGACCCGGCCGTCGACCACCACCACGCCGCTGACCACAACCACGACCCAATCGCCGCCCACCACCACCCCGCCGACCACGGCCCCTGAGGCCCCTACCGGCGCCGGAGACTTGGAAATCGGACGCGACATGGTCTGGCGAGATGTGTTCGACGCTCTGACCCCCGCCGAGCAGGCTTGTGTCACCAACGCGGTTGGAGCGGAGTTGGACTGGGTGTTGAGGCAGCCGATCCTGGACGAGGATGACGTCGGCCCGCAGGAGTTGGCAGTGCTCCCATGCCTCCCTCCCCAGGTCGTAAGGGCCGTCTTCCTGGCCGGCATGGTGCTGGGAATGGAGGACGACGGAATTCAGGTGACAGAAGAGCAGGAAGCCTGCTTGCGGGAGGTGGTCGGCGAGATGGATGTGGCCGCCCTCACCTCCTTTTTGACTTCGGAGAACGGTGCTTCCGACGACGCCGCCGGGGCCGAAGGCGCAGCCCAACTGTTTGAGATGATGGCCGGTTTGCTGAGGTGCCTACCCGAACTGCTCGATGCCGGTGTGGAGGGACCGGACGATTATGCCGACGGGGTGGTGGGCGCGGCTCGTTTGGTGGTGGGGGAGGCCGTGGAGGGCGGGATTGATTTTCAGGGGGACGTGGACGTTTTTATGTTCGAGGCGACAGGGGGTGAGGTGTATGAGGTAGAGGTGGACCTGGGCACTCTTCACGATTCGGTCGTGGCGATTGCCGACGCCGACGGATTCCCGCTGGATTACAACGACGACCGGGGGGATGGATCCTTGGGTTCGCGAATCGTGTGGAGGGCTCCTGAGTCCGGGGACTACTACGTGGAGGTGTCGGGTTTCGGTGAGGACTCCTTTTCGGTGGGCTCCTACACGCTGAGGTTGGGGCTGATCGATGTCGTCGACGACTTTGGTGATGGGGTGGAAGGGGCGTTCGGAGTCGCGTTGGATGAGTCTGTGGAGGGAGTGTTGGACTACCCGGGGGATCTCGATTACTTTGCCTTCGAGGCGACAGAGGGCGCGTTGTATGAGATCGATGTGGATCTGGGCACTCTTTCCGAATCGTTCGTGATTGTCTACGACGCCGCGCGGTTTTTGTTGGGATACAACGATGACCGGCGGGATGGTTTCCCGGCTCCTCGTTTGTTGTGGAGGGCTCCGGAGTCCGGGGAGTTCTATGTGGAGGTGTCGGGTCGCGGTGAGGGCTCCTACACACTGAGGTTGGGGTTGATCGATGTCGTCGACGACTTTGGTGATGGGGTGGAGGGTGCGGCCCGGATCGTGTTGGATGAGTCTGTGGAGGGGGTGCTGGACTATGACGGAGATTTGGATTACTTCGTGTTCGAGGCGGAGGAGGGTGACTTGTATGAGATGGACGTGGCTTTGGGCACTCTGGGGGATTCGGTGGTGGCGGTTTACCTCGATAGGTGGGAGTTGGGCTTCAACGATGACCGGGGGGATGGTTCTTTGGCTTCTCGTTTGTTGTGGAGGGCTCCGGAGTCCGGGGAGTTCTATGTTGAGGTGTCGGGTTACGGTGAGGGCTCCTACACGCTGACGGTGGGGGTCTCCGACATTGTGGACGACTTTGCTGATTGGGTGGTGGGAGCGGCCCGGGTGGGGTTGGGGGAGTCTGTGGAGGGGGTTTTGGACTATGGCGGGGATGTGGATTACTTCGTGTTCGAGGCGGTGGAGGGTGAGTTGTACGAGGTAGAGGTGGACCTGGGCACTCTTGCCGATTCGGTGGTGGAGGTCTACAACGCCGATGGACATTCGCTGGATTACAATGATGACCGGGGGGATGGTTCTTTGGCTTCTCGTTTGTTGTGGAGGGCTCCGGAGTCCGGGGAGTTCTATGTTGAGGTGTCGGGTTACGGTGAGGGCTCCTACGTCCTGATGGTGGCGGTCTCCGAGTAGGAACCGGTCGATCGCCTCGGCGGGATTACCTGCGGGCGGAGCCCGGGTCAGGAGAGTTCGGCGTACTTTGCCTCGATGTGGCTCTGCAGTTCTCTGAATGAGTCGGCGAACTTCTGCACGCCCTCGGCCTCCAGGGTTTCCACCACGTCCTGGTAGTCGATTCCGACGCTCTCCATTTGTTCCAGAAGGGTTCGGGCCAGCGCGATCTCCTCAGGCCCGAAGATGGAGGGGCGGGGTGAGCCATGGTCGGCGTAGGCTTCGATGGTGGACAGGGGCAAGGTGTTGACCGTGTGGGGGGAGACCAGGGTATCCACGTACAGGGTGTCCGAATAGGCCGGGTTCTTGGTGGAAGTGGAAGCCCACAGCGGCTGTTGTATGCGGGCTCCCTGTTCTGCCAGGCGGTCCCATCGGCTGCCGGAGAACGCCGAGAGGAACTCCCCGTAGGCCGCCTGGGCATTGGCAATCGCCGCCTTCCCCCGAAGGGCCAGCGCCTCGGCGCCGCCGTCATCCTCCAACCGGCGGTCCACCTCGGTGTCGACCCTGGACACGAAGAACGACGCCACCGACGCCACTTCCCGCAGGTTTCCTCCCACCGCGGAAAAGTCCTCCAATCCGCTGAGGTAGGCGTCCATCACCTCCCGGTATCGCTGCAGCGAGAAGATCAGGGTTACGTTCACCGAGATCCCCTCTCCGGTCAGCCGGCGAATGGCGGGGATGCCCTGGAGTGTGGCGGGGACCTTCACCAGCAGGTTGGGGCGGCTCACCCGCTTCACCCACTCCCGCGCTTCTGCGACGGTTGCCGCGGTGTCCGCCGCCAGTTCGGGCGAAACTTCCACGGACACAAAGCCGTCGGCTCCGCCACTCTCTCTGTGCACGGCTCTAAGCACGTCACAGGCATCCGTGATGTCGCGGGTGATGAGTTCCGCGTACGTCTCCTCGGGATCCAAGCCTTCCCCGATCAGGCGAGCCATCTCGGCGTCGTAGTCGGCGCTCTTGGTGATGGCCGCCGCGAAGATGGAGGGATTGGAGGTGACCCCGGTTATGTGCTGGCGGCTGACCCGTCGGGCGAGTTCCCCGCTGTCCAGCATGGACCGGGAGATCTGATCAGCCCAGATGCTCTGCCCGGCGAGGGTGAGGGCCTGAAGGGGAGAAACAGCCATGAAATGGATGGTAATGGCGGTTTCTACCCTTGGGCAGATGAGAAAAAGGGTTTTGATCGCCAAGGCGGGGTTGGACGGCCATGATCGGGGCGCCAAGGTGGTGTCCCGGGCGCTGCGCGACGGGGGACACGAGGTGATCTACACCGGGCTTCACCAGACTCCCGAGCAGGTGGTCACCGCAGCCATCCAGGAAGACGTGGACGCCATAGGCCTGTCGGTTATGTCGGGGGCGTACATGTCCATCTTCCCTCCCATTCTGGAACTCCTGTCCTCGGCGGGGGCGGGACACATCGCGGTCTTCGGCGGGGGGGTCATCCCCGCGGAGGATGTGGAACGCCTCAAAGCAATGGGGGTGTCCCGGGTCTTCACTCCCGGTTCCTCCCTGGAAGAGATAGTGGAGTGGGTCGGCTCCGAGGTGTAGCGAGCCGCGGTCGGGTCGGGGTAGGAGGCGCCCCGGCGAGGGGTACCATAGATGGGCTGTGAACATTCATGAGCACCAGGCCAAGGAGTTGCTTGCGTCTTATGGAGTAACCGTTCCGCTGGGGGCGGTGGCCTTCACTCCCGCGGAGGCCGGAGCAGCGGCCTCATCAATAATGGAGAAGACCGGCGGTCACATGGTGATCATCAAGGCGCAGATCCATGCCGGAGGCCGTGGCAAGGGCCGCTTTCTCGAGCACCCCGACGCCGGCCTGGCCGGTGTGAACGTCGTCGCTTCCGGGCAGACCAGCCTCATGGCGGAGCGGATGACGGAACTGGCCGAGAAGATGCTGGGTTCCACCCTGGTGACAGTGCAGACCGGGCCCTCGGGGAAGGTGGTGAACCGTGTTCTTCTGGAGGCGGCGGTGGACATCGCGCAGGAGCTTTATCTGGCGATCCAGTTGGACCGGAGAATCGCCCGGCCGGTTCTCCTGGCCTCTACCGAGGGAGGAGTGGAGATCGAACAGGTGGCGGCCGAGTCACCCGAGAAGCTGCACACCGAGATCATCGATCCCGCGGTGGGGATCCGGCCCTTCCAACTGCGGCGTCTCACCGGGCGCCTGGGCCTCACCGGCGCGGCGGCCTCCTCCTATGTGGACCTGGTCCAAAGGCTGGTCACGGCCGCCGGGGAACTCGATACCGAACTGCTGGAGATCAACCCCCTGGTGATCAACGCCTCCGGGCAGGCGCTGGCGTTGGACGCCAAGTTGTCCTTTGAGGACAACGCTCTCCACCGGCACCCGGAGATCGCCGGGCTGCGGGACGAGAGCGAGGAGGAGCCTGCCGAGACCGTGGCCAGGAAGGCCGGGCTCAACTATGTGAAACTGGATGGCCGGATAGGGTGCATGGTCAACGGAGCGGGTCTGGCCATGGCGACCATGGACACCGTTGAGCATTACGGGGGAAGCCCCGCGAATTTTCTCGACGTGGGAGGGGATACCGACGAGGCGCGGGTGGCGACCGGCTTTCGAATCATCACCGCCGATCCCAATGTCAGGGGGATATTCGTCAACATCTTCGGGGGGATCGTACATTGTGACGTGATAGCCAAAGGGGTGCTGGCCGCCACCGAGCAGGTGGGTCTTTCGGTGCCGCTGGTGGTGCGGTTGGAGGGCACCAACGTGGAGTTGGGACGCAGGATCATCGCCGAGTCGGGGCTGGGAGTGATCTCGGCCACCAACATGGCCGAAGGCGCCCGCCGCATCGTGGAGCTGTGCCGATGAGCATCCTCTGCGGCCGGGACACTCGCCTCTTGATCCAGGGTCTGGGCCGGGCCGGTCGCTTCCATGCCGGACAGATCATCGCCTACGGCACGGAGGTGGTGGGCGGTGTCCATCCCCGCCGGGCGGGCGAGACCGAGCAGTTCTCGGGCGAGACCGATCACTCGGGAGTGCAAGGGAGGGAAAACTCCTTCTCGGTGGACCTGCCGATCTTCTCGGGTGTGGCTGAGGCGGTGGACGCAACCGGCGCCAACGCCAGCCTGATATTCGTCCCGCCCCCAGCGGCGGCCGATTCCATAATGGAGGCGGCCGAGGCCGGGGTGGAGTTGATCGTTTGCATCACCGAGGGCATCCCGGTCAACGACATGGTGGAGGCCAAGCGCTATCTCGAGTCGCGTCCCGTCCGCCTAATCGGACCCAACTGCCCGGGGGTGATCACCCCGGGGGAGTGCAAGATCGGGATAATGCCCGGCTATATACACACTCGGGGGAAGGTCGGGGTGATCAGCCGGTCGGGGACCCTGACCTATGAGGCGGTCTATCAACTCACCAACCTGGGGCTTGGCCAGACCACCGCTCTGGGCATCGGGGGAGATCCGGTAAACGGCACCAGCTTCGTCGACGCCCTGGAACTGTTCGAGGCCGACCCGGCCACCGAAGGGGTGCTGATGATCGGGGAGATAGGCGGGCCGGCCGAAGAGGAAGCCGCCGATTACGTTCGATCGCACATGACCAAGCCGGTGGCCGGGTTCATCGCCGGGCTGACCGCGCCCCCCGGAAAGCGCATGGGGCATGCCGGGGCGATCATCTCAGGCGGTCAAGGGACTGCGCAGAGCAAGATAGAGGCCTTCCGCCGGGCCGGAATCGAGATAGCCGCCACCCCGTCCGAGATGGGCTCTGCGATGGCCGCGGCCCTGGGGAGGTAGCCGACCCTGACCTTGCGGCTCGGCGCAAGGGTACCTTAGGCGTGCGGGTACCCTTGATCGAATGGAACCCGTATCCGGGCTGGTCCAGAACGGGGAGTGGCCACCGTGAGGTTGGTGATCGTGTCGGCGGGGAACGTTTCTCGAAACGTCATCGGCCGGCTGGGCGACAGATGGGAGATCACCCTGATCGACCCGGCGGAGGACTCCCTGGAGATGGCCCGCCAGATCCGCCAGGTAGACACCGTCCGAGGAGACGGATCGAGTCGGCTGGTGCTGCGCCGGGCGGGGTTGGAGGGGGCCGAGGCCCTGATCGCCGCCAGCCGGGACGACGACATCAACATGGAGGCCTGTCGCTACGCCCGTGAACTGGGGGTGCCCCGGATCATCTCGGTGGCCAGCCGCTACGAGCACCTCCCCTCATACCGGGAACTGGGCGTGACGGTGGTGTCGGCCGACAACCTGACCGCCCGACATGTCGAGATCAACCTGGACGGGCGCCGGACCCAGTCGGCGGCCTTCGCCAACGGCCTGGCCGAGGCCATGGAATTCCGCATCTCCAACGACTCGCCCCTCCGTGGGGTGTCCGTACGGTCCCTCGGGCTACGTTCATGGTTGGTGGCGACCGTGCTCCGAGACCAGCGCCTGATTATTCCGCACGGCAACACGGTCCTGGAGGAGGGGGATCTGGTGACAGTGGTTGGCGCCACCGAGGACTATGCGGACATGGTGGAGACCTTCACAGCCGGTCACGCCAACTTTCCTCTCGACTACGGGCTCTCGGTGGCGGTGTCCCTCACCGCCGGACCGACCGACGACGGGGTGCTCGCCGAGGCGGCGCACTTTGTGAAGTTCACCGCTGCCGACTCCATCCTGGCCCTCCACCCTCCCCTGGAGCGGATGGAACCGGAAGACGCCGAAGACCTGCGCCGCCGGATGGACCAATGGCGAATGCGGCACGAGAACATCGAGATCTCTTTCATGCCGGCTTCCGCCCCGGGTTTTGATGCGCCGTTCGAAGCGGCCTCCACCGAGTCGGTCGGAGTGGTGGTGTTTCCTCGCCCTCCCGGTCGGCGAAAGGTGGTCGGACTGATCGAGATGAGCCGCCAGAGAGGAGTCCCCCTGCTGATCGCCTCGGGGCGTTTCCCCTACTCGGGTCCGCTGGTGGTGATGACGGGAGAAGAAGATGAAGAGTGGCAGGGAACCAGGGAGGCTATCGACATGGCCTCCCACTCAGGGACGGCGCTCCAGACGGTTGGGGTGCTCCCTCCCCAGTTCCTGCCCGGAGAAAAGACTCTCCACGACATCCGGAGCCAGATCAGCCGGGTCAGGGAGGAGGCCTCCGTCCACGGCGTCACCATCCGCAGGCGCATCCTTCGGGGAAACCCGGTCCGGGTGGTCGACGAACTGTCCACGTCGTCGCTGGTGGTGATGGGCATCGGCGGTCACCCATACACCTATTTGCGTCCGGGGATCGTGGGCCTCATGGCCGCTACGGTGGACTCCTCGGTAATCCTGATTCCTTCCCGTAGCTGAAGATGATCGAGGCATCCGACGCCATCACCCTGATCCTGGTGGGCGTGGCGGCTCTGGGCCTTCCACTTGCGGCGCGGCGTATCCGCCTTCCTCCGGTGGTGTTGGAGATCCTGTTCGGCGTGCTCGTAGGTCCGGTGCTGCACATCGCTTCATCCTCTTCCCTGCTGGAATCACTGGCCCGGCTGGGCTTTTTGATGCTCATGCTGCTCACCGGGTTCGAGATCAACATGGGGTTCTTCCAACGCCAGGGATCGGGCCCCATAGTGGTTGGCCTGCTCGGATTCGGTGCCACTCTCTCGGCTTCCTGGGTGGCCAGCCAGGTTCTGGACACCGACCCGTTCATGGTGATGGTGCTGGCCACAACGTCGGTGGGACTGGTGGTGCCGAGCCTCCGGTCGGCGGGCGTGGCTTCCCGTCCGATCGGCCAGGACATCCTGCTGGGGGCCCTCCTGGCTGACTTCTTGACCTTGCTGGGAGTCACGGTCATTGCGGTTCTGGCAGGAGGAGCGGCGGGGTGGCGACTCCTGGGGATACCCGGGTTCTTCGTTATCGTGGCGGCGGTGCTGCTGGGCATCAGAAGAGCAGCATGGTGGCATCCGGACCGCTTCGGAGCGCTCTTCGCCGCCGATGACACCGAGGAGATGGGTATCCGCGCCACGTTGGCGTTGTTGTTTGTGTTTGTGGGTGTGGCCAGCCTGTTGGGCATCGAGTCGGTGCTGGCAGCCTTCCTGGCCGGGGGGATCATCGCCTTGGTGTTTCGCGAGCGGGGTGCGCTGGATCGGAAGCTCTCGGGGTTTTCCTACGGGTTTCTCATTCCCATATTCTTCATCGACGTTGGAATCCGCTTCGATCTGACTGCGGTAACCGATGTGGACGCGCTGGTGTTCACCGGCAAGCTGGTGATCGCCGCCTTCGCCGTCAAGACAGCCTCGGCGCTGGTGCTGGTGTTGCGCGGGCACGGCCTTCGGTCGATCGCCGCCGCCGCCGCGTTGCTGTCCGCCCGCCTATCCCTGATCATCGTGGTGGCGGAAATCGGGAGACACCTGGGATTCATCTCCAGTTCCCAGGAGGGGAGCATCATTCTTCTGGCGATAGTCACCACCACCGTGGCGCCCACCCTCTTCCGCTGGCTGATCCCGGCCTCGGCCGGAGGAGAGTCGGAGGGGGCATCGGCCGGAAGTTGACCCGGCGTCCAACCGCTAAGAGCCCTAGTTGCCCGGCCCGTACAGTCCGTAGCTGAGCCTGGGGTCTCCGGGGACGGCGTCGAACCGGGCCTGGTAAGCCTCCCCGATCCAGCGGGACCGGGCAATCAGGTTGTGTCCAACCTGCAGGCGCCCGGGCTCCCAACGCCGGAGGGCTTCTCTGACGTGGCCCCCGGCCTCCGCCAGGGCGTCTCGCAGCGCAAATGCATCGTCGCAGGCCTTGGCCGTGCCGGCCGCGGCATGGGGACGCACAGAGAAGGCCGCATCGCCTATCACACAGACCCTCCCTTCGGCCATGCGGTCTGAGGCAACGTCGAATATCACCTGGATGAAGAGATCCTCGGCGCCGTCCACGACCTCCCTCACCACCGGCGCCATGGTCTCGGTCGCTTCGCGACGGATGCGGGACAGGAGGTCGGGACGGACGTAGCCGGGGGGCACGGAAGCGGACCGCTTCACACCCTCCCTGTCGGTCAGGAGATCGTCGAGTCGAGGGCCGACCGGGCAGTTGTAGTACCAGACCAGGTTCATCAACCGCTCGCCCACCACCAGGCTTCCGGCCTGGCTGGGAATGGCGTAGGCCAGGGAATGCCCTGACGGCATCAGGCAGTACACCATGGCGTTGACCAGTTCATCGAAGGCGGCCCCGCTGAGTTCCGACTCGGGAATGGTCCCCCGCCAGGCCACGTATCCGGCATAGGCAGGATGCACGCTCGGACTCAGGATCGATCTGGCCAGGGAGTTGATGCCGTCCGCCGCCACCAGCAGATCGGCGCGGGCCTCCTCGCCGTCGGAGAACCCAACCCGCACCTCGTCGTGGGTCTGGGTGAACCCGACCACCTCCTTTCGCAGGTGATACCGGTCTTCCCCGAAATCCGACAGGAGGCCTCTGTAAATGGTGTTCCAGGAACTGATCAGGGATCCCAGAGGCGTCTTGGACAGCACCTGACCCGATCGGTCGACGAACGTCCACCAGTACGGCGCGATGGAGACCTCTTCGGTGCGAAGCGGGCTGTGCTCGTCGAAGTATCGGTAGGTATGAGGGAGCAGGATGATCCCCGCCCCCCGATCCTGGAGGGCCTCGGAGGAACGCTCGTAGATGTCCACCTGGCACCCCAGGTCACGCAACAGCAAACCGGCGGTCAGGCCGCCGATCGACCCTCCCATAACCGCCACCCTTGGCCAGCGGCTGTCGGTCAAGTCAAGCAGATCTCCCGAAGGTGGCGATCCGGTCCACCCTGCAGATGAACAGCACGCGACGCTCGTTCATGGACGGATCCCGCAAGCCGTAGGATCCCCCCGCTCCGGTGTACTTGTCCCAGATCTTGTCCAACTGGGCGGTAACCATCGCTCCTTCTTCGGGATCATCCTCGGAGACTTCCCGTTCCACGGTGCACTTCATGCTCATCCAGTGGTAGGGATTCTCCGGGTTCATCAGCATGACGGTGATCTGTGGGTTGGCTCTGATCCAGGAGGTCTTCTTCCGGTGAGCGGCTACGTTCACCAGCACCCGGTCCATGTCGCCGTCGTAGTCGAACCACATTGCAGAGAGGTTGGGGCGTCCGTCTCCACCCATCACGGCCATCACGGCGGTCACTTGCCCGTCCATCAGTTGCTTGTGGTCGGGGTCGACATCGTTCAGCCCGGCGATCTGGACGCGGTTGCCTATTGAGAACTGGTTGGCCTGGAGGCCGTCGGCAACATCCAGGAACTGGGCCACTGTTATAGACATCTTCGGTTGCTCCTCTCCGTGGGTTAGGGGTCAGACTACCTTAGCCTCGGGAGGTTTCGATCACCGCCCGGTAGGCGCTGGGATCGATGCGGGCGTCGATCAGCCGGGGCCGGGGTCCGTCCAGAGCGGCCGCAAGTTGGGCTTGGTTCTCGGCCACCACGCCTTCCATTCCGCAGGCGCGGGCCACAGCCGCGAAATCGACGGTGCGATAGCGCACCGCCCCATGCCCTCCCTGGCCGGGAGACTGCTTCAACTCGATCAGCGTCAGCGCCGCATCGTTGAACACCACCACCACCACGTCGGCGCCGGTCCGGGCCAGGGTCTCCAACTCCGCAAGAGGGATGCCCAACCCGCCGTCGCCGGTCAGGCACACCGTCGGAGTCCCGGGGCGCGCCCACGCCGCCCCCAGGGCGGCGGGGAGAGCGTATCCCATGGTCGAGAGACCGTTGGAGATCAGTATCCGGCGAGGCTGGGTAGCCGGCAGGAATGGCATCGCCACCAGAAAGTGGGCGCCGGCGTCCAGAGTCACGGTGGCGCCGCCCTGTCTGGCGCTCCACGCCGCTACCGCCTCTACCGCCTGATGGGGAGTGAAGCCCGGTCCGTCCTCCCAGAGAGCGCCTCGGGCCTCCCGCCAGGCTTCCTGTCCGGCGCCGACGGCCCACCGATGGCGGCCCAGGTCGGGAGCAAGGGACTCCAAGATCGGGCCAACCGGTCCTCTGAGTTCGGCCTCGCCCGGGAAAAAGCGCAGGGGGTTTTCCCAGGGGTTTATCTCGATCACCGGCATCGGGTACTCGAAGGGACGGGGAAGGGGCTCCACCGGATCCATTCCCACCGCCAGCACCAGGTCGCATTGCCGGAGCAGCGACTCCTCGAGGAGAGAGCTCGTAAAGAGGCCGCCGAACTCCGGCGTGGCCTCGTCTATCAGGCCCTTGGCGTGATAGGTGGTCAGGACCGGACATCCAGAGTCCGCCACCACCCGCCGCACTTGCCTGATCCAGGGCAGTGCTCCCGTTCCCACGATCAGCAGGGGACGCTCCGCGCTCCGGACCAACCCCTGCATCTCATCAGGCACTACTCCGGCCTGGGTGAGAGGGGGCGGACCGGGGGGAAGATCGCCGGCCACTGAACTATCCATGTCGATGTGGACCGCGCCCTGGGGGTGAGCAGCGGCCAGGCAGGCCGCGGCTTCGGACGCCCGGGCCGTCCCCGAGTGACCCACCGTCCCGCTCCACTTGGTCACCGGTCTCATCATGGCGGGCTGATCGAACTGCTGATGTCCCACCCAGGAACGGTTGGACGCCTGAACCGTGTCACCCACCAGCACCAGGGGCTGTTTGTCCAGCGTGGCCTGCGCCATTCCGTTGGCGGCGGAAGCCACTCCCGGACCGCGGGTGACGACCGCCACGCCCACGGAATCGCTCAGGAGCCCGAAGGTGGAGGCGGCGATGCATGCGGCGGCCTCCGTGTGGAAGAGGACGAATGGGATTCCCAGTGTGGCGGCGGCCCCCACTATCTCCAGGTTGGGACCCCCGCCGGGTACCCCGAACAGGAGCCTCGCTCCTCCCGCGCGGAGGCCTTCGACCACCTGCCGGGCCACCTCTGCCGTCATGGGCTAGTCGTACAGTTCGACCGTGATGAAGCGGATCTCGGTGTCCCCTGCGTTCTCGAAGTCGTGGATCACCGAATCGCAAGGAGTGTGGGGCAGGAAGCTGGTGTCCCCCTCCTCGTAGCGACGAATGTGATAGACGCCGTCCGCGGTGCGCTGCTTGCCGATCCCGCCCTTGACCACTGTCCAGAAGTAATGGCGGTCGTGAAGGTGGAAGCCGCCTCTCTCGCCTGGCTTGAGACGTACTTCCCAAACTCCCACCTCGTCGTTCCGGTACAGGAGACGGGTGCCGAGTTGGCGGTTGCCGTCACGCGCCTCGGTCAACTCGCCGGAGAAGTCCTCGGTCCTGTACCGGCCCTCTTCAATAATCTCTACCATGTTGGTAAGGCTAGTTTCCCCCTCCGGCCCCGGCGCGCGGTGAGTCGGCGACGGCAAAGCGGCAGAGGCCGGGAGGGACTTCCCGGCATGAACTGCGAACTCAAACGGAGGATGCAATCCTAGGATGGCGTCAATGGGATCCAGGGACATTGAGGAAACCGCGCAAGGAGGCATTCTGGCAGGGATGCGGGTGGTGGAACTTTCGGCGTTCGTCGCAGTGCCTCTGGCCGGGCTGACGCTCGCCTCGCTGGGCGCCGACGTGATCCGGGTCGACCCCCCCGGAGGCGGCTTGGATTACGGGCGCTGGCCGGTCACCTCCGAGGGCCGGAGTCTCTATTGGGCGGGTCTCAACGCCGGGAAGCGCTCCGTCACCCTCGACATGCGAAGCGAGCGTGGAAGAACGACCCTGGTGGACCTGATCACGGCGCCTGGCTCGGATGCGGGAATATTCATCACCAACCTGTCGCCCTCCTGGCTGCCCTATGAGCGGCTGGCCGAGCGGCGGCCCGACATGATCATGGTGGTGCTGCAGGGGAATTACGATGGGTCGGTGGCTGTGGACTACACGGTGAACGCCGCCATGGGCTATCCGGAGATAACCGGCCCCCCGGACGCAGGTCCCGTCAACCACGTTCTGCCCGCCTGGGACGTGATTGCCGGCAACATGGTGGCGTCGGGGGTGCTGGCGGCCGAGCGCCATCGCTTGCGCACCGGGGAGGGCCAGCTAGTGCGCCTCTCCCTCACCGACGTGGCCCTCGCAACCGTCTCCACCCTGGGCCACCTAGGCGAGGTGATGGTGAACGACCATGACCGCGGATCCCACCGAAACTACGTATTCGGCGCCTACGGGCGGGACTTCGCCACTTCCGACGGGAGGAGGCTGATGGTGGTGGTGATAACAGATAGACAATGGGAGGATCTGGTGGAAGCCACGGGATCGACCGATGAGATGCGCCGAATCGAGCGGCGGAGGGGCCTCGACCTGCGTAAGGAGGGAGATCGCTTCCGGGCGCGGGATGAGGTCTCCACGGTCCTCGAGCCCTGGTTCGCAGCGAGGACCCTGGCCGAGGCAGGTGCGACGCTGGGAGGCCACCGGCTGTGTTGGGGACCGTATCAGTCCTTTCGCCAACTGGTCACCGACGACCCGCGGTGCTCTCTGGAGAACCCGCTCTTTGAGAACGTGAGGCACCCTGGCATCGGTGAGTATCTCTCCGCCTCTCATCCTCTTCAGTTCGGAGCGGGACGGGTCGGTCCCCGGCCAGCCCCCCTCATGGGTCAGCACACCGACGAGGTGCTGTTGGAGGTGTTGGGCAAAGCCGGCGTCTCGGGAAGCCGAACGGTAGCCCCCCAACCTGACGGATTGTCTGCCCCTTTCTCTCCGCCAGGTGATATTCGAACTTTCCAATGACGCCGGCTCGCACCAGAACATATCATCCGAATGCCGGGCGGCCCGCCCCTCCGGGCGGTGAACCTTCGCGACACATTGATTCTTTACCCAGGTTGCCGCCGGCGACCCGGATCGGGCTCGGGACCAGGACCTTCCGGAGGTGAGTGGCTTCGCGGTGAAGAGAGCCCTCTTGTCGGTGGCGGACAAGACCGGGATCGTCGAATTCGCCCGCCAATTGGCGTGTTTAGGCGCCGAGATCGTCTCATCGGGAGGCACCGCCCGCGCTATCCGGGCGGCAGGAGTGGAGGTGACCGCCACGGATGACGTGACCGGCGCTCCCGAGATGCTGGGCGGTCGGGTCAAGACGCTTCACCCACAGATCCATGGGGGCATTCTTGCCGATCCCGATGATCCCGCCCACCGGGAGGATCTGCGACGGTTCGGTATCGAGGGTTTCCAGTTGGTGGCCGCCAACCTCTACCCGTTTGCCCATGAGCCGGGGATCGAGCGAATCGACATCGGCGGGGTGGCTCTGCTGCGGGCCGCCGCCAAGAACAATGATCATGTGGTGGCGGTCTCCTCGCCGGATCAGTACGCGGAGGTCATCGAAGCGCTGCGGTCCGGCGATTTGGACCGGGGGCGGCGTCGACGTCTGGCGGCCGAAGCCTTCGCTCACACCGCCCGATACGATGCTGCCATCGCGCGGTGGTTCTCCCCTCCGGAAGCCCTTCCGGATCCCCTGGTGATCACCCTGCGCCGCCGCCAAAGGACCCGCTACGGAGAGAACCCGCATCAACAGGGAGCGCTGTACGCCCCCGAGAGTGAAGGCTTTTGGGGATCGGCAGTGCGGTGCCTGCAGGGAAAACCCATGTCCTACAACAACTACGCGGACGTCGAGGCGGCCGCGCGCCTGGTAGCAGACCTGGAGGGGGTCGCCTGTGTGATCGTGAAACATGCCAATCCCTGCGGGGTGGGTGTCGGGCAGGATCCGGTGGACGCCCTCGCTCGGGCGTGGGAGGGCGATCCGCAATCGGCGTTCGGCGGGGTGGTTGCGTTCAACTGTCCGGTGGGAGCCTCTGTGGCGGAGGGTTTGGGGGAGGTGTTTGTCGAGGTGGTTGCCGCCCCCCGGGTGGAGAAGGAGGCCATCGCCATCTTCTCCCGTAAGCCCTCCTTGCGGGTCTTGGAAACCCCGCCGAGGAGCCCAACCGAGTGGGAGATCCGGTCTCTGGGGTCCGATTTCCTGGTCCAGACGCCCGATCGCGGCGTCCCGATCCCCTCCGAGTGGCGGGTGGTTTCAAGAGTTCTCCCCGACGCCGGGCAACTTTCCGACCTGAGACTGGCCTGGACGGTGGCGGCGCACGCCAAATCGAACGCGGTGGTGATATGCCGGGACGGCCGCTCGGTGGGGGTCGGCGCCGGCGATCAGAGCCGGGTGGGGGCTGCCCGAAGGGCGTTATCGGTCGCCGGGGAACGCGCCAGGGGCGCGGCCGCTGCCTCCGACGGGTTTTTTCCGTTCACCGACGGGCTGGATACCCTAGCATCCATGGGTGTGACTGCGGTTGTCTCTCCCGGGGGGTCGGTGCGCGACGCGGAAGTGATCGCCGCCGCCGACCAGCACCGGATGGCGCTGCTGTTCACCGGTCGCCGGCACTTCCGTCACTGATGGCCGCCATGCTCTTGAAGGGGAAGGCGGCCGCCTCGGCGGTGATGGAGGAGGTGGCTGCAGGAGTGGCTGACCTGGCCCGGTCGGGCTACGTGCCCGGCTTGGCTACGGTGTTGGTGGGCGACGATCCAGCTTCTCACACCTATGTCCGCGCCAAACGCCGCGACGCGGCCAAGGTCGGGATTCGATCCATTCATCACCAACTTGAGGAAAGACCCTCCCAGGAAGAGTTGGAGGACCTGGTGAATGCCCTGAGCGCAGATCCGGGCGTGGATGGAATCCTGGTGCAGCTACCTCTTCCGGAAGGCCTGGACGAGGGAAGGGTGGTAGGGTGCATCGACCCCCGCAAGGATGTCGACGGGCTGCACAACGAGAACCTGGGACGCCTGGTGGCCGAGCTTCCGGGCCCCCGGCCCTGCACTCCCGCCGGAGTTATGCGAATTCTCTCACACTATGACCTTCCCGTCTCCGGAAAGCGGGCTGTCGTGGTGGGCCGGAGCTTTCTGGTGGGAAAGCCCCTGGCCTTGCTGTTGGCCACCAAGGGCGCCGACGCCACGGTCACCATCGCCCACTCCCGCACCGTCGACCTCGAGTCGCTCTGCCGGGAAGCCGATATCCTGGTGGCGGCGGTCGGGAGAGCCGAGATGGTGAAGGCCTCCTGGGTCAAGCCGGGCGCGGTGGTCATTGACGTGGGAATCAACCGCACCGATGAGGGACTGGTTGGGGATGTCGACTTCGGCGAGGTCTCGGAGGTAGCTTCCGCTATCACCCCGGTGCCCGGCGGCGTCGGCCTGATGACCAGGGCGATGCTGATGTCCAACACCCTGTCGGCCGCCCGCGGGAACATTTCCGGATTGGGTGGGGTTGGATAGAAGAGATATTCTCTGAGTCTCATTCGAGAAGTGATTCGAAGACGAAAATGGTTACCTTTCAGGATTTGTTAAGAAAAGTCAAGGCCCGGATAACGGAAGTGACCCCGGCCGAAGTCGAGCCCCGGCTGGGAGACGAAGACGTGCTCTGGTTGGATGTGCGGGAACACGAGGAATACGAGCAGGGCGCCATTCCCGGCGCTCACCTCATTCCCAGGGGGCTCTTGGAGTCTTCCATCTCCATGCAGGTGCCCGATCCCGACACTGAGATAGTGGTCTACTGTGCGGGAGGGGCCCGGTCGGCTCTGGCTGCCCTGTCGCTGGAGGAGTTGGGTTACAAGAAAGTGGTGTCCATGGCCGGAGGGTTCGGCCAGTGGAAGGCGGAGGGTCGTCCCTGGTCCGAGCCGGTCACGCTCTCCTCCGACCAGAAGGTGCGTTACAGCCGGCACACCATGTTGCCCGAAGTTGGAGAGGAAGGCCAGGCCAAGCTATTGAATTCTCGCGTGCTGCTGGTGGGTGCGGGCGGACTGGGTTCTCCCGCCGCCCTCTACCTTGCGGCCGCTGGTGTGGGAGTGCTGGGTGTGGTCGACTTCGATGTGGTGGACGCCTCCAATCTCCAGCGACAGATTCTTCACAACATGGACCGGCTTGGGCAGTCCAAGGCGGAGTCGGCGCGCGAGACGCTCACCGCCCTCAATCCCGACGTCAAGGTCGAGCCCTACGGGGAGCGGCTGTCGGCCGCCAATGTGCTGGAGGTGATGTCCGGGTACGACCTGGTTGTCGATGGCGGAGACAACTTCCCGACCCGCTACCTGGTGAATGACGCTTCGCTGCATCTCCGCATCCCGGTGGTGCACGGCGCCATCTTCCGCTTCGAGGGCCAGGCCAGTGTTTTCCACCCCTACCACGGCCCCTGCTACCGGTGCCTCTTCCCGCAGCCTCCTCCTCCGGAGCTTGCGCCCTCCTGCGCGGAGGCCGGTGTGCTGGGCGTGCTGCCGGGGATCATCGGTTCCATCGAGGCCATGGAAGCCATCAAGATGCTTCTCGGGATAGGAGACCCGCTGGTCGGGAAACTTCTCACCTACGATGCCCTGACCGAGGACTTCCGGATCTTGAATCTGCGCCGCAACCCGGACTGCCTGGCGTGCGCCGACGAGGATCGGCCGCCCGCCATCGTGGAATACGACCAGTACTGTATGCCCGCCGGGTCGGTTGCCAGGACCGTCTGACCGACTCGGCTTTTCCCCCGGCGGGGAGATCTCTCATGTTTGACGAACAATCATCTATCCGCGTTCCCGAACCAGTCCACCGGACGATGATCAATCACGCCCGGGACTGCTATCCCGAGGAGGCATGCGGGTTGTTGGCGGGCTACCCGGATGGTCGCCTGACCAAGGCCTATGCCCTCACCAACATCGCCCACTCCCCGGTCAACTATGTGATTGACCCGAGCGAGCATTTTGGGGCGATGCGGGATGCGGAATCGAGAGGCTGGGAGTTGGTTGGGGTGTTCCATTCCCATACCCATTCCCCCGCCTACCCGTCTTCCACCGACGTGGCGTTGGCCGTGGAACCGGATTGGCTGTACGTGCTGGTGGGCATGGAACGGATCGATGCCCTATCCGTGCGAGGATTTAGCATCCGCGATTGCCGGATCACCGAGAAGACGCTGAGCTTCGACGCCCATTCCTAGGAGTAACCTCACAATGATGCATACCATTCGCCTGCCCACGATCCTTCGGGTTCACGCCGGAGGGGACGCCTCGGTGACCGCCTGCGGGTCCACTGTGGGAGAGGCGTTCTCCGACCTGGGCAGGCGGTATCCGGCTCTGGCGTCCCAACTCCTCGATCCGGACGGCTCGGTGCCGGTGTTCGTCAATGTCTTCCTCAACGACGAGGACATCCGTTATCTCAAGGGTTTGGATACTCCCATCTCGCAACCGTCGGAGATCACCGTGCTTCCGTCGGTCGCCGGCGGTTGATGCCCCCCCAGGCGTCAACGGCTCTTGCTCCCACCCCCGTAGTCCGATTGGAGGCGCTCTCCCCTCCGGGGGTTGACGTCTACGCCAAGCTGGAGTGGTTCTTGCCCACCGGTTCTCTCAAGGACCGGGTGGCGGTGGCCATGATGGAGAAGGCCCGGGCCGAGGGCCTGATTTCGCCTGGTACGCGGCTCCTGGAGCCGTCGTCGGGAAACACGGGAATCGCCATGGCCCGGCTGGCCATGCTGTGGGGCGTACCGCTCACGGTGGTGATGCCTGAGGGCTCCAGCACCGAGCGGATCGAGACTATGAAGACATTCGGAACCCGGATCATCTTCTCCCCGCAGCCGGAGGGCGCAAACGGTGCGGTGCGCGTGGCCGAGGAGATGGCCGCATCGGGGGACTACCTTATGCTGCACCAGTACGCCAATCCGGCCAATGTCGAAGCGCATTATGCGGGAACCGGTCGGGAGATCGTCACCCAACTGGACAGGGTGGACGTTCTGGTCGCCGGGCTGGGGACCGGCGGCACCCTGATGGGGGCCGGGGCGGCGGTGCGAGAGTCCTTCCCACGAGCGCAGGTGGTGGCCGCCGAGCCTCCGGTGGGAGAACTCATCACCGGTCTCCGCTCCATGGAAGCGGGCTACATCCCGCCCATTTTCGACGCCGATCGCATCGACCGGCGAGTCCTGGTACGACTTCGAACCACCATCGAACACACTCGCCTGCTCCTCACCGCGGAGGGGTTGTTCGCCGGGCCTTCCTGCGGGGCGGCGTTGGCGGTTGCACTGCGGGTGGCCAGGGAGATGCGCTCGGGGACGGTGGTGACCATATTCCCCGACGCCGGGTGGAAGTACCTCTCCACCGGCATCTACACCGGCCCCCTCGACCAGGCGGTGGACAGGGCCTCCGACCAGATTCTCTGGTGATCGGGACGGCGACAGCCGGGGCCGAACCTCAGATTCAAGATGGTCGAAGTCCCGGGGATCCGGTCTGGACCGGAACGGGCTTTCTAAAAGGCTGTAATGAAGGCGCCGGCGGCGGCGGTTAGCAGGACAACCAGCCAGGGCGGCACCTTCCAGAATGCCAGGAGGCCGAATCCGACCAGGGCCAGGGCCAGATCCGAAGGCTCACGGATGGCGTTGGTCCACAACGGGTCGTAGAGAACCACCAGGAGGATCCCGATCACCGCCGCGTTGACTCCCCGCAGCGCCGCCTGGACCCCGGCGTGGGCGCGCAGGGCCGAGAAGAAGGGCAGGGTGGCCATCACCATCAGCAGGGACGGCAGGAACAGCGCTACCATGGCCAGCGCCGCACCGGGTATCCCGTTGGGCTCCGGAGTCATGACCGCTCCCAGGTACGACGAGAACGTGAACACCGGCCCGGGTATGGCCTGGGCGGCGCCGTACCCGGCGATGAAGAGTTCTGGGTCCACCCAACCGGTGCCGACCACCTCCGGTTCCAGCAGAGGCAGCACCACCGGTCCGCCGCCGAAGACCAGCGCCCCCGCTCCGTAGTAGGCGTCGGTCACCTCAACCAATTCGGATTCGGTGACCCGGCTGGCGATGGGAAGGGCGGCCAGAAGACCTAGGAAGACGAGGGCGGCGATCACTCCCGTCTTCCGGCTGAGAGCCGGTAGGCGGTGTTGGCCGGAGCCGGCTGGGAGATCCCGGCAGAACCTCCATCCCAAGAGACCTCCCAGGACTATCACCAACACCGTGGTGGTCCTGGCGGGAGACTGGAAGGCGATCAGGGTGACCGCAGCCGCAACCGCCATCGAACTGCGGAAGGGGTCCGGCGCCAGGTTGGACCACAGTTTCCACACGGCCAGGGCCACCACCGGCACGGCCACCACCACCAGACCGTGCACCCATCCCTGTGCCTGCTGGCCGATTCGGGAGGCGCCCAAACCAAGGGTGGTGAGAATGACGGCTGAAGGAAGGGTGAAACCCAACCACGCCGCCAATCCTCCCCGCAGTCCTCCCCTCACGATTCCGATCGCGAAACCCAGTTGTGAACTGGCCGCGCCGGGGAACGCCTGGGAGAGGGCTAGGAGGTCTGCGAAGGTTCCCTCGTCCACCCACCTCCGTCTCTCGACGTACTCCTCATGGAAGTAGCCGAAATGCGCCACCGGTCCTCCGAACGAGGTGAGGCCCAATCGGAGCGCAACCCAAAAGACCTCCCAGAACCTCCCTTTCCGGGACGCTGGTACGTCGGGCGGGTTGTTCACCAGGCTCAAAATAGCAGGCCAGCCGCGGCGCGAACTCGAGTTCATTTGATGACCGCTCATTAGGGAGCGGAGCCCTTCAGAACTCCCGGTTGACCACGAAGCTGGCCAAGTCCAGCAGTTCCTCGGCGGGCCGCTCCTCGAGATCGGCGGCGGTTAGGGCCTGGGCGGCGCGTCGCATGCAGTCCCGGGCGGCTTCTGCAGTGGCGGCGCGCCCACCCGCCTCCTCCACGAGGACTGCCGCCCTGGCGATGTCGCTCTCGTTCAAATGCTCTTGGGCGTAAAGGTCGGCCAGCATGTCGCCCGCCCTGGTCCCCGAACTCAGGGCGACGGCAACCGGGATGGACTTCTTGCCCTCCCGCAGATCGTTCCCGGCGGGCTTCCCGGTGACGGCGGGTTCACCCCAGATGCCCAGCAGGTCGTCGATGGCCTGGAAGCAGAGCCCCAGTTCACGGCCGAAACGGCGCAGCGCCTCGACGGTCTCGGGCGGTGCGTCAGCCAGGATCGCCCCCACCGCACTTGCGTGCGCCAGCAGAGCGCCCGTCTTGCGGGACACCATCTCCCAGCACTCCGTCACCCCGACGGTGTCCTGACGGTTGAAGGACATGTCCATGTACTGGCCGGCGATCATCGCCATCGTGGCCTGGACCAGGTCGGTCGCCGCGGCGGTACGGGCGGGCGCGGCTTCCTCGAGAAGCAACTCGAAAGCGAGTCCCATCAGCGCGTCGCCCACGATGATGGCGTCCCCCACGCCGAACACCTTCCACACGGTCGCCCGGTGGCGCCGTTCGGCGTCGTCGTCGATGATGTCGTCATGGACCAGGGAGAAGTTGTGGACCAGTTCGACGGCGACTGCGCCGGGGAGGGCCACCTCGGCCGGTGCGCCGACCGCTGCGGCAGACAGGAGGGCCAGGGTCGGACGTACGCCCTTGCCGTGGAGACTCTTGGGGAGCGGCGATCCGCAGGCGTCGACCCAGCCGAAGTGATAGCGGGCCGGGAGCCCCAGATCAGGTGGGAGGCGCCCGGTGGCTGCCTCCAGAGCCGGCTCCACCAGAGTGCGGGCCCATTCCAGCACTTCGGGAGTGCGACGACGTTTCATGCCTGTATCGGCGCGGCCGAACGACGGACTGTGGGGGAGCGAGTCGGGGCGGCGGCTGCGAACCGGGCGGCCAGCCGTCCTGCTCGGGTCCCGCTGCGAACCGCGCCCTCCATGGTGGCCGGCCACCCCGTATCGCACCAAGCCCCCGCCAGGTACACACCCGGTGTGGCGCACTCTGCGCCGGCGCGGAGCCGGTGGGTTCCCGGCAAGCCGTTGAAGGTGGCGGTTGGCTCCCGGGTGACGATCGACTCGGTAAGGGTTGCGCGGGCAGCGGCGGGCAGCAGGCGGGCCAACTCGGCGCTGAAGTGGGCAATAAGGTCCGCTGCGCTCCATCCGAGGTAGGCATCGGCCGCCGACAGGGAGAGGGCCAGGCACTGGCGGCCGTCATCGAGGCCGGCCGCCTCGGTCCGGTCGAACACGTACTCGACGTCGCTTCCAACGGCGGCGAACATACCCAGATCGGTGATCGGACGGTCGTACACCAGGTGCACGTTGATGATCGGCGACACGCCGAGATCTCCCAACCGGTCCTGGGCGGGAAGGCTGCCGGGCGGGAGAAGAGAGCCCACGGCATCGTGGGGCACCGCCACCACCACCGAGTCCGCCTCCGCCAGCGCTCCGTCGATCTGCACGGTGAGGCCGCCGGAGGAGTCGGTCCGCACGCCGGTGACACCGGCCCGAGTCCTCACCACTGCACCGGCGGACTCCAGGGTCCGCCGGGCGGCGTCGCCGTGCAGGGCCGCCAGGGGCACCCTGGACCAGCCGACGTCGGCCGCGGGGGCGTCGGTCAGCAATCCGGTCACGAACACCTTTGCGGCGAGCTTGAGGGATGCCTGGGCGGCCGTGACATTGACCGTGGGCAGCACCACCAGGTCCCAGAAGGTCTCAACGGCGGCCGGGTCCTGGCCGTGTTCGGAAAGCCAGTCGCCGAACGCGACGTCGTCCAGCGCCGGATCGTCGGGATCGAGACGGCGGAGAGCCCTCCCTGCTCGCAGCACCCGCAGGCGCTGGCGGAACTTCAGGTGGGGATAGGTCAACAACGCCGGAGCCAGATGCAGGGGGGCGGGACCGGCGGTGCGCCGGATGGCGCCGCTTGGACCGCCGGGCCGAAGCACGGGAATGTCCAATCGGCGTTGAAGGAACACGCGGTCCGCTGCGCCGATGCGCTTTAGGAATGTCCGGTATGCGGTGCAGCAACGTAGGAACACATGCTGGCCGTTGTCAAACCAGATCCCCCGGCGCTGGAACGACCAGGTGGCGCCGCCCAGACGGGGACGCCGCTCCAGCAATGTCACGTTGGCTCCCCGGTCGACGGCTTCCACTGCCGCAGCCAAACCGGCCAATCCGCCTCCCACCACCAGGACCCGGTTCGGGCTGTCGCTCACGGGCGAAGACCGGAAACGCTGCGCAAGGCCACGAGCGCCTTCTCCCGCCGAGGGAGGCTGACGCGTTCGGTGAGCGGACGGGTGGGCTGGGCGAGAATGCGATCCAGCAACCGCCGGTAGATGCCGGCCATGGCGGCCGTGCAGGCTCTGCTTCGGTGGTCCAGGTAGCCAAGCAACACCAGGCCCCGTTCGAACCAGGCAACCGCCTGTTCAGCGACATGCTTTATCAAAGCCCCCACGCTCTCGGGCGGGGCCCACTGGCCCGGCACTACTCCAAAGCGGTCCCTCTCCTGCTCGGGAAGGTAGATTCGGCCCATCTGGTGGTCCTCGCGGAGATCACGCAGCATGTTGGTGAGTTGCAGGGCCACCCCTAAGTCGTCCGCAAGACGCGAGGCTTCCACATCCGGGTGAAGGCGCCGGTTTGCCTTGGTCCCGAAAACACCCAGGGACAGGCGGCCGACCGAACCGGCCACCAGGCGGCAGTAGCGGACCGTGTCGTCCATGGTCAGGTAGGTCTCGCCCCTGACGTCCTGCTCGCATCCCTCCACGATCTCGTGCAGGGCCCCGACGGGAATGGGATATCGACCGGCTGCGTGTGCCACGGCAACCAGGACCGGATCGGAGGGGTCCGACACCCCGCCCGCCTCCAACGTTCCGATCGCCGAGTGAAGATGTTCCAGGGCGGCAAGCTTACGGTCCCTCGACCAGTCACCGTCACCGACGTCGTCGATACGCCGGGACATGGCGTACAGGGCCGCCATGGCTTGGCGCTTGGGAGTTGGGAGCAGCCGGATGCCGTAGGCGAAGTTGCGGGCCTCGGCCCATGTGATCTCCTCGCACCGCCGGTAGGCGGAATCGGGGGTGATCATCGAGCGGTCCGTCGCCGGCGGCCCACCGAGCCCAGGTACAGCGGGACGAACCGGCGGAAAAGCCGTAAGTTCCCGGCTTGACGGGTGCCGCCCAGCACATCGAAGCGCGCCGCCGAGATGGCGTCCAGGCCGGCCAGGCCCCCAGCCACGAATCCGGCCACGGCGAGGCGGTGGTATCCCCTCAGGGACGCGACCAGCGACCCTCCTTTCTCGACCATTACGCGGGTGCGCCCGACCTGGTGAGCGACCAGCATTCGCAGCCTCTCTCCCGTCGTCGGCGCCAGCAGGTCCCCGGGAGTGCATCCGAAGCGTTTCATGTCATCGGCGGGCATGTAGATTCGGCCTGCCCTGGCGTCCTCGCCCAGGTCCTGGAGGTGCTCCAAGACCTGAAGGCCACTGCACACGGCGTCCGAGGCGGCCAGGCGGTCGTCCGTGGCCGATTCGAACACGGCCAGCACCAGATGTCCCACGGGGTTCGCCGAGAGTCGGCAGTATTCCATCAGTTCGTCCCAGTTCGCATAGCTCTTCTTGTGCTGATCCATCCGGTTGGCAGCCAGCAACCGGTCGAAAGGAGTGCGGGAGAGTTCGAAGGCCTCGACCGTGGGGAGTAGCGCACTGAAGACCGGGTGGGAGGCGTCTCCGGCGAACAGCTTGTCCAGTTGTCGCTCCAGCCAGTCCAGGGCGTCCAGGCGGTCCCCGGGATACTCGTCGCCCAGATTGTCGGTGAGTCGGGCATATCCGTAAATGGCTTGCAGGTGGCGGCGCAGACTGTCGGGCAGCGCTCTCAGCGCCACCGGGAAGTTCTCCCGGCCAGCCCGGGCCATGACGTCCTCGAGGTCCGTGTGCTTTCTGAGGGTCTCGGACGACGCAGGCGAGGTCTCCGGCCTGTGGGTACCTCCCTCCGGTCCCCGGTCAGTTGCTCTCTTGATGGAACCACACCCCCGCCCAACGGGCACCGCGGTCGGCGTTACGGACGCGCTCTCACCAGGAAGAGCGCAAACCAACACTAGTGAGGTCAGATGTTTGGATTAATGTTTTGGGGCAATGAAGATCTCGATAATCACCATCTTCCCCGAGTACTTTCCCCAAGCCCTGGCGGTGGGGATCCTGGGGCGGGCCCTCGAGGCCCGGTTGGTGGAGGTGGACCTGATCGATCTCCGAGACTACGCCGAGGGGACGCACCGGGCGGTGGACGATGCCCCCTTCGGGGGAGGCCCGGGCATGGTGATGATGCCTGAGCCCCTCGCCAAAGCGCTGGACCCCCTCGAAGGGACGCATAGAGTGCTGTTCACACCGGTCGGCCGACGTCTTGATCAGGCCATGCTGGACCGGTGGTCGGACCTCGATCACCTGACCCTGGTATGTGGTCGCTACGAGGGGGTGGACGAGCGGATCGCCGAGCATTTCATCGACGAGGAAGTCTCGGTCGGCGACTACGTGCTGGCAGGAGGCGAGGTGGCGGCCCTCCTGGTGACCGAGGGGATCGTCCGTTTGCTGCCTGAGGCGGTCGGGAATCCCTGCTCCGTGGTTTTCGAGTCGTTCCGGGAAGGGCTGCTGGAAGAGCCGGTCTACACGCGGCCTTCGGTCTTCAGGGGCTGGCAGGTTCCCGAGGTGCTGCTTTCCGGTGACCATCGACGCATCGCCGCCTGGAGAACCGCCCAGCGAAGGGAGCGAACGAGGGATCGTCGGCCCGATCTACTGGAGGGAAAGTGCAATGTTGAGGAGTGGTAAGCTAGGGATTAGGCGGGTGTCCGCCAATCCCTCTTTATCAACGCCACAGGTTTGACTATGAACGACATTCGGTTGCTTGAACAAGGTTTTCTCCGAGATGACCTGCCCGATTTCCGACCCGGAGACACCGTTCGCGTCCATGTTCGGGTGATGGAGGCCGGCCGGGAGCGCATACAGGCCTTCGAGGGGGTGGTGATAGGCCGGAGCGGGGGTGGCTTGCAGGAGACTTTCACCGTTCGCAAGATCAGTTTCGGAGTGGGGGTGGAGCGCATCTTCCCGGTTCACGCCCCGATCGTGAGCCGGATCGAAGTTCTTCGCAAGGGGCTGGTACGCCGAGCGAAGCTGCATTACCTGCGGGGCCGTTCGGGTAGGTCGGCCCGCATAAAAGAGAGACGCGACTGACCGAAACTCAGCCTGAA
The DNA here is from genome assembly GCA_028819345.1 of bacterium. Lineage (GTDB taxonomy): Bacteria > Actinomycetota > Acidimicrobiia > Spongiisociales > ZC4RG35 > Bin76. The sequence continues at coordinate 29,054 of JAPPLW010000099.1, read as the reverse complement.
GGCATCCTCCCGGTTCCCGTCACGGACCCCGAGGAGCAAGAAGCGTCCGACTCCAACGGCATGCAGGCAACCCAGTCTCGCACCGGTTGGCGGTTCAGGTCGGCGGTGGTGGAGATGGCCGTGTTACTGCTGGGGGCGGTCATCTTGGCGGTTCTCATCAAATCGCTCCTCATCCAGCCCTTCGAGATTCCTTCCCAGTCCATGCATCCCACGCTCCAGGTGGGAGACCGCGTCATGGTCTCCAAAGTGAGTTTTCTCTTCGGCGAGCCGGCCAAGGGAGACGTGGTGGTTTTTTCGCCCCCGGGCCGTCCTGAACCGGACCGCAATGTGCTGGAGGTGGTGTGGCACGAGGTCAGGGAGGCATTCGGTTGGTATGACATATCAGAGGCGGACCTGATCAAGCGGGTGATCGCCACCGGAGGGGATCGAGTCGAGATTCGGCGAAGCGAGGTCTGGGTGAACGGTGAACTCCTGGTTGAGCCGTACCTCGGATCTTCCACCCAGCAGGACCTCACGGTTGACGTGGAGGAGGATCACATCTTTCTGATGGGAGACCACCGCTCCAAGTCTTCGGACAGCCGGGTGTTCGGGACAGTCCACGAGGACAGGGTGGTGGGCAAAGCCGTCTTTCGCATCTGGCCACTGGGACGCATGGGCGGGATCTAGATAAACCAGGAGCGATTCCCCCGCGCCGGTGGAGGGGTCCGAGAGGCACAACGAGGCGGATTGTCACACCCCTGCGGCACACCTGAAGAGTGGATCCGCCAAGAGACCATCTCTCCCGCCGGGACGTCGGCCGAGCCGCCGAGCAGTTGGCCGCCCGCTTTCTGGAGAGCAGGGGACATCTGGTATTGGCTCGCAATTTGCGAGTGGGCAGGGGGGAAATCGACATACTGGCCGAGATCGACGGGGAGAGAGCGGTCGTCGAGGTGAGAAGCCGGTGGGTGGCCTCTGACGCGAGGTCGCCGGACCCGTTGGATTCCTTTGACGCCGCCAAGGCGCGACAGGTGAGAAAGCTGGCGGCGTCCCTGCCTGCCCGGGCGCGTCGGGTGGACCTGATCACAGTCCGGTTCCATCGGGACGGGGTGGACCTGCTCTGGTTGCCCCGCGTCGGCTAACGGGTTACCCCGCCAGGAACGCCCAGAGCACCACCGCGATGGTCACCGCCAGCGCGGCGGCCACCATAACCAGGTCGGCGGTGGTCTTTCGCTGGGGGCGGAACGGATTGAATCCCATCTGGGGACCCAACCTAGCGCGACGCCTTACCCTATGGAAATATGTGGCTCGAGACCGAGGACCGTGGACCGGTGCGGAGGCTGTGGCTGAACCGTCCATTCCGCAAGAACGCCATCCCTCCCGAGGGATGGAGAGAACTGCAGGAAGCCTTCTCCGCCTTCGAGAGTTCCTCCCAACGGGTACTGGTCATATCGGGCCGAGGGGGGGACTTCTGCGCCGGCGCCGATCTGGATCCGTCCGCCGGCCCTCGATCGGGCGGGGTGGTGGATGCACAGCGCCGCATGAAGGTGGTCGGGGACACCGCCGTGGCGCTTCACAAGCTGACCAAGCCCACGGTGGCGGCGGTGGACGGGGTTGCAGTGGGAGCGGGGATGAGTCTCGCCCTGGGATGTGATGTGGTGGTTGCCACCCGCAGGGCCCGGTTCTCCGCTATTTTCGCCCGCCGGGGCTTGAGCTTGGACATGGGCCTGAGCTGGCTGCTACCCCGGCTGGCCGGCGCCCAGTTTGCCAAGGAGATCGCCCTATCGGGCCGGATGGTACCCGCCGCCGAGGCGATGGAGAGGGGGCTGGTGTGGGCAGTGGTGGATCCCGATCGGCTGGAGGAACGTGCAGCCGAAGTGGCCGAAGGATTCCTGGCGGGTGCGCCCGTGGCGCAGATGTTCATCAAGCAGGGACTCGACCGTTCCTGGGAGTTGTCTCTCGAGGAGGCGACGGCCTGGGAGGGACAGTCCCAGTCGATATGTCTCGGCACCGACGACCATCGGGAGGGAGTGGCCTCTTTTCTCCAGAAGCGGCCTCCCCGGTTCCGCGGTCGCTGACTCGCTGGTTCCGGGTCGGCGCGGTCCTGTGAATCAAATCCATTTGTCGCGGTAAAACCTGGAGTGGGGAGATAGGTAAGCCGGGAGGTGCCGCCACATGCTGGGGGGATGAGCACACGGGTGTATTCGGCGGCGATGACGGGGGTGACGCCCCGGCCGGTCAGCGTTGAAGTCCATCTGGGCAAGACCAATTCCAAGTTCGGCCTGGTGGGACTGCCCGACACGGCGGTGAGGGAGGCCCGCTACCGGGTCAGGGCGGCCATGGCCTCGTCCGGTTACGAGATGCCCCGGAGCGAGGTGACAGTGAACCTTGCGCCGGCCGATCTTCCCAAGGCCGGCTCCGCTTTCGACCTTCCCATCGCTTTGGGTGTGCTGATCGCTGACGGGAAGGTCTCGATCAGGCACCCGGGAGTGGTGGCCGTGGGGGAGCTGGCGCTGGACGGGCGGGTCAGATCGTGCCGCGGGGTCTTGGCGGCCACCCTGGTGGCGGTCCGCGAAGGCATTCCCTGCATAGTGCCCCGGGAGATGGCTGCGGAGGCGGCATTGGTTCCGGCGGTGGATCTCTATGCAGTGGGCGGGTTGGCCGAGGCGGTGAGTGCCCTGGAGGGCAGGATGGCTCCCTCCTCCTCCCGGACGCCCGAGGCGCCCACGCTCCCCGTCCCGGACATGGCGGACGTGCGAGGTCAGGAGTTTGCCCGGAGAGGTCTGGAGATTGCCGCAGCCGGTCGTCATCACCTCCTCATGTCCGGTCCTCCCGGAATGGGAAAGACGATGCTGGCCAAGCGGCTTCCCGGAATCCTTCCCCGCTTCACAGGGGAGGAGGAGATGGAGGTGGCTTGTGTCTGGGCGGCGGCGAACCGCCGGCGTCCGGTTCGAGTCCGGCCGTTCCGCGCTCCTCATCACACGGCTTCGGTGGCAGGGCTCCTGGGCGGGGGGAGCGGAATCCCGACGCCGGGTGACCTTTCCCTGGCCCATCACGGAGTGTTGTTCCTGGACGAGTTGGGGGAATTCCCGGCCCATCTCATCGACGCCCTTCGCCAGCCCTTGGAGGAGGGATTGGTGACCATCACCCGCAGGGGCGTGTCGGTGACTTTTCCCTGCCGGGCGCTGGTGGTCGCCGCCACCAACCCCTGCCCGTGCGGCTGGTCGAACGACACCGTGCGACAGTGCCGATGTTCCCCTGCTTCGGTGGAACGTTACCGGCGTCGCCTCTCGGGTCCCTTGCTGGACCGCTTCGACGTGCGGGTGTTCCTGGGGCGAATGGAGACCGGGGAGATGACCGGGAGTCCCGGCGAGCCGAGCGAGGCTGTGCGGAAGAGAGTCTCCAGAGCGCGGGAGATCCAAGCCCGACGCGGCGGGCTCAACGGAGACCTGTCCTCGGCGGCTCTCGACGCCCTTGCGTGGAGCGGCAAGGCCAGGCGAGTGCTGGGGGGCAACATCGACCGGGGCAATCTCACCGGCCGGGGCTATGACCGGGTACGGCGGGTAGCCAGGACTCTCGCCGATCTCGGGGAATCCGAGCGAGTGGAGAGCGTCCACGTGCTGGAGGCTCTCTCCTACCGGACCGGGGTTTGAGCCTGACGGCCCCGCCGGTCCCGTACTTCTTCCACCGGCTCCGGCTGGCCTATTCGGGGCTGCATCCCGAACGAGTCCACAGCCTGGTGAAGGCCTCCGACCCGGTGGAGGCGGTGCGGATGATCGAGACGGGCAGGGTCAAGGTCTCCCCGGCCGCTCGTGAAGCAGTCGGCGTTCCGGCCGAGCGGCGCATGGAGGAACTTGCCTCCTCGGGCGTCACGGTGGCGCTGTTGGGCACGGATTCCTACCCTCCCTGGTTGGCCGCCATCTCCGACCCGCCCGATCTGCTATTCGTCAGGGGAGCGCTCCCGACATTGCCGGGGGTGGCAGTGGTGGGATCGAGAAGAGCCACCCGCTATGGCATCAACCTTGCCAAGGCCGTCGGCGCGGCGGTGGGACGTCGGGGCGCGGTGGTGGTCAGCGGACTGGCGCGGGGGATCGATGGGGCCGTACACCAGGGAGTGGTGGAGGCCGGAGGTCGGGGATTGGCGGTTCTGGGATGCGGTCTCGACCGTTGGTATCCGGTCTCTCATAGACGGCTGGGAGAAGCGCTCTTGGACAACGGCGGGGGAGTGGTGACCGAGTACCCGCCGGGGACCGTTCCCGAGCCGTGGCGGTTTCCGGTACGAAACAGGATCATCACCGGCCTGTCCCGCGTGGTGTTGGTAGTCGAGGCGGCTGCGGGAGGGGGAGCCCTGATCAGCGCCCGGTTGGGCCTTGAACAGGGACGGGAGGTACTGGCCATCCCCGGAGACATCGACCGGGCGACTTCCCGTGGTTGCAACGAACTGATCCGAGATGGGGCCATGCCGGTGTTGGGGACCGCTGACCTGCTGGACTTGCTGGAGCAGGAGGGCATAATCAGTCAATTGGGGGCCGGTCACCGGGGGTTCGGACCGGGAGACGCAGAGGGAGGCTTGGAAGAAGCCATCGGAGAGGCCGGCGCCACCTTGGAAGTCTTGGCCGAGCGGATGGGATGGCCCCTCACCCGACTGCTGGTGAGCGTCGGGGAACTGGAGTCGGAAGGACGCATCACCAGGGAAAGCGGAGTCATCCGGCTGAAGAAGGAACATGGGAGAAACGGGTAGGAGGAGGGGAATGGACTCGGTGGCGTCCCTGCGCAAGGGGGGATGAGTGGCCCGAACGCCGGGCCCACGTAAAACCCTGCCAATGACTCGGAGGGCTTCGTAGCATTGGGTGAGTGGCTGGTGTATCTGTCCCGCCCGAGTGGGCCAAAGAGGACGTGGAGGGGTATCTGGGCCGCTTGGCGCGCCAGCGCCGACTCTCCGGGCACACGGTCAATGCCTACCGGGGAGACATCACCCAATTCCTTGTCCTGTGCGCCAAGGTTGGGCGCCGTTCACTGGGGGAGATCGACCGGAATGACTTCCGACGGTTCTTCGCCTACCTGAACACCCGCGGTTTTGCCCGCTCCTCGGTGGTCCGAAAGGGATCGTCACTTCGCTCTTTCTTTGGGGATCTTCACCAGCGGGGTTGCATTCCCTTCAACCCCGCCGGCGCACTGCCGGTACCGAAAGCGGACTCCCGCCTGCCGGTGGCACTGGCGGAGAGGCAGTTATTAGACGCCATCGAGGCTGTGGATGGCTCAGCGCCGGTCGATTTGAGGGACCGGGCCATTCTGGAACTGGCTTATGCCTCGGGGCTCAGGGTCTCCGAACTGGCCGCACTTACGGTCCCGCAGGTCGAGGGAAGGGACTTGATAGTGGTGTCGGGGAAGGGAGGGAAAGACCGCGCCACGCCCGTCGGGATTCCCGCTCAACGGGCCATTGGCCGCTGGCTGGAGGAGGGACGCCCCGCACTGGCCGGTGCCCACGCCGGAGAGGCCCTGTTCGTGGGCGTGAGAGGGGGGCGCCTGGACCCTCGTCAGATCAGGCGTGTGGTACGTTCCCGGCTGGGAAGTTTCCCCCATGCCCTCCGCCATTCATTCGCCACCCATCTCATAGAGGGAGGGGCCGACCTTCGCAGTGTCCAGGAACTGCTGGGCCACGCCAGTTTGGGCACCACTCAGGTATACACCAGCGTCAGCAACCGGCACCTCCGCTCCACTCACCACCGCACACATCCCCGAGCCTGACGAGGGGACCGCTGAGACTCGGGCCATGAACCGCCGGAGAGGGGCGGGTCGGTTTCCCTCTCCTTCAGCGGCGTTGTAAAATGCTCATGGCAACGTCACAGGCCTGTTTCGTCCACTGGTCGGGAAAGTCTTCACGGTCTTTCCTGTGGGGCGGGCGCCCCTCTTGCGGGCGCCGACCGGAGAATCCGGACAGCGGGCCGAGGAAAAACCAGGAAGGAGTGGTATATGACGGCTACCACCATGAAAGACCTGATCGATGCCGGTCTCCATTTCGGCCATGAGACCCGCCGGTGGAACCCCAAGATGGCCCCCTATCTGTGGGGTCAGTCCAACGGCATCCACATAATCGACCTCCGGCAGACTGTTCGCCTGCTGGACGATGCGATCGGCTTCGTCCGCCAGGCAGTGGCCGAAGGCGGGAAGATTCTCTTCATCGGGACGAAGAAGCAGGCCCAGAACAGCATCGCCCAGCACGCCGAGTCGGCAGGCATGCCCTATGTCAACTTCCGGTGGCTGGGAGGCATGCTCACCAACTTCCAGACCATCCGACAGCGGATTTCCTACATGAAGGAACTGGAAACGGAGGAAAACAGCGGAGAGATGCAGTCTCGCCCCAAGAAGGAAAGGCTTCGTCTCCGCAGAGACCTTGAGAAGCTCCGCCGAAGCCTGGGAGGAGTGAGGGATCTCCAGGAGCTTCCGGCCGGGGTTTTCGTGATCGACGTCAACGCCGAGGAAACCGCGGTGCGGGAGGCGGTCCGCCTGGGGATTCCCATCTTGGCTTTGGTTGACTCGAATTGCAATCCTGAGCCAATAACCTACGTAATACCCGGTAACGACGATGCCATCCGTTCCGCCGAGTTGCTCTGCTCTCTGGTGGCCGGCGCCTGCCAGGAAGGGACAGAGATGGCGAAGAAGAAGAAAAAGAAGGGATCCTCCTCGGAGGGCCCGGCGCCCGGATCCCGAACAAGGAGCGGTAGATAGTGGCCGAGTTCACAGCCAAGGACGTCCAGCGTCTGCGGCGACGGGCCGGAGTGGGAATGATGGACGCCAAGAAAGCCCTCGTAGAGGCAGGCGGGAACATGGACAGAGCCCACGATCTTCTCAGGGAGCGGGGCCTCGCCCAAGCCGCCAAGCGAGCCGATCGCGACGCCAACGAGGGAACGGTCGGGAGCTATCTTCACCATCAGTCCGGCCATCCGGTGATGGGTGTCTTGATCGAGTTGGCCTGTGAAACCGACTTCGTTGCCAAGAGCCCGGAATTCAATGAGGTTGCCAACGACATCGCCATGCATGTCTCGTGGTCGGCCCCACGCTGGGTCGAGCGGCACGAGGTTCCCGACGACGTCCTCTCGCATGAACGGGACCTCATCGCGCGCAGCGCGCGGACCGAAGGCAAGCCTGACGCGATTATTCCCCGGATCGTGGATGGCCGCATGGAGAAGTTCTTTGTTGAAAACGTTCTCACCGAGCAGGAGTTCGTCAACTCCCAGAAGTACGAGGGATCGGTGGGAGACATGGTGAAGACCCTTGCCGCGCGGGTGGGCGAAAACGTCAAGATCCGCCGGGTGGCCCGACTGGCGGTGGGTGAGCAGGAGTCCTGATGACCTCCTTGCGTCGGGTCCTCCTCAAGCTGTCGGGAGAGGCCTTCTGCGAACAGGAGGGGGGCTTCGGGATCGATCCGGCCACAGTTGCGACCCTGGCTGGGGAGATAAGCAAGGCACGGGAGATCGGTACCGAGATCTCGGTGGTGGTGGGAGGGGGGAACTTCTTCCGGGGCACCGCCCTGGCCGCCCGAGGCCTCGATCCCGCCACGGCTGATTACATGGGGATGCTCGCCACGGTGATGAACGGCTTGGCGCTGCGTGACGCATTGGAGAAATGCGGGATGACCACCCGGGTCATGAGCGCCATCACGATGCGGCAGGTCAGTGAACCGTACATCCGCAACCGTGCGGTGCGCCACCTCGAGAAGGGACGGATCGTGATCTTCGTGGCCGGAACCGGCAACCCGTTTTTCACAACTGACACCACCGCGGCGCTGCGGGCAATTGAGATCGGCGCGGAGGTGGTGCTGAAAGCCAGCAAGGTGGACGGTGTGTACAGCGCCGATCCCCATCTCGACTCCTCCGCCCGGCTGTTGGAGTCTGCTTCCTACATGGATGTCATCTCACAGAACCTCAAGGTGATGGACATGACCGCGATTACGCTCTGTCGGGAGCACGGCCTCCCTATCGTTGTATTTGACATGTCCGGACCAGGCAACGTGTACCGGGCTCTGATCGGCGAGCCGCTCGGCACCAGGGTGGGCTAGGAAGTTCTCATGATCGACGAGGTTCTGGAGGAAGCCAATCTCCTGATGGAGAGCTCCGTGGAATTCGTGACCGGGCAATTCGCGGTGGTGCGAACCGGTCGGGCCAATCCTCAGATCGTCCAGAACCTGCGGGTCAACTACTACGGCGCCTCCCTTCCCCTCCAGCAGCTTGCCAACTTCACGGTTCCTGATCCACGGCTCCTGGTGATCCACCCATACGACAAGAGCGCCATCCCCGAGATAGAGAAGGCGCTCCACGGTTCGAATCTCGGGATCAACCCCGCTAACGACGGGGTGGTGATCAGGTTGGCCTTCCCGCCCCTGACCGAGGAACGCCGGATGGAGTTGATTCGCATAGTTCGCCGGCAGGCGGAAGACGGCAGGGTATCCATCCGGAACGTCCGTCGCGGGGCAAAGTCAGACTTGGAAGCCCTCAAGGGGTTATGCTCGGATGACGACCTTCACCGCGCCGAGAGGCAGCTTCAAGATCTGACTGATCAGACGGTAAGGCAGGTGGATGAGCTGCTAAAGCGCAAGGAAGCCGAGTTGCTGGAGGTATAGCGGGTAATGAAGCCGCCTGACACCACCTGGGTCCCCGACTGGGAACCTGACGGGGAACCGACCCCCATCAGACCGGTGCGACCGACGGAGTCCGGCGAGCCCGATCCGGTCCTGACGGGGGAGGATGTCTTCGACAGCCGCACAACCCAGCATGAGGCTTTGGCCGAGGAAGTGATGGAGGCCGAAGCCAGGGAGCACCGCCAGCAGGCCGTGGCGGCGGCCATCCCTGGCGTCGAGTCGGGAATGCTGGGCTTCGAGGATGTGACGGGACGGACCGGGATGGCCACCGAAGACGTTGAGGCTGCGGAGCAGGCCCAGTCATCGGACCTTGTCACACGGATCGTCAGCGCCATGGTGATGGTGGGCGTGGTGATTGTCGCTCTCTACCTGGGCGAGGCATGGCTGACCGGTTTGATATTGGTGGCCATGGGCCTGGGACTGGTCGAGTTCTACATGGCCGTCCGGTCTGTGGGTTACCGGCCCATGGCCCTGTTGGGACTGGTCGGGGCCTTGGGAGCGGGAATCGGCGCGCACATGTCGGGACTGGGATCGATGGGGGGAGTGCTGGCGGGGGCGGTGGCATTGGTTTTACTTTTCTACGCGGCGGCGTCGCGCAGGATGGCCGTGGAGAATGCCACCCTGACTCTGCTCGGGATGATCTGGGTCTCCCTTCTTTCCTTTGCGGTGGTGATAGGCCTCGCCGAAGACGGAGTAGCGCTCCTGGTTTGGGTGTTGCTATTGAACTCGGTGTTCGACACCGCGGCGTTCGTGGTGGGCCGGGCGCTGGGGAACCGGCCTTTGTCCCCGTCCCTCTCGTCCAAGAAGACAGTGGAGGGCTTGCTGGGAGGAGTGGTCGCCACCTTCGCCATCGCCGCCATCTTCTCCACCCTGCCCACCTTTTCGGTTCTCACCCTCTATCAGGCGCTGTACCTGGCGGCGGTCGTCTCGGTGCTTGCCCCCCTCGGAGATGGCATGGAGTCGGCCGTAAAGCGGTCGATCGGCCTCAAGGACATGAGTTCCCTGCTTCCCGGGCACGGCGGCATACTGGACCGCATCGACGGGCTGTTGCTGGTGTTGCCGGGCGCCTATTACCTGTTTTCGGTGTTTGATTACGTCTAGGGCCCGCTTCTTCCCCAATTTGGTATGCTCGGCCTGACCGGAAGGGAGGTGATTTAATGGTGGGCGCGTTGGTGGTCCTGCTGGGAATCGTGTTCTTCGTCACCGTACATGAACTGGGTCACTTCCTGGCGGCCCGCGCCACCGGAATGAAGGCAACCGAGATGTTCTTTGGCTTCGGTCCAAGGCTTTGGTCGGTAAAGAAAGGGGAGACCGAGTACGGGTTCCGTCTCCTGCCCTTCGGGGGATTCGTGAAGATCGCAGGTATGGGGCCCTTTCAGGACGACGAGACGGATCCAGAGCGCTCCTATTACCACAAGAAGTTCTGGCAGAAGATGACGGTGGCCCTCAGCGGTGTGGCCATGAACTTTCTCATGGCCTTTCTGATCCTGGCCGGTCTGTTCCTGGTGGTTGGCGTCACCGACTACACCAATCAGGTGGTGCACGTGGTGCACGAACTGGCCGATGGCTCCGCCACTCCGGCGGCCGATGCGGAGATCCAAGCCGGGGACCTGATTCTGACGATCGACGGTATGCCCACCGACAGCTGGGAGGAGACGGCGAGGCTACTGGCGGAGCGTCCAGGTCGGACTGTGCTCATCGAGCTGAGCAGGGACGGCGCGATCATGAGGGTGGAGACGACGTTGGCCACCCGGTTGGATTCCGAAGGGGTGGAGAGGGGGTTCTTGGGAGTGGGGCCGGCCCTCGAGACCCGCTCGGTTGGTTTGGGAGGGGCGGTCGCCACCGCCTCGAGTGATATCGCGGAGGCGGTGGGCCTTACCTTCAGCGCCATCGGGCAACTGGTCAGCCCGTCATCGCTGGCGGAGTTGGCCGGGGGGATTCTGGGAGGGGAGGTCTCCGAGGACAACCGTCCGGTCAGTCCGATCGGGTTGGCCAACATCGGAGCGCAGATCGGCGAGCGAGGCGTGGCGGACGTGGTGAGGTTGTTAGCATATTTGAATGTCGTGCTGGGTGTGTTCAATGTCATTCCCGCATACCCCCTGGACGGTGGGCACGTGGCGGTGGCGCTCTATGAGAAGATCTTGAAGCGTCGCGCCCGGCCGAGAGTGCTTATCTCCATAGCGGCAGTGGTGACCGTGCTGGTGATATTCCTGGGTGTGGCGGCCCTGGTGCTGGATGTGATCGACCCCATCCGGTTGTGAGAGACGCCCGCTCCTTCGTTCGCCCGAGACGGCGCACTCGCGCCATCAAAGTCGGATCGGTGCAGGTCGGAGGCGACGCCCCGATCACCGTGCAGTCGATGACCACCACCAAGACCCATGACGTGGACGGCACCCTGGCGCAGGTGTATGCCCTGGCAGGAGCAGGCGCCGACCTGGTGAGGATCACCTGCAACACCGTGGAGGCCGCCCAGGGGCTGGCGGAGATCGTTCCCCGCAGCCCGGTGCCGATAATCGCCGACATCCACTTCCAATACCGATTGGCCCTGGCCGCCCTGGAGAGCGGGGTTTGCGGCCTGCGGCTCAACCCTGGCAATATCCGTCGCCCCAGCCACATCAAGGAAGTGGCCCGTGCGGCCGCCGAGCGGCAGGTCCCGATCCGCGTGGGGGTCAACGCCGGTTCACTTGACAAGGACATCCTCGGCCGCCACGGAGACGCCACTCCGGAGGCGCTGGTGGAGTCGGCCTTGCTGGAGATCCGGTACCTGGAGGAGGTTGACTTCTACGACATCAAGATCTCGGTCAAGCACTCCCACGTCCCCACCATGATCGAGTCCTACCGCCTTCTGTCGGATGAGGTGGACTACCCGCTTCACCTGGGGGTGACGGAGGCGGGTCCCCCTCCCGGGGGTCTGATCAAGTCGGTGGCGGGAATCTCCACTCTCCTGATGGAAGGCATCGGGGACACCATCAGGTTCTCCTTGACCGCCGATCCGGTGGTGGAGGCGGAGTCGGGACGGCGCCTGCTGGAGTACCTGGGTCTGCGGGAACGTCGCAGCCTCGATTTGATTGCCTGCCCTTCCTGCGGACGGGCGGAGGTTGATGTGATCGAGGTGGCACAGGTTGCCCAGGAGGCGCTGGAGAAGGAGAACCTACCCATCCAGGTGGCGGTGATGGGGTGCGTGGTGAACGGCCCGGGGGAGGCCCGGTCTGCCGATCTCGGCATAGCGGCCGGTCGGGGCCGGGGACATCTCTTCATCAAGGGCGAGGTGGTGGCGGTGGTGCCGGAGTCCGAGATGGTTGAGGCTCTGGTGTCCGAAGGCCGCCGTCTGGTGGAGGAGGGAGTGGAGGCGCGCTTGGCGGCGGCCGATCTGTCGGCGGCCAAAGAGGCCGAGGCGGACCGGCTCCGGCTGCTGGACATCCAGCCTGAAGCCAATTCCGCAGCAGAGCGTCGTCAGCGGGTGGAGATAATTGCTCGAGGGGCGAAGACCTAGTCCGTGGCGACCTAGGCCGTCGAGGAGACGGAATTTGAGTTCGGGCATCGAGGGCAAGGTAGCGGTCATCACCGGCGGGAGCAGGGGCATCGGTCTGGCCGTGGCCGCAGAGTTGTTGGATCTCGGAGCGGCGGGGGTGGCTATAACTTCCCGCCAGCCCGGGAATCTGGAGGAGGCGATTGCCCAACTGCAGGCGGACGGGAGTGATCCCGAGAGAGTGTTTCCGACCGTGGCCCGGGCCGACGATGACCGCCATGCCGCCAGGGCGATCCGGGAGACGATCGAGCGGTTCGGGAGCTGCGACATATTGGTGAACAACGCGGGCACCAATCCTGGCGCCGGCAACCTCATGGAGGTTTCCCTGGACGCAGTCGACAAGACCTGGGCTGTGAACCAGCGCGCCCCGCTGGTCTGGACACAGGAGGCCTGGGCGCAATGGATGGGATCCCACGGGGGTTGCGTGGTGAATGTGGCTTCGGTGGGAGGCTTTCGTCCTGCCCCGTTGCTGGGCGCCTACAACATCTCCAAGGCGGCCTTGATCTATATGACCAGCCAACTCGCCATGGAGCTTGCCCCCCGGGTGCGGGTCAACGCGGTGGCGCCCGCCGTCATCAAGACCCGGTTGTCGGCCATGCTTTGGGAGTCCGACCCGATCGGCACGGGCCGGCTGCACCCTCTGCAGAGACTCGGAGAGCCCGGGGACGTGGCCCGAGCCGTGGCGTTCCTGTGCTCGGAAGACGCCTCCTGGATTACGGGAGTGACGCTTCCTGTGGACGGCGGGGTGCTGGGCGCAACCGCCGGGATGGGATGATGGCTCACCCCTCCTTCGACCCGCAGTTGGCCCTGTCTTACCTGGAGGGTCGGCGATCCCCACAGCCGTTGTTCGCCGAAGCCGCCCGGCTCCGGGATGAGGGGAAGGGGCGGACGGTCACCTACAGCCGCAAGGTCTTCGTACCGCTCACCACCCTGTGCCGCGACAGTTGCACCTACTGCACCTTTGCTCAGCCCCCGGGAGGAGGAGGGATGTTCATGCCTCCCGAGCAGGTGTTGGCGGTGGCGAAGGCCGGGGAGGCGCACCAATGCACGGAGGCGCTGTTCACCCTGGGCGACCGCCCCGAGGACCGCTGGCCCTCGGCCCGGCGCTTCCTGGATTCCCAGGGTTGTGAAAACACCTTGGAGTACACCCGCCGGATGACCGAGATGGTGAACCGTGAGACTTCTCTCTTCCCCCATGCCAATCCGGGGGTGATGACCCTCACCCAGATGGAGGCTCTCCGCCCGTCCAACCCGTCAATGGGCCTTATGTTGGAGAACATCTCGGACCGGCTCACCGAACCGGGAATGCCCCACTTCAACTGCCCTGACAAAGTCCCTTCGGTCCGGGTGCGGGTGATCGAGGATGCGGCCCGGTTGTCGGTGCCTTTCACCACCGGCATCCTGGTCGGGATCGGAGAGCATTCCACCGAGATCATCGATTCCCTGCTGGCGCTCCGGGACCTGGCGGATGAAGGAGGTCATATCCAGGAGGTGATCGTCCAGAACTTCCGAGCCAAGTACAACACTCCCATGCGGCTCAACGCCGAGCCGATTCCCGCCTGGTTCATGCGGGTCGTGGCCCTGGCTCGCTGGATCATGGGCCCGGAGATGAACCTGCAGGTTCCCCCGAACCTGACCGAGCGCTACGAGATGTACCTGGAGGCGGGCATCAACGATTGGGGAGGGGTTTCCCCGCTCACCATCGACTGGGTGAATCCGGAAGCGCCCTGGCCTCACCTGGAAGCCCTGCGCCGCCGGACGGAGGCCGCCGGTTTCCAACTGCTTCCCCGCTTGCCGATCTACCCCTCCTACCTCTCTGGCCTGTGGGTCGATCCCTCCCTGTTTCCCAAGGTCATGGGGGCCGTGGACTCGAGGGGCTATGCCCGGGCTCCTCAGGCCGGCCCTGCACCTCGTCCAGCCATTCCGGTCGTTTCGTGAGCGGGATGGGGTAGATGTAGCCTGACAGGATGATGATCGCCACTTCCCGGACCATCACGTTCCTGCGCACCCGGCCCGCGGAGGCTGCCACCGCAGCGGTCGCCGAGGCGCGTGTACGAGAGGGAACCACCACCCTGGAGATGGAATCTCCGGGAGCAGCCGACTTCCGGGCCGCCCACCAGGCGGGTCTGCTCGTTTCCGCCCGGCAGGCGGATCCGTCGGAAGCCACGCGGATCGTTGACCCTGACCAGGCGTTGGAGCTTGCCAAGGCGAACACTCCCGGCTGGCTGGTCACCGTCAGGAACTCGGGTCCCGCCGAGGTGGTGCTGGATGCTCTGGCCCGCAGTGAAGCCACTTTCCTGCGCGCTACCCGTAGCACGGTCAGAGCCGCCGCCGCCGTCTGTTCGGTGCCCGCGATCGAGGCCGTGGTATCTGTCTTCGTGGACGATGTGGACCAGGCCGAGGCTGCCGTGCTGGATGGAGCCGGGGACCTGTTGCTCCGAGACTGGGACGCGGATCGGATCGGTGAGCTGCGCCAAAGACTGGGCTCCCACCAACTGGTGGAGCGGACCGCCCTGCCTCCTGGCCTGGAGATCGACGCAGTCCGCAAAGTTCTCTCCCGAAGCGCCTTTCGGGCCTGGCTCCAGCAGGTGGACGCCTCGGGCGCCGCCCGTCCTCGCTACACCTGGGCGCCCGGACGCGCTGAGCCCGCACCTATTCCTTCCCGACGTTTCTCGGCTGCGTGGCCCGACTCCGTGTGGGTCGCCGGAGCAGGCGCCCGGGAACTGGAGGAAGCGGGGAGCCTCCGTCCCATCCTGGAGCGGTCTCTGGCCGGAAGCCCTCCGGGGGTGGCGGAGACCGAGGCCCTGTTCGGGGCGAGAGGGGATCAGGTGGAGGCTGTGGCGTGGACCGCCGACCAACTCCGCCGCCGGACGGTGGGAGACCTGGTCACCTATGTCGTCAACCGGAACATCAACTACACCAATCTCTGCTACTTCCGGTGCGGCTTCTGCGCCTTCTCCAAGGGACCGCGCAGTCTCAATCTTCGGGGGGACCCCTACCTCATGTCCATCGCCGACATTGTGCGGAGGGCGCGGGAGGCCTGGGACAGGGGCGCCACGGAGGTGACCCTGCAAGGCGGGATTCACCCGGAATTCACCGGGGACTTCTACGTACGGGTTACCGAGGCCATCAAGGCTGAATTGCCGGAGATGCACATTCACGGGTTCACTCCTCTCGAGGTGTGGCAGGGCGCCGAGACCTTGGGGGTCCCGGTGAGGGAGTTCCTCGCCCGTCTGAAGGAAGCCGGCCTCGGAACTCTTCCCGGAACCGCTGCCGAGATACTGGACGACGATGTCCGGCGCTATCTGTGTCCGGACAAGATCCGGACCTCCCAGTGGGCGCAGGTGATGTTGACCGCCCATGAACTGGGCCTCAAGGCCACCGCCACCATCATGTTCGGGCACATCGATCATCACCGCTCCTGGGCCAGGCACCTGGATGTGATCCGCCAGATCCAAGCGCGCACCGGAGGGTTCACCGAGTTGGTCCCCCTTCCCTTCGTTCACATGGGGGCGCCCATCTGGCTGAACGGGAAGGCTCGTCCCGGACCAACCTGGGATGAGGTGGTGCTTATCCATGCGATCGGACGGATTGCCCTTGACGGCTTGGTCCCCAATATTCAGGCGTCCTGGGTGAAGCTGGGACTGGACGGCGCCGGACGGCTGCTGGACGCGGGCTGCAACGACCTGGGGGGCACCCTGATGGGGGAGATAATCACCCGTTCCGCCGGAGCGGCCCATGGGCAGGAATTGACCCCCGAGGACTTCCGCAGGACCATTGCGGCCATGAATCGGCGGGTAGGCCTGCGGGACACCGAGTACCGCCTTCTTCTCACCGCCTAGGGCCGGCCGACGCCATGGCCTCCTACTACGACAGCATTCCCGGGCATCTGGCTTCCTGGATTGAAGCCCAGCCGATGTTCTTCGTGGCGACCGCCCCCTCCGGCGACGGTGGACATGTAAACCTTTCCCCCAAGGGTCTGGACACCTTCCGGATCGTGGACCCGCACACCGTTGCCTACCTGGACCTGGTGGGCAGCGGCGCCGAGACCATCGCCCACCTTCGTCAGAATGGGAGAATCGTGGTCATGTTCTGCGGGTTCGATCCGCCGCGACGGATCCTACGAATCTGGGGCGAGGGAAGAGCATTCTTCCCAGAGGCCCCGGAGCACTCCCTCCTGGCCGAGAGCTTTCCCGAGATTCCCGGTTCCCGCTCCATAATCAGGGTCGACATCCGGAAGGTGGGCACGTCCTGTGGGGGCGGCGTGCCCTTGATGGAGATGATCTCTGATCGGGACTATCTCCCCGCATGGGCGGAGAAGAAGGGGCCCAATGCCATGTGGGAATACCAGAAGGAAAACAACGCCCTCAGTCTGGACGGCCTTCCCGCAATGGATTTCTCCCGCGGCTGATACTCGTCAGGTAAGGCAGGTCCGTTGATTGATGTCTTCATCGAGAACACTCTTGCTCCGCAACGCCGACGTGCTGGTGACGATGGATGACGGCGGAACCGAGATCGCCGATGGGGGACTGTTTGCCCGGGATGGTTGGATCGAGCAAGTGGGCCCGACATCCGATCTTCCCGACACCGCCGATCAGGTGATCGAATGCCGCGGGTCGGTGGTGATTCCCGGGTTGGTCAACACTCATCACCACTTCTTCCAGACCCTCACCCGTGCGATGGCCCAGGATTCGGAGTTGTTCGATTGGCTGGTGGAACTGTATCCGGTGTGGTCCCGGGTGACGCCTGATCACGTCAGGGCGTCTACCATCACCGCCCTTGCGGAACTGGCCCTGTCGGGATGCACGACCGCATTCGATCACCATTACTTCTGGCCCAACGGCTCGACACTGGATGACCAGGCGGAATCGTCCCAGGAGGTGGGAATCCGGTTCCACATCTCCCGGGGGTCGATGAGCGTGGGTCGTTCCCAGGGTGGCCTCCCTCCCGATGAGTGGGTTGAGAGCGAGGACGCCATCTTGGCGGACTGTGAGCGGGTGGTGTCCCGGTATCACGATCCTTCCCCGGGCGCCATGACCCGCATAGTGATCGCTCCGTGCTCACCGTTCACGGTCAGCCCTGACCTGATGCGCCAGTCCGCCGCGCTGGCCCGCTCCTTGGGGGTGAGACTCCACACGCATCTGGCCGAAACTCTTGACGAGGAACGGTATTGCCAGGAACTGTTCGGGGTGCGACCGGTGGACTTCGCCGAACAGGTGGACTGGCTGGACGACGATGTCTGGTTCGCGCATGCGGTCCATGTCTCCGGAGCCGACATCGCCAAAATGGCCGCCACCAGGACCGGGGTAGGCCATTGCCCGACCTCGAACATGCGTCTCGCGTCCGGTGTGGCGCCCCTGACTGGGTTTCTCGAGAGTGGAGTGCCCGTGGGCCTGGGAGTCGACGGATCGGCCTCCAACGACTCGTCTCACCTGCTGGCCGAGGCTCGGCAGGCTCTCCTGGCCGCCCGCATGGCCCGCGCTATGGAACGCTCGGATGAGCCCATGCTTACCGCCAGGTCGGCTCTGCGGGTGGCCACCCGAGGGGGCGCCGAAGTGCTGGGCCGGGCCGACATCGGGTCCCTGGAGCCCGGCAAGACCGCCGACGTGGCCTGCTTCCGCACCGATGGGATATCCATGGCCGGCGCCCGCGATCCGGTTGCCGGTCTGGTGCTCTCCGGTCCCCATCAGGTCGATCGCCTCATCGTCGGGGGTCGTAGCGTGGTGGTGGACGGCCAGTTGGCTCACATGGAGTTGGGTTCTCACCTAGAACGCCACCGACGGCTTGCCCGCCTTCTGGTAACGTGATCCGACGGGAGCTCTACCCTGACTCTCACACGGACTGACCCTTCCGACGGTGTCAGAGAGCCCTTTCCGCGGCGTCCTAGCCTGTCCTAGCTCGTCGCCGACCGCCGTCGGTGCCATCTCTCCCACAGCGCCAGCATGGAGGGCAGCACCAGTATCGCCGCCACCAGGGAGAGGCCGACCGCGTAAACGGTGACCTGGCCCATTTGCTGGAAGGGCGTGAGCCTGGAAGTGATTAGGACCCCGAACCCGGCCATGGTGGTGAACGCGGACCCCGCCAACGCCCCGCCCGTGTGGCGAGACGTCGACCGCAACGCGTCGTCGAGTCGCTCGAAGCGCTCCCGGTCCTCCCCGAATCGCCGAGCGATGTGGATCGTGTAGGGTACCCCTATCCCTATCGAGAGAGCCGATAGGGTGGCGGTCACCGGTCCGATGGGAATGCCGGTGGCGAACATCAGTCCATAGGTCCAGAACACCACCAGGGCCACGGGGATCATGGTGATCACCCCGAAGAACGGTCGGCGGTTCTCCACCCAGAAGCTCATCATCATCACCAACGTGGCGACCACCAGGGTGAAGAGCAGCGATCTGGTCTGCGAGTCGGCCAACTCCACGATGATCAGATTGGTGATGATCTCGGTGGAAGTCGCGATCACGCTTATCCCCGCGTCGGAAAGCTCCGAGAAGTTCTCCAAGAGGTCCTCCCGTAGCTGCAGCGCTCCGGTCTCCGCGGCTTGGGTGCTGATCTCGAACAGCAAGGCGTCGTAGCCGGAGTCTCCCCGGTGGAGGACGCCTCCGACCTGCCTGGGCGCCGAAGCCAACATGGTGTCCCACAGTGCGGTTACGTCGGCGCCGGGAGGTACCCGCATGTCCATGCCCAGGTCGGCAGCCCGGGCGGCGGACGCGACAGACTCGTTGGGCGGACCCTGGGGACCGCCGTTGCTCAGGGCGTTGAGCACCGCGATCGGAGAGTTGGCCGATGCGACCTTCCCGAGGGGCGTCTCGAACACGACCACGTTCTCCACCTCCGCCAGTCCCCTCCCGGCTGAGACCAGGGCGTTGTGCACCTCTGGAGAGGAAAGGCCCTCACCCTCGATCAGGACCTGGGTCGATTCGCCCAGACCTCCTCCGAATTCCTCCTGGAGGATTTCCAGCGCCCGGACGCCGGGGGCGTCGCTGGGCAGGAAGTCGGTGAAGGAAAACCTCACCTCCAGCTGGTTCAAGCCCCACATTCCCATTCCTCCCAGGAACAGTGCCACCAGCACCACCAGGACCGGGACCCTCTCCGCCAGCACCGAGGTGCCGGCTATCAGGCGGGGAAGCAAGCGGTCCGACGAAGCCTTCATGCCCGCCACCGGCATGGAACTCTTGGCTTCGAGTTGGCGGTCCACCCTCCTGGCCAGGATCAGCACCCGCAGGAGCCCCCAGGAGAACCTTCCCCCTCTTTCGGTTCTCCGATCCATGAGTGTCCGGGCGGCGGGGAAGAAGGTGAGAGTCAGGATGAAGGAAACCGCAATTCCGATCGCCGCCAGCACCCCGAAGTCCTTCAATGCAGGCACCGGGCTCAGGACGTTGGTGAGGAAGCCTATGGCGGTGGTCAGGGTGGCCAGCGCCAGGGCTATCCCGACGGTGCCGATGGCGGTGCGGATCGCGCCGTCCACGTCCTGACCGCGGCCCACCTCCTCGCGATAGCGGGAGGTGATGTGGATCCCGTAGTCCACGCCCAATCCGATCAGGAGGATGGGAATGATCTGGGTGATGTTGTTGAAGGAGGCGATCAGCCCGACCCTTTCCAGCAGCACCCCGATGCCCTGCATGAACGTGATTGCGGCGGAGATGGTGAAGAGGGTCAGGAGGGTGTCGGCCAGGGTCCGGCGACCCGATTGGACCAGGGCGCCCCTCCCGGCCGGTTTGAGCCAGTAGACGAAGCAGAGAATGATCAGAATGATCAGCGCGGCCATCCCGAACAGCCGTCCGATCTCGGTTCCGGCATCTCCGGAGTCCTCGAACAATAAGTTGAAGCTGAAGGGAATGACTTCCAGGCCATCGGGGGTCGGTATGGCGCGCAGCGCCCTGGCCACCTCCGAGTCGTTGTCTATGGCTTCATCGAGATCCTCTTCCTCCACCCCAACCGGCACTTTGGTGAACACCAGGACCAGGCCCGCCTCCGCGGTGGCCGCCGACGGGTCGCCATTCTGGCTGATCAGCGCCGCCGACCGCGGGTTCGCCTCCGGCCCGGCCATCGCCGCCAGGTAGAGATCCTTCACGTCCTGGTCGCCGACTACCGAGACGCCCGTCCTGGCCGCCACGGCAAACACCGGGTCGAGGTAGCTGAACGAGGCTCCCCTCCCGGGCGCGAAGGAAAGGTTGTCGGAAAGAGCCTCGCTTCCCAGGACGGAGTTGATTTCCCGGACCACCTCGAAGGCTTCCCTGGTGAAGACATCGCCGCCTTCTCTCCTGACGATCACTTGGAGGACGCTTTCCTGGGTTTCGTCATCACTGAACAAGCCGCTGATCCTGTCGGAGGCCAGCAACTCCGGGTTGTCAGGCGACAGGCCTTCGTTGCCCTGCCCTATCACGATCTGCCCGGACAGTTGGAAGAAGACCCCGAACAGGGCCAGAGTGACCAGCACCACCGCCCAGGGCGCCTTCGACACTATGAACTGGAACCCTCTGAGGACGGTTTTCACTGGGTCTCTGCTCCCTTCCGGGCGTCATGCCGGAGTCAGGTGGTTGCCTACCTGCGGGAGCCTATGGGGATTCCGTGCCTATAGCGAATTTCCCCGATTCCGACGGCGTCGTCGGATGTAAGGGGATGCTTCACCTCCTCGCCTCGGGGGTGATAACCTAGAGAGATAACTTGAGGAACCGCCCACCAGTCAGACCTGCCCGCCGAGCCACGGTTCCCGGGCTTTTCTTTAAGGCCCTTCCCACGACGGGGGAGGGGGAGCGCCTACCACAGTGACTGCCATGCTCGCCAGTTCCCAGAGGCGGTTGTTCGCCGGCGCCCACCAGGACGAAACCGCCGAGGACCTTCATCTTCGACCCGCGGAGCACGCGGATCCGGAGGCTGCCCATCATCATCCCTCCGAGACGGGGCGCGACGATCCGGATGAGGCGAGTTACAACGAGAACGGGTACGTGGAGATCGACCCGGCGGGTTTCGCGGATTCATACCGTCCCCCCGCCATCGATGGGGATTTCCGCGGAAAGCACATCGTAACCGTCGAGCAATTCGGCAGGGAGGACCTCAAGATCCTCTTCGAGGCGGCGGCAACCTTGAAGAAGCGGATCCGGTCGGGTGACCGGGGGGTGGTGGAGATCGCCACCGGTCAGGTTCTTGCTCTGCTCTTCTTCGAGGCCAGCACTCGGACCGACATGTCTTTCCAGGCGGCCATGCTCCGGTTGGGAGGCAAGGTGATCGGAGCATCCAACGGCATCCAGTTCTCCTCGGTGTACAAGGGTGAGGACCTGCCCGACACCGTTAGGGCGGCGGGATGCTACGCGGACGTGATCTCCCTTCGGCATCCCCAGGTGGGCGCCTCCTACATGGCGGCCCACTACCTGGACCTGCTGGCTGAGAAGATCGGACGGCGGCCGGTGGTCATCAGCGCCGGGGATGGGGTGGGCGAGCACCCCACCCAGGCTCTCCTGGACCTCTTCACCATTCTGGAATCCAAGGGAACGGTGGACGGGCTGGCCATCACCATGGTGGGGGATCTGAAACACGGCCGCACTGTTCACTCCCTGGCCAAGCTGCTGGCCACCTACGGGGCCCGACAGACCAAGGTCAATTTCGTGTCGCCCCCCTCCCTGACCATGCCGGACTCCATCGTCCGGCGCCTCCAGGAAGCGGACATAACCGTCTCGGAGACTTCGGACCTGGAGGAGGTCCTGGGCCGCTCGGACGTGATCTACTGGACCCGGGTCCAGGAGGAGCGGTTCGCCGATCAAGGCGATTACGAGGAGGTCAAAGCAGGCTTCATCATGACCCCCGCCGTCATGGGCCGGGCCCGCCGGGACGCCATCTTGATGCATCCCCTTCCCCGCAAGCACGAGATGGGAGGGCCCGCCGACCACGAGTTGTTGGACGCCGACCCTCGCTCTGTGTATTTCCAGCAGATGGAGAACGGCATGCTGGTGCGCATGGCGCTATTGGCCAAGCTCCTGCGGGGGGTCCATGTCTAGGCCGACCTGACCGGAACCGCCGGTAGGCGGGGGTGGGTCGCCGGATAGAATCAGAGGCCGTGGCAACCGAGTTCCTCCTTCCCGACATTGGTGACGGACTGACCGAGGCCGAGGTGGTGCGCTGGCTGGTGGACGAGGGCGCGCAGGTTGGCAGGGACGAGCCACTGGTGGAGGTGGAGACCGACAAGGCAGTGGTGGTCATCCCCTCCCCGGTGGAGGGGACCGTGCTCCGCCACGGCGCGGCGCAGGGGGAAACGATGGCGGTGGGAGCCGTGCTGGCCGTGATCGGATCACCCGAGGAGGCCCCCGCTCGCGCCTCCGGGTCGCCGGACTCCCGGGACGGTTCGGACTCCCGGGTAACGGCGGCCACCAAGGAGCCTCCCTCCCACCGAGCGCCTCCGGTGGTGCAGGCGTTGCCAGTGGTACGCCGTCTGGCCCGCCAGCATGGGGTGGACCTCGGGGACGTTCGGGGCTCGGGTCCCGGCGGCCGGATAACCCGACAGGATGTAATTGCCGCGGCCGGGGGAGCGGATCCCCCTCGGGAAGCGGCGTCCGCCACCGGGGTAGTCCGACGCCGACCGCTCACCAGATTGCAGAAGACCATCGCGGCCAACATGTCGAGGGCTTGGTCGGAGATCCCCCATGTCACCGCCTTCGATCAGGTGGACGTCACCCAGTTGGTAGCGGCGCGAAGGTCGTTGTCGGACAGTAACAGCACCGATGTCTCGTTCGACGCCCTGGTCATTGGGGCGACGATCCCCGCGCTGCGTCGTTTCCCCGAGTTCAACGCCACCCTGGAGGGCGATTACCTCCTGGTTCACAAGGGTTACCACATCGGGGTGGCCATCAACGCCCCCGACGGCCTGCTGGTTGGTGTGCTGCGCGACGCCGGGGAGATGTCGGTCGGACAGATCGCCGAGGCAACCAAGCGTCTGGCGGAGGGAGGGAAGTCCCGCACCCTCGGCTTGGAGGAACTGACCGGGCAGACCTTCACCGTCACCAACATCGGCGCCTTGGGAGGAGGATTCGGCACTCCCATCATCCCTCCCGGGAACACCGCCGTCCTGGCTGTGGGCAGGGTAGCCGATGCCCCGGTGGCCGAGGACGGGATGGTGGTGGTGAGGCCGATGATGCCACTCTCGCTCTCCTTCGATCACCGGGTGATAGACGGGGCTCTGAGCCGTCGCTTCATGGATGTCGTAATCGCGAATCTTTGTGAGCCGACTCTTTTCCTACCCTAAGTCCAAGTCATGATGAATTACGAAATAGCCGGAAACGCCACACCCCACTCCGCCGAAATCCTCACCCCTGAAGCCGCTTCACTCCTCGCCGATCTTCACCGGGAGTTCGATTCCCGTCGCCGGGACCTCCTGGAGAGGCGGGTGGAGCGGCAGAGGGAGTTCGATCGGGGGGTGCTCCCCGACTTTCTAGCCGAGACCCGCCCGATCCGGGAAGGAGACTGGAAAGTGGATCCGGTGCCCCCGGCGCTGGCGGATCGCAGGGTGGAGATCACCGGTCCCGTGGATGCCCGGATGGTGATCAACGCCCTCAACTCGGGGGCCAAGATGTTCATGGCCGACTTTGAGGACGCCACGTCCCCCACTTGGGAGAATCTCGTGGAGGGACAACACAACCTGTTGGGAGCGCAACTTCGCACCCTCCAACTGGACACGCCCCGCAAGTCCTACCGACTCCGAGAGGAGACGGCCACGCTTCTGGTGCGACCTCGAGGGTGGCATCTTCCCGAGAAGCACTTCCTGGTGGACGGCCTGCCAGTCTCGGGCGCCCTCTTCGACTTCGCCCTCTACATGTTTCACGGCGGACGGGCGGCTCTGGAGGCCGGATCGGGGCCATTCTTCTACCTGCCCAAACTGGAGTCCCATCTCGAGGCCCGACTGTGGAACGATGTGATCTGCTACGTCTCCGAGCGTCTGGCCATTCCCATCGGGACGGTCAAGGCCACGGTGCTGATCGAGACCATCACGGCCGCTTTCGAGATGGAGGAAATCCTCTATGAACTCCGCAATCACTCGTCGGGCCTGAATGCGGGTCGGTGGGATTACATATTCAGCTTTATCAAGAAGTTCCGCAACCATCCTGGTTACATGTTGCCGGACCGGTCCCAGGTGACCATGACCGCTCCATTCATGCACGCCTACACCGAGTTGGGGGTGGCCACCTGCCATCGTCGGGGGGCGCATGCCATGGGAGGCATGGCGGCCTTCATCCCCAACCGTCGCGACCCCGAGGTGACCGAACGGGCCCTGGCTGCGGTGGCGGCCGACAAGCGGCGGGAAGCCGAGGCCGGCTGCGACGGCACCTGGGTGGCCCATCCCGACCTGATACCGGTTGCAATGGCTGAATTCGACCGTGTCCTGGGGGACCGTCCCAATCAGCTCGGCCGACAGCGGGATGATGTTGCCGTGACCGCACAGGACCTGCTCAACCCCGAAGTCGACGGCGGCGCCATAACCGAGGGCGGGGTGAGGACCAACGTGTCGGTCGGCATTCGCTACATGGCTTCCTGGTTGACCGGCACAGGCGCGGCGGCGATAGACAATCTGATGGAAGACGCCGCCACAGCCGAGATCTCCCGGTCCCAGATCTGGCAGTGGGTGCGGCATGGCGCCCGGCTGGACACTGGGGCTCCCGTAACCGCATCGATGGTGCGGGAGGTAGCCACCGAGGAGTTGGCCCGGATCCGGGCCCAGGTCGGCGACGGGGACTACCGCGCAGGCCGGTTCGAACGCGCCTGGGAGATCTTCTCCCAAGTGGCCCTGGAGGACGAATTCGTGGAGTTCTTGACCCTGCCTGCCTACCAGGACCTGTAGTAGGTCTCCTGTCCGGGAGTCCCTCATGGCCCAGTTCAGCGAAGCTCTCCACTATCACTCCCATCCCCGGCCCGGCAAGGTAGAGATAAGGGCGACTAAGTCCACCCTTACCCAGGCCGATCTGAGTCTCGCCTACACCCCGGGAGTGGCGGAGCCCTGCCTGGTGATACACGAGAGCCCCGGCGAAGCGTTCCAGTACACGAACCGGGGGAACCTGGTGGCGGTGGTGACCAACGGCACCGCTGTGCTGGGGCTGGGCAACATCGGGGGACTGGCCGCGAAGCCGGTCATGGAGGGGAAGGCGGTCCTCTTCAAAAGGTTCGCCGACATCGACGTCTACGACCTGGAGGTCGACTCGGAGGATCCTGAGGATCTCATCCGATTCTGCGAACTGCTGGCGCCCACGGTGGGGGGGATCAATCTGGAGGACATCCGCGCCCCCGACTGCTTCTACATAGAGGAGGCGTTACGAGAGCGGTTGGACATCCCGGTGTTCCACGACGATCAGCACGGCACCGCCATAATCGCGGGAGCGGGACTGATCAACGCCGCCGAGCTCAGCGGACGCCGCCTCGAGGACATGAAGGTGGTGGTTCTGGGCGCCGGCGCGGCCGGGGTGGCCACCGGTCACTTCCTGGTCCGGCTGGGCTTCGATCCAGAGTTGTTGCTGATGGTGGATTCCCGGGGAGTGCTGCATTCGTCTCGCACCGACCTCAACCCCTATAAACAGGCGTTCGCGCGCTCTACCGACGCCAGGACGCTGGCCGAGGCTTTGGTGGATGCCGACGTGTTGATCGGCGTCGCCCAGGCGGGCCTGGTCCATCCGGAGATGCTGGAGAGGATGAAGCCGCAGCCCATCATCTTCGCCCTGGCCAATCCTGACCCCGAGATCCCGTATCCGCTGGCGAAGCAGGTTCGGCCGGACGCGTTCGTGGGCACCGGAAGGAGCGACTTCCCGAATCAGGTGAACAACGTCCTGGGTTTCCCCTTCATATTCCGGGGCGCCCTTGACGCCCGCGCCAAGGGGGTCAGCGAGGGGATGAAGGTAGCCGCCGCCCGGGCGCTGGCCCGCCTGGCCCGCGAACCCGTCGCCGAATCGGTGCTGGAGGCCTATCAATTGAAGGAATTGTCCTTCGGCCCCGATTACCTGATTCCCAAGCCTTTCGATCCCCGGGTGCTCACCAGTGTCGCTCCGGCGGTGGCCATGGCCGCCACCGAAGAAGGGCTGGCGCGGCTTCCCTGCAATTTCGAGGAGTACCGTCAGCAGTTGAGCGCCCGGCTCAGACCGTCGCAGGGCTTGATCCAGGCCGTCACGATCCGCGCCCGCCAATTCCCCGCGAAGGTGGTGTTCCCCTACGGGGACGATCTCCGGCTGGTGCGCGCCGCCCGCCGCGTGCTGGACGAGGGAATCGGATATCCGGTCTTGCTGGCGGACCGCGGAGTGGTCACCGAACTGTCCGAGGCTCTGGGCATCTCCCTGGATGGGATCAAAGTGATCGATCCCATCAGCCAGGCAACCGAACGCGATCGGTATGCCGAAAGGCTTCTCGAGCTTCGCGGTCACCGGGGAGTGTCACGGGTCCATGCGGCTCGGATGGTGTTCGATCCCAATGTCTTCGGGGCGCTGATGGTGGAGTCGGGTGACGCTGAGGTTCTGGTGGGGGGCCTCACGACCTTCTTCCCCGAGACGGTCAGGCCAGCGCTGCAGATAATCAAGGTCAGGGACGGACGCTCCATCGCCAGCGCCTTATACGTGGTGGTAGCCGGACGCGCTGCCTATTTCTTCGCGGATTGTGCGGTGAACATCCTGCCCTCCGCCTGGGAGTTGGCCGAGATAGCCGCTTCGGCGGTGGAGGTGGCCCAGACCCACTTCGGCAGATCCCCCCGGGTGGCCTTCATCAGCTACTCCGACTTCGGCTCGGCGGGCGGGGATGAACCCGAACGGGTGCGCGAAGCCGTTGGATTGTTCCGCGATCGCTGGCCGGACGTCCCGGTAGACGGGGAGATGCAGGCCGATACCGCCGTGGTGGACAGCCTGCTGGCCAATCGTCGTCCGGGCGGCCCGCTGGACTATGCCGCCAACATCCTGGTGTTCCCGAACCTCGCCGCCGCCAACAGCGCCTACAAGCTGTTGGAGCGGCTTGGTGAGGCGGAGGTGATCGGCCCCATCCTGACCGGGCTCGGGAGATCGGTGCAGGTGTTGCAGAGAGACGCATCGGTGGCTGAGATCGTCAACCTCACCGCCTACGCGGTAGCCGATGCCCACCGCCTGGGGAGCGGGAAGTGACAATTGTCGAGTCGTCCCGATAAATAGGGCCCGTTCTCGCGAAAATCGGGTGTGGGTGGTTTGTCCCCTTGGGTACCCTCCCCCAACACCCTAGCGGCCTATATGATCCCAGGTCAGCGTAGTATTGGCCTTTGTCAGTACCATTTTTGGTATCAGGACGCTCTCTGGGTTCTCTGTAAATTGTTGGGCTCGCAGTGGAGGAGGTGTTGTTTGCGGTTCTCGGTGGTGGGGGCGATTCGCCACTCTCTGAGATGTCAGGCGCCCCCCAACAGGATTCAGCTTGTTGTGCTTCTGCCCTTGGGCATTCTATGGAGGGCGGTCAGTCTCTTTCGGGGGTTTTGCTCTGTCCGATTCTGGGGCGGTGAGCGTTTATACTTTGCTAAGGCTATGGCGGTCTTTGAGGGCGGGGGCGGCAACTGGATCACCCTGGTCGGCGGCTCTGTTCTGTCGATGGGAGTCAACGGCCGGCTGCTGCCCCACGCGGACGGTTCCTACACCGTGCCCCTGGACTGGCCGCTGAAGCCGCTCGGCGTGGGCGCGGGCGAGACGTTCCGGCTGCTGTTCATGACCGAAGACCACCGCGACGCCACCGCCGCCGACATCGGCGTCTACGACGCCCACGTGCGGGAGGCGGCCCGCGACGGTCACGCCGCCATCCGGCGCTACGCCGACCACTTCCGGGTGGTCGGCTCCACCGCCGCGGTGGACGCCCGCGACCACACCCGGACCAACCCCAACAA
Organism: bacterium; assembly: GCA_028819345.1. GTDB lineage: Bacteria > Actinomycetota > Acidimicrobiia > Spongiisociales > ZC4RG35 > Bin76. The sequence continues at coordinate 1,061 of JAPPLW010000099.1, read as the reverse complement.
CGCCGGGCACACGGACGCGGAGGTCTGGTGGCTGAACGGCGAGCGCGTCGCGGCGAACAACGCCGGCTTCTGGTCCGACACCTGGGAGAACTGGGCGATGGCGGACCGGCGCTTCGAGAGCGGCGAGAGGAGCACCTCGAACGACTGGCCGTGGACCGGCACCCGCACCGACGGTGCGAAGGAGGCGAACCCTCTGGGCGCCAGCAACGCCCGGCGCGGACGGTTCTCGACCACCGACGCGGACACCGGCCCCATCAGCTACAACACCGTCGCCAGCACCCAGGACCACGCGTTCTACGGCATCTCGCCCCTGTTCCGGGTCGAGCCCACGCCGGTGAACGCGCCGCCCGGTGAGCCGGCGGTGATGAGCAACCTGGGCCAGGCGGACGGCGCGGCGTTGACTGTGACGACTGCCAGTACCGTACGTGACCGCGCTCAGTCGTTCACGACGGGCAAAAACGGCGGCCACTACCGCCTGAACAGCGTCGACGTCGAGTTCGCCGAGATCGGCGACTCCGACGCCGCCCGTGATCTGAGGGTACAGATCTGGGCCGGCTCCGGCGGCTCGCCGGGCAGTACCGCCGCCGACGTCCTCGCCGATCTGGCGCGCCCCTCCATGCCGGTGGGCAGCGCCGACCGGACCTTCACCTTCACCTACCAGGGCGACGACGGTTCGGGGCTGCGGCTGGAGCCGAACACCACCTACTGGGTGTATGTGTACGACGCGTCCGTGCAGCCCAACAGCACGTACACCCTTCGCGCCACCGCGTCGAACTCCGAGCGCCTGCAGGGTCTGCGCCTGCCCGAGGGCTGGAGCATCGGCGACGGCCACAGTTCCTGGTCGCTCTACCCCAACCCCGCCGTCTCCTGGAGCACCCATTCCGAGGCCCTCAAGATCGGCCTGAACCTGGGCGCCGCCGACGCGTTCGTGCAGTTCCGCACCTGCGCGGGCACGGTCTCGGGCAACGACTGCGACACGGGCTGGGTGATCGCCAACTACAACCGCCACGACCCGCCGCCCACCATCACGCTGACCGAGGGCGGGCCGGTGGTGACCTACC
>JAPPLW010000057.1 GCA_028819345.1 bacterium | reverse complement strand
GGATCACCCGGGTGGAGGGCCCGGCCAGGGTGGCGGTGGTGGAGGACCGGGCCCGCCGGGGTGAGGGGGCGTTCCTCCAAGCCGCCCTGGAGGCCTCGGGACTGACCGTCGACCGGGTGGTCGGGATCCCCCCGGCCGAGAGCCTGGCCGAATACGACGGCGTGGTGCTGGTCAACGTGAACGTCGGGGAGGCCGCCGAGGCGGAGGACCTGGTCGCCTATGTGGAGGACTTCGGACGCGGCCTGGTGGTGGTGGGGGGAGACCAGAGCTTCGGGGTGGGGAACTATCACCAGACTCCCCTGGAAAGCGTGTTGCCGGTCTCCTCCGACCCCGATGACCTGCTGCGGCGTCAACCGGTGGCCGAGGTCCTGGCGCTGGACACCTCCGGATCGATGGGGTCCTGTCACTGCGGGGGCAACGCGGAGCGCATCGAGGGAGGGACTCCCAAGACGGCCATCGCCCAGGCCGGGGCGTCGCAGGCGATCGGCGCCCTGACCAGTTCCGACCAGGTCGGGGTGCTGGCCTTCTCCTCGGGGTTCGACTGGACGATTCCCCTCGGTCCCCGGTTGGGCGCCGACGAGGTGGCGGCCGCGCTGTCCACCCTGACGCCCGAGGGGGACACCGAGATCCGCCCGGCGCTGGCCGAGGCGCTCCGGGTCCTAGACGGAGTGGAGGGGTCACTCCGCCACATCGTGCTGTTCACCGACGGTTGGGACCCGGATGAGGCCGGGCTTCTTCCCCTGGCGCGAGAGATATCCGCCAGGGGTGTGACTCTTTCGGTCCTGGGAACCGGAGAGGGCCCCGGTCCGACTCTCGAGCGGATGGCGGAGCTCGGGGGAGGGCGCTACTACCCCGGAGTGGACCTCGACCTGGTGCCCGAGATATTCGTCGAGGAGACCCTGCTGGTGGCCGAGAACCTGGTGCGGGAGGGAGACTTCGATCCGGTTCGCATCGGTGGGACCTCCATGGGCGACATCCTGATCGAGGCCCCGCCGCTGCGGGGCTACGTGGCCACCAAAGCCAAGGGAACCGCCACGGTCTCCCTGGAAGTGGGCGCCGAACATCCGCTGTTGGCCTCATGGCAGCGGGGATTGGGGCGGGTGGCGGTCTGGACGTCGGACGCCACCTCCCGCTGGAGCTCTGAGTGGGTGGAGTGGGATGGCTTCGTGCAGTTCTGGGGAACGGTGGTCCGCGACACCCTGTCCGTGCAGGGAGACGGCGTGATCTCGGCCATTGTCGAAGGGGGAAGACTCTCGATCGGCCTGGACCTGCCGGGCCTGCCGCCCGAGGCCACCGGCGTCGCCCGGGTCCGGGGACCCGACGGAGAAGTGGATGTGATCTCCCTCCGCAGGACGGCTTCCGGCCGCCTCGAGGCGCAGGCGCCGGCGGATGCGGCCGGGGCCTACTGGATCACGGCGGTCATCAACACCCCGGATGGGGGCATGACCACCGCCAGCGCGGGGGCGGTCTCCACCTATCAGGAGGAGTTCTCTTTCCTGCCTGCGGACCCGTCCCTCGCCCGGGAGATCGCCGAGGTCACCGGCGGCCGGGTTGACCCACCGCCGGACAGCTTCTTCGACGCCGTCGCCACGCGGGGCGTGAATGACCTAGCCGTCTGGCCATGGCTGGTGGGGTTGGCCCTGGCGCTATTCCTGGTGGACGTGGCTGCCCGGAGGCTCCGGTTCTCGGCGGGAGGAGCGGTAACCGCCCAGACGGTGGGACGCCCACCCGAAGACGAGACGGTCGTGGTGGCGGACGAACCACTCCAACAGCCGGTGTCCGCCCCTCCCCCCGAACCGGAGCGGACCGAGAGCCTGGAGCGGTTGATGCGCCGGCGGCGCCGATGAGAGGCGGGGCCCGCGGGCCGAGGTTCAGCCGGGCCGACTTGGAGAGCTACCGGGACGCGACGGTGCCCGACCTGGTCGGACCCGGCGTCCGTCTGCTGTTCGTGGGCATCAACCCGGGCCTTTGGACGGCGGCGACCCAGACCCATTTCGCCCATCCCACCAACAGGTTCTATCCGGCTCTGCAGCGGGCCGGCATCACCACCCATGAGATCTGCCGGGAGGCCGGATTCACTCCGGAGGACCGTCGGTACCTGATCGAGCGGGGACTCGGGATCACCAACCTGGTCGACCGGGCCACGGCCCGCGCCGCGGAACTCTCCGCAGCGGAGCTTCGCTCGGGTGCGGGGGTCCTGGCGGAGAAGGTCAGGTCATGGGGTCCCCGGGTGGTGGCGGTGGTGGGGATTACCGCCTACCGGACCGCCTTCGGCCGGCCGCGGGCTCGCTCGGGCTGCCAGCCGGAGCTTCTGGAAGGCGCCGCACTGTGGGTGGTACCCAATCCCAGCGGGCTCAACGCCCACGAGACGGTGGACTCCCTGGCCGAGTGGTACCGGAAGGTCGCCGATGCTGCCGGAGTGCTACCGGAAACCGGCAGTCACGCGGAGGTGGCGCATCCCACAGGGGGATAGCGGCCGGGAGATCTTCCTGCCAATCCTCCTCCGATCATGCGATGTCGGCGGGTGGAGACCAAGCCGGAGGAGGCTGCCCGGGCTTGGTCGGCGGCCCACGTCACCTGCTCCGGATCATCAAGGAATAGAAGGCCCAGGACCGTGCCGCTGTGGGCCACGTTCACTCCGACGGCGCCTGCGGCGCGGGCCAGCTGCAGGCCTGCCTCCAGGTAGGGGTTGGGAAAGACATCCTGATAGGCGATGGCGTCCAGGGTGGCGCCCAATCCGATCAAGACGCCGTCACCGGTCTCCAGCCCGGCTGCTATCAGCCGGAAGGCCTCCAGGAACCGATCCGACCGGCGCTCCAGGAGCGGCCGGCGGTCTGTCTTGTTGAAAGCCTCTGTGTCCACCCCATCCGGGTATTCGAGCACCAGGACCTCCATGGGGGGCGGCTCGCCCAGGGGGCGGGCGACGAGACCGGTCCGGTGATCGAACAGGGTCACGCCGGGAAACATCGTCCCGTCGCTCGGCTCTATCGAGAGCGCCAACTCGGCCTGCCGGGCGACCGGGAGGGATTCGCCGAGAGCTGCGGCGGTGGCCCCGATCGAAGCGATGATGTCTGCCGTGCTGCTGGCCATCCCCTTCTGCCGGGGCATGGGGCTCTCCAGGTGCAGGCGGGCATCCACGTCCCTCCGTCCCAGGTGCGCCAGGGTCTTGGAGACGGCCAGGGTCGACTTGGGAGAGTCCCCAGGTCCCTGAACCACCCCGGCGCCATGGGAGACTTCGACAGTCGCCGTGGAGAACAGGTCTATGGGGCAGGTCACCATCACCAGGTTCCCCTCCAGCATCCCCTGGGCCAACTCGCCGCAGGAACCCGGAGCGGATGCGGATGCCCGGGTCAACCCCTCCTCTCTGAGCCGCGGTACCTGCAGGGTTCTCATCCGGGCAGCCCGGCAATCCTGCGGATATACCCCATGTCAAGGTTGGCGCGGGCCCAGGCGGCCAGTTTGTCGTATTCGGCGTTTTGATCGAGCTGCGGCCTCCTGTCGGGCAAGACCAGGCCCCGGCGCCGAGCGGCACATTCGAGGATCGATGTGCGTACCTGCGGGTTGTGGAAGAGACCGTGCAGGTAGGTCCCAAGGGTGAGTCCTTCCCCGTCCAGGGCGCCCTCGGGAAGTTCCACCCGAACCGACGACCGGGATTCGATTATGAAAGGCATGGGGAGGGCCTGGCCGGTCGTCACACCCATATGGATCTCATATGCGGTGGCCTCCGCCCCCGGGCACCCGCTCAGAAGCCCGCGGTCTCCGGTGACCCGTACCCTGGTCTGGTAGGTCGCCTTGTCCCTCGAGAAGGTGGTGGAGGTTGGCAGGAGTCCCAGCCCGTCCGCCTCGGATCGGGAGGACTCGACACGGTGGGGGTCGATCAGTCGACCACCCAGCATCTGGTAGCCCGCGCAAATGCCTATAACCGGCGTGCCTTCTCCGCGGGCGGCCAGGATCCTCGTGTCCAGATCCTGGGCGCGCAGCCACTCGAGGTCGGAGATGGTGGTCTTGCTTCCGGGGATAACCACCAGGTCGGGGTTACCGAAATCAGCCGGGCGGCTCACGTAGCGCAGCCGGACCCCCGGTTGGTAGCGAAGCGGATCGAAGTCATCGAAGTTGGCGATGTGCGGCAGGCGGATCACCGCCACGTCCACCGCCGTCCCGTCCTCTCGGTCTGCTTCCCCCACCAAACCGAGCGAGTCTTCCTCGGGGATGCGGATGTCAGCGAAATACGGGAGCACCCCCACCACCGGGACGCCGGTTCGCACCTTCAAAAAGTCCAAGCCGGAGTCGAGCAGGGACGGATCGCCCCGGAACTTGTTGATCACCAAGCCCTTCACCCGCGCCTGCTCCTCATGGTCGAGCAACTCCATCGTTCCGACCAACTGGGCGAAGACTCCGCCCCGGTCGATGTCGCCCACCAACAGCACGGGTGCGGTGGCGTGGAGGGCCACCCGCATATTGACGATGTCCTGGTTCTTGAGGTTGATCTCCGCCGGGCTGCCGGCCCCCTCGATAACCACCACGTCATGTTCGGATCGCAAACTGTCGAGAGCCGCGGTCACCTTAGGCCAAAGGGAAGCCTGCAGTCGGTGATACTCCCGTGGACAGGCAACGGCCTGCGGACGGCCCATCACCACCACCTGGGAGCGCCTCTCTCCCTCCGGCTTGAGAAGCACCGGGTTCATCTCGACCCGCGGCGATGTCAAGGCGGCGGCGGCCTGGACCGCCTGAGAGCGACCTATCTCCCCGCCGTCGGGGGTGGCGAATGAGTTCAGGGACATGTTCTGCGCTTTGAAGGGGGCTACCCGCAACCCCTCCTGGGCGAAAACACGGCAAAGCGCCGCCACCAGGATGGACTTCCCGGCGTGGGAGGAGGTTCCCTGCACCATGATCACTCCTCCCGCATCCCTACCGGCCATCGGCCAACTCCTCTCCGAGAGCCTCCACCAGTCTCTCGCACTCCGCCCGCCGCCGGACCGCGATGCGAATATGTTCGGGCAGGCCGAAAGAGGTGCAGTCCCTCACCGCGATCCCCCGTCGGAGGAGCGCCATCCTTACTTCTGAGGCGTTCCCGACCCTGGCGAGGACGAAGTTTGCGGCGGATCTGGTTGCCGCGATCCCCAGCGCTTCCAGTTCCCCGCACAGGTAGCGCTTCGACTCGGAGACGACCATCCTCGCCTCGTCGAGATGCGCCTCATCACCGAGCGCGGCAAGGCCGGCCGCCTGGGCCACCGCGTTCACGCTCCAGGACGGCTGGAGTTCGCGCATGACCGCAATCAGGTCGGGCTCGGCCACCATGTAGCCGAGACGGACTCCCGCCAGGGCGTGATCCTTGGTCATGGACCGCAGAATGGCCACACCGCCCTGCTTCAGTAGAGGAGTCGTGTCCCACCGGTGATCGGAGAGCGGAGCGTAGGCGTCGTCCAGCATCAGCAGGCCGGAGTCGGCCACCGACCTCCGGATCTCTTCCACAGGGCCGCGGCTCAGATACACCCCGGTCGGGTTGTTGGGGTTGCAGAGAAAGACCAGCTTGGGCCGGACCTGGCTTACCGCTCGGACCGCAGCGGCGACAGGCCATAGGAAACCTTGGCGCTCCCCGGCCCGGATAGAGACCGTGTCTCCGCCGGCCTGGGATGCCGCGGCTTCGTACTCTCCGAAGGTGGGCTGGAAGATCAGGGACTTCTCCCCGGGTCGGAGCCAGGCTCGAGCCAACAGGTGGATCAGTTCTGTGGATCCGTTCCCGACCATGATGTTCTCGGTCTCCACTCCCAGCCGGGCGGCAAGGGCTTCCCGCAGAATCAGGCTGTGGCGGTCCGGATAGGCGGAGAGCCCGGCTTCGGCTGCCGCGCTCCGGACGCGGAGCGAGGGTCCCAGGGGGTTGATATTGGAACTGAAGTCGATGACCTGGTGGCGTCGGAGGCCCAGGGCTCGCAGTTCGGCCTCCTCCAGGCCGCCGTGTACCGTGTTCACCTCAGATGTGGAGGTCTTCTCAACCCGTCACCGAGAGTCGTAGGACCAGGAGACCCAGGGCGCCGAAGAAGGCGATCGCAGCGGTACGTTCGGCAAGCCTGACGGCTTGATCGATGTGGTGGGCAGCCGGCGGAACGAGTTTCCCTCCCAGGCAATACTGACCCTGCTTTTCGAGCCGGACTCCCAGCAGGCCCGCCATGGCGCCCATGGTCCAGCCGGCATTGGGGCTGGGTGTGAGACGGCGGTCCATCCTCAGGGTCCGCCACCCGCGTGCTGCGGGCAACCTCTGCCAGAAGCCGCTCAACAGTAGAAGCAAGGCGCTCACGCGCGCCGGTATCAGATTGACGAGATCGTCCAATCGGGCCGACACCTTGCCGAGATATTCGTAGGCTCCCCGGTAGCCGAGCATGCTGTCCAGCGTGTTTACCGCCCTATAGGCTACCGCTCCCGGTACGCCGAAGATGGAGAAGGCCAACCAGGGACCCACAAAGCTGTCCGTGGTGTTCTCAGCGACGGACTGGATGGCGGCCGCCGCTATCAGAGGCTGATCGAGGGACGAGGGATCCCGGCTGACCAGGCTCCTCAAACCGGCCCGGGCTTCATCCAAACGGCCGAGTTCAAGGGAGTTCCGAACGCGGCGTGCGGCCCGGGACAGTCCTCTAACCGTGAAGGTGTAGCGAAGGATCAGCGCGCCGCCCAACACGTAGGCCGGTTCTCCCATGTTGAGCAGCCCCTCCACCACCAGGTGGGACACCACAGCCGACACTCCGACCACTCCCAGGGCCAGCACCGCGCCGAACAGCACGGCAGGCGTGGGCTTGCTGGGGGAGAGCCGCTGGAGTGAGTTGATGGCCCGTCCCATCCAGGCCACGGGGTGGATGCGGTTCGGCAAGTCCGGTAGGAAGGCGTCCAGGGCGACGGCCAGGGTGAGGACGAGGATGTTCTGGGTCAGAGCGTTCATCGGTGTGGGGACGCGATTCCGGGCATGGTAGCCCCAACCACCGGAAGCGCGCGGACGGTCCTACGATCGGCTCTCCTCTGACGGCGACCATGGGTGGGCCGGGCGGCCGGATGGGGGGCTTGAAGCAGGCGTTTCGAGGCTTCTGGAGGCCGCGGTAGGATGGATCGCCTAGGTTGACCGAGCGAGAGGAGACATCATGACCGAGCCGCGCGCCATGACCGGAAGGGTCACTTTGGGGAACGGAGAGGTGCGGGACTTGGCTTCCCCCGGCAAGAGGCTGGTGGCCAGGATCATCGACATCGCGATCATCACCGTTGTGGCGGCGTTCCTCGCCATCGTCGGGTTTGCAGGCGCGGTCCTGGGATCCGAAACAGACGAGGATGCCTTGGCCTTGACGGCCATCTTCGCGGGCTTCGCCGGATTGGCGTTCTTCTCGATTATCGCGCTCGTGTACGAGCCGACCCTGGTCGCCCTGAGAGGCCAGACTCTGGGGAAGATGGCCATGAGCATCATGGTGGTTCGCGCAGAGGACGGGGAAGTCCCCGGTTGGGGGAAAGCCATAGGGCGCTGGATACTCCCGGGACTGCTGAGTCTGATCCCGGTAGCCGGAGGACTGATGGTGCTGCTCGTCTACCTGTCTTTGTTGTGGGACGACCGCCGGCAGGGATGGCATGACAAGATGGGCACGACCGTGGTGATCAACATCTGAGAGTCCCCGGACGTAGACGGGCCCTGAAGGAGGGGAGACCGCCCGGAATGGGACCGGGTTCCCTAGCCCCTGCCCGGAATGATGACGTTGTCCCAGGATCGGCAGGCATGGCAAGACAGGAGCGAGTGTGAACAAGCGGATGGCGGGAAGAGTCCTGGCCGCGGCCGCGCTGGTTTCGGTGTCGGGTCTGTACGGATGCGGTGAAGGCACTGCCGACACTCCGCTGGACGCCGGAGAGTCGCAGTTGATCGAGGAGGAACTGGGGGGCCGCTCTTTTCGCCAGTTCGATCCATCCAGGGACGGGAGTCCCAGGAAGGCGGTGATCTTGGACTTCTCCGGCAGCCGGGTCTCGCTGTGGGCGCAGTTCGCCGAGGATGACCGGGCCATACACGAATGGGAGATCGTCTCCGAGGACTTCGGACTCGTTGGCAATGCGGACGGTTCCGAGGTCACGGTTGTACTGGGCCGATCGAGGTCGGAACGGCTGTTGCCGTCCCCGTGCCGGGACTGCATCGATGCTACCGGCGTCTCGATCGGGATCCGGAATGTCTTCGACGCCGACCGGATTGCCTTCAGAGTCACGGATCCCGAGGGTGTCCTGCCTCTACCGTTTCCCCTGTTCGAGTCCTGGACCGAATTCGAAGAGGACGAATACTTCGAGTAACCCGGGGTCCGCACTGCCCGGTCTCCCTGCCCCCATGCCGAATCGGCCTTTCTCTAGGATAATTGGCCATAGGAGAGCGCCGGGCTTCGAAGGACGCAGAAATGGCCACCACCGCAGTTGCGCGAACTGCCGACCGGTTGATCATGGCGCGGCTCCCTCTGTCGGCGCTCTTGGTGGTGGTGATCGCGTCGGCTCGTCTGGCGCTGGCGGCCGGGATCGTCATCCTGTGCTGGATTACCGACACTCTGGACGGCTTCCTGGCCCGGCGGGCTCCCGGAATGACCAAGTTGGGCGCTTGGGATCCAGTCTTCGACGGCATGATGGCGTTGGGCCTTATGGCTGGAATGGTGCTCGGTGGGTACGTGCCGGCTGTGTGGCTGGCCCCGTCGCTGCTTCTCGGGGGACTGCTCCTCCAAGTGCGCAGCCTCGCATCGGGAATGCTCCTCCAGGGTATGGCGTACGCCTGGTTTCTCCAGACCCTGGCCACCGAGGACAGGGACGCGCTGACCCTGGTTCTGTTCGCCATCGGGGTGGCCGCCATCACCCACGGGCATCGCCTTCCCCGGGTGTTGATCCCCAGGTTCTTCACCGATGTGGCCAGGTTGAAGGGCGAGAACCGCCCACCTGCCGGAAAGGCCTAGGGTTTTTCGAGGGGGTCGCTCTACCCCCTCAGAGCCAGGAGGCGGGGGACCGCGGCCAGCATGCGTTGGCGGTATTCGAGTTTCCGGCGCCAGCGGGCAGGGATGGCCTCCACTCCTTGGCTGACGCCCACTAGTCCGCCCGCTATCGCTCCTGTGGTATCGCTGTCGTCACCCCGGTTCACCAACGCCACGATCACCTCTTCGTATGAGGCGTTCTGCTGGATGGCCCAGACCGCGCAGCCCAGGGAGTGGATCACGTATCCGGACGTACGGAGGCGATCCACCGGCAGCCGCGGGTCGATGTTCAGGGCCTCCCGGACCTTGGGGTGCAGGTCCAACGCCCGGGCTGCGCCCAGTGCCTGGTGAACCTGCGCCCCCTCGAGTAGCGCATAGACGATCTCGCCATATGCAAGGCAACTGTCCGTGCATTGGACGTGGGCATGGGTTATGGCGGAAATCTCGGCCAGTTCCCGGCGCCGGACGCCCGAATCTCCTCGGGCCAGCGCGGTGGGGATGCACCGCATCAGCGATCCGTTCCCGCAGGAGGACTCCCTGGTTGCGCCGCTGGTTCGGGGCTCGCCGGTTCTGTGCAGCCGCCGTAGGGCCTCGGCGGTGGCGCCCCCGATGTCGGGAGGTCCGGAGTGGAACCAATCAAGCATGTTGGCCGCCGCTTTTTCCAGGGTGAAGGGTCCGTCGAGATAGGCGGCCAGCACCGCCCAGGTGAGGTCGGTGTCGTCGGTCCCTTGTCCGGGTCGCCATCCAAACGGCCCCCCGCCGATGATCTCTCTGTGGACCCCGTGCTTGCGCCGGATCTGGGCGGGACTCATGAACTCCAGGGTGGCTCCCAGGGCGTCACCCGCCGCCACACCCAGCAATCCGCCGGCGATCCGATCTCCGAGATCCAACCCAACTCCCTCCATGGCCATCAGCCCATCCTAACTGCCGGTAGGGTCGGCTGTCACAGAGCCCACGACGCTCGGGGCCGTTCCTTGCGAACTCGAGCCGGTCTGCCAAACTTGGGTACTGCCAATGCGAAGCTGGAGGAACCATTGAGACCACTCGACGTCGAATACGCCCGCAGCCAGTTTCCCGCCTTCTCGGATGACCGGATCGCCGGATGGGCCCATTTCGAGAACGCCGGCGGGTCCTTTGCGTGCCGCCAGGTCATCGACCGGCTGACCGATTATTACCGGCACACCAAGGTCCAGCCCGAGTACCTCTTCCCGCTCTCGGTCAGGGCCGCCGCCGCCATGGAGGAGTCCTATGAGCGGCTGGCGGCGTGGATGGGGGTGGGGACCGACGAGATCCATTTCGGACCCTCGACCTCGCAGAACACCTACGTCCTGGCCCGGGCGTTTCGGTCGTTGTGGCGGGAGGGGGACGAGATCGTCGCCTCAACCCAGGATCACGAGGCAAACGCCGGGGTGTGGAGGCGCCTTTCGGCGACCGGCATCAAGGTCCGGGAGTGGCTGGTGGACCCCCGGACGGGCACTCTCGACATCGCCGACCTGGAGGGGCTCTTGACCGAGCGCACCCGGCTGGTGGCCTTTCCCCACGCCTCCAACGTGGTGGCGGCGGTCAACCCGGTGGAAGAGGTGGTCGCCCGGGCCTCGTCGGTCGGCGCCAGGGTGGTGGTCGACGGCGTGTCCTACGCTCCCCACGGCCTCCCCGACATAGGCGCGTTGGGGGTGGACGTCTACCTCTTCTCCGGCTACAAGACGTGGGGTCCGCACCAGGGGGTGATGTTCGTCCGCCGGGACCTGGCGCAGCGACTGGGGAACGAGGGCCACTACTTCCTGGCGCCCGACGACCTCCGGCACAAGCTGGTACCGGCTGGGCCCGACCATGCCCAGGTGGCAGCCTGCGCGGGGATCGTCGAATACTTGGATGACCTCTATGTTCACCATCAGGGACCGCCGGCCTCTCCCGTCGAGCGGGGCCGCGCCATGCACGACATGTTCCGGGCGCACGAGACGCAGCTGCTCGGTCGACTGCTCGGCTATCTGGGCGGGCGTGACGACGTGCGGCTCTGCGGGCCAACCGATCCGGCCCGCCGGGCGCCCACTGTGGCCGTCGTCCCTTCGCGCCGGTCCGTGGGTGAGGTGGCCGAGTCCCTGCTGCGAAGCGGGATGATGGTGGGCAATGGGGACTTCTACGCCCCTCGCCTGCTGGATGGGATGGGCATTCCACCCGACCCGGGCGTGCTGCGGATGTCCTTTATCCACTACACCACCGCCGAGGAGATCGAGCGCCTCATCGGCGCCTTGGAACACGCCCTGGGTTGACCTACGCCTCGCTCAGGAGGCTTCCCACAGTTCTCCGTCCGCTCCGAAGAAGGCATGCCAGGCGAACCAGAACTCGTTGCGATGGGGGGCGAATTCCAACTGGGCGCCGGCCAGGGGCCCGTCGACGGCTTGGCCCAGCAGGTTCCATGTGCTGTGGGTCTGCCGATCGGTGAACAGGTCGTCGTCCGCAGGGTCGAAGGTGAGAGGTCCGTGCGTTGAGACCGCCAGGAAGGCCACTCCGGACCCGATCGGTCGTCCGTTGGCGATGATCGTGTCGTCCAGCGCGTCGGCGGTGTGGGCGGCGCCCCACATCACCGCGATCGGAGCCCCGTCCAAGGTGTCGTTGATGACCCGCAGCGTGGCCAGGTCGTCGAAGGAATAAGCCCGGTACTGGTTGTTGACGGTCACCCCCACCACCCGGGAGAGCGCCGGCAGGCTGTCGTCAAGTTCACCGCTGAAAAGGAACGGCCGGGACGAGGAGGAGTAGCCGATGTAGGGATTGACTCCATACGAGATGCCGAACTCCTGGTCGGGGCCGAGCACGCAACCATCCGGATGGGAGGCGGCGAACTCGGAGAAGGCCACTATCGCGGAGGGGAGGTAGGGTAGCGCCGGACCGCCCGCATAGGCGCCGACGATGGGCTCACCGGTGACCTGCTGCCACAGCGAAGTGGTCTCCAGGTCCCACATGACCAGGTCGGAGTGGCGCAGCAGCCCCGAGACGCCGAACCGCAGATGGGCGCCGTCGGGAGTCACCGGGTCGAATGCGACCGCGGTGTTGCACAGGGGGCAGTAGGTGACCAGCACCGGTCGGTCGCCGAACCGGTCGTTGACGATCTCGTGTCGGGTCAGGATCCGCAGGGGATAGAACCGGGCGTCTTCGCCGATGCGTACCAGCATCCCGGGATCCGCCTCGGACAGCCAGTCCCGCGCCGTTTCGGTGTCCACGAACACCGGCCGGTCCAAGGGGCGGATCAGATCACGGGGGTCGATGGTCGGGATGCCCAGTCCCAGCTCCCCTAAGTCGATGGTGGTCCGGGACCAGTCCGTAGGCCAGGCCGACACCGCCATCTCGAGGTGGGAGGGAGCAGGGTGGGGGTTGTCTGTTGCCACCGGCCGCACGATTGCCGGGGTATCAAGCGGCGCGGGACACCCTTCCTCGCCGTCCACCGGGGGCTCGCTTGTGGGTACGGTTGTTGACGATGTGGCTGCAGTCGCTTCTTCGGGTGCAGCGGGTTCGGTTGCCTCGGGGGTGGGGGAGGGTTCGGCGGGCTCCGTGGAAGTGGAGGCAGATTCCGCAGAGGTGGGGGCTGATTCCGGGGAACTGGAGTCGGTCGGGGTGGCCTGGGAACCGGAGTCGACCGAGGCGTCGGACGGTGCCTGGGAGGTGGGGGAACCGGTCGCCGGTTCATCGCCCCCACAGGCTGTGGCGAACATTACGATCATGAAGCCTATGACGCCGGCCCTCAGCCAAGAGGGACTGTGAGACATGGTGGCGAGTCTAAATCTTGTGCGGAACTTATAGTTATTCCCTTAATCGAAGACCCTCTTTATTGGATCCCGAACATGAACAGAGACTCGCCTCCGATTCCCGCCGGCGCCTCCCCGGATGAGACCACCTTCACTGTCTCGGAGTTGGCCGGACGCATAAAGGGGTCCCTGGAGAACGCCTTTCCCTCCCTCGTGTGGGTCACGGGGGAGGTGGCCAACCTCACCAGGTCCAATGCCGGGCACATCTACCTGGACCTGATGGAACGGGCCCCGGAGGACTCCGGGGATGAACAGACCCTGTTGCATGCGGTGATATGGGATAGCCGGCGCCTGGAGATCAATCGGGCGCTCCGGAGGGCGAAGTGGGGGAAAGTGTCGGACGGAGACGAGATAAAGGTGAAAGTGGGAGTGGACTTCTACCGGCCCCAGGGCAAGTTGACTCTCCAGATCCACGAGGTAGATCCCGACTACACCCTGAGCAGGTGGAAGAAGCAGAGGGAGCGGGTGGTGGATGCTCTCCGGGCCGAAGGGGTCTTCGACCGCAACCGGAACCTGCCCCTCCCCGCGGCTCCCCATCGGGTGGGCCTGATCACCAGCGAGGGGAGCAGGGCGCATGCCGACTTCCTGGCCACACTAGCCGAGAGCGGATTGGGATGGCGAGTGGAGTTCCATCACTCGGGCGTGCAGGGTGAGGCGGCCCGGGCTTCCCTCATCGAGGCGCTCCGGCGGCTATCTGCGGGCGGTCCGGACGTCATCTGCATCGTCCGGGGAGGAGGGTCCACCACCGATCTGGCGGTGTTCGACCACGAGGAAGTGGCCCGGGCGGTCGCACGCTGTGAGGTGCCCGTCGCAACCGGCATCGGCCACGAGTTGGACCGGACCGTCTCCGACCTGGTCGCCCATCGCTCGGAGAAGACTCCCACCGCATGCGCTTCCTGGCTGGTGACCCGGAACCGCCTCTATCTGCGCCGGGTCGACGGGGTGGGAAGGAGCGTGGCGGAGACGGCCGGGTCGGTGGTGATGCGTCACCGACGGCTGCTGGACCGCTCTCCCGCCGAGTTGTCCGCCGCCGTGGACGGAACCGTGGCCCGCTTCCGGCGGCGCCTCCACCGCTCCGGCGAACTGTTGCCGGCTCAGGTCGGTCCACTCCTGAAACGGGCCGGCGGGAGGCTCCTTTCCCGTCATGCATCCCTGGCGCGCGAGACCGGCCTGGGCCTGAGAAGGGAGCGCACCCGGATCGACACGGCCGTGACGGTCACCGAGGCCTATGATCCGCGGCGTAACCTGGCCAAGGGATGGTCGATCACCCGCCGCGTCGGTGGGGGAGTGATCAGTTCCGTCTCCGGGGTGGATCGGGACCAGACCATCGAGACCTGGCTGTCGGATGGTACGGTGGTCAGCAGGGTGTTGGACACCGCTCCCGCCCCGCCGCCTCCCGACGCTCAAAGGAGTGACAAGCCATGAGTGAATCCCCGCCTCCTCCGAAGACGCCCCAGAGCTACGCGGAGGGACTGGCCGAACTGGAGGAGATACTCGACTATCTCCGGGGAAGCGACGTGGACCTGGAAGCCATGGCCGAGAAGGTGGAGCGGGCGGGCCATCTCATCCGGTTCTGCCGCCAGCGACTCGACGACGTCTCGCTCCAGGTGAACGACGTCCTGGAGTCGGTGAAGGCCGCCCTCGAAGAGGAGCAGTAGCGGGGGCCTCCACCGGCCGGGCATGCCGCGGTTACCGGCGTCGGTCCTGGGTCTGTGAGAAGCCGGGAGGCGCCATGGTTCCCGGCAGGGAAGCGCGGTAATCGGCGAAGAGGGTCTGCACCGACCTCCCGATCGCGCCGGCGGCGTCGAACAACTGGGAGTGCGCCACGCCTCGGCCCAGGTCGGCGAACCATGACACCGAGCGGAGCCCCACCCACTCCCCGTCCGGCATCCGCAGGAGGTGGACGTTGAGATCGGCGTTCATGAAGACCCAGGACGTGGGGAGGACCTTGCTGATCCCGTTTCCGTGGTCGGCGCTGATCACCGCCCGGAGCAGGGGAGTCAGTTCTTCCCCGGCTACCAGTGGAGTGAGGATCCTCATCCACACCGCTCCCGGGCCGGGCTGATCGAACTCCCCCTCGGCCTGGCGCATCTCCACTCCGTGCCGATGGAAATACACCCGCCCTCCCACCCCCACTCCCACCCGCTCCATGTCCACCGGCGAAGCCTCGGCCACCGGGAGGGGAAGCAGCGCCGGGTCGGGCAGGGCGGCCTCCGGCGGCGGCCGGTCGGTGATGCGGAGACGCATGGCGGTGGCCTGGGCGACTTGGGTGTCGCCGGCGCTGAGATACGCCCGCACCAACTGGATGCGCTTCCCCTCCCGGAGGACGGAGGTCGTGACCCGGAGCGGGACGGTGGGGACCACCCGGACGATGTCCACGGTCAGGCGAGCGATCTCCATGGGGGTCAGGGTGGGGACCGCCGCCACTGCCCGGGCCAGGAGACCGGCCACCAGTCCGCCGTGCTGTCCGTCCTCGTACCATCCGGATTGGGATAGGGGAGTCGACTCCACGACCTCGGGGTCGGAGGTGGGCAGGTAGGGTGCTGGAGGAATCTCCATCAAATCGGGGAGGTTATCACCGCCGGGTAGACTCGAATCCGATGGCCCGGGACAACGCATGGAGAGCGGCGGTGATCACTCTCAGCGACGGGGTGATCGCCGGGACCCGCCAGGACCGCTCGGGGGAGGTGTTGTCGGGGATGTTGGCGGAAGCCGGATACGAGATCCGGGTGCGAAGGGCCGTGGAGGACACCGAGGACTTGATCGTGGCGGCGCTGATCGAGGCCTGTGAGGAGGTGGACCTGGTGGTGACCACGGGAGGGACCGGGTTGGGCCCCCGCGACGTGACGCCCGAGGCCACCCGGCGGGTAATCCACCGGGAGGTCCCCGGCCTCTCCCAGATGATGATGGCCGCCGGCCTGGCGGTCACTCCCATGGCCGCCCTCTCCAGGGCGGTGGTGGGCGCCCGGGGATCGACGCTGATCATCAACCTTCCGGGCAGTCCCAAGGGGGCGGTGGAGAATCTGGAACCGGTGTTGGGGGTGCTACCCCACGCTCTCGACCTGCTGGCTGGGGACACGGTCCACTGACTACCCGGAGCCCGTCCGCGGACCGCAATACCAAGAGTTGTCACACCCACCTTCCATACTTATGGGTATGGAATTCTT
>JAPPLW010000097.1 GCA_028819345.1 bacterium | reverse complement strand
TAACTCATTCACAAAGGCTCCGCGGAACGGACTTTATCCACGGCCTGCTAGTAGTCTGCGGCTCTGTCTGGCCGAGCGAGGCTACATTAGGGGTCGGACCCGATCTTGGGTTCGGCGACTGTACAGATCAGTTTGAGGCTGGCCAGGCATCGGCGTCGATGGACACGGTTTGGTGGATCGAATCAGAGCCAATCTTGGAGCTTGGCCTGATAGGGGGCGCAGACCAATACGAGTTCTTCCAGATTCAGGGAGCCACCCGTCTTTCCACTGGCGCAATCGTAGTGTTGGACGGCGGCAGTAGCCAACTGCGCGCGTTCTCACCGGATGGAAATCATGTTTGGACGGCGGGTGGGCGCGGTGACGGACCGGGAGAGATGAAATCCCCTACGCACATTGAGAGGCTTCCGGATGACTTTCTGCAGGTGCAAGATGGCGTCTATAGGATTCGCTACGCCCCCGATGGTACCTTAGCCGCTCACGACCGACTCGCTGTTGAGGATTTGTCGGCATTACGGTTTTTCGCTTGGGAGTGCCCCGTCCCCGGATTCGTTGGCGATCACGTATTGGCCTGTCGATCTAATAGCGATGTCAGGCAAATGCCTAGGCAGACGGGGCCATGGAGAATAGAGACGCAGCTTGCACTTCTGCCATGGCAGCTGAATGACATCACTCTTCTCGGCAGGTTTCTGCAGGAGGAGGCTTGGGTGCTTCCCCTCGAGCAAACAGAGTTTGCAGGGCTTCGTGGATATGCCTCTCCACCTATGTCCCAGCGGGGCTTGTTTGCGGTGGGTGGATGGCCACGAAAGCTCGTGTTTGCGGAGAATTCGGCTGATTTTGTACAGGTCTTCGATTTTGCAAGGGACAGCGTACCCCATGGAGTGAGTATCTCCATCAGGAACGTCCGGCGACCTCCGACTGCGGATGAACTGGCAGCGGCCTGGGAAGCGGCGTCGGACCGTCGGCTGAATCGGGATCGGGTGGGGTACCTGAAGACTCACCTTCCGTCTCCCGACTCGATACCGAACCTGGAAGATCTCGTGGTCGATGATCTCGGTATGGTTTGGGTTGGGTCGTATCACCTGGGTTCTTCCGCCCCGCAGTGGTACGACGTATACGACACCCAAGGACTGTTGCTAGCTCGAGTGGCGATACCAACTGGCGTTGAGGTGCTCGAAATCGGTTCCGACTATGTGCTTGGGATCACGCGGGACGACTTGGGTGTCGAGAGGATCGTCCTGCTCAACCTGGTGAGGGGAGTTGGTACCGGCGAAGCCGGACAAGGGAGCACCGACTCGGTGTCGACCAACACCAGGTCATTCCATGTCACAGGAGGTGACAGATGAAGAAGTTCGGATCCCTGGTATGGACCAGGATCGGCGCCGTGATGCTACTCGCGGCGTTCGCACTCCCGCTTGCCGCGGCCGACGATGACTGCGGCAAGAAGTGCAACCGGTTGTTGGTCCAGGTCGCGATTGCGACCGGGAACGGAAACACCGCAGCCATCGTGTACGACCAGTGCATCGAGAACTGCCCGAAGTAGCGTCAAGCTCGGCAGTGGTCGCCAGCATCATGTTGGCGGCCATTGCCGCCTGCGCAAACGACCTTTCCGCTCCGCCCCAGTCCGTCGGGCTTCGGCCTGTCCACTCGAGCCCCGCACCCCTCAGCTCGTTCTACGACATCGCGATCGTGTCCGAAGAGGTGGTGTGCACCATCAACTCGTGCGAGTCACAGATCCACTGCGTGAACCGGACGACCGCCGGCATCACCACGTTCGGCCGCCAAGGCGGGGGCCCAGGAGAGTTCCTCGGGCTTCTCGGCATTGAGCGTGGGCCGGACGGCCGGGTGGCGGCCCTGGACGCCGGATCAGGGCGGATGATCTCCTTCAACCCGGATGGCACCGGCGCCTCGGCGGAACGGATGCCGTCCCATTTCTATCCCGTCGCAGCTTCGTGACGGACATCTGTTCGGGTACAGGCTGGGGGCGCTGGACGCCACCTCCACCGTACCCCTGCCGAGCTTCATCCCCATGGCGGTCGACCTGAACACCGGGGAGACCGTGTGGGAACGCACGGACCTTGCCGGACTCATGGACCGTGAATGCTTCACCGGGGCCGTGGGGATATGGGCGCCGGACGGGGGCGTGGTGGTCGAGGTTTGCGGGCACGAGCTGGGGTTCCTCGCCCGAAGCGATGCCCCGGAGGCCACCGTGACGGTTTCGCCGAACCGTGTCGAGGTGTTTCCCGACAGCCGCGATGTCGCGGACCACAGGGCGTTCGTCAACTCCACCGCCCGGCGCAGCGGGGGAATACCCGCCAGCGAAATCGACCACCTCGTCGACGAGTTCCGGGCCACGCCCCGGCAGTGGATACTCAAGCCGGCGGCATTTCGTTTCGATGGCCGGGGACGGCTTTGGGGGGCCACCACCCTTGATCGCACCGACTTCTCCTACCTTGAAGTCTGGACCGGCACCAGAGTACGCCGGCCTGGTCCACGTCGAGGGCCGGCTGCTGGGCTTCGACATCCTGGGGTCTACGCTCGTGACGCTCGTCGAGCAGTCGCTCGACAAGTGGGCGCTCGACTGGTACGACATCGGATCCGTCTTGAGCGGCCGGATAGAGGAGTGAGTAACCCGCGGCCGGGGGAGGAAAAGGGGATCTGGCGCAACGGGCGTGCCGCACCTTTCCCTCCCCCGGCCGAACGTGGGGGCCTCGACCCGGCCGAGCTGCGACGGTGCGGCCGGCCTCGACGAGGTGGTGGAGATCCTCCGGACCAGAAGGGGGGCACCGTCCCTATGAGCCTGACATCCGACGATAGAAAGTGGATCCAGGAGCTGCTCGGCAAGTCCGAAGAGCGGGTTTATCGCCGCATCAAGAACAACGCGCTCGGCGAGATCACGAAGCGCCTCGACGGGGATCGACGGCCGCCTCGACTCCATGGCCGAGGACGTGGCGAAGATTCCGATGATCGAGGCCGAGGTGTGTTCCATGAACCAGAACATCGTGGCCCCACGCGAACACGCGGGCATTTAGGGCCATGCGACACCCAGCCAAGCCCGAGTCGCCCCACCCCGGGGTGGCCTTCCTTCCTCCGACAAGGAGATGACCAATGAAGAAGTTGCTATCCATCCTGATCGCCCTGCTGCTGATCTCGGCCGCACCGGAGACCGCTTCGGTCACCGAAGCCCCTTCCGAGGTTTCCGCCGAGAGCATGGCCGACGCGCCACCGCCACCGATCTGTCCCGGAACGGTGATCGTCATCGAGATGCACGGGTCGGGGAACTACGATATCTACTCGTGCGTCCTCCAGGAAGTCAGCGGCGAGGTCACCGCCGAGGGCGTTGAGGTGACCTGCGATTACGGAGCGTGCGGGAAGCTCATTCTATCCCCCAACTAAAGGATACATTGCCATGAAACGCTTTCTGTTTTCCGCCATGCTGGCCGTCCTGGTGGCCCTGACCACCAGCGCCGGCACGGCCCCCGCAACGCAGTGTTCGGCCCAGGAGCCCCAGGAGGGGCGGTGCCTCCTCAACTGGTGGTACTCGGACGCCAAGCACCGCTTCACCGTCTGGTGCCGTCTCCTGGACGAGATCGAGGTCGTGGACAACGACGGAAACGTCACGTACGAGTGCCTCTACGGCGAATGCAGGATCGTCTGGTGGGGCGGGGAGGTCTGGTAGCCATGTGTTCCGTTCACTGACAGACTTGGCCGCCACAACCCTTCTCCTCTCCGGATGCTCGCTGATGTTTGTCGACGGCCCGCCCCAGGTGCGGCCCGGTGCGGCGTTGCCGGCCACCGCGGACCGCACCACGTCGTCGGTCATGCCCATCGTCGACATCATCATGGGCACGGCCGCGACGGCTGCGATCCTCGAGGTGTTCCCCGATGACGTGGAGGGGGTCGGGTCCTTCCACATCGCGATGCTCGCCTACCCGGTCGCCCACTTCGGGTCCTCCATCCAGGGGTTCCGGCGCACCGGTGCCTGCAAGCGGTTCCTTGTGACACACCGTGGCCCCCGGGCCGGCGTTGCCGGTGGAGCCGCGTCCGGCATTGCCGCCGGCGATTCCCTTCGTGAAAGCGACAACAGATGAACAGAATGGCTAAGGCGGCCAAGCGGCTTGGGCCGCAGAAGCTTCCCCCGGACACTACCCCCGAGCATGTGGCCGCCGGACTCGGATTCGTTCCGCCACACCAGCGCCCCGGAAGTGCGGAGGCGGATGCGGGAGCGGCAGAAGGAGACCTCTCAGCCGAATGGAGAGGAGGAGAACTGATGCCCGATGTCTTGCAGGGCCCCAAGCCGTTCGACGAGTTGAACGAGGCGGTCAGAAGGTACGTTGCAACGCAGAAGGTAGGGGTGTCGGCCCTTCACATCGTCTTGAACGAGGGCGGTATCACGCCAATCCTTCAGATCAGTGTCGGCGGTCGGGTGCCAACTTCCCGCCTCCCAAGCCATACCGTCCACTGACGACCGGGTGGGGACCACCCTCAGCTTCGCGCTTGAGGTGGTCAGGGCTTAATCCTGCTGATGCTCTCTGGCGTAGGGGTCCAGTTTCGGATGGTAGTTGCCGTCAGAATCGTAGCCCGGAGGGGGTCCGGTGCGGCACCCTCCGTTTGAGAAGGGTGACACCGTGTCACCCTTTCTCTCGCCGCAGGTCGATGTGTCGAATACGGCTGGATTGGAGCTTGCCACTCAACCGACCCGCCCCTCGGCCCGCCGGAGTTTCGCGCTCGCAAGATCCTGCCGGAGTCGGCGCACGACCTCGGTACTGCCCTCTCCAGCCTGCGCCGCGGTCCAGAGTTCATGAAGGTCTTCGCGGCAGAGCACCACGACATCGCCGCGCTCGGCCTTCTCCACCTCGGCATCGGACAGCTCGCTTCGCCTCGCCGCCGTCGTGAGGACCGTGATCACCTCGCTGTCGGCAAGCTCTCGACGTGTCCGTTGTGACCGATTGATGAGCTTGCCCACCTTGCCGCCTGTGTCTATCGACCCAACCGTACACTCGATCACGAGAATCACGGAGGATCCCGGGGCGTGGGCAAGGTGGTCGACGGCATCGCCCAGCCCCTTCTGCCCCGAAAGCGGATCCACTTGGAAGCCGAGGAAGAAGAAGAGCAGACCCACGGCCGTCTCGAACTCCCTCGCCTTCTCCGGTCTTTCGGGCAGGAGGTGCTCACGAAAGCGTTGAAGACCAGGGTCGACCGTGCTGTGAGCCCTGATGCGGACATTGGAGCCGGCCTCCGCCAGGGGCGCGGTCACGCGGTCAACACACCGGTCGCCGATGAGGATGAACGAGGTGGCGGTGGAATCACCCTGCCGAATCGGGATGTCCAGCTCCGCGTGGAGAGTGTCGCCCTCCCGTGACCAATCGCAGGCACGGAGTGCACGGGATCCGTGGCGAGGGGGCTGTCCGGCGGCTCCTGCCGTCCAGGCAATCTCCGCCTTCTCGACGTAGACGTCGGCAGCGGCCTTCAAGCCGACAGCAATGCCATCGGCCGAAGTCGTTGCCGCCTCGGGGTCGAAGCGCACTGCCAGCGGGGCGACCAGCTCGACGACCGTACTGTGACCCTGAGCTTCGAGCTCCTGGCGTCTTCCGCAGAATCTGCGCGCCAGATCCGGCAGTCCATCGTAAGGGTTCGGCCCGCCGCGGATCATGCCGTCCAGCTCCCGAGGATCGTGACCAGCTTCTCTCACCACGTCCCAGATCGACGAACCGTAGCCGACGAGCGAGTGACAGCTCCACAGGTCGTAGGCCGCGACAAATGAAGCGGTCCATTCATTGAAGCTGCATCTCATTTCGGTCCCAGGCTGACCCGGCCGGCTGATGTATTCGACAGAGCACGGTCCCAGCTTCATCGTTCCATCGGCGATTCCGCGTACCACTGCAGGCAAATCTTCAATTGGACGAACGATCTGCGAGGCACGGAATTCCCGCCGCTCGACCGGAGAGAATCTCGGGACCCCGGGTGGGGCCCGGTGGTCCAGGACGCCGCGGGTGACGAGGCTCACCCACCGGCGGCCGCTGCGGATGGCGCAGATGCGCGGGTCGACGGATTGCCAGAAGCCGCCGACCGGCGCCAAGGCTACGAAGCGGTCCAACGGTCCCGTGTCTGGGGATTGATTGGTTGCCTGTGTCACAGAATCCTCCTCGGGACGCCCACCCGGGGGCGGATCATTGAATTGAATGCAACCGACCTTGAGCGCGCGCGGCGGCCCTACCCCACCCGGAGCCACTCGATGAACGGACGGCAGCCGATCCAGGCCGACGCCACATGGTCGAGAGCGTCAACGGTTCGAATCGCCGGGCAGTGGTCGTAGGGGAAGGTCGCACCGACCTGCAGTTCGAGGTTCGAAGCCTTGTTGGCGACGACGTGCTGGGCCGCTTCCACCCACTCGGGCTGTCTCTTCACCCCCGAGTCCGGGTGTCCACGGAGGGTTCGTAGATCGAAGTCCAGGTAGGCATCCTGGAAACTCGGGCCGCTGCGCGTGCGCCAATGTCGTTGCTTGAGAATCAAGCGAGGCTCCATGCCCGGGCAATTGGCCATCGCGGGCGTCATCTCCCGCAACACCGGGGACATCAGGTGAGCCAGCCTCGCGCGTCGCAGCCTGGTCCACAACCCGCCCCGCGCCTTGTTCGGCAGAATCACCCTCGCGCATACGGCATTGTCCGCGACATGCAGCAGGAGGTGCGGACTCTCGTTGAATTCGCCCGCGGACCCGCGAAACCCGAACACGCTCCAGCCACCTGCCTGCCGTTTTCTCGCCGGATCGGGATTGATGCGGAGACGGCCCTGCAAATCGGGGCGCCGGCCGAGCAGGGCGATCGCACGATCCACCTGTTCTTGGGGGTCGACAGCCGGGTCGAACCCTGGGAAGTCTTCAGTTGGTCTCATGTGGTGTTTCCCCGATCATTGCCGTGGAGATCCGCCACCTTACAACGCAAGCGGTGCTTTCCGCAAACCCGCTTTGCCAGCCAGTTCGCCCCACATCGAAACAGTCGAATGTGAGGGTTAGCAGGACAGATCTGGCGCGCGATTCCGGATCGGCGTTATCGTGGTGCTCCGATCAATCTCCGAAGGGGTTACCGAATGCGGACCGTGCAGCTCTACAAGGGTTGGCGCATCGGGCGTTACACGAGGCGTGATCGAACCCTCGACGAACGCGACCAATCGACCACCTAGTACACCGTTCTTCCGGTCAAGCTCGATCCAGGCAGAAGCTATTCATCTCCCCGTTTCGACACACCAGGGGAGGCGATGAGCTGGATAGACAAGCAGGTACCGGAGTCGTGAGGTCGACGGCTGTTCGGAGAGACAGTCAACTGAAGTATACATTTGGTAAACTTGACATTACATCCGCATCGACACCGCTGTGACCGACACTCTCTGGAGGCGGTCCATCCCTTAGATTCAGTTCAACCACTCCCACTCACCCGCCAGGCAGGGTAGCTCGACCGCCACCGACCTGACCCGAGCCCCAACCACCGTCCAACACTATCTTGGTACGCCGACCTTCTACCGTTGGACACCGAATACTCAGAGATGATTTCTATCGGAGGAAAAGCGCATGGCAAAGGTACTGGACGAAATCCTCGAGGCGTTCTACGCCAAGCTCTCGGAGTCAGCCACCGTGAGCGAGTCAGCGGTGGAAGACTTGCGTACCCTCCTCGCCGCGGACAAGAAGCCGAAGGCCGACGACTTCGTGGCCATCTTCGAGAAGGCGGCACAGGAGGCGAGCGATGATTCAGATTGAGTCGGTGGCGATTCGGGAACTTAGGGGAATCCGCGATCTGGAGGTCAAGCCCGACCGGAAGAACTTCGTCGTATCCGGGCCGAATGGATCGGGCAAGAGTGGCTTGGTCGATGCCATTGAGTTCGCCTTGACGGGCGTGATGTCGCGGCTCTCGGGCAAGGGCACCCGTGGGCTGAGCGTCAAGACGCACGGCCCCCATGTGGATCGTCGCCATGATCCCGCCTCGGCCGAGGTCTCGCTTCAGTTCTACGTCCCTGAGCTGGAGAAATCGGCGGTGCTGACGAGGAACGTGAAGACCCTCGGGCCTTCACGCTCGAGCCCGACGACCCCGAGATCAGGGTGGTCATCCAAGAGGTCGCCGATCATCCCGAACTGACGCTGACCCGTCGGGAGATCATCAAGTACATCATCATCGAGGCCGCTCAGCGATCCAAGGAGATTCAGGAACTCCTGAAGCTGGAGTCCATTGGGCAGACCCGCGGGGTGTTGAAGACCGTCTTGAACAGGCTTACGACCGCGGCAGGACACGCGAAGAGTGCCCTCAGAACGGCAGAGAAGGCCTTTCGCCTTCATCTCGATGTGACAGACCTGAGACGGGAGGACATCCTCGGCAGCATCAATTTGCGCCGGCAAACCCTCGGTCTCAGCGAGATCACGGGCCTGGTACCGGATACCGATTTCGCCGCCGGCATCCTGGAAGCGTCCGGCGACGGGGGATTCAACAGGAACTCCGCACTTCGGGATGTGGAAGCGTTGCGGAGCGCGGTCGCCGATCTGGCCACGCTCTGTCACGAGGAAGTCCAGAGTGTGGTGCGCGACCTCGACACATTGGACGGTGACCCGGCGATCCTTGAAGCAATCACCCGACGATCGTTCGTTGACGCGGGTCTGCGGCTGGTGGACAACGCGGACTGCCCGCTCTGCGACAGCAGCTGGGAGGATGCGGAAGCGTTGAAGGCCCACCTGCGCGCGAAGCTCGCCAAGGCCGACGAAGCGAATGCTCTCCAGCAACGTCTGCTGGCCAACGGCGCCAACATCGCCGATGACGCGAAGCGAATTGCGGCGCTCGTAGGTGCCGTACAGCCTCTGGGAAGGCGCTACGATTTGGTAGGTCTTGGCGACGAACTTGGGCGATGGTCCTCGGATCTGAGAGGCTTCGCAAGCGGGTTGGGCGCGGTTGCGTCGATTGCGGAGCGCCGCGGTCGCCTGGAGGACGGATGGAGCGCGGCGCCAAATGCAGTCGACGACCAGCTCGAAGTCCTCCAACAGATGATCGAGAGTACACCGGATCAGAGCGCGTCGGTCGCCGCGCAGACCTTCCTGACGCGTGCTCAGGATCGCCTTTCGGCCTGGCGGAGTGCCCATCGCGAACGAATACGTGCTGAACTCGCGGTCGAAGCGGGACGGTCTGCCTACAAGACGTACTGCGACGTGGCAGACTCGTACCTGAGTGACCTGTACCGGTCCGTGGAGGATAGGTTCGGCGAATACTACCGGGAGATCAACGCGGAGGATGAGGATGGATTCGAAGTGAAGCTGGACCAGGCCGCAGCGGGCCTGGATCTCCAGGTGGCTTTCCACAACACGGGCCTGCATGCTCCCGCCGCCTACCATAGTGAGGGACACCAGGACGCGATGGGGGTCTGCCTCTACCTCGCGCTGATGAAGCATCTTCTCGGCGACCGATTCCGATTCGCGGTGCTCGACGATGTGGTGATGTCCGTTGACCGTGGTCACCGAAAGGAGTTCTGCCGATTGCTGAAGGCACGTTTCCCAAACACCCAGTTCATCATCACGACGCACGACAAGGTCTGGGCGAAGCAGATGCAGACCGAGGGGCTTGTCGAGCCGAAGGGGGGCTTGACCCTACAGAATTGGAGCGTCGAGACGGGGCCGATCGTGGAGCAGGCGGCCGGGATTTGGGACAAGATCGAGTCCGATGTCGCCAAGGGTGAGACGCCCGTTGCCGCAGGCCGACTCCGCCGACACATGGAATACGTCGGTGCGGAGTTGGCGGATCGACTCGGGGCAAAACCACCCTTCCGTGGTGATTCCTCCTACGACGCAGGCGACCTGGTTTCGGCCGTGATCGGGCGCCACGGAGAACTACTGAAGCTCGGTGCGAAGGCAGCAAACAAGTGGAACAGCGAGGACGCCAAGGCGAGGGTCGCAGCCCTGAAGGACTCTAGAAAAGAAGCTCTGGATGCCTACCACGGCGAGCAGTGGGTCCTCAACAGAGCGATCCACTTCAACGACTGGGCGCATTTCACGAAGGCGGAGTTTAGGGAAGTGGTTGAGGCGTTCAAGCGCTTGCTTGCGGAGCTGCGATGCGAGTCTTGCGAGTCGTGGCTCTACGTCACGCCGCGAAAGGGCAGTTCGGAGAGCCTGCGGTGCGATTGCGGCGCCGTGATGGTGAATCTGAAGGCGAAGTAGGTGGAAGGGAGGAAGGAGTCCTGGCCACGCCGCGGCGGCGTTGCAGCTGCGGTGAATCTGCTAAGCGACACGGAGGTACAATGCTCCGATTGATCAGACGGCTTCTGGGAACCGACATCGGTCCAGACCATCGCCACCGAGGCGGCAACGAGGAGACATTCTCCCACCGGTCTCTGACTTCGCGCCCAATCGGGACCAGTGATCGGTATTTCGACTCGATGTCCCAAATGCAGGCTGCTATCTCCGAACGAGACTACGAAACCGCAGCCGGCTTCGTCCGCGAGAGCCTCCGGTGTATCCCTGAATGGGTGAGGGAGACGGTCCAAGACTACGGATCGCTTCATGTCGGTTCGATTCCAGCCCTCCAACAGGGTGGGACGATACTGGCCCTCCTGAACGACCGAGAAGGCCTCCGTCGCATGAGTGAGATCGTAGCATCTGTGCCTGAGCTTGAGCCGTGGGCGGAAAAGGTCGAGGGGCATCGACATGATCGGCAGTTGTTCCAATCCATCCAAGAGGTGGTCACCGCAAGGCCGAACTGCCGGCAGATAGAGGTCAAGGGGTTGATCGGCGAACAGGACGGTCGTCGGGTCGCGAGGCTGATCTCTTACCTCGAGAAGGCTGGCAGAATCGCGCGGGTGAAGGCTGGTCGCACCTACCGGCTCCTGCCCCCGGACTCGGCAGATATCCCAGAGGCTCCGCCGAAAAGAACTGTCCGGTCACACCGAATCGACCGAGGGCCACCCAGACTGATCGAAGTCGACGTGGAGTCGCTCACGTACATCCCGTTGCCACGGTCTCCGTCGCGATGGGAGGAGGCGCAGGTGCAGCGCGAACAAGCGACCGCCTTCCCGTTGGAGGAGCAATTCGAGATTCGCGACGCCGATTGGAGAATCGCGAAGGTCGAAATGATCCCCATGGCGCGGCGCCCAGACCCAGCGTTCCGGCGGATGCATCCGGTTGATTCGGGACTGCTGATGATCGACGACCTCGGCAATGCCGCCGGTCTCGGCCAAGTCGAGGCCGCCGCTCTGCGGTACAACCGTGAAGGCGAGGTCGAGGCCATGAAGGGGCTTCTGCACGACATCTACCGAATTGGAGTCCACCCACTCGGCCAGGGTCTGATCGCCATGTCCCGGGACGCTGTAGTCCACACTTACGGCGACAACCTCGAGGTGAAGCTGGAGACAAGTCTTGTCGATGCCCCCGAGATCGTTGCCCTGAGGAAGCGGTTCGAAATACCTGATGAACAACTCAAGAACCACATTCGGTGTGTCGCTCTCTCACACAGTGCGAACCGCTACCTGTTCACCGCAGTGGACGAGGCTTGGTGCGTGGACATGAACGGACAAGGCCTCTGGGGGACTCGCCTACCGATCAAAGAGGGTTGGGCGCCCGCGGGCGTGTCGAGCAACGAATCCTGGATGAGCACCGACGTGGACAGGGCGCTCTCGATCATGGATCTCTCCCTCCCCCTGACACCCGAGGATCTGCGGCAGCGGTATAGGGGACTCGCCAAGAAATGGCATCCCGACCTCAACCCGGGGGATCCCGAAGCCGAGAACCGGATGAAAGCACTCACGTGGGCGGGTGAGGTCCTTACCGGTGTAGACTCTAGCGCGCTATCGAGCTACACGGGCGCGACATTCGTCCGGCAGATGGACCGCAGCGAAGTCGAGGTAGACGGAATCAGTTTCACCATCAGCATCGGTCTGCACGTTGGAGAAGTCCACGCGTCCGACTGGATCTACGCCGCCGCGTTCGCCGCTGAATCAGACGCTGTGTATCTGGCCGGCTACTCCGGGCGGGTCTTTCTGGTCGACGTCAAGGGCGAGGCCCAGCGTGTGTACGACATTGGCAGCGTGCCCCGCAGAATCGTGGATACTGGCGACTATCTCTACTTGCTGACCGATACGCGGCTCTATGTGCTGCGCGATGACACCCTCCACGCCCTGGTCGACACGTTCGACGGCGGTGACTTGATCGTGGCGCAAACGGCGTTTGGACTGCTCGAAAAGAAGCGCCTACGCTGGTTCCGTGAGGACGGCCGCCACCTTGGCACCGTACTCTCGAAGGACCCGATCCGCCGCGTCTACACCACAGGCGAGGGGATGGTCGTCGAGTCCCGCCAAAGACGGGCCCTTGTTGAAGGCGTACCCACTTGGTGGGAGCCATGTAAGTAACTCGCCTGACCCTCAGTGGCCTGCCGTCAAAGAGACCATCCATCCCCAGTCGCAGTTCGCCTCCATTATGTAAACCCCGCTTGACACACCGTGGCCGATGGCTGGCGGAGAGGCAGGAATCGCAGTTGGTTGACGGGAACCGGCTCCCCACGCACCTGTCGCGAACCACTACGCGATCGCGAAAAGAGACGATCTGCCACGACCTCCTCCCCCTTGCTCACCCGCTGCTCGCCTCGTACGGGTGAACGGCGTTACGGTGAGTGGCCACCTGACCGTTCGTCATCCTACCCCTCCCCAAGAGGAGCAATCCGTGGCAGAGAGCACCAAGACCGGTCCTCAGGCCAGCGCACGTCGCGTGCGAGTTCCATGGTTTCCCACGTACCGCGAGGTCCGTGGCTTGCTCGCTGTCTGGCCCGGGCATTCCAGGACAGACATCACCAAGCTCCACCGCACCATCATGGGACTCACCGGCAAACCCGGCGATCAGGTCGACTGGCGTGACCCGGACTCGTGGATACCCAAGAGGCTCTCCGGCGATCAGCGCAGCCTCGCCTACGCGATCTGGACGGAAAGCGGCAAGACCGCCAACCCCAGGCACACCGCGGGCAGCTGGAGCCTCGTCCGGCATTACGAGCTGATCAAGGAAGATACAGACGGCAACCTCCAGCTGACCGACCGCGGCCGCAGCTTCCTCAACCACCGGCTCGGCGAGGCGGAGTCGATTCTCGACACGCAGGAAGGCCTCGTCGAGCTGCTCGCCATCGTCGCCGACAGCGGACCCGCCCAAGTTCGGGACTTCGAGGAAGCTTGGACCGAATACCTGAAGCGGCATTCGCGATTCCAGGCACCCTCGACCATCCGCGACACCCTGCGCCGCCGCCTGAACAACCTCCTCGATCGAGGCCTGATCGACCGCGAGCGCGCCAAATACACGGTGACCGATGACGGGCTTCGGTACCTCGAGCACGCTGCGCCTGAACCCGGCCCGCGACAGATGATCCAGAAGCTTGCCAAGGAACAAAAGGCGGCTGTTCGTGAGTCTCTTCGCAAGCACCTGCTGCAGATGGACCCGAATGGCTTCGAGGAACTCGTCGGTCGATTGCTTGAGGAGATGAACTACGAGAGGGTCGACGTGATCGGACAGTCCGGTGACGGCGGAGTCGACGTGGTCGCCGACATCCAGCTCGGCGTTACCTCGGTCCGCGAGGTCGTACAGGCAAAGCGCCACAAGCGGACCATTCAACGCAAGGACCTGGACGCTCTCCGTGGCTCACTGTACCGGTTCAATGCGGTCCGCGGCACCATCGTCGCGACTTCCCGTTTCGCGAAGGGCGCGGTGGAGGCTGCGTTCGCCCGGGGGGCAGCCCCGATCACCCTGATCGACGGCGACAGGCTCATCGACCTGCTGATCGAGCACGGCATCGGCGTGCGGACGCGGGCAATCGAGGTGCTGACTTTCGATCCGGAGGGATTGTCCCCGCATGAAGACTGACATCGGGATCTGTTAGGTCGACCGCAGCTCCCCCGCCGGAAACAAGTTCTCCCTCGACGAAGGGGTCGAAACGGAAGAAACGCGGTAACCCATGCCTGGTCCGCGTCGGCCGGATCGCATCCGACGACCGATTCAGAAGCCCTGCCGACGGAGGTCCGCACTCGTAGGGTAGTACGGATCCGGCAGATACTTCCAGAGGAACTGCCGACTTCCGCTCTGTCCAGCGAACCACCTTAGCCACGTTCCAGTGCGCGTCTGGAGCGTGTGCCGCTCGCGGCGAATGAAGGTGTACCCCTTCCTCTCCGACTCACCGTAGCTTCGGCTGGACGAACGCTCCCCGTTGCCGGTTGGTTCCCCCTCGGGATCGGGCGGGCGCGACGCGAGATCCGTGAGCGTGTTGAACAGCGCGTAGGCGTTCGGGCCGAGCGATTCCCGGTAGCCCTTGCCCACATCGTCTATGATCGCCATCAGCCTCTGCCAGTCGCGTTCGCGGTCCTCCGGCAACCCACGCGGCTTCCGGATTCCGAGAACAGAAAGCACGATCGGACGGAAGCGATCGGGGGGAATCTTGATGCCGAGCAACTTCCGCCGCTGCCGGCGCAGCTCTCCCATCGCCTTGCGGAACTTGGCTTCCGTGATCTCCCGTTCGATCACTTCCTCAATTCGGGACGTGTCGTGGGCCACTGCGATTCTCAGCGAGTCGTGGTAGTAGAGTTCGCCGTTCGCGCAAGCACACCGCAAGACACCAAGTCGAATGGAGAACACTCGGGTCCGGTTGTAGCTGTTGGTGACCCGTAAAAACGGCTCGTAGAGGTCCGTCTTGCCCCTGTCGAACGCCCAGTCCTCCTGTAGGACGGTCCCCGAGTGTCGGAGATCGATCCGGCAGTAGCTGCCTGTCCGCGGCGCTTCGACCTCAACCACCTCCCAATGCACGGGCGCCGTCGTCGGAAACGCCTTGATGCAGCACCTCCGTGCGAGTTCGAGGGCATCGCGATTGTGGAGAACCCGATACCGCTCGCTGACGACGGAGAGAACCCTCCTCGAGTCCGTGTTCACGATGGCCTTCCTGCCGTGAACCCGCTCAAGCCGGCCGGGTTCCGTTTCCGCGAACACATCGACCTCGGCTACGGGAAACATGACGGCGTCACATCCTGCCTGCGCGGAGTAGATCATGGGTGGCTTCCCTCTGTTGTGAGGCCTGCGTGAGCACTGAACCGCGAATGATCGCCGCGCATCGCCGCGGTTGCAAGTGGGATCGTGCGGTCCTATCGTGTCCCGCTTCCGAGAACCACTTTGGGGAGGAGATCACCAATGGACGCTGCGAATCTAAGTCGGATTGAGTCTGTCCCCCTGAAGGACGTCTGGGACCATGAGGCGGCCGATTTCACGCCCTGGTTGGCGAAGTCGGAGAATCTGGGACTGCTCGAGGACGCCTTGGGAATGAACCTGGAGCTGGTCGAGCGCGAGGGATCGGCGGGGCCGTATTCCGTCGACCTACTCTGCCGGGATCCGAACGAGCAAACCAACGTGGTCGTGGAAAATCAACTCGAGCAGACCGATCACGATCACCTCGGCAAGCTGCTCACGTATGCTGCTCATTTCGAGGCCGGCGTAGCAGTCTGGATCGCCCGCAACTTCACGGAACAGCATCGCGCCGCGCTGGACTGGCTCAACAAAGTGTCCTCGACCGGCACCCGCTTCTTCGGTCTGGAGATCGAAGTGTGGAGAATCGGCGACTCCGGTGCGGCACCGAGACTCAACGTGGTAGCGAGCCCGAAAGAATGGACGAAGATCGAACAGAAGGGGTTGACGACCACTCAGCAAATGCAGCTCCGCTTCTGGGAGGATTTTCGCGACTACGTTTCGCGAAACGGAGAGATCGTCACCAAGGTCCACGCTCCCAGGCCGCAACACTGGTTGGGAATACGCGGATTCGGCCGCGCGGACTTTTTCCTCTACGGTTTTGCTGTCTGGGCACCGAGTGGTGGTCACAAATTGAGGGTGGAACTGCAAATCACAGGCAAGGACTCGGACCACTACTTCGGGCTGCTCCACGGGAGGCGGCAAGAGATCGAGCAGCGCTTCGACGACCAACTGGAATGGTACAATCCGCCCGATACGCAGACGCGGACAGTCTATTGGTACCTGCCTACCGACCTGACGGACCCGGATCTCCGCACCGATCAGTGCCGCTGGCTTCTGGAACGAGCCGAGGCGCTATACCAGATTCTCGCGCCTCGGATCGCGGACCTACCGGCGCCGTAGATTCGTTGCAACGGGTGCGTTTGGGACCGTGCGACGCGCCGCCAACTCTGCCGACGACGCGCTCCGGAATGTACCCGTCCGCACTGTCGGTGACCACGACGTACGCCGTCAACGTTCGGGTTCTCCGTGTCATGGGGGAGGACTCCGTGTTCGCGGACCCCACTCTCTCGCGTCATCGACTGCCGATGTATCCGCGCCGACCCGCTCCTCCCCGCGCGCCTCGTCGCACTGTAGTGTCTGCTTTACAAGATGTAATGTCGACGTTACAGTTTGTCGCCCTCAAGGGCAGGCGCTGCCCGCCCTCACCTACCGAGGAATTCTCCACTCGCTTAGCAGCCGAGGCCACGTCAACCGAAGATCGGAGCTGTCCGTGACCACGTCCCGCAACGTTGATCTGGAACTGGACGAATTGGCGATCGAGATGGAACATGTCTGACCGATCTTCACCGAAAGAAGACTATATCGCCGCCCTCGGTGAGGAATTTGGCAGGGCCTTCCATGAGGTGTGGAAAGAGTGGATAGGGGCCTGGATCAGACACGAGGAGCTCAAGGAGATCGGTAGCCCGGAAGGTATCGGTTACCTCAATTCGGTGGCACCGCAGTTCTTCACAGATGTCCAACGGCTGTTCTGGAACGACCTCATGCTCTACGTGTCTCGCCTAACCGACAAGAGCAAGGGAGCATTGAACCCAGATCCTGCAAGGCGTCCTGATTTCGACCGATGCTTGGCTTGTTGAC
>JAPPLW010000038.1 GCA_028819345.1 bacterium | reverse complement strand
GAGGCCCTCCCTTATCCAAGCACCAAAACCGTCAACAACGTCCCTGGGAAGTACATCTAGGTGTCCGTGGGACCACCAACCGGGCCTTGCCTTCCGGTACGCTTGCAGCCATGACCGATGGGCCGATGGCGAACAGCTACTGGGTTATCCCCGGTCGTTTTGCGGCAGGGGAGTATCCGGGCCACCCGAACCCACAGGTCGCCGCCGCCAGGTTGCGAACCCTGCTCGGAGCGGGCATAGATCACTTTATCGATTTGACCACGGAGAGGGACTGGTTGGAGCCCTACGCGGAGATGGCGGTGCGGGAAGGGCGGCGACTCGGCATGAACGTGGTGCATGAGCGGCATCCCACCCTCGATATGAGGGTGCCCCGCATTCCGCGTGTGGCTGCGGGCGTCCTCGACGCCATCGATGCGGCGTTGGATGACGGCAAGAGTGTTTACCTGCACTGCTGGGGCGGTGTCGGCCGGACCGGCACGATGGTCGGCTGCTGGCTGGTCCGGCAAGGCAGGACGGGAGACGAGGCCCTGGCACAGGTGGCCGAATGGTGGCAGGGAGTGGACAAGGCGTACCGCCTCCCCCACTCGCCGCAGACCCGCGAGCAGTGTGAGTACGTCCGCAACTGGACCGAACCGGCCGGGTTTCGGCGGGGATGAAGGAGCCTGGGAGGAAGCGCCGGCACGACCTTGACGCGCTGAGGGGTTTCGCCATGTTGCTGGGGGTGGGGCTGCACGCTGCCCTGGCCTTCTTTCCGGCGCCGTGGTGGGTGCAGGACCGCACCTCGAGCCTCGACGGCCCCTATGACGAGTTCCTGTGGGCGGTGCACGGGTTCCGCATGCCGTTGTTCTTCCTGATGAGCGGGTTCTTCACCGCTCTTCTGTGGCGGCGGCGCGGGCTGCGGTCGCTCCTCGGCCACCGTCTGCGGCGGGTGGCCCTGCCGCTCCTGATCGGTGTGCTGACCCTGGTGCCGGCGGTGGACTGGGTGGGGGAGAGGGCTTTGATAGCCCAGGCGGAGCTGCTGGTGGAGTCCGGGGACATCATCGGGTTGGTTTTCGTCGGAGATGTTGCAGGGGTGGAGGAGTTGCTGGACAGGGGCGTGGACATCGAGACGCGGACCGAGCCCGGCGGGTGGACCCCCCTCCATGCCGCCGCTTTCACCGGCAACGCCGAGATGGTGGAGTTGCTCATATCCCGGGGTGCGGCGCCGGCGGTCACCGCCGACGCCTCCGAGGGGGAGACTCCTCTGGGACTTGCTTTCCACTTCGGCCACGAGAAGGCGACCGAACTGCTGGTTGTCCACGAGGGGATGGATCCCCTTCCCGAGTCGATGGAGTGGTCGGACATTCCCGGCTGGGCGGAGGGCGCGGAGGACCCCGAGGAGGACCGGCTGACCCAGATCGAGCACCTCCATCACCTCTGGTTCCTGTGGTTCCTCCTGTGGCTGGTGGCGGGATTCGCGGTGGTGGCGGCGGTCGCCGATCGGAGGGAGCCCGGCCGGGGGATGTGGCCGGGCAGGGTCATGTGGCTGATGATCCCATTGACCCTCATCCCGCAGTTGGAGATGGGTGGCGGAGGGTCCTACCCCGTCTTCGGGTCGGACACCTCCGATGCGCTCCTGCCCCTTCCCCACGTCCTGGCCTACTACGCCACGTTCTTCACGTTCGGAGCGTTGATGTACGGTCGCCGGAACCGGAAGGGAGGGCTCCTGGTCGACACCATCGGGGGCCCCTGGTGGCTGTTCCTGGCAGTCTCGTTCCTGGTTGTGCTGCCCGTCGGGCTGCATTTCACCTTCGTGGAATTTCAATGGCAGGTGGCGTCCGTCTTGCAGGTGCTCTACGCCTGGGGCATGTGCTTCGGCCTGATGGGACTGTTCCGGGTGTTTCTTCCTCGGGAACGCCGCGGGATCCGGTACCTGTCCGACTCGGCCTACTGGGTCTACCTGGTGCACCTTCCCCTGGTGGTGGCAGCCCAGATGTGGGTGTTCGACTGGGACCTCTTCGCCGGCGTCAAGTTCCTCCTGATCTGCGGCGGGGTGACGGCGATCTCGCTCCTGTCCTATCAGGCGTTCGTCCGCTACACCCCGATCGGCACGTTGCTGAACGGAAAGAAGGTCCGTCCCGGTAGAGCCTTGGCCGACAAGTCCTGACTACCGGGCCGGTTCGACGTCCAGTTCGCCCAGCAGACCCCGAACCCGCTGTTCGAGGTCGTCGCGGATGGGACGGATCTCCTCGATCGTCCGTCCGGCAGGGTCGTCCACCTCCCAGTCCACATACCGCTTTCCCGGATAGACGGGACAGGCGTCGCCGCATCCCATGGTCACCACCACGTCGGCGGCCCGGACGATCTCGTCCGACCACGGCCGGGGAATCTCCCCCCTGATGTCGATGCCCTTTTCCAGCATGGCCTGGGCGGCGCCGGGGTTGATTTCCTGGGCAGGCTCCGACCCGCCGCTGAACACCTCGACCCTTCCTCCGGCCAGCAACCGCATGAACCCGGCCGCCATCTGTGACCGTCCGGCATTGTGCAGGCAGAGGAATAGGACGCTGGGGTTCAACGGAGTGTGGGACGGAATCGCGGCCCCAAGGATATCAATTTGGCGCCAAGCGGCTCTCGAATATGATTCGAAACAAGAGGAAGGAAGAGTACCGGATGCTGGAACTGAGCCGACTCTCCAAGCGCTACGGGGAGGTCCAGGCCCTGGACGGGTGCAGCTTCCGGGTGGAGCGGGGGCGGATGCTCGGCTTTCTCGGGCCCAACGGGGCCGGAAAGACCACCGCCATGCGGTCGGTCTTCAATCTGGTGAGCCTCGATGAGGGGTCGGTCACCTGGAGGGGCAGGCCCGTGGGCCAGCGCGAGCGTTTGCGGTTCGGCTACATGCCCGAGCAGCGGGGCCTGTACCCGAAGATGAGAATCGGCCGCCAACTCGCCTACCTGGGCCGCATTCACGGGATGACCACTGGGGAGGCCTCGGCGGCGGCCGAGCAGTGGCTGGAGGAGTTGGGGCTGGCCGACCGGATCGGCGATCCCCTCGAGAAGCTGTCGCACGGGAACCAGCAGCGGGTCCAGTTGGCCGCCGCGCTGATTCACGACCCGGAACTGCTGGTGCTGGACGAGCCGTTCAGCGGACTGGACCCCTTCGGGGTGGAGACCATGGCGGAGATCCTCCGTTCCCGGGCTGCTTCCGGAGCGGCGGTGGTGTTCTCCAGCCACCAGTTGGACATGGTGGAAGACCTCTGCCAGGACGTGGCGATCATCAACCGGGGCAGGGTGGTGATGGGAGGAGAGGTCCGCCAACTCAAAGCGGACTCTCCCTACTGGGTGATCGAGGTGGAGATGCGCGGAGGGGATGTCGAGCGGCTGAGTCGGCTCGAGTCGGTTGTGTCGGTGGACTTCGACGGGTACCGGCACCGCATAGTCGTGAGAAAGGGCGGGGACTTGAGCGATCTCGTCTCCCGGCTCGACCTGGGCGGCGACGTCCGCCACTTCACCTTCTCGGCGCCTTCTCTTTCGGAACTCTTCAAACAGGCGGTGGCGGGATGAC
Source organism: bacterium (assembly GCA_028819345.1). Taxonomy (GTDB): domain Bacteria; phylum Actinomycetota; class Acidimicrobiia; order Spongiisociales; family ZC4RG35; genus Bin76. Next base: position 13,760 of record JAPPLW010000038.1, on the reverse strand, counting down.
GTCCTGGCAGGCGATCCGGCTGGTGATGGGACGCGAGATCCGGGAACGGTCCCGGTCGGGGGCCTTCATCGTCTCGGTGGCGATCACATTGCTTTTGGTGGCGGCGGTCCTCTTCCTGCCGCTGATCTTCGCCGATGACGACGTGAGGTACGAGGTGGGGGTGGTGGGCGACGGCAACCAGGCGGTGATCGACGCCGCGGTGGCGCTGGCCAATCCCCCGGGAAGGAAGGTGAGAACCACCATCGAGGTGATCCCCTTCGCCACCCGGGAAGAGGCAGAGACAGCAGCCGACGCCGAGGAAGTGGACGGGGTGTTGATGGACGGCAGGGAGATAGTGGTGCGGGGTGCTGGAGGCGAAGCGGGCGGCGCCCTCGAATCCCTCCTCCAGCGGGGCGCTCGCTCGGTGCAAATCGAGAGCCTGGTCGCCGCGGGATCGGGGGAGGTGGTGAGCATCCTCACCTCCCAGCCACTCCAGGTGAGATCCCTGTCGGGCGCCGACGCCGAGGAGAACCGCGGCCGTTCGGTGGTGGCCTTCGGGGGACTGATGCTGCTCTACATGGCCGTGCTCCTCTACGGATCGCTGATCCTGTCGGGCGTGACCGAGGAGAAGACCAACCGGGTGGTGGAGGTGCTGCTGGCCGCTTTCGAGCCCTGGCAACTGCTGGCGGGGAAGATCATGGGAATCGGGCTCCTGGGACTATGCCAGTTCGTGGGAACGGTGGTGATCGCTCTGGTAGGAATCAACCTCACCGGCGTCATCGACCTGCCGGAGTTCCCGGTCGACAGCATCCTGGTGCTGGTGCTCTGGTTCATCCTGGGATACTCCCTGTTCGCGGTGATGTTCGGCGCGGCGGGGGCTCTGGTCTCCCGGGCCGAGGACGCACAGACCGTGGTGGCGCCGATCTCGCTGGTGGCGGTCGCAGGGTTCTTCATCGCCATCCAGGCCGTGAGCAATCCCACCAGCACCCTGTCGGTGGTGACCACCTTCATCCCGCCCACGGCTCCCTTCGTGGCGCCGGTGCGCTTCGCCTTCCAGGCCATCCCGCTCTGGCAGATGGCCACCTCGGTGGCGTTGATGATCCTTACCGTGGTGGTCATGACCCGCCTGGCGGGCCGAGTATACCTGGGCGGGTTGCTCCGGTTCGGAAGCAGGGTGGGAATCAGAGAGGCATTCCGCTCGGCCGAACTCTGAAGAGCGCTACAACTAACCGAAGACGGTCGACGGGGACGACGGATAACGATGGGTTAGCCACAGCGATCTTTCACAACCCCGTGTTACCTTTCTGTCACAACCCCGTGTTACCTTGTGGATTGATGGAAATCGTATGACCACTTATTCCCCCGCCTCTTCGCTAGGGTGGCTTGACTTCGACGCCGCCGCCACGGAGCGAGTCGCCATCCTGTTGCGCTCACTTCAAGAGCCCGCCACCCTCGATGTCCTGGGTCTGGGATCGGTGCGAGACGCCTTCTCGGAGATGCTGCACCCCGGCACTTCCTACATCCACACCAGGCTGCGATATTTCATGTTCCTGCCGTGGATATTCCAGCGCATCGAACGGGACAGGGTTGCGGCCGGAGATTTCTTCCGGCGCCTTCGCCACGACGAGGCCTTGCTCATCGACCGCCTGCGCCACCTGGGGCCCGGCAAGGGTGTGATCGGCTACCGGGCCGGTCGGAACTTGAAGCGGATGCCCAGTGACATCTACTGGGGAGGCCTCTGGGACTGGGGACTGCGGCGACTCCCCCTCGGCCTGGGCGAGTATGCACACCGGGCAGCCGCCATGGGATCGTTCGCCCCGGTGGTGGATGACGACGGCAAGGTCACGGACAGGACCGGCGCCATGTGGGCGCCGTTGCCCGATCCTCCTGAGGGCTTTCTGGAGACTGACATCGCATTCGAGTTGAGCCGGGAGGAAGCCGAGACTCTGCGGGACAACGTTCGGCATCAGCAGGCCGGCACGCTTCTGGCCTGGTTGGTAGCCCAGCCAAATCTCGCCGCCCAATGTGATTATCCATGGGAGGCGCCCAGCCACGGTATGCCTGCGGAACTGGCCGAGATGGTGCGGCACGCGCGTTGCTTTTCGGAGTTGACCGCCGGTCCCCAGTATGTCTACAACCTACTGGTTGCCCGACGGGCCGGTAGGGAACTGGGTTGGGACACCACCGAGGTGGAGGAGGATCAACTCGGTCTCATACGGCATTGGGTCAAGATGGTCGAGAGTCGTCACGGGGAACTTCGCTCCTGGGCCGATGATCTGCCGGCGTTCTGGACACTTCTTTATCAGCACAAGTACCGCATCCGCCGGAGCACCCGCGACTTCGTCTCAGGGATCGTCCGTTCGGCGATCGACAACCCGAAGGGGTTTGCGGACGACCCGGCCGCCCACGCAGAGATCCGCCGTCGTGAACTACAGCTCAAGGGCAAGAGAGCCCGGCTGGCGTATCGATCCGCGCTGGAGAACTGGAGCGGCGCGGCGGGCGGGGGGCAGTTCGGATATCGATGGTCGATCGCCAAGAGGTATCTTGACGAGCTCGAATCAGCGTTGGCGGGTGATCGCTGATGCTGGTTCCCACCAACCGGCTGACGCTGATCGATGCTATGCGGCCCCCGGCCGGGTTCGAGTTGGAGTCGGCCATGGCGGCGACCTTCACCCTCAACCTGGGGGCGCTCCTGGCAGTGCCAGCCGCATTCGTTATGGCGGGCCTGCGCGATACCGAAGCAGACGACCCGGGGCAGACGCCTGTGGAACTGATCCATGCTCTTCGCTCTCATGCCCACAAGATGACGGTCTTCAGCGAGGCGGGCGAGATCGGCCTGCCACCGCCCAGCCGAGCATTCGCCTTTCTTGAGGGGACGGTCGTACCCGTAACGGCCCCGAGGGGTGGCATCGTCCATCCCAAGGTTTGGGTACTGCGCTACAAGGCCTCCGGCGATTCAAGCGACGGCGAAACACAGGAGCGCCTTCGGGTGCTAATCGCCAGTCGCAACATGACGTTCGACCAAAGTTGGGACACGGTGTTGAGGCTCGACGAGACGCCGGACGGTCGGGGCGCGGCCCTCCACCCGGTCGGCGAGTTGTTCAAGAGACTGCTGGGCAATGCCGTTGGGGAAGTCGAAAAGGAACATGAAGACCGGGTGCGCTTGCAACATAAAAACCGGGTGCACTCGCTGGCCGAAGCTCTCCAGGCCGTACGGTTCGAGCTCCCGGCGGGCGTCGACGACCTCAGGACCTATGTGTTTGGCCTCGGGGAGCAGCCCCCGCCATTCCCAGGGAATCCCGAGCGAGCGCTGATCGTTTCGCCCTTCTTGACCGACGACTTCTTCCAGCGGGTGCATTCCGCGCCGGTCGACACGCTGGTCAGCGGACAGGAGGCACTCGACGGGCTGTCGCAGGGCGTTCTGGACTCCATCCCCAACAAATGGGTCTTCGACGACGGAAGCCCATTCGAGCACCAGGGTTCGGAGGGCGGGGACACCGAGTCCGACGGGTACGCGCCACCGACTCCGTCATCCGCCGACCCCGGCAGGCCCCTGGTGGGAGTCCACGCCAAGGTCTTCGCCTTCGAGACGGGGGACCGGGCCCGCCTGTTCGTCGGGTCGGCCAACGCCACTGGTCCGGCTTTCGAAGGCAACGTCGAGATACTGGTCGAACTCCGAGGGTCGGTCTCAGAGTTGGGGATCGATCGACTCCTGGACGGCGATGGAGACGATCCCGGGCTCCGTGATCTGTTCCACCCCTACCGCCCCCGCTCCGGGGAGCCGGACGACGATGAGCCTGATAGCTCCATTCTCGACCGGATGCGTTGCGGGATCGCCCGTCAGGTTTTTCGAGGATGTGTGAAGGAGACCGGTGAAACAGGCCAAGAGTGGGCCGTGACTTACCGCTCCGCCGAACCTCTACCCGCCATTGACGATGTCGAGATTCACTGCTGGCCGCTGACGACACCCGGCAATCGTCGGCAGGTGGGGACGACCGAGCCGCTTGAGGCGCGCTTCGAGACAACCCTTGAGGCCCTCAGCGGCTTCCTGGCCTTCGAACTGACCCATGACAGTGGCGAGCAAACCTCGTTCGCGGTTCCGGTACCCCTGGTCGGAGTACCCGAGTGCCGCAACCAAGTGCTTCTGAAAGCCTTGATCGGCAATGCCGAGCGGTTCCTGCGATACCTGTTGGCGCTCCTCTACGAGGGTTCCGATCAGATCGATCTCCGAGAAGTCTCCACGATCCTTGACCGATCGGCGTCCGATGGGAACGGCTCGTTCAGCCTGGCGGTGCTGGAACGGTTGCTGGGAACAATGAGGCGCGATCCGCTGAAGCTGGCTGGACTTCACCCGCTCATTGCCGACCTTCGGTCCGACGACGCGCTTCCGCCGGGTTTTGCCGAACTGTGGGACGCCGTCCACCAGGTGGCGATCAGGGGGACCACCGAACAGGACGCCCGCCTCTCATGACCGAGCCTCGCATCGACGTTGCCGCCACGTTGGCGGACCTCAAGGACTTTCAGAAACGCACGGCCCTCTGGGCATACCAGCGGATGTTCGCCGATCACGATCCGGCGGTCCGGTTCCTGGTGGCGGACGAGGTCGGCTTGGGCAAGACCCATGTCGCCAAGGGAGTGATAGCCCAGGTCATCGACCATCTCGGGCGAACCGGAGATAAGCGCCATGACATCGTCTACGTCTGTTCCAATGGGGCCATCGCCCGCCAGAACCTGAGAAAGCTCACACCCAAAGGCATCGACCCGACGCCCATTGCGGTCGACCGGCTCACCATGCTGCCGCTCGTCCACCTCCAGGACGAAGTGGAAGGGAAGCCCGGCATCAACCTGCTGCCCATCACTCCCGGCACGTCTTTGAACTTCGGCATGAGCACCGGCACATTCCGCGAGCGCGCCGTCGCCTACACCTTCCTTCGCTCCCACTGGGGCAGGGCCGCCATGGAACCGCGGAGGGCCCGCTGGATATTCTGGGAGGGCATCTCAGCCGGCAATCCCGATAGACGACTGCGAGATTGGGAGCGCTGGGCCCGTCCCAGAATCCAACGAACGCTGCCGGAGTTTGCCCGGCGGTTGGAAGAGATTGACGCCGAGCGACGGGCAGACGGGCGCCGGACCGTCCGTGAGCTATTTGACGAACTGGTCGGCGGTCTCAGGTACAAGCGGGCCATTCGCGGCCGCATGTGGTATGTGCGCAGAGAGTTCATCGCGGTGGTGCGCCGCACAATGGCGATCGTCGGGATCGATTCGCTGCGCCCCGACCTGGTGGTGCTGGACGAATTCCAGGGATTCAAGGACCTGCTCGATCCCCATCCCGGCAACCTGGCGGCTGAACTTGCCAAGCGGCTGTTCGAATACCGGGACCCCGAAACCGACCGACCGACCCGCACTCTGCTGCTCTCCGCCACCCCCTACCGCATGTACACCACCGCCGACGACGCCGACGACGATCATTACACCGATTTCCTGGACACTTGCCGGTTTCTCTACGGGGATTCCGGGCGGGTGGAGGAACTGCGGGGCCGGTTCTCCGACCTCCGCCGGGCGCTCACCGACCTGGCGACGTTCGAGGACACCGAAGCGGCGTTGAGCACCGCGGCCGACATCTGCGGGGCAATCGCTTCGGAGTTGCGACAGGTGATGGCCCGGACCGAACGGCTGGCCGCCACTCCCGACCGGGACGGGATGCTCACGGAGCCCGAGGTTCCGGCGTTGGTGACGCCCGAGGACCTGCGATCGTATCTCCGGTTCGGTGAGATCGCCCGGGTGGCGGGATACCACGATCCCATCGAGTACTGGAAGTCGGCACCCTACCTGATCAACTTTATGGAGCGCTACAAGCTCAAGCAAGCCGTGGAGCAGGCCGCCGAGGCGGGCCGGTTTCTCGACACCGGTCTGCTCGAACAGGGTCCGGGACTGTTGAGTTGGGAGGAGGTGGAGCGTTACCGGGCCATCGACCCTCAGAACGGTCGGCTGCGGTGGCTGTTGGAAGACCTGCAAGGCTCCAAGGCCTTCGAGATTCTGTGGGTGCCGCCGTCGATCCGCTATTACGACACGGGATCGGTCTATGAATCCGAAGAGGCCCATAGGTTCACAAAGCGACTGATCTTCTCGGGTTGGGTGATTGTCCCGAAAGTGGTGTCGTCGCTGGTCAGCTTCGAAGCCGAACGTCGAGCTTACCAAGGCCGCGATCACGACTACACGGCCCAGTACCGACAGCGCGGGGGCGGGCGGCTGGCATTCCGCACCGCCGACCGCACCGCAACTGATCGCCGCTCCGGAGAAGCCGCCGGTGATCGCCGTGCCGCCTCAATGACCACATTGTTGCTCTGTTGGCCGAGCATCACCCTGGCTCGACTTGGGGATCCACTGCAGTTGGGTACCGCAACACGCGATCACCCGGATGTGATCGGCGCCATCAGAAGACGGGTTGAGGTCGCTTTCGACCCACTGACGGGCTCTGCCCCCTCCGAGGGAGTGGTGGACCAACGCTGGTACTGGGCCGCTCCGCTGCTGCTTGATTATCAGCGGTACCCGGAGGTGGTTGGCCGGTTGCTTTCCGATCAGTCAGCGTGGCTCGGGGAGGGAGAACGGCCCGACCAGAGCTTCCGAGCCCATCTAGCCGAAGCCCGGGCGCTGCTCGACCACGGCGTCGAAGCCCTCGGTCGGTGTCCCGAGGACCTCTATGCGGTGCTTGCCGAACTGGCGCTGGGAGGGCCGGCCCAGTGTGCGTTACGGGCAATCCGCCGGGTTGCGGGCCTGCCTGAGTATCACCGGGCGGTGACGGCCAACGCAGCTCTGATCAGCGAAGCTTTCCGGAGTTTCTTCAACGCCCCGGAGGTGACGGCCATTGTCGCCGGCGACCAAGCGGAACACCCAGAATCCGGGCATGCAGCCCCGGTTGTCGCCCGGTACTGGCGCGACGTCCTCGGTCATTGCATCGACGGCAACCTGCAGGCAGTGCTCGATGAGCATGCTCACGTCCTCCGAGACTGGCTGGGACATGTCAGGCTCGGCGACACTGCCCAACGAGCCGAGGCCGCCGAAGACATCGCTGGCAGGATCGGCGAGGCCCTGCGGCTTCGGACCTCAACCCTGCGGGTGGACATTCCTCGCCGGACCGACGATGGTCAAGCAGAGGTTCTCTCTGGGAGCCGCATGCGCACCCGCTTCGCAGTGACCTTCGGCGATCAGGCGCTCGACGAGGGCGGCCAAGCCCGGGTGGGGGCGGTGTCGGTCGCCTTCAACTCGCCGTTCTGGCCGTTTGTGCTGGCTTCAACCTCGGTCGGGCAGGAGGGATTGGACTTCCACCTTTGGTGCCATGCCGTGGTTCATTGGAACCTTCCGACCAGTCCCGTGGATCTCGAACAGCGCGAAGGGCGGGTCCATCGCTACAAATGCCATGCGGTCCGTCGGAACATCGCAGAGACATTCGGGTCCGAAATGATGAGAGGAAGAGACCCCGAGGGTGATCTCTGGCAGGCGCTCTTTGATCGAGCGGCGTCCGAAGGAGGGTCCGACGACGGTGAAATGTCGCCGTTTTGGGTGTTTCACCAAGGCCAGGCAAGGATCGACCGTCTGGTACCCATCCTGCCGTTCAGCCGCGAAGCGGCGAGACTTCCGCGACTGCGGAAGTCCCTCGCGATCTACCGCCTCGCCTTCGGCCAGCCCCGCCAAGAGGAACTGGTGGAACTGTTGAGCGACCGCATCAGCCCCGACGACCTGCGGGGTCGGCTCTCACAACTGCGGATCGACCTGGCGCCCCCACCCGTAAACTAAGACCGGCTAGGATCATGCCGTTTTCTGAAGAGCACCAGATGTTTCGCCGGGTGGTGCGTAGGTTCGTGGAGGAGGAGATCAATCCTCGGGTGGACGGATGGGAGGAGGCTGGTGAGATGCCCCTGCACGAGGTTTTCTCCCAGATGGCCGACCTGGGGTTCTTGGGACTGGAGTACGACACCGCCTACGGAGGGCAGGGGGCCGACCATCTGTTCACGGTGGTCCTGGCGGAGGAACTGGGACGGGCCGATCACGGGGCGATCGGGATGGCGGTGGGGGTGCAGACGGACATGGCCACGCCTTCTTTGCACCAGCACGGCTCGGAGGAACTGAAGCGGCGTCACCTGGCGCCGGCGCTCCGGGGGGAGATGGTGACCTCCATCGCGGTCACCGAGCCCGACGCCGGGTCGGACGTGGCAGCGATCAAGACCCGGGCGGTCCGTGACGGGGATCACTGGATCATCAACGGATCGAAGATGTACATAACCAACGGCCTGCAGGCCGACTGGCTGTGCCTCCTGGCCAGGACCTCCGACGAGGGCGGGTACGCCGGGATGAGCCAGACAGTGGTGCCCACTGACGCAGACGGATTCGAGGTTTCACGAAAGCTCGACAAGCTGGGGATGAGGGCCTCCGACACCGGCCTTCTGACCTTCACGGATATGGAGGTCCCAGTCTCCAACACCATCGGTGAGGTAGGGCAGGGGTTCCAGCAGCAGATGTCACAGTTCGTGGTGGAGCGGATGTGGGCGGCCTACTCGGCGGTGGGGTCCTGCGAGAGGGCCTTGGAACGGACCGCCCGGTACCTCCGGGAACGGAAGGTGTTCGGAAAGCCGCTGCTGGGCCATCAGTACGTGAGTTTCCGGCTGGCGGAGCTTGCGGCCGAACTGGACCTGCTGCGCCACTACAACTACGCTACCGCCGAGGCCTACATGCGGGGGGAAGACCCCACCAGGTTCGCCACCATCGCCAAGCTCAAGTCGGGGCGGCTGATGCGGGAGACCGCCGACTGGGTGCTCCAGTTCCACGGGGGGATCGGCTACATGGAGGAGACCTGGACCGCCCGGTTCTTCCGCGACAGCCGGCTGGTCTCGATCGGCGGAGGGTCCGACGAGACCATGCTGGACGTGCTGTCCCGCATGGACGGCTTCCGGGCGTAGGGGGGAGTTTCCCTGTATGTTTCGGGAGTGACATTCCCGAATTCCAAGGAGGTGCCAGTGGGAGCGATAATCGGCCACCATCACACGGGGATACAGGTCACCGACCTGGAGAAGTCTCTGCGGTTCTACCGGGACTTGTTGGGACTGGAAGTGGTCCATGTGTGGAACCGCCAGGCGCCCTACATCGAGGAGTTGTTGGGTTATCCGGGCGTGGATATGCACGGGGTTGTGATGCGCATGCCCGACTCCGACAGTGTCCTGGAGATCCTGGAGTATCGCAACGTGGAGCGGAAGGCCATCGACCCGGGCACCGCCAATCCCGGCACGGCCCACGTCGCCTTCAGGGTGGACGACTGCGACGCGCTGTACGAGGAGTTAACCCGGAAGGGAGTCAAGTCGGTCTCCGAGCCCGTGACGCCCACCATCGGTCCCAACAAGGGGGGGAGGACCGTGCTGATGCTCGATCCCGACGGCTTCCGGATCGAACTCCTCCAGCCACCGCGATGAGCGGTTCCAAGGTCCTCCTGACCGAACAGGAGATCACCGACCTGCTGGAGGCCCATCCTGGCTGGCGGCGGGACGGGGAGGTATTGCGCCGCTCCTATGAGTTCTCCGATTTCCGGGCCGCCTTCTCCTTCATGACCCATGTGGCGCTGATAGCAGAGCGCCTGTTCCATCACCCGGAGTGGTCGAACGTCTACAACCGGGTGGAGTTGGCGATCACCAGCCACGACGTGGGCGGACTCACCTCCCGGGACCGCCGTTTCGTGGAAAAGGTGGATGCAATAGGTTGAACAGGGTTCGGGATTCCGGAAGGATGTCCCGCAGAGTGGTACTCTTTCGGTGCTAGACGGGACGAGCGGATCGCGATGAATTACGACCTTCAAACTCTCCGCGGAGATGTCCTTGGTGGGATCACCTCGGCCGTTGTCCTGTTGCCGATGGCCCTGGCTTACGGGGTGGTGTCGGGCCTGGGGGTGATCGCCGGCCTCTACGGTGCGGTGGCGGTGGGGCTGTTCGCATCCCTCTTCTGGGGCACCAAGGCGCTGATCTCTGGTCCCACCGGTCCCATGGCGGTGGCCATGGCGGTGGTGGTCGGAAGCTATGCCGAGAACATCATCGAGGCGTTCACGATCGTGATCATGGCCGGCGTCATACAGATCCTCCTGGGCCTGATCAAGATGGGTCGCTACGTCGCCTATACGCCGTATTCGGTGATCTCGGGGTTCACATCTGGCGTTGGCGTGATCATCGTGTTGCTCCAGGTGTTGCCCTTCCTGGGCGCCTCGTCGCCGGGCGGGGGGACCGTGGGAGCGATCCGCGCCATGCCCGACGCGGTGGCGTCGATCAACTACCACGCTCTGGCCATTGCCCTGGTGACCCTGGTGGTGACGGTGGTCTGGCCGACCAAACTCGCCAGGGCGCTGCCGCCCACCCTGGCCGCTCTGGTGGTCGGCACGGGCCTGGGAGTGCTGTGGTTGAAGGAGGCGCCGCTAATCGGGACGGTTCCGACCGGCTTTCCGGACATCATCGACACTCACACCGTCCTCCAGCATGCGATCGGTTCCTTCCAGCCGGCCCTGGTGCTTGCCCTGTTGGCTTCGATCAACACCCTCCTCATGTCACTGATCGCCGACTCCCTGACCCGCGGCACTCACAACCCCAACCGGGAGTTGATGGGCCAGGGGGTGGGGAACATCTTCTCAGGGCTATTCGGCGGCATGCCGGGCGCTGGGAACATCCCCGCCACCGTGGTGAACGCCCGGATCGGAGGGAGGACGCCGGTGTCCGGCGTGCTCTGCGCGCTGGTCCTCATGTCCCTGGTTCTGGGACTGGGCGAATATGTGGGAGAGATCCCCCACGCGGTCCTGGCCGGCATCTTGATGAAGGTGGGTTGGGACATTATCGACTGGAAATTCATCACCCGGATCCACCGGGTGCAGCGGGAGCACCTGGTGGTGATGGTCATCACCCTGGGACTCACCGTATTCGCCGACCTGCTGAGCGCCATCATGCTGGGCCTGATCGTGGCGGCGTTGGTGAGCGCCCGCCAGTTCGAGTACCTGGAGTTGGACAGCGTGATCTCCGCGCCGCTGCTCGACATCAGCTTCCTGGCCGACGAGGAGGAAGAAGAGGACGGTGAACCGGACCTCGACAGCATGCTGGCCCTGCTGGGAGGTGACGACGAAGATGACGAGGATGGCGACGGCGAACCTGACGCCCTGGACAGCATGCTGGCGCTCCTGGGCGATGACGACGATGACGAGGACGAGTTCGACCCCTTCTCCGCCCGGTGCGGCCTGGTCTCGTTCCGGGGAAGTTTCACGGTGGCGTCCTCCAACCGGATGTTCAGCACCATCAGCGTGGACATCCGGGACCACGAGGTGGTGATCCTCGACTTCTCCCAGACCGACTACATGGACGACAGCGCCGCGTTCGTGGTGGAGAGGTTGGTGGACGTCGCCATCGAGGAAGACACCGAGTGCATAGTGATGGGCCTGGGAGGCGCGGTCGGCGCCAGCCTCCAGAAGCTCCAGATTCTGCGGAGCGTCCCCAAGGACCGTTATGTCGAGGACATGGACCAGGCCAAGGTGATCGCCAAACGGATACTGGGAATCTGACCGCAGTCACTTCACCGGGTGGCGACCCTCTTACTCCCCCGCCTTAACCAGACCCGAAGACCTCGATTCTCTGCGGGTGAGATCCGGTAAGCAATCCACGGAAGGGACAAGGCGACCGGGAACCGCACCCAACTTTGCCTGCCGTGCAGGAGAGGACCGGTCAAACCGGGACCGCAATGACTGAGGGGAGCCAGCGGACTTCCCTCAGGAAGAGGAAGCGTTTTGCTAGCCTTGCTTACGGTCGATAGTGCCCTGTTTTCATAGTGTCATGTTTTCTCAGTGATCGAAACATAGGGTTAGCGTGGATGAGCTATAATATGGAAGCGTTCAGAGGGGACCTTTTCGGGGGGATCACCGCGGCCGTGGTGTCACTCCCCATGGCTCTGGCTTTCGGCGTTGTCTCCGGCCTGGGAGCCCTGGCCGGTCTGTACGGGGCGATCGCGGTGGGTTTCTTCGCGGCGGTGTTCGGGGGGACGCGTTCTCTGATATCGGGTCCCACCGGTCCCATGTCGGTAGTGATGGCCGTGATCGTCACCAGCTATGTCGACGATCTCACCGAGGCGTTCACCATCGTCTTGATGGCGGGGATCATCCAGATCCTTCTGGGCCTGCTGAAAATCGGACGCTTCATTGCCTACACGCCCTACTCGGTGATATCGGGCTTCATGTCGGGCATCGGGGTGATCATCATCCTGCTGCAGACCATGCCGTTCTTGGGCGCGCCGGGCGCCGGGGGAGGTCCCATCGGGGCCCTCCGCGCCCTGCCGGAGGCGATGAGCAACGTCAACATGAATGCCTTGGCGATCGCGGTGGTGGCCCTGGCGGTGAGTGCCAGGTGGCCGAGGCGTTTCCGCAGGGTCCTGCCTCCGTTCCTGGCCGCCCTGGTGGCCGGGACCCTCCTCGGCGTCTGGCTCACCGGCACGCCCCTCATCGGCAGCGTGCCCACCGGCCTGCCTGAAGTGTGGTTGCCAGGTCTCACGGTCGAGGTGCTGACGGGAGCCATCCAGCCGGCTTTGACCCTCGCGCTGCTGGGAGCCATAGACACCCTGCTCACCGCCCTGATCGCGGACTCGATCACCCGCACCCGGCACAGGCCCGACCAGGAGCTGGTGGGCCAGGGCATCGGGAACGCCATGGCCGGTCTCCTCGGTGGCTTGCCGGGCGCCGGGAACACCCTGGGGACTGTGGTGAACGCCCGCGCCGGGGGGTTGACGAGAGTGTCGGGGATGACATGTGCGGTGATCCTGTTTGCCATTGTCATGGGCCTGGGGAGGTTCGTGGAGGGTATTCCCCTCGCGGTCCTGGCCGGCATCCTGATGAAAGTCGGGTGGGATATCATCGACTGGAGGTTCCTGGTGCGCATCCGCCACGTCAGGCGGGAGCAACTGGTGGTCATGGTCACCACCCTGGGACTCACCGTGTTCTTGGACCTGGTGACTGCCGTGGTGGTGGGTCTGGTGGTGGCCGGAATGGTGAGCGCCTTGAAACTGGAGAGGCTGGAATTGGACAATGTGGTCTCGGCGCCGCTGCTGGACGACACCTTCCTGGGGGACGCAGCAGGCGCCGGGCAGGCTGACCCCTTTTCGGCCCGGGTGGGTTTGGTGGTGTTCAGGGGGACATACACGGTGGCGTCATCCAATCGGCTGGTAAACACCCTCAGCGTGGACATCCGGGATCACGAGGTGGTGATCCTCGACTTCTCCGAAACCGACTACATGGACGATAGTGCGGCGTTGGTGGTCGCACAGTTGATCGATGTGGCGATCGCCGAGGACACAGAATGCGTAGTAATGGGCGCCGACGGTCCGGTTGCAACCAGTCTCCAACCGCTGGATGTCCTGCGAAGAATTCCCTCGGGTCGATTCGTTTCCGACATGGACGAAGCGCGAGCCGTTGCCCTGCAGTTACTGGCGCCGTGAGCATCCGCCATGCTTTGCGGGACGGGACGCAACAGGTAGGTGGCTGAGACTTGGACACCGCGTGCTGGGCCGCGAAGACGAGGTCGCCAAGGGATTGTGGGAGCCTGGCGGCAGAGCGGAAGGATACCTGATGTGCCCTGGTGGATGTCTGGACATTGACAGCCTCGGTTGTCGAAGCTTTCAGGGGTAGCGTGGGTTGAGACATGGGGTTGGAGAGGTTCAGAGGTGATCTCTTAGGGTGTCCTATCGCGGGGTGGGGGCGACGGTTCCTGTTGGTTTGGGCCACA
>JAPPLW010000033.1 GCA_028819345.1 bacterium | reverse complement strand
CTCCCGACCCCGCCCAGGCCATCCATCCCAGGCGGCTCAGCGCCTCCGCCTCTTCCGCGGCCGTCGGGTTGCGTTCCAGTACCCCTCGGTAATGGGCAAAGGCTCGTCCGAAGTCACCGGCCCGGAAGTAACGTCCGGCCAGGGCGAGGCGCATGCCGTTGATCTGGGGATGGTCGGCGTTGGCGGAGATCACCGCCTCCATGGTCTCGTTTGAGTATTGGGCCGGATTGAACTCCCCTCCTTCGGCGTCCGTCTGGTCCTCGGGCTGGACGAACCATCCCACTGAAATCACCAGCGCCACCGCCGCGGTCCCCAGAATGGCCGTGACCGTCACTCTCCCGGGAGTCCAGAATCGGGATCGGGAGTCCTGATCGGGAGGCTCCCGGTCCGACGAGGCCGACTCCTCCCCGGCCAGCCTGAGCCGGGCTTCCTCTATCTCCGCGGTGTAGATGCGCCGGAGCCGCCGGGCGGTGGAGGGAGGTATCTCATCGGTGGCAAGCTGTTGTTCCAACTCTTCCAGGTCCCGGGTGGCCTGATCGAGTCGCGCCTCCCAGTGGCTTGCCTCCCTCACGGTGACTCCTCCATCGACCCCGGCGGGATCGGTTTTCTAAGGCGGTAAAAGGCCAGGAGGAGACCGGTCACCAACGCAATGGCGGGCAACGCCCACAGGAGGGCCGTTCTCGTCTGGAACGGGGGATCGAGCATCTGTGAATGGGGGTAGGCCGCCATGATCCGGTCCAGGATCTGCTGGTCGGAGAGGCCTTCGGTGATCATCTCCCGGACGTAGCCCATCATGTCGGCGGCGTAGGAACTGGGGGACTCGGCGATCGACTCCGCCTCGCAGGCCGGGCACCGGACCTGCTTACCGATCCTCTCGGCGCGGTCCTGGTCCACCGGGTCGGCGGTGGTCAGCGAGACTGCCACGAAGGCGGCCAGCGCCAGGATCACCAGGGGAGAGGCCCACCGGAGCAGGCTGCGCCTACCGGTGCGCTCAGCCACGCGGCCGCGCTCGGTCGGTGGGACGGACGGACGCCGATCTTCGTCGTCTCCTGCCCACCAGCGCATAGAGGCCACCTGCCGCGCAGGTCAGGCCGCCCAGCCACAGCACCCATTGAAGGGGAGCGGTGGCCGCCCGGAGTGTGATGGCCTCCTCGTCGATACGGGTCACGCTCAGGTAGAGGTCCTGTGTGAGAGTGTGATGGATGCCGGGAGTGGCGATGGGCAGGGCGGAGGTCTCGAACTGGCTGAGGGCGGGCTCCGCCAGTCCCACGCGCCGCTCGTTCTTCCATATTTCCACATGGGCGGAACTCTTCAGCCGGTTGGGAGTCCTGGTGGTGGACACCCCGGTGTGGACCAGCTCGTACCCGGCGAATTCCACCCGGTCGCCGGGAGCCATCTCCACCCGGTCGAGGGTCTGTGAGAGGTTGGCTGTGCAAGCGATAGCCACCGCCGCCAGGGCCACTCCGGCGTGGGCCAGTTGTCCCCCCCAGAAGCCGCGGTCCGATTTGATCACTCTCGGGATCATGCTCCAGGCGTTCGCCCTCTTGGGTCTGGCTGCGCGACGGGCCTGAGACCAGAGTCGGCCTGCAGCCACCGCCACCACCCAACTTCCGGCTATCACCGCTATCACCACATACCCCACCCGGGTGGCCGTGATGATCACCAGCACACCGGCGGCCAGCGCGACCTGGAGGGGTAGATGGACACGGGACCAGACCACCCCGGCGCGGGCCACCCGCCAGGGGAGGGCCGGTCCGATGCCCATGGCTAACAGCAGGGCGAAGCTGATGGGGACGGCCATGCGGTCGAAGAAGGGCCGTCCCACCCCAACCTCCGACCCGGTGAACGCCTCCAGGGCCAGCGGGTAAAGGGTGCCCGTCAGCACCACCATGGCGTAGACCGTCAGCAGCAGGTTGTTGAGCAGGAAGCCCCCCTCCCGGCTGGAGAGGGACTCCAGGCGGGGTGGGGAGGAGATCTGTTGGGACCGGGATGCGAACAGTGCGAAGGAGCCCACCGTCACCACCACCAGGAACCCGAGGAGCGCGGGGCCGATCGCAGACTGGGTGAAGGAGTGCACCGAGGCGATCACTCCCGATCGGGTGAGGAAGGTGCCCAGGATGGTCAGGGAGAAGGCGCCGATCACCAGTACGAAGTTCCACGCTTCCAGCATCCCCCTTCTCTCCTGCACGAGGGAGGAGTGGAGGAAGGCGGTGGCCACCAGCCAGGGCATGAAAGAGGCGTTCTCCACCGGGTCCCAGGCCCAGTAGCCTCCCCAGCCCAGCACCTCGTAGGCCCACCAGGCGCCCAGGGTGATGCCTGCGGTGAGAAACACCCAGGCGACCCGGGTCCAGAGGCCGCTGCGGCGGAGCCACGCTGGGCCGGATCTGCGGAGGGCCAGGGCGGATATCCCGTATGCGAAGGGGACCGTCAGTCCCACATAGCCCAGGTACAGGAGCGGGGGGTGGATTGCCATCAGAAGATGGTTCTGGAGCAGGGGATTGGGCCCCAGCCCGTCGGGAGGACCCACGGCCCGGGACAAGGGGAAGGCGCTTGACGCCGTGCAGGAGCGGGCGGCGGCCTCCGTGCACACTTCGAAGGGGTTGGCGACGGTGACCATCAGTCCGAAGAAGAACACGCCTACCGCTCCAATCACCGCCAACGCGCCCCAGTCGAGTGAGTCGGGCTCTGCTCCCCCGGCGGTCGCCCTCCGCCACACCGCGTAAGCGTAGGCGGCGAGGACCAGGCCCCATAGCACGATCGAGCCCTCCAGGGCTGCCCAGGCGGTGGCGATGTTGAAGGGAAAGGGCGTGTGGCGGGAATGGTGGTTCGCCACATAGGAGACGGTGAAGTCGTTGGCCAGGAGGGCTGCTTCGAGGACGGCCATCGCCGCCAGCGCGGCTAGAACCATGACCAGAAGCGATCGGCGGAGGGCGACGATTGAGGGGGAGGCGGCAAGCGGGTCCCTTGCTGCCCGCCAGCCGGCGACCGCCAGCCACCCGGCGGCAACCAGCGCCGTCCACACCGCCAGGGTTCCGGCGAAAGAGAGCATCAGCGGGAGCCGTCGTCGGCTACGGGAGGCGCCTGGTAGTTCTCATCATGGGAAATGAGGGCGCCGTCGGCCCGGTAGTGATCACCCAGCCAGGCTCCGTCCAGTAGGACGTTGACGTCCTCGTCGAACAACAGGGGCGGAGTGTCGGTGAGCACCACCGGAATGGTGGAGGCGCCGTCGGTGACCTGGAACCGGAGAGGGTCCGATCCGGCATCCAGCGAACCTTCCACTACGATGCCCGCCAGCCGGAACCGCCGCCCGTCGGGGAAGTCGGCTCGCTGGTCCACCGCTTCGCGCGGTGTGAGGTAGTAAACGAGGTCGCTGTCGATGTTCCGGATCAGGAAGGCTCCTGCCACCAGGATCGCCACCCCCACGAAGATCAGAAACGGCCAGCGGCGTGACTTCATCAGTCCGGGCGACTCGTCGCCCTTCTCCACCGGATGGCCAGGCGGAGTATGTAGCCTGCCAGGAGCCCGGCTGTGGCCAGATAGGCCGCCCAGACCCAGCCGATGCTCATGCGTCCGCCTCACGCAACCGGGGGACCGTGACCGGACTCTGCGCCGGGACTCTCTCGGCCGCCGCGGCCTCTTCCATGCGGGCCAGCGCGGTCCGGTAGATGAGCAACGTCGCGTATAGAAGCGTGAAGGCCGCCAGGTTCACCAGGAGGGCCGAGACCATGGCGCCGTCCATCTGGATGCCGTCGGGCCGGATCGTGAGGCCCTGGTGGAGAGTGCGCCACAGCTTCACCGAGAAGTAGACCAGCGGGACCTGCACCACTGCGATGGTTCCCAGCACCGACGAGCGGCGAGCCCGCAGGCGAGGGTCGGTGGTCGTGCGGCGAAGGGCCAGATAGCCCAGGTACACGAAGAACATCATGGCCGTGGTGGCCAGTCGGGCATCTCCCCAGTCCCAGTAGGTCCCCCACACGGGCTTTCCCCAGATCATGCCCGTCGCCAGGGCAATGGCGGTGAAGAGCACTCCTATCTCGGCGGAAGCCTCGGCCACCCGATCCCAGCTCATCCGCCGGGTGAACAGCCATCCGATGCTTCCTGCCGCCGTCACCCCGAAGGCCAGGAAGGCCAGCCAGGCGGACGGGACATGGATGTAGAGGATGCGAACGAAATCGCCTTGAAGGAGGTCGGGTGGAGAAGTGAACGCCAGGACCAGGCCGGCGCCCAGCGCCACGCCGGTCAAGACCGCCAGCAACCTCTTCTTCACAGGGAAATCTCCTCCAGGGCCCGGGCCGACATCACTCCCGCGGCCGCCAGCCCGAGGTCGGCGATGACCAGCACCAATACCCAGGTGATGATACTCTTGCCGGCCACCAGACTTTCCAGGCTCTGGGCGGCTCCCATCACCAGCGGCACGGCCAGGGGGGCCATCAGCAGGGGAGCGAGGCTGGTGCGGGCCCGGAGCCCGATGGTCACGTCCCCGGCAAGGGTGCCCAGCATGGCCAGCCCCGCCGCGGCAAGGATGATCACCGGGGCCATGAGCGCCCCGCCCGAGGGCGGGCGGTAGTCGTAGAAGATGATCACCGGAAGTATCAGCGTCCCGGCCACCGCCGCCAGGACCAGCCCCGAGGCTCCGGATCGACCTGCGAATCGGGCGGCTGGGTCAAGACCGGTCAGAGCCAGGGCGCGGCGCTGGGCCCGAGTCTCGAGAGCGGTCTGGCGCAGCACGATCATCATCCCGAACAACAAGGTGATCAGCCAGTAAACGGGAGCGGCCAGGTCCCGGAGCAGGAGAGGCGAGGCGTTGGTCGCCAGAGGCGCTATCCAACTCGCCACCACCGCGAAGGGGAACACCACCGTGAGGGCCTCCCCGCTTCGGAGTTCCACCCGCAGGTCCCGCAGGGCGATGAGGCCCGCCGATCGCCAGAATCCGCCTCTCACATGATCCTCCCGTCTCGCATCTCCACCACCCGGTCGACCCAGCCGGACAGCTTGTCGGCGTCGTGGGAGACGCACAGGACAGCCCCTCCCCGGGTGGTGGTCTTCCTGATCAGGTGGTCGATGATCGGGGCGGCGTCCTGGTCGAGGCCTGCGTCCGGCTCGTCGAGCAGGACCAGTCGGGGAGAGCCGATCAGCAGGCGGGCCAGGTCGGCTCTCCGCAGCATCCCGTTTGAGCACCGCTCTGCCCTGATCCCCGCCGCGGCTCCGAGGCCGACCTGCTCCAGGACCATCTGGCCCTGCGAGGCCGGGTACCCGGTCAGTTGAGCGTTGAGAGTCAGGTTCTCCCCCAGGGTCAGGTCGGGATAGAGGGCGGGGAGGTGTCCGGACCAGCCTATCCCGGGCCGGACCGCCGGGACTCGGGGGCTGGCAAGGGGGGCGCCCAGGACGGTTCCCGATCCTCCGGTGGGAGCTATGAAAGTGGCGACCACACCCAGCAGCGTGGATTTGCCGGCGCCGTTAGGCCCGGCGACTCCCAGCGATTCCCCGGGACGGAGGGTGAGCCGACAACCGGAAAGCACCGGAGTGCCGCCCAGTGAGACGGAGAGGTCGACCAGATCGACCAGGGGAAGAGCGGAGGAGGCAGGTTGGCCGGGCGGATGGCTCACCCGCTTTGAGTGTATGGGGATGGCCCCGGATACGCTGAACCGGGTCGGACCGCCGGCAGGCACAACCCTTGACACGGTGCATGGAGCTTTGTAGATTTCGCGATATTCGTAAAGGAGAGGACTGGAAGGGTCTGATGCAAGGACCTGTTCGTCCTCTCGGAAGATCTCCCCGAGGAAAGAGCAGGAACAGCGATGGGTAGCGGAAAGATCGGCTTCGGCCTGGTGGGCACCGGAATGTCGGGCGGGTTCATGGCCAGCGAAATGGACCACGTCGAGGGTGGGGAACTGGTTGCGGTGTGCAGCCGGAACGAACCCAACGTCCGGGGGTTCGCCGATGCCAATGGCGTCAAGCATTGGTTCACCGACTACCGGGACCTGGTTCAGCACGACGACGTCGATGTCGTAATCGTCTCCCTTCCGTCCGGTCTCCACGCCGATGTCACGATCGCGGCGTCCGACGCCGGAAAGCACGCCCTGGTGGAGAAACCGATCGAGATCAACCTGGAGAGGGCCGACCGGATGATCGGCGCCTGCCGGGCCAACGGCACCAAACTCGGGGTGATCTTCCAGATGCGCTTCGGCATAGTGGCCCGGACCCTCAAGGAAGCGGTGGACTCGGGTCGCCTGGGGCGGGTCTTCCTGGGCGACGCGATCGACAAGTCGGCCCGCACCACCGCCTATTACAACTCCGCCGCCTGGCGGGGCACCAAGGAACTGGAGGGGGGCGGTTGTCTGATGACCCAGTCGATCCACATCATCGACCTCCTGCAGTACCTGATGGGTCCGGTGCGCTCGGTGATGGGACGGGTCGCCACCCATGTCCACGAAATCGAGATCGAGGACACCGCCACCGCGGTGGTGACCTTCGAGAGCGGAGCTACGGGGATCATCGAGAGCACCTCGTCGGTCCGGACCGCCCTCAAGTCCCGGGTGGAACTCCACGGCGATAAAGGCACCGTGGTGGCCAACGCGCAGTACGACAAGTTTCTGCTCTGGGACGTGGAGGGTGACGAGGGCCGGGTCGACGTGGAACCGACCTTCGAGTTGAGCGACATCGACGATCCCTGGGCCTATCCCCAGTCGCGCCACCGGATCCAACTCCAGGACATGGTGGACGCCATCCGCGAAGACCGCGACCCGGTCCTCACCGGCGAGGACGCCCGGGTGCCTCTGGCGATCATCATGGCCATCTACGACTCCTCCCGCGAGGGCAGGGAGGTGTTCCTGGACTCCTACCGGTCGGCATCGGGGGCCTGATCGGGCGACCGCGGGTTGAGGATGGCCTGATCGCCGGTTTACCCGGGGCCGAGGGGCCGGTTCAGTCGAGCGTTTCCAGGGGCGCGGTGTAGGGGTACCCCAGGGCGCCGGCAACGGCAGGCTCGGTGATGTGACCTCGCCTCACGGTCAGGCCGTCCTGCAGACCAGGGTCCGATCGGATGGCCTCGGCGGGTCCGAAGTCGGCCAACTTGAGGACGTAGGGGAGGGTGACGTTGTTGAGGGCCTGGGTGGAGGTGCGGGGGACGGCTCCGGGCATGTTGGTGACGCAGTAATGCACGACTCCGTCGACGACGTAGGTCGGATCGGCGTGGGTGGTGGGGCGTGAGGTCTCCGCGCATCCTCCCTGGTCGATGGCGACGTCCACTATCACCGAGCCGGCCTGCATTTGCTTGACCATCGTGCTCGTGATCAGGCGGGGCGTCCGGGCACCGGGGAGCAGCACCGCCCCTATCACCAGATCGGCGGTGGGCATGAGCCTGTGCAGGGTGCGCGGGCTGGAGTAGAGGGTGCGCACCGCCGGCCCGAACCGGGAGGCTAGGGACTCGAGGGCCCCTGCGTCACGGTCGAGCACTGTGACGTCGGCGCCGAGTCCGAGGGCCATCTCCACCGCGTTGCGACCGACCACGCCTCCTCCGATCACCACGACATGGGCGGAGGCCACTCCGGGAACGCCGCCGAGCAGCACGCCCCGACCGCCGGCGGAGGCTTCCAGGCATCGAGCCCCGGCCTGGACGGCCATCCGCCCCGCCACCTGGGACATGGGGGCTAGCAGCGGCAGCCGGCCCGCCCGGTCGGTTACCGATTCGTATGCGATCGCCGTCGCCCCGCTGGCCACCAGATCGTGGGCCTGCTCGGGATGGGGGGCGAGGTGCAGGTATGTGAACAGGGTGTGGTGGCGCCGCAGCCGGGCTCGCTCCACCGCCAATGGCTCCTTGACCTTCACGATGAGCTCTCCCGCCTCGAACACTTCGTCTGCCGTGTCGAGAATCCGCGCTCCGCAGGCAACGTACTCCGCGTCGCTGAACCCCGCTCCCACGCCTGCGCGGTGTTCCACGAAGACCTCGTGGCCCCGATCCGTCACCTCTGCGACGCTCTCGGGTGTGAGGCCGACGCGGCGCTCCTCGTTCTTTATCTCCTTGGGAACGCTAATTCGCATAGAGCCCTCTCGCCTCCGAGATTGCCATGCAATGATATACGCGCGTTATGGAGTAATGGGAGGAATTATTGACATTTTTTTGATAAACCACGCAAATATGTGGCGTTGAAGCTAGGCTCGGGGCATCACATCGCTTATGCACTCCTTTGACTCCATCGATTATCTCATCCTCAATGAACTCCAATCGGACGGACGGGTGTCCCGTTCCGAACTGGCCGACCGTGTTGGGCTCTCGATTTCGGCGTGCCATCGCCGGGTCCGTCGCCTGGAGGCCGAGGGTGTCATCGACGGGTACGTGGCGATCCTCGACACCGAAGCGATCGGCCGCGACCTGGACGTCTTCGTAGAGGTGTCGCTGGGGAGCCAGAGCGAGGAGTGGCTGAGGCGCTTCGAGGAGGCGGTGAGGGACTGCCCCGAGGTGATGTCGTGCCACCTGGTGGCGGGTGACGCCGACTACCTGCTTCACCTGGCGGTAAAGGACCACCGGGACTTCGAGCGGATCCACAATCGGCACCTGTCTCGCCTTCCCGGTGTCGCTCGCCTGCGCTCCAACTTCGCGATCCGCACCATATACCAGACCACTCGACACATTCTCTGATTCCGGCTTCCCAACCGCTGCCGGTGAGCTTGGTGATCAGGCCCTTCCCGCCGCCCCGGCCACCTTTCTGATATCCGTCTTCTTGGTGACTCGTTTCGGCATCCACCTAACCGCCTTCTTGAATCCCTCGTTGATCAGGAAGAAGGTGGAAAGAGAGTAAAGGGCCACGATGAAAGCCACTATCAACAGCAGGGCGGTGTTGGTATTCTGCACCGCCCCGTCGGCCAGGTACCCGAGCCCGGCGGAGAAGCCCAAGAACTCGGCGGCGATCACCAGTGACCAACTTCCTCCTATGGCCAGTAGCAGGGCGGTGCGCAGTTCCGGAATCGACGCCGGCACTATCACTTTGAGATAGGTGTGCAGCCGGGAGGCGCCCAGGGTACGGGCGCTTTCGATGTACCGGTCGGGAACGTTGGCCACTGCGGTCATGGTGGCCACCACCAGTATCGTCCACACTCCGAACGCTACGTACATGGTGATGCCGAAGAGGCTGGAGCCCAGGACGAACTGCAACCAGGGGACCGCCACCAGGAGGGGGATCATCCGCATGAAGTTCATCGGCGCCCACACGGTCTCACGCACCGCCGGCCAGTAGGGAAGGGCCAGACCGGACACGAGACCGACCGCTATGCCGACCACCAAGCCGCAGGACAGCCTGGAAAGGGTCAAACCGGAGTGATACGCGATGGCGAGGAACACCGCCGGCCAGGTCGCCTCCCCACCGTAGATGGGTTGGGGCGCCAGACCCTCGAGATTGAAGGTCGCGAACCCAAAGTCGAAGGCGCGGACGGTCCAGAAGCGGGACACTTCGAAGAAGGTGTCACCCAACACGTAGTCCCACCCGGGAACGATGGGATGCTCGAGAATTCCCCGTGGCGCGACGTATGACGCCACTTGCCAGGCCAGTAGCAACGCCGCCCAGGAGACGAAGAAGAGCGGACTGCGGCGCATACCGGCCCACAGCATCGGCGGCCCCGCCGCTATCCCGCGTCCCGCCCTGACCAGCCGGTCTCTGACCCGGCTCGTGCGGAACACAACCGGCCAGGCCCAGAACAACACCAACCAGGAGACGATGTAAGACCACGTGACGTTGATCACACTCTCGTCATGTGTCCAGGTGACCAGAGGAAGGCCCTCTGGCAACTGGATGAGCAGCCACGGAATCAGGACGGCCCAGATCAGCCACCCAATCCAAAAGAGGCTCCGGAAGAGGGCAGGCTGCTTCAAACCGTCGTCGCCTCTTCCTCGGGTTTACCCAAATGGGCCAGGATCCTTACCTCCATTCCTACAAACCCAGGCGGCGGCCCGCCTCGGACCATCTCGTCATGAGACGTATCACCAGCACCAGGATCCCGTCGACCATCACAGCCAGCACGGCGAAGAAGACAATCAGGGACACCACCGCGGTCGGCCCCTCCTGAAGGCCCATCGCGTAGCTCCACATGCGGATCAGAAACCCTCCTCCCATCTGTGGTCCCAGCACCTCCACCAGCGTCCCCAGACCCCAGGCTCCCCCCAGTGCGATCCGGAAACCTGCCGCGATCTCCGGAATCGTTCCCCGCAGGTAGACCCACCGGAAAATGCTTCGGCGGTTCCCTCCCCGGGTGAGGGCTGATTCGATGATCTCCGCAGGTATGTTCTCGGCTGCCCGGCGGCTGAAGAAGTACATGAGAAGGGTGGTGTAGAAGGCAACCACCCCGATGGTGGTCAGCAGGGGATACTCGATCCCGAACCAGATCACGAAGAAGGGCGCCGCAATGAAAATGGGGGTGGTCCCGAAGAAACCGGCTATAGGCGTGACCAAATCGGCAATCCACGGTTGGAGCAGACTGCTCAGTCCAACCCCCAAGCCGACGATGGTCCCCACCGCAACTGCGATCAGGATGTTGCGGGTGGTCCGCACCAGATGGAGGACGTACCCGAAGCAGTGATCGGGAAGGGCGGACATCCTGCCCCGTTGAAACGCCACCTCTTCCAGCAGGTCCGGACAGGCGTGAACGAACCTCTCCCTCATCCGCTCACTGAAGAACAGGTTCTCCCCGAAGTGGGTGACGGCGTCGATCGGAGCCGGAACCAGGTTGTAAAGGGGCGAGAAGGGCGCGGCCACAAACTGCCAGGACAGCAGAAAGAGCACTATCCCCAGGACCACATGGAACACGTAGGCAATCTGAGCTCGCCGCCTGATGCGCCGCGCCGCCGCCCTTACCTCAAGAACATCGGTGCCTGTCGTGGTCACTTCATCTTTCTTCGTCGCCTTCGGGGTGTCTGCTTCGGCCCACCGGCCGAAGCGCGGGGGCGCGATGGGCGCCTTGTTTGCCTACGAGGCAAACGCTACCGGAGCCTACCCGCGAAGGGCAGCGTCAATACAGGACTCGGCGTCTGCACCTGGATGGACTCCCCGGGGACGTCATTTATCCGGTTTAGATGAGAGGGGCTTCCCTGGTTTGGTCGGGCTACCAGGTTCTTCGCTCCGGGGGTGAGAGCAATAATGCGGTTGCAAGCAGTTCTAAGTGGTTTCATACGGTACCCTAAATTACCAGGTCACAGGCCACTTATGCCCATTTTGTGGTTCCAGACGGGTTCGCTTTGTTTCGTCCCATTGCATCATTATACTGATAGAGCAACCGATAATGCTGGGGCAGAAATAACGATGAAGCGACCGACAATCCTCAACGCAACCTTCGTTCGCCAGGTCCGACAACCAGGCCGCTACGGCGATGGCCGCGGCGGTTACGGACTCACGTTGCTGGTCCGCAACATGAAAAACGGTCGCCTGAGCAAGACATGGGCGCAGCGCGTTCGCATCAATGGCAAGGAAACCAACCTGGGGCTCGGGAACTATCCCGTCGTGACATTGGCAGAAGCCCGCAAGCGCGCTCTTACAAACCGCAAAGCTATTGAGGACGGCCGGCACCCACACGCCAGCAAAACACCAACATTCCACCAGGCAACCGAAAAAGTGATCGCCATTCACAGGGCCAAATGGACACCGCGCAGCAGAACAGAAAACCAGTGGCGAAGCCTTTTCTCGGCGAACGTGCTACCAAGGATCGGTCATAAGCGAGTCGATCAGATCAACAGCTCCGATGTCCTGGCGATCCTGAGCCCTCTATGGCATAGCAAAACTGAAACGGCAAGGAAAACCAAACGTTACCTCGCAGCCGTTATGAGATGGGCCGTGGCACAGGGTTATAGAGAAGACAACCCTGCTGACGGCCGAATACGTGACGCATTAGGTAAGCATATTCCGCAGACCCGGCATATGCGAGCTCTGCCCCACGGTGAGGTGGGGGCGGCTCTGGCTGCTGTCGAGTCGTCTGGTGCTTACAGATCGACCATCCTTGCAACGTGGTTTCTTACGGTGACCGCCACCCGAAGCGGAGAAACTCGACTAGCCACATGGGACGAGGTTGACCTAAACCGTAGGGTTTGGACGGTTCCAGGGTCGCGGACAAAGACCGGGAGACCTCATAGGGTGCCTTTGAGCGGAGCGGCGTTGGCCATCCTCGCGGAAGCGGCTGGGTTCACCCGAGGCGTTGGGCTGATCTTCCCAAGTGTGACCGGGCGGGCCATGAGCGACTCGACTATCTCTAAGCTCTTCCGCGAGAATGCCATCTCTTGCGTTCCCCACGGCATGCGCAGTTCCTTTCGGGATTGGTGCGGCGAGACCGGCGTGCCGCGGGAAGTTGCTGAACAGGCCCTTTCCCATGTTGTGAAGGGGGTTGAGGGGGCCTACGCCCGTTCTGATCTACTGGAAGTCAGACGGCCAGTTATGGAACGCTGGGGCGAATACGTGACCTAAAGGCGCCGGTCGGCTTCCATCCCTCGGATCGCTCAAAACGCGTTTCCCGAACCGATCCCCATGAGCAAGAAGGCTATGCATGTCCACGCGTGGACATCGATTGTTAACTGTTGTCTCAGTGGATTGGCTTGGACCTCAAGGCAAGATGCTATGAGTGCCGATGCTCTCCCACACCACATGCCTCTTTCCGGGGATGACGCCCTTATCGAACCTGAAGATCGCCCGGCCATCTGGTGCCCATGTCATCTCGTATGAATCCGCCTTTCCCTGCAGTGGCTTGACTCGAAGTCCCGGGCGGAACCATGTCATCAGCCCTTCCTCGATAGCTATGAGATCCGCAACAAAGCGTCCTAGGGCTTGGCGAAAACGGTTTTGCAATGCTGGTGATAGATTGTCGTACTCACGCAGGAACAGAAAGGTCTCTCCGTGGGTGGGCACTTGTCAAGGGAGGTCGGCTCTGATGGCGTCCAGTTCGCGTTGAACTAGGTCGGGCGGAACTGCATCCGGTTCATGAGAACGGGAGGCGAGACAATCTAGGAAGTCCTCTCCCGTTGCATGGAAGTGAACCTGTTCAGTTAGACGATCCGCTGTAGTCCTAGCGGAGTTCGGGTATTGGTCCACACCCTCTTGTTGTGTTTGAGCCATTTCGCCCTTTTTGCCTGGCTTGGAGCCTAGCGGCCCTTTGCGCCGTTAATCAACCAAATTTAGTGCCATTCATCTGGCTCGCAACTCTCGGAGATCGGTGGGGAGTGTCAGCTGGGAAGCATTGTGGAAGGCGTTTGGCGGCTCATTCTTATCCCAGGAACCCCTTCCTTTCGGTAGACTGAACCATCGAGGTCGCACACAGGCGCGGTTGCCGTCAACCACCTTACGAACTAGCCCTTCAAGAGTGTGCGTGTGTTGGCGATCATCGAAAGTGCTCAGACCTGATCACTGAAAGTACCCAGTTGCTGGGGGGCTTGTTCGGGTCGCTGGCCGGTGCTTCTGGAAGGGTCGGGTTAGCGGGTGGTTCCCCGGCCCCGGGCCGGGGCTCATTGCCTATGAGATCATCGACCCTCGTGGACTGTCACGGAAAGGTAGCCAGGCGGGCGGTTTGGGGCTTTGAAGCAGACGTTTCAAGGCCTGCTGGAGGTGGCGGTAGGATGGATCGTCAAGGTAGACCGAGCGAGAGGAGACATCATGACCGAGCCGCGGGCCACCGGGAGGGTCAGGTTGGGGAACAGAGAGGTGCGGTACCTGGCTTCTCCCGGCAAGAGGCTGGCAGCCAGGATCATCGACATCGCGATTATCGTCGCAGTGGCGGTGTTCCTTGCCGTTGTTGGGTTTGCAGGGGCGGTGTTGGGATCCGAAACCGGTGAGGATGCCCTGGCCCTGACGGCCGTCTTCGCGGGTTTTGGCGGATTGGCGTTGTTTTCGATTATCGCGCTTTTGTACGAGCCGACCCTGATCGCTGTGAAGGGACAGACCCTGGGCAAGATGGCGATGCGTATCATGGTGGTTCGGGTCGAGGACGGGACCGTTCCTGGTTGGGGAAAGGCGCTGGGGCGCTGGGTGCTTCCCGGGCTGCTGGCTTTCATCCCGGTCGTCGGGGGACTGCTGTCTCTGTTGGTGTACATCTCGCTTCTGTGGGATAGCCGCCGTCAGGGTTGGCACGACAAGATGGGGACCACGGTCGTCATAGACGCCTGACCGGCCTCGAGATCCGCGGCGCACCGCCGAGGGTCAACCGGTCACAACGGGCCCCCTGCGCCCGCCCACCTCTCCGGGTCTACTGACCAATCAAATTGGTGCTGGTGGACGGCGGTCAGGTCGGGAAGCCCTTCCTCTGCTTGGCCGGCGGCCCACGCCGGTTGATCCGGGTCACCGAGAAACAACAGTCCCACGGCGGTGCCGCTGTGAGCGAAATACACTCCGACCGCGTCAATCATTGCGGCTAGGGCCATCACCGAATCCAGGTGGGCATCAGGGAATACATTCTGGTTATGCCAAGATGATGAGAAGAGCCGGTATAGCTGGTCTCAGCGGCAACCGAAGAGAAGACGGCCCCGGCCCGTGGACACCCCTGTCGCTTGGTCGACCGCAACTTCGCCCGCTCCAAACCGGACCAGTTACCAACCGACCCTCCCCAATCGGAGACAGCAGAGCCAAGGAAGCCAAGGAAAGGGGAGGGAACAGAGCGCCAAAGGACCCGAGAGACAAGAGGTCTAACCGAGGCGAACTCCGAGATTCCTCCAAATTCTGCCACTTCGGGGGGCTGGCATGACCCTGCGAAATCCCCGTCGCGAAACGTTCTTCGCAGTGGGCGAACTCGACCACACGTTTGCACTAAAGGCTGCCCACGCTCGAAACGCGTGGGCGGTGACCGGTGATTCTGGACGGTACCAGCTGATATGGAAGGCGTGCTCGGGTGTGTTCTACCTAAAGTGTTCGTTGGGTACTCGGGTGGCTCTTTACGGGGGTGGGTTCCGGCGAACGGTTTGCGAAGGCTTGCCTTCTCAGGATGGGTGTTTCGGCAGGTCAGGCCTTAAACGAACGGTTTGCGAACGCTGCGAACGCTTCTGCGAACGGTTTGCGAACGCTCCTTTCGAGGGTCTTGCATGGTGAAAGGGAGGGGAAACCCGCCACGAAAGCGGGTGCCATCAAGTTCTCCGGGTGGCCCTTCGACTTGTCCTCTTTGTGCGGCTGCGGGGCAGTAGCGGGAACCTCTGGTTACTCTGAAGTTCGAGGGTCGTGGTCGGTGTCTTGATGGGCTTCGATGTGCCATTGATCGAACAGCTCTCGCATGATTTCGTATACCCGGTCGGGTGGAGGCGCGTCTCCATGCCATTTGTCGAACAGGTCACGCAGTCGGGCTTCTTGTTCGGGTCCTGTCCCGCCCATGACATTCATGGTTCCGAGGATAGCTGCCGGTCAAAGACGCCCAAGAAGCAGGAACACGGTCACCCCGATCATCACCGGCAGCCCGGGACGGGCCCATTTTGTGCCGCCACTTGAAGGGTCAGGTCACGGCATTTGTGGTGGCTTTCGTTCCAATCTGGTGAAGACGGAGGTCAGAGAGGGACTTTCCGTCGCCTTTGTGCCCACCGTCAGTTTGGGGGAATCTCAGGGCGTTGTTGCACGGCGGTGTTGACGATCAGTGAAAGTGGCCATGTCTGGTCGCTCTTCTCCGGGGTGGGTCGTACCTGTGACAAGTGGAAGGTGGGTTTGATGTTCGGTGTCACCCCGGAGCGCGTGCGGTTGTTGGGTTGGTGGCCTTGCCTATAGGGCTGTTTGGACAGACGACCGTATTTCTGACCATTCCACGCGGGTTGTGAGACTGTCCAGGGTTAATTCCCCCAGGCTCTTCTGTTCACCGAGTTCGTTGTCGAGTTTCCGTGTCGGGACTACCCAGAAAACCCAGCAGTCCCGGTCTTGAACGTTCTTACTGGTCACCGGCATGACTTTGTGGAGACAGAACACATACACGTCAGCTTGGCGACGGGGCGGGTCGAGAGGCCTCCATGTGTTGATCTCTGCGTCCCATGTCCACTTGCGGCGAGCGATATCGAACCTGGGGGTGGACCGTCTGTGGGGATTGTAAGGATGGCTGAGACCGGAGGCTTTGACCTCGACCTTAAGGTCCCCGTACTGCAGATCGAACGCATCCCACTCATCCCTGGTGTCGCCGTCTTTGATGACGCCAAGCGCCGTCCCGACCAGCCACTCGGCGAACAATCCTCTGTTGAGGTTTCCGGTGAGGTTACCCACCGCCCAATAGTGGAATCCACTCATCCTGGCTCCTCAGGGCTGTCACTGCAAGTGCCTATGTCGGCCATCACCCGGTCCAGAACCGGTTGTGCCACTTTCTTTAGCCTCAGCAGGTTCTCGATGAGCCACTCTCCAACCTCGTCGGGGATGGAACTCGGGTCATCGACCACCACTTCCGTTTTGAGCCACACCCAGTACTCATGCCACTCGGTAACGCCGTTCAGCCTGGCATCTATCTCGTCTCGGTGCTGAGCGAGAGCTCGAAAGATGTGCTGTCTGTCTGCCCCGTACACCCCCAGGGCCGCCGCCGCCCGATCCTTGGCGACTTGGGCGGAGTAATAGACATCCTCATATCCGGTCCGAAACGATCGATACCTACCCCGGAAACCGCCCCGGCCGACCGGAAGCAATCCCGAACGCCGAAGAGCCGCCACCACCGGACGGTAAAACTCCGCATAATAGGTACTTGCTGTCTTTCTGCCCGGAGCGGAAGCTGTTCCCGCCTGTGACGGTTCGACGACCAGGTTGAAATCGGCCACCTTGCGGCCGTCCACCAAGAAAGCCCGCACCTCCACCGCAAAAACCGCGATGTTGTCGCTCTCGTTCAGCCATGACAGGATGCTCCGGTGATATTCACTGAAGTCCCGCGCCACCCACACCAAAATGCTGGCATCCGCGTTGGCTGCATACCCCAAACAAACGCAGACAGTGAGAATCGTCAGACGACCCCTCCAGGTCGTCTCGGCTTGCGACGGCTGTGAGATCGGGAATGGCGTCCCAACCCCCCCGGTAGTCGCCTGCCGTGCGAGGATGTCAACCCACCCAGAACCCGACAAAGTCACCTCCTCTCCCTCCCGCTCCAAGACCAACTTCAACTCTGCTCCCAACAAAGACAGATTCTCGGCCAGCCACGGCGTGAAACAATGGGCCTCATGAGGCCACAAATCCCGTAAACCCACCGGCTCCAGCGCATGGATCTCCGCCATCGCCCCCCAGTCTAAGTACCAGCCCACCTCGGCAATAGACCCAAAGGACGGTCGAAAACACCATGCTCTCCGGCCTCACCGAAGCGGCCCGCCCACCCAACCGCCCCGAGACAGCCCACCCCTGCAAACACAGCCAGTCCAAACCGTTCGCCGAAAACGTTCGCTAACCGTTCGCAGAAGCGTTCGCAAAGCGTTCGTTTAGCCTCTGACCTGGGGAAACACCGACTCGAAACGGTGACAGTTCGCGGTCCATCGGGCCAGCAGCTGCCCCTTCTGGAGAGAGTAGCGAACGGTTCATGGACGACACCCAGAGCCACCGTTCAACCAGCCCTCCACCGCTCGGACCGGCTCGCAGCTGCCCACACGAAATCCGCTGTGGGCAGCCTTTAGTGCAAACGTGTGGTCGACCTATCCCACAATTGAAAACGC
>JAPPLW010000095.1 GCA_028819345.1 bacterium | reverse complement strand
CCACCGTTCCAACACATCGGTCACGTCCGAGGTCACCACGGGAAGTCCGTTCATCACAGGTTTCCCTCCCGGCGGGCTGACCACTGTTGGTTTCCCCCTACGGCGACTGTCGGCACTCTGTGTATTCCTGACATCTCCGTGGGCACCCGCGGGCGTGTAACCGGCGGGTGTCCCGGGTCGGGTTTCACAGAGCTGCGACTGCGCATACCCTGGGAGCCCAGCAGAACATTGACGGACGACAAAAAACCAGCTTTTGACGATTGACTTGTGTAAGACCTGACCAATGTCCTGATATTGTCCATCAAGATGGACGATAGTCAGGGGGTGTGACGTCTTCGGTGCGTCGTGTGACTACGATTCACCCGATGCGTGTGCCCCGAAAACACCCGGTCACGTATGTCGCGCCAAAGGGCAAATTCCCCCAAGGTCCCTACCGGAGCGAAACACCTCCGGAGGTGTTTCTAGCTGCCGGTCTCGCCCGCCGACTCAAAGACAGAATCGAAAAGGACTCCATCAGGCATTTCGCCCACAAGGCAAATCTCAGCCCCCAGACCCTTGTCAACATCCTCCGCGGAGAAACATGGCCGGACCTTCTCACCATCGCCCGACTGGAACACGCCCTCGAACGCAAACTATGGGGAAACGAACACCGCAAAAGACCTATCTGGCTCTACGGCGACCTTTACACGCCACCGGGTTTCGACAAGCCGTCTATGGAGGAACTCTTGGAGGTCCTAGCAGTCTGCAACCCTGCGTTAGCAAAAGACCTAGCCCGTCACTTGCCCGGTCGAAGCAACGACCAAACCACCAACGAGTAGCAACCACCACAAGACCGCCCCTAACACCACCGGCCCCTACCCGGTCCAGAACTCGCCGGAAGTCCAGAGGTGACGGTGCGTCTCAGGCTCTATCGGATCCGACGACCCGCAACTCGGTGACCGGCCGGGGAAGCCGCTGTTTCTTGCCCAGCCTTCTATGTAGTCGAAGACGGCGGTGCGGGCCTGGTTGCGGGTGGCGAAGCTGGTCCGGTCCAGGAGTTCGGTCTCGAGGGTGGCGAAGAACGACTCGGCTACGGCATTGTCGAACGCGTCGCCTCGGCGTCCCATTGACACGGTGATGCCGGCTTGGTCGCATCGGGTCTTGGGGTGAGGATTGAAACAAACACGACAATGTCATACGCGCGTGTATGAACCGGGTCGCCAGCCCGGAATTGTCATACGCGCGTGTATGAACCGGGCCACGAGCCGCAGTAGTTCATACGCGCGTGTATGAACCGGATTCGCGTGCCAACGGCTCCAAATTCGCGTGCTGGCGGGTGTGGATTCGCGTCTCAGCGGTCCGAAATTCGCGTCTCAGCGGTCCGAAATTCGCGTCTAAACGGAATTTTTGTACACAAAACCATGCTTTTGGGGGGTTTCGGGGGAAACCCCGGGTTTGGGCGGCGCAAGGGGGGTGTCTCCAAACTATGGGGAAACGAACACCGCAAAGGACCCCGCCGGCTCCGCGGCGGCATCCGCATCCCACCCGGATTCGACAGACCACCCCATTTTAAGCAAAACCCGGGGCGGTTCATCCCGGCGGAACCCCGGGGTTTGGGCGGCGCTAGGGATTGAATGGATAGGATCCAGCCCATGGCGAGTCGCGAGCCGGGAGCGAAGGGTTCTCGCAGAGGCAAATTGACTTCCCGTCATTCTCCTTTGTCCTTCGGCACCGTCGCAGGCAACGAGCAAAGTCGAGACTCATGTTCAATGATCAGCATGTCGGGCGTCACACCGCGTCACTGCGACGCCCGAACCACCCCAAGGTCAAGATCGTAGGATCGGACTCTGAGAAAGCCACAGGAGGAACCTAGATGGCTATGACGCTGGAGCAAGCGAAGAACTACATGGATTCGTTTGCGGCGACGTTGGCGTGCTGGGATTACGGAGCCAATGGAATCCATGGAGTCCTTGTCGCTCTCAATGTCCGTGGGATCCAAGACCTGTCCGGAGCTGCAACGGCACATGGGGACATACAACGACAAACGGACCTTCGCAACGCTGTGGCTACGGCATCTATGTGGGCGCTGCGTTACATGCGGCAAGGTCCTGACCATCACGTCCCGGCCAGCGCGGTAGAAGAACTGTGGACTGCGGCGCTCTGCTACTCGAGACTGCAGGGCTATCTAACGGACGTGGACAATGGGCACAGGGCCTTCCAGTTTGAAGGCAAAACCGTCCGTTTGCCCTACGTAGGAAATCGCGGTCTCTACGCGGTCGGGAGCTATCTTGGTCCTGCTGAGTCAAAGGAGTCAACCGCCACCACACCGCTGCCGCCCGACCAAAGTATCCGACTCTCCCAATGGCGTAGCCAGGGCGGTGTAAGGGTTAACTGGTTTGACGCTCCCGATTGGGCGCGGGAGCCGTATCGGTGCTTCGCAAGCGGCTTGTTCTCGGCGTTTCCAGCGGATCTGGCAACGGACACAGGAATTCATTCGGGGTTTACCACGGACGATCTGAAGGCGTATCAGTTGGAACTGGCGTCCTTCTGCCTATACGAGAGTTTGATAATCGCTGACAAGGACCCACCGGACACATCAGCCGTCGCTCCGGTGTTGCCTCGCGACGACTTTGTAAGGCACATGCGGGAGGCTGCAAACATCAAGAGAGAAGCGGCGGATCGCATCACCCAACTCCTCACGATGGACTCGGCAGGCAACGTAGATCCGGCATTGACCCCGCTGGTGCCCTTAGCGGACGCCCTGGTGCCGATGAGCGGCATTATCTCCCTCACTCCCCAAAGGCCCATGCTTGAAGTCCTGAAGACCGATGCACATCGGGGTCTCTACGGGGAGATCGGCAATGTGCTCGGCGATGAAGGAGAAGACGCTGTTGCCGAACTCCTGGCGGAGCGAATGCCAAACTGCAAGGTAGGTAAACGGATACGGGTTACGAGGAAGAACGGCGATGACGCCGGAGATCTGGATGTTGTTCTCTGCAGTCCGTCGGAAAAAGCCTTGGTCGTCTTTGAGACAAAGTGGGGCATCAGCGTGGAACGCTCTCTCGATGATGATGGAGAGGCTCTCCCCGTAAAGAGGCAGCAGGTCCGACGGCTGCAGCGGGAGATCGGCTCCGAGGGCACAAAGGTACACTGGCCGATCGGCTGGCCCAACACTTCACAGTTCGACTGGCGGTGGGTCGTGGTAACCCGCTACACCTTCCCAGAGGCATCCGGACAACAAACCCACACACCAAGCACATCGCACCAACAGTTAAAGTGGACACTCCCAAGAGGAGCATCCATAAAAGACCTACTCCATCTGATATGCAACCCTCCGATTCCGAACTTCACCACCCGGTGGGAAACAGAAACACTAGGCCAACTCGAGGCCTCCGTCGAAGTCATGAACGAACCTACATGGCGTTCCGGCCACCACCTCCAAACAGGTGCAACGACGGACTGATCGTGGGTCGGGCATCAAATGCAGACGGTGGAGTGAAAACAGAGAGGCATTCTCGGTGTATCGCACAGCGACCATGGTCCTGAAGTGATGATGGTCGGCGACAAGCAGCAACGCTCCGGTCTGGTGTATCGGCCTCTTCGTCACCGTATACGCCCTGCTCGAGTCGTTACCGCCATGCAAGCACCCGAACAGGGCTGGGAACACTCGATGCTGAGGATGTTGGAGAACTACAGCGTCACCTGGGGCGGAGCGGGGAATCTGGTGATCCCCACCAACGGAGAGGGCGCGGTTCACTCTCGGCTTTGGCCCCTGATCGAGCCGAGGATCTGCCAGGGGTTCCTTGTGCGGTGACGAAGGACTTGTAGCACGATGGCGATTCCCGACCTTCTGCGGAGACGTGTGTCCTTCGATCCGACAGAGGAGTCGGATCCTTGGCCACTTTCCTTCCCGCGGTTCTGACCCCAAACGAGAAGTCGAGGGGAGGTACCGACAAGGCTCCCATATTCGTTCCGCGATGCCCTGCAATCGGAACTACGGTCTACTTGGCTCCCATCCTTTGACAGCAACTCGTTAACTACGAATCAGACCACAGTTGGGGACGAACCGGTGAACCGCTCCGGTCACACCTACACCTCCGGGAAACTCGGAACGGTTCAGGGGCAACTCCACTCCGGGAAAACCGGAGCGGTTCATTCATTCACTCGGTTGGCTTTGGTTTTGCTATTCGAGAAGGTTGACAGTGCGGTGGAGGAAGGTGACGATCTGCGCGCGGGTTACGGTCCCGCCCGGACCGAACTGTCCTTGCCCGATTCCGGAGGTGATCCCATTGGTCAAAGCCCAGCCAATCGATCGGTCTGCATCATGGCCGACAGAAACATCCTCAAAGAGATCAGATCCCAACCCGGCTGTGCGGGATGACCATCCCTGTGAAAAGACCGCGGTGTGGGCGAAGCCGTGGCTGAGTTGTCGCGGATTGGAGCCGTCCCTGTTTGCGACAAACATCTGCGACACGGTCAGGTCGCGGTTATACACGACCTGGGCGCCGTCCGGTGACCAGCTGACTCCCCGTGACCAGAGGACTCCCGGTGTGTTGTCAGTAGCGGAAGTCAGCTGCCTTTGATTGGCACCGTCAGCATCCATGGCGAAAACTTCCAGACGGTCATTCCTGACACTTGTGAAAGCGATCTGGGTACCATCCGGCGACCAACTCGGATAACCGTCGGGATGGCTGTTGCTGGTGAGTTGACGTCCACCGGTGCCGTCGACATTCATCACGAAGATCTCCGGTTCACCACCTCGATAACCTTCAAAAGCGATCTGGGTTCCGTCAGGAGACCAAGTGGGATGGCCGTTATTGAGACCACCGAGTTGTCGTTCTCCGGTTCCGTCCGAGTTCATCACAAAGATCTGCCACCCGTTGCCGCGGTCACTAGTGAAAGATATCTGGGTTCCGTCAGGAGACCAGACGGGACCCCAATCAGAGTGGCTGCTGTCCGATACAAAAATGTCATGATCTGCGCTCGGGTGACAATGCCATCCAGACCAAAACGACCCTCACCCACCCCCTTAGTGATCCCCCCGGCAACCGCCCAACCAACAGCCTCATCCGCCCAATGCCCTACCGGAACATCATCAAAAGTATCCGACCCCCTAGGGTCTGCTGTCTGACCGACCGCGGTACCGGCCATGAACACCAAAACCGTTACCACAATCAGCAGCTTCAGATAACGGCTAACACCCCCCTTCCGTCCCTTAAACCCGAGACTGCGCACAATTTTTCGGTAGTGGTTCAGTTTGAACTGGGCGGTGGTTTGCGCTCCGCTCGAAGAATGTCGCCGATCCCATCGACGAATATGAAAACAGCCAGAACAAAACCGACCCAGCCGACCGACTCGAAGAGGTCGGGGATCCACCGGAGTTCGTGGAATAGGCCGAAGTTGCTGGCGAAGAACGCCAGGGAAGCGACGGCGCCGAAGCCGAGTTTTGAGGATGCCGATGAAGAGCATGGGGGTCCTTTCGCGTCGGGTCGTTTGTGCGATCAACGCGTGGCGTGAAAGGTCCCGCCTATTCACCACGGTAAAGAGGTTCTTGTATTCGGCGGGTGACCCGACAGGGGATCACACGCGTTGTCGCACACCCCGCAGACTACCCCTCACATTGCGGACCGAACCACGCAATCCGCTAACTTTCTGGCGAATGA
Source organism: bacterium (assembly GCA_028819345.1). GTDB lineage: Bacteria > Actinomycetota > Acidimicrobiia > Spongiisociales > ZC4RG35 > Bin76. The sequence continues at coordinate 13,380 of JAPPLW010000095.1, read as the reverse complement.
ACCGCCCCGTGTTTATCGGAGAGCGAGGTGTGTCCCCCAATTTGGTGGAGTCGAGTTCCTATTGAGTGACCTGCTGTCTGGGGGGGGGGCACTTTCGATGATCGCCAACACCAACACAAAGGGGGTGTTGTACCCTCCTGTGACCATGGAACTTTCCCGGTCCTGTTCCACGGCGGGAACCCCACCAGCGAAGACGGATCGTAGACCGGCTGGCAGAACCCTACGGCTTTACCGCGTTCCACGCTGGGAACCCCACCAGCGAACCGACGGGTTGCCCAGCCCTCCGAGAACGAGCAGTTGGGCACCCTCCCGCCTGTGGGGGTTCGTCGTGTTCGTACTGATGGCACTTCTGGTCTCCGTTGCCCTACAGGCGTGGACAGAGTGGAGATTCCAGTCGGCGGCACTGACAGCGGCGTGTTCCCGCCCCCACGAATGGGGAGATCGACCCATCGACGAGCAAGCCTATCGGGTGTTGTGCGGCAGCGCCCGTCTGAATTGGCCGACCAGTTCGTCAACCGCCCGTTAGAAACGGTGGCTAACTCCGGTTTGTGACTGGGACTTGTTTGACGAGGTGGAACCGATCCGTCTGATGACTTCGACCAGCATGCTGGGGGACTCTGTCTCTTGGCGGCCTCGCAGAAACCCGCTGCTCTGCGGTACGAAAATCGAACGCGCTGCTTCAAGGAGCACAGCGTCCCGTATCTCGGGGTCATCAGCCGCGCTGACAAAGGTCTTGAACGTTCGGAGGGCGTTCTGCCGGTGAAGGTTGACGGTTTGGTTGTGTTTCGAAGAGGCGTATTGGCGGAGGGCGAATCCCAGAGCGAATAGCAAAAGCGTCAGAATGGCGAACCGTCCACCTAATTCACCAATGACCTTGGCGAGTGTCTCCGTCGACGGCGGCAAGATCCACAGGGCACCCAGAATCCACGCAAGAGAAACACCTCCCAACACGCCTGCCCACACGAGCCAACGGCCAGCGGCCGCACTGTCTGTTGTCGCCTGTTCTCCGAAGATGCTCGAGTGTTTCTCAACCCCTGCCTCGCCAGCTATCCCTCTTACGGCACCCAGAGCCGCTTGCGCTTCCCCTACGATCCTCTCAGTCTCATCGCGATTGGACTGAAGTTCTGCCATCCTCTCCTGGAAAGCGGTCTGGTCGTTGACCAGATAGGAAATGTACCCTCCTACCGAGGAAATGTCCGAAGAGACCATCTGATCGAGTTGGGTGATCAGATTGCGGTGATGGCGAAGCGAATCCGTCCGGTCTAATCTGAATCTCTCCACTTCCTGAAGCCACACAAGCAGCTGGCCGGCTTTGTCGTTGAATGCCTGAGCCGCCGCTTGGGGCAGGGCCTTCAGGTCTGATCCGTGGACAACTCGGAACATTGATATCAGCATTTCGAGCAAGGGGATCGCGCTCTCGAAGTTCAGGTCACCGAGGCCAGGCCGAACGAGCTTGGGTAGGTGGTCTTCGTTGACAATCTTGTCTAGTCTTTCCCTCAGGGACCTGAGGGTTCCTTCAGCGGCAGGCATCAAGACTCCGATCGACACCGGGTGCGCGTCCAACAGCTTTGCACGGGACTCACACCGCTGAAACCACTCTAGCCAAACAACACGCAACAGCAGTCGTCGTTGACTCGGTATGGGAGAGACACATCGTTGGTGTGATGCTCGCCAAGTCGTACCGGCGGGCTGGACACTGGGCCACTGTGGTCTCACCAAAAGCAGACGGACCCTGCAGGGATCTGGCCTCTAAGGCCGCATCGAGGGCCTTGGCGGCGACGATGCAGGTAAAACAGAAGGCCCTCACTGTGATACTTGTAGGTATGTTCTCTCTACCTGAGCCGACGAGTCTTGAGACTGTCGTGGCACAAGCAGCTAACGACCTCAAAGTGAGTGGATTCGGCCAGCGGATCCGCGCCGCCCTGAGACGCAACCTCGCAGCACAGGACAAAACGGCACTCCCAGACCACATCTATAGGGATGTCCCCGGGCCCGATCTCGTCCGGCAATTCAACGCGCTTTTGCTCCTGGCACTTACTCACTCTGCGGAAAACCCCCAAGGTAAACAGGCCCATGACGTTGATCGCGAACTCTTCAGCGCCCTTCAAAGTTCACTAGACATAGCTAGGCAAATGGTGGCTTACATGTGGGTGGGACCCCTGAGCAATGTCGCTCCCGCATTCGCTGACCACGATGACCTCCCACCGCCCTTCTGCCCCATGTACCCGAATGCCCGCGATTTGGTGGCCAGTGGGGAGACTGCTCTACCTCACCAGTTGACAGAGATCATCAATCGAGTAAAGGCCGAAGTCGAACAGACGCCAACCTGGACACGGGCTGTCCAATGCGCAGCAGAACTGGAGTTGGAGGAGGTCCAGACACTTCACGCGGCGAAGAAACGATTCCAAGAACAGGCAGGGGGAGTACAAGGTGAGACCCTCAACCAGTGGCAGGAGCGAATCCATGGTCTGCTCGTAGAAGCCAAGTCCGACGTCCCTAAAGCTCTGCTTCTAGTAAACAGACTTGTCACAGCATCCGTCGCGGCGATGGTTTCTCTCACCGTCTGGGATCATCTGATTAGACAGGAAGACGTCTTGAAGTGCGTACCGCGGTCTTTTGGAGAAGATCTCCCCAACGGTTTCGACATCAGCATCGCACACCTCAACCATGTAGCGATCCTGGCGCTTGATTCTTCGTTTCGACTGGAGAATCAGGGCACCTTCACAGGCATCGGTACGACTAAGGGAACCAGATTGTCTTGGGGCCGGGGGCAAGAGTTGAATGTCAGTCTGTCCGTCATCAGGCTCTCGGCTTACGAATCGCCGAACGACAATCTGACTTCAACATGACCGAATGGATTCTCGCTGACCTGTCCCGCGACGATAAGGGCAAGGTGTCTGTCAATCAGGTGCGGGGGTTGACCAACCGCGAGTTTGAGACGCTGGTGGCGGCGGAGCAATGCCTGCAAAGGACGCTCCATCGCAACATTCGGTGTGCTCCTTCACAATTACCGGGCGTTCTCCGAGCTTGAGAAAGAGGTCCTTGCTCTTGCAACTAGCAGAGAGCAACCTCAGGGGTTCCATCCCGAAGAAATACGAACAAGGCTCGTAACAGCCGTCGTCAACTACCTAACGAGCATGCGTATGTTCCTTGACCACTCCGAAGCCGAACTGAACCGGCGCGACGCACGGGATGGTGGCAACCGACCTCCCCACATGGAAAACGGCATGCAAGGCCGAGTATGACGACTACTTCGCATACCGATTCCTGTACAAATACAGGAACTACATCCAGCATCTTGGTCTGCCGCTCTCAAGCGGGTCCGTCTCCGGTGGAATAGATGAAGATGGTCGGATAGTCGGCCGGATCTTCCTAGGAGAGTCCCCAGAACACCTCGTGGCGGAGTACAAAAGGTGGGGCACGGTAGGGCGAGAACTGGAGTCCCTCACCACAGAAATTGATCTCTCGGAGCAAATACACGTTAGTGTCGAGTGCCTCCTTAGGATCGCAGAGGCGCTGTTACGGGAAGACATGCCAGAACTGGATGCCAGCGTGAAAACCTACAAGGCTGTGATTGGCGATCTGGACTCCTACGATGGCGAGCCGGTCTTGTTGCGAAGAAAGAGCAGCCAACACCCTCGCACATTCGAGATCAGTACCTTGGATGTTGGTAGATATCGAATGGCTGAAGAGATCGTTTCATCCCAACAACACAACATGCCCTGAGCGAACTTCCCTTAGGAAGCTCCGTTGCCATTCAAAGGGTCAGGCACAGCGACGATGTGGCATTCCCGGGCAAGCCCGTTACCGGAGGGGTCGATCTCTACCGTTGCGTTTGGGGTTCATGGTGTCAACTCGGAAAAGTCACATGGTCGGACCGGCGGTTCATCAGTCCCCTGTGCGGTCGTGTCTTTCCGTTTCGCTTCCGCGCTCCTGAACCTGCGGTATACATCGGCGCGTTGAGCAGGAGTGAGGACCCCAGCGAAGGGGGTAACCTGGCGGAGGTCCCGGGCATGTTCACCGGGGTCGAGCATACGGGCGACGATTTGGGTGGTCAGCCCCCGGAGAATCCGGTCCCATTCGTCCAACAGCCGCCAAGCATGCGGATTGACCGACCGCATCTTGTCGATGTTCCGCCGGGCGATCTCTATCACCTCGGTTCGACGATTCCTCAGTTCCTTCGCTATGGCGGCATGGAGATAAAGGTTTCTTCGCTGATCGAGTGTCAAGGGTCTCACCACCGCCGGATAGCACTCAAGACCGACCGAACTGGCCATCCGTTCCAATGTGCGCCAAGTGGGACTCTTCGTTTCTGACTCGTATGCCGCCACCGTGGGCTGGGAAGTCCCCGCGGCTTCGGCCAGTTCTTGTTGGGTCATGCCCGCAGCAGCACGGATAATTCGAACCGGCTCCATACCTTTTCCATTATATCCCACCGGATATAGCAACGCGTTTCACGCATCCGAGCCCCCGGGCGACCTGCTCTCAGAAGCGCCCATCCGATGCACGAGGAACCCCAATACAATGCTGGTCATGGCCATAGCGTGGAACGTCGAAGACGGCATGGACGGCCTCGTGGTCGAAATGCTGGATAAAGGCCCCGGCGAAGTGCCCCGCCCGCCTGGGATACCACCAGACGAATTTGGGGAACTTCAAGAGATAATCGGAGCCGTGGTAAGGATGTACCACCCTGTCGAGCAGTCGGTGCCTTGGCGACTGAATCCTTACCCGTCGAGCAAGCACACCTTGATGGACCACATCAACAACCGCGACTACGAGGCAGCCAGAGACCTTCTCTTGGCATGCGGCTGCCCACCTCTGGCTTAGAGCCGATGCCCACCAACCACGCTGTTCCGTTCCGCGGGGAAAGCTCAGCCTAAAACCGCCCCCTAATCAGATGGGGTCCGGAAAACACGGGGCGATTCAACCCCAGCCGTGCGAAAAAGAGCATGGAACCGTGTCAGAATCGGTCCTAAACCGTGTTAAAGCCCTTCGCGAGCAAGCCTGCGACCTGCGGTTTCCCTTTTCGCGCCAGCGCCACAAGGGCGGGGGGTGGAGCGATTTGTGGCGCGTAATTCGGCGTGATTCGTCGTTGTTGTCGTGCGGGGTTGTTTCTATAGGGTTGTGGGGTTTTGTGTGGGCGTGTGGGACCGGTCGGCGGCGCAGGACGTGGTGGTGGGGCTGGCCGAGGCTCTGATAGAATCCGGCATAGTGCTGCCGCAGAGGAGTGGGGAGTGATAGCCGAGTTGCTTGGTGTTGTTGTAGTGGTTTTTGGAGTCATCCTGGGGGTGATGAGGGTGTGCGTAACGGCAAAACCTGGTTTCAGGAGGTGGGTGGTTTCGCAATATCTGATAGCCAGCCACCTTAAGCGCAGGCGGCGTGCGGTACTCTTCCTCCGGCTGATGTCGGAGGACTATCGGTTGCGGCGTGCCCACTTCCTAGATGCCTTCTCCGGTGGGAGGTGGGGCATGGAAAAGCTGACCCTGGAGGATAGGAATTTGATGAGAAAAGCAAGGCGGCGAGCCGTGAACCGGAAGAGGCGGCTGTCTAAGGGAGCGTGATGGGGATCCGTCAACAGCTTGAAGCTCTATCAGAAAAGTGTGTGTCCCTTTGCGGGAAGGAGGGATGGCTGGGAATTGACGGAACGCCGAATTATCGGCTTCTGTATTCCAGTGTGGAGACCTTCGAGCAGGGCAGTGGGTTCGCGATAGTAGGGATGAACCCGGCAGGCGGCCCACGGGATGCCCAAACGGATCATGCTGACCGTCCTTTCCGCGAACCCGCCTATTCAGCCTATTTGGATGACCGTTGGGACGCGGAGGCGGGCGCGACCCGATTACAGCGTGTGATCCAAGCAATAGCCACGGTCTTGGCTGGCGCGTCGCCGAGCGAAGCCATGGTAGCCATAGAGGACCCGACCCCGCGGCCAGAAGAGCGCCTCAGCCCAGAGGCTATGGCTTTCCTTCGGAACACGCCATCTATGAACATCATTCCTTTCCGGGCTTCAAGGCTCTCGGATGTCCACTGGCCCTCCGGGAACGAGGTGAGGAGATTGGTTGGCGACTCCTCTGTTTAGCTCGTCCCAGGCTTCGTTGCATCGTAACGCTGGCGAATCAAGTTGATGGAATTCCGTGGAGGACGATCCTCAGAGAGGGTGGCCAACGGCGCTGGCCAGACTACCAGGAGACGATTAACAAGCGTCTGAGCCGCACCTACCGAGAAGTTCAACTGGTGAGGGGAGAACTCGCTGGAACTCTTGTTGTCGGTCTTCCGGCCATAGTGCGGGACAAAGACAGACGTGACGTAACGATGCGTCTGCTAAAGATCCTCCACCGACGCCTCCAGCATCACGGGATCCTGGACTCCCACTAGCCGCGGGACCCCCCAAAGGGCCAACCCGCCAATAAAGGCAATACTCGCCCTTGTGGATCTTTCGCTGAGGACAGGTTGTCTCTGATCGTCAACGAAGGCTTGGGTCGCGAGGAGTAGGCACACCACGACCGCCCCTATTCACCACCCTAGCCGTGGTGAAGGGGGCATGCATCCGTGTCAGATTCGGGCTTCAACCGTGTCAAAGCCTTTCTCCGGCAAATCTATGACCTGGGAAAACGGTATTACGCGCCAGCGCCGTCGTCTATCGTTGGAGGGAGAGGCAGACCGAAGTGTGACACGCTTGCTTTCTAAGTGTGACACGCTTTTGGAAACCCCTACGGAACCGCAGGTCAGGAGTGGTGGCAAACTGCCCACCTGTTCGACGACATGCAACACAAACCGCTAAACGGCAAAGTCGCAATCGTTACCGGCGCCGGTAGCCCGATCGGCATGGGCCGCGCCATGACGTTTGCCCTGGTGCAGGCCGGGGCGCGCGTCGCGATGCTGGACATCAACGAAGAATGGCTGGAGCAATCCGCAGGCGAGGTCCGAGCGGTCGGTGGGGACGGCTGTGTCCTGGACTTGGTCTGCGATGTCTCAGACCCCGAAAGCGTGGAGGACGCGGTCGGAAAGACGATAGCTGGGCTCGGCGGGCTCCACGTGATGATCAACAACGCCGGAACGGTCAACCTTGAGGACCTTGCGGGGGGCAACCTGCCCAAGTTCTGGGACATCACTCCCGAGACGTGGAACAGGATATTCGCGGTCAATTCCAGCGGACCGTTCTTCATGGCCCGGGCGGCGGTGGGCCACATGCTCGACCAGGGATGGGGTCGGTTAATCGGTGTCACGACCAGCGTCGACACCATGTACCGGCCGGGCACGTGCCCCTACGGTCCATCCAAGGCAAGCCACGAGGCGCTTGTAGCTCTTATGTCCCGTGAACTGGAGGGGACGGGAGTAACCGCAAACGTACTCGTCCCCGGCGGCTCGACCGACACCCACGTCATTCCCAGTGACATCGCGGTGGGGCGGGCGGTCCTCATGCGGCCGGAAGTGATGAACAAGCCGGCGGTGTGGCTCGCGTCCGAGGAGTCGGACGGGATCAACGGTATGCGCCTGATCGCCCACTACTGGGACGACAGCCTGCCCATAGAACAGCGGCTCGAGAGGGCCGCCGCGCCCGCCGCTTGGCCGCAACTTGGCAAGCAGTCAATAGTCCCGGGAGACGACTTTGTGAAACGGTTGATGCCGAATACCGACGAATCACTCTGACCCGTCCTCGTCGACCCGTCCGCATATTCACGGCGCATTCTCACCAACCTGCGCAGCGAGTGCCCGTAAACTAACCATCGAACCGAACATGTGTCGGCCGCGGCGCATACACGAACGAGGAGGCAGAATTATGGCAGCGACGACTGAGCCCAAAGTCCCGAAAGTGGTCCGCGGCACCGTCCCGATGGTGGTCCACGGCACCCGGCCGCCAAGCGAAACGGCACAGACTCCCGGCTTGATCCGCCGTCCCGCAATCGACGCGTCAGCGGTAGGCGCCAGCAAGATCTGGTTCGGCACGGTCACCTCTGAGCCCAATCACACGGGTCCGCCCCACATGCACGGCGAGGCCGAGACCGCCGCGTACGTCATTTCCGGCCACGTCCGTGTCTACTACGGCGAGGACTTCAAGGAATGGGTAGAGGCCGGACCGGGCGACTATCTATTCGTGCCTGCCCACATGTGGCACATCGAGGAGAATCCCTACGACATACCGTCGGAACAATTCCTGGCCCGCGGACCGGACAACATAGTCATAAACATGGAGGAGTAGGGCCTCCGTCCTGCCGCTGGGGAGGTAATCTGGGGGACATGCGACGGCCGCCGATCAGGCAACTCGACCTGGCCGGGTCGCCCGAGGCCATGGGCGACGCCCACGGACGCGCCCACGCGGCCGAGATCCAACGCTACGCCCACGACCGGGTGGGACTCGTGGCCGGGGGGCTATGGAGCGGTGGACCGCTGGAGCGGGGTGCGGTGCTGGATCTGGCAGAGGCGTGCCTACCCGCCCATGAGGCTTTCTCGCCCCGGTTGCACGCCGAGATGATGGCCATGGCGTCCGCAGCGGGCATCAGCGCGGCCGAAGCGGTTGTGGTGGGCGGGTTCACCGACTTCGTTGACACCGTGCGGGCCGCAACCGGGGGCCCGCTTCCCGCCATGGTGACCGAGGACGACTGCACCGCGTTCATGGTGCCCGACGGGCGGGCCGCCGGAGCGGGGATGCTGGGCCAGACCTGGGACATGCACGACGTCGCCACCGACCATGTGATCCTGGCCCGCCTGCGACCCGAATACGGACCCGATGTCCTGGTGTTCACCACGGTGGGATGCGTGGGCCAGATCGGCATGAACTCGGCCGGGGTGTGCGTGGCAATCAACAACCTCACCGGCAACGACGGCCGCTTCGGGGTGACGTGGCCCAGCGTCGTCCGGGAGATGCTCACGCAGACGACCGCCGCCGAGGCGCTGGCGGTGCTGCTGCGAGCCGACCTGGCCGGCGCCCACAACTACCTGATACTCGACGCCGCGGGACAGGGGTTCAACGTCGAGGCCATGCCCTCGGCCCGGCCGGTGCAAGCCCTGGGGAACGAGCCGCTGGTGCACACCAACCATGTGATCGACCCCGCCGCCAAGCCTTACGAGGGAGAGAGAACCCCCGAGATGACGGCCAACTCGCGCCGTCGCCTCGAGGTGGCCGAGAACCTCCTCGCCGGCGGGGACGGGCCGGTGGACCCCGAGCGGCTGATGGAGGTCACCCGCGAGCCCACCGCCATCTGCCAGTGGCCCGTCGAACCCTACCGATCGGAGACGAGCGGGGCGGTGATCATGCGGCCCCGGACCGGCGACTTCTGGGCCTGCTGGGGCCAGCCCGCCGAGAACGACTACGACCGCTTCTCCCTGGCGCCCGTCTCGGCCCACCGCCCGTAGGCCGCCACTCCTCCAGCCCGGTAGGAGTCCCACTATCTCCCCACCGTAGGTTCCCATAGATAGGGCGGTTGGTCGGGGTACCCTTCCTATCGGATGTCTGAGCGCTCGGTTGTCGCCACACTGGAAGAGCTTTCCGCCTCCATACCTTGGGATCAGGCCGCCGATTGGGACGTGAGCGGCCTCACGCTGGGCGATCCCCATCAGGTGGTCAGGACGGCCGCGGTGTGCCACGAGGTGACCGCCTCGGTGGTAGAGGTTCTGGAACGGGAACCGGCGGACCTTCTGATCACCTACCATCCCCTCCTCTTCCGTCCGGTCCGCAGCCTCCTTGCCGGTCCCGGGCCGGAGGGACTTGCGTTCAGACTGATCAGGATGGGAGTGGCCCTGGCCGTCGCCCACACCGCTTTCGACGTCTGCCCGGGGGGTGCGGCGGACGCGCTGGCCGACGCCCTGGGTTTAGAAGATGTGAACGGCTTCGGGGCCATGGAGACTTCTTCCCAGATCAAAGTGGTCACCTTCGTGCCTTCAGAGTCCACCGAGGAGGTGGCGGAAGCGTTGGCCGCGGCCGGCGCCGGCCGGATCGGGCAGTATCGGGGATGTAGTTACCGGAGCGAAGGGGTGGGGGCTTTCCTGCCCGAACCCGGAGCAGACCCGGTGGTCGGCGAGGTGGGGGAGGAGAACCGGGTGCCCGAAGTGCGACTGGAGATGATCGCTCCCGCCTCCCGCAAGGACGCCCTGGCCACGGCCCTGGTGGCCGCCCATCCCTACGAGGAGGCGGCTTATGACTTCTATCCCGTCTCGGCCAACCTCCCGCTGATCGGTCGGATTGGGACTCCGCCGGCGCCGGTCTCGGGCTTGGCGTTCTTCGACCGGGTGGCCGAGGCGCTGGGCGTGGAGGCCATGCGCTGTCAGGGAGTGGACGAAAGGCCGGTCGGCAGGGTGGCGGTGGTGCCCGGCGGGGGGAGTTCCTTTATCGCCGAGGGGGCGTCTGCGGGCGCCTCCCTGATGGTCACCGGGGATGTCTCCCATCATCAGATGGCCCAGGCCTCTCACCTGGGAGTGGGTGTGATCGACCCCGGACACGCTCCCACCGAGGCGCCGGGAGTCGCCAGGCTGGCGGAACTGGTGGGGACTGTGGTCCCCCGCACCATCGACCTGACCGGGCTGCGCCCCGGTCCTGAGATCAGGGTCAGGAGAGGGCAAGGGTGAATCCCCTCTACGATCTGGTGGCTCTCCAGTCGGTTGACCTGGAGATCGATCGCCTGGAGCGGAGAAAGGCCACCCTTCCCGAACTGGAGGAGTTACGTGGTTTGCACGAGAGGCGGCTCGGTGTCGAGGCCGAACACTCCGAGATCTCCGGGCAGGCCCGGTCAATCGACCTGGAGTTCAACCGCGCCAACGGTGAGTTGCAGGTCATGGAAACGAGGCTGGAGGTGGCTGAGAAGCGGCTGTTCGGGGGAGGGATGAGCGCCAAGGAGACCGAGAACCGCCGGATGGAGGTGGAGTCTCTGCGGATGCGGATCGGTGAGCAGGAGGCCGAGGCCCTGGATCTTATGGAGCGGCGGGAGGAACTCACCCTCCGGCTCTCCGACTTGTCGGCCGAGCTGGAAGAGGCGGTGGCTTCGGAGAAGAGCCTGGGTACGGTGGTTCGGGGGATCTGGGGAGAGATCGACGCCGAGTTGACCAAGCGGCGGTCCGAGCGGGATCTGGCGGTTGCGCCGGTTCCCCCCAGGGTGTTGGTGGTCTATGAGAGTCTCCGCAAGGACAAGGGGGGAGTGGCCGCCGGTCGTCTGGAGGGAGGAACCTGTGGGGGATGTCACCTGGCCCTCTCGGAGTCCGAACGCCAGGAGGCCGCCGAGAGCGACCCGGCCCGCTGTCCCCACTGTCGAAGGATCCTGGTTTTCTGACCCGCGTGGACGACACTTACTTTCTGTACACCGACGGCGCAGCCCGCGGCAACCCCGGTCCGGGCGCCGTGGGAGCGGTTTTGTACCGGGGACGCCCCCGACCCGAGAACCTGGTGGCCGAGTTGAGCGTCGCCATCGGGCACACGACCAGCAATGTGGCAGAGTACAAAGCCGTAGTGGACGGGCTGAAGATGGCTGCCGATTTCCGGCCCGCCAAACTGGCCCTCCGCTCGGATTCCCAGTTGCTGGTCCGCCAACTGCTGGGACAGTATCGAGTGCGTTCCCCGTTGCTCAGGCCGCTCCACCGAGAGGTGGTCCGACTCTTGGAGCAGATCCCGGAAGTGATGATCCAACATGTCCGCAGGGAGGAGAACCGCCGCGCCGACCAGTTGGCCAACCTGGCTCTTGACTCATGATCCTCTGGCATCTCGCCACGGCCCTCTTCGGGTTCCGGTGGGTGTTCCGCGATCCCGATGCGGACCTCAGGTGGCTGTTGGCCGGGGCGCTGGCGCCGGATGTGTTGGACCTTCCGATCGGCACCCTGGTCTATTCCTCTTCTGAAGTCTTCGCCCACAGCCTTCTTGTGGTGATGGTGGTGGGGATAGTGGTCCTTCTCGCCACCGATCGCCGCGGCCGGATGAGGCGCAACCTGATGGTGATGACGGCGGGTTGGCTGATCCACCTGCTGGCCGACGGGATCTGGCTGGAACCTGCGGTGCTGTGGTGGCCCTTCGCGGGATGGTCGTTTCCCGCCGAGGCGACCCCCTTCTGGCCGGCGGCCTGGGAGCGGGCCGGATCCGACGTGTGGCGGTGGGTGGCCGAGGGCCTCGGTCTTCTCTATCTGGTGTGGCTGTGGAGAAGCACGGGCCTTGGCTCCCGGCAGGTGCGCCACCGGTTCATGGTCACCGGACAACTCCCATGAGGCGCCTGCGATTCCCGGGGCGATCGGTGGGGATCCTGGTGGTGCTTCTTGCGCTGTCGGGTGCCGGCCTGGCCGGATGCGGGGACGACTCGGCTCCCTCCGACTCGGGCACAGCCATCCCGTCTTCGGCTCCCTCGGGCTACGCGGAGCCGGTTGAGACCGTCACCGCCCTCCTCGCCGCCCTGGCGGCCGACCGCTGGGAGGAGGCGGCCAGGCTCACCGTGGAGGGCCAGATGGCCCTGATGGCCCTGGCGGAAGGGGCCGATCTGGAGACCGTCTCGGACTATCTGCGCTTCGGAGAGGTGGGGGTGGGAATCAATTTCTGGGCGGGATTCGTCCAGGTGTCCGACCAGTTTCCGGTCGGCTCGGTGGAGAATCTGACGTTGATCACCGAGCAGCGCTATGAGGCGGGCGGGGTCTCCTTCGCCGACTTCGGGGTGGTCAGCTCATCGTCGCCGGAGGGCCGGGTTTTCGAGATCACCACCGCCCAGGGGGATGACGAACTCTGGAGGGTGGACGTGATCGCCACATTCGTGGACGTTCTGGCCTTCCGCCTGTCGGAGACAGCGGAGATCACCAGGGCGACCCGCACCGAGGACGCGGCAGTGGTCTCGGCCGAGTTGATGCGTCACGTACCGTCTCTGGAGGCAGTGCTAATCGATCCCGACCTGTCTCCCGAACTGCGACAGGGAGTCGACTCCGCGTTGGCGGCCATCCAGTAGCACTTGGGGGGAGGGAAGTCCTTGCATTCCAAGTAGTCACCCTCACTACGGCATTGGGGTGATGGGGCTCTAAGGGCTCGGGTCACCCGTCTTCGACAATGCTGAAGCGAAGAGGCCAGAAGGTACTGCCACTATGCCTAGACCTATCAGGACTAATAGCATCGCCAGGATTTTGCCCGCCACCGTGCTAGGTGCGATCCCCTCCGCACCCATCGTCAGGGAGGCCACCGACCAATAGACGCATTCGAAGAGGTTCCCGTAAGCATCGTTCGTTTCGTGCTCAAACTCCCAGATCCCATATGCAGCAATGAAGGTCATGACCGCTGTTACCCCGGAGAAGAGCGCCAGTTCGTCCTTGATGTCATCAAAGGCTTCGGAGAATCGGTCAACCGCCGAGCTGTAGCGAGCCAGTTTCAACACCCTTAGGGTGTCCTGTTTCTGAGATGTAGCGACACCTGGGTGGGTTAATGCCGGCCTG
>JAPPLW010000049.1 GCA_028819345.1 bacterium | reverse complement strand
CCTAAAATGTGGCCCAAACCAACAGGAACCGTCGCCCCCACCCCGCGATAGGACAGACTAAGGGTCTGGGAACGGGCGGAAAGAGCGATAAGAGATGCCGGACGGACTCGAGGGGTCCTGGCGTACCGGCAACAACTGATGTGGCCACAAACGGTGAACCGCTCCTCCGCGGTGTATAACATCACTCATATGGTTGACCGGATCATTCTGGCCGAACCGCGAGGTTTCTGCGCGGGAGTGGAGATGGCGATCAAGGCCCTCACCTGGATGCTGCGGATCTTTGCGGTGCCGGTCTACTGCTATCACGAGATCGTGCACAACGCATGGGTGGTGCGCGCGTTCGAGAAAGCGGGGGTGGTTTTCGTGAACGACATCTCCGAGGTCCCGACCGGATCACCGGTGATGCTGTCTGCCCACGGGTCGGCGCCCCAGGTCGTAGAGGACGCCCAAAACCGGGCGGCGGTGGTGATCGACGCGGTCTGCCCCCTGGTCACCAAGGTCCATCACGAGGTGAAGAGGATGTCACAGAGCGGTTATGACATCCTTTATATAGGACACAGGCGCCATGACGAGGCGGTAGGCACCGTGGCGGTGGCCCCCGACGCGATCACCATGGTGAGTCCCGAGTCGGGAGTCGGGGACTTTGCGCCCAAGGATTCCTCACGCGTGGCGCTACTGGCCCAGACCACGCTGGGCATGCACGAGTGGAGCGCGGTCCACGATCAGGCCTCAGAGCAGTTCCCCGAACTCTGGACCGCCCGGCGCTCCGACCTGTGCTATGCCACCACCAACCGCCAGACCGTCGTGCAGAGCATGGCCGAGACCTGCGACCTGATCCTGGTGGTGGGCTCCGACAACTCATCCAACACCCAGGCGCTGGTGAGAGTGGCGGACGATCTGGGCACCATTGCCCATCGCATCGACCGTGCGGCCGACATCCTCCCCGAGTGGCTGGAGGGAGTCTCGGTGGTGGGCGTCACCGCGGGTGCGTCGGCGCCCGAGCACCTGGTGCAGGAGGTGATCGATGCCCTGGAGCCGCGGCACGGGTTCGAACTGGCCCATGTCACCGACGAGGAGGAGTACTTCCCACTCCCCCGCCAGCTTCGGGTGTTCACCTCGCTCCTGGGTCAGGTGGTGGAGGCGGGGCTCACCGTTCCCGCATCCGACTGGCATGCCTGGACGGACTTCGACCGCTCCTGGACAGCCACCGATGCTCTCTCCCTGATCAACCGGTAGCGGATTCGCGCCTGAGCCGGTCCCGCTCGAGGTTCGATCTCAGCCGACGGGCTGGAACTGGGTCAGATACAGGGTGGCGTATAGCCCGCCAAGATCAAGAAGTTCGGAGTGGGTTCCCTGCTCCACCAGCCGTCCCCGGTCGACCACGATGATATGATCCGCGGCTTTCACGGTGGAGAGCCGGTGGGCGATCACAAGAGAGGTCCGTTTCGCCATCAGGCGCTCCAAAGCCTCCTGGATCAGCGCCTCGGATCGGGTGTCCAGATGGGACGTGGCCTCGTCGAGAATGAGAATGGCGGGGTTCTTGAGTATCACCCTGGCAATGGCCACCCTCTGTTTCTCGCCACCCGACAACCGGTAGCCGCGTTCGCCCACCACGGTGCCCAGACCGTCGGGGAGGGAGCGGACCAACTCGGTCAGGTTGGCGGTCTCACAGGCCTCCCACAACTCCGACTCGGTGGCTTCGGGGCGGGCGTAGCGCAGATTTGCGGCGATTGTGTCATGGAGTAGGTAGGTCTCCTGGGTCACCTCCCCCACCGCTGCGGCCAGCGTGGAGAAGGTCAGGTCCCGGACGTCGACTCCGTCGATGCGGACCGCTCCCCGGCTGACGTCATAGAGGCGGGGCACCAGGTACGAGAGGGTGGTCTTCCCCGCTCCGGAAGGACCGACCACCGCTACCAGGGCGCCGGCCTGCACCCGGAAGGAGACATCCTCGAGCGCCCACTCCCGGGTGGAGACCTGGGCCTGGGTCTCCCCGTCTCGCTCGAAGGATGACACGTCCCAGGGAGTGAAACGCTGGGCGGACCCGAGCCCCTCGGGACGGTCGGTCGGATACCGGAACCATATCCCCTCGAATGCCACCTCTCCCGTGACTTCCTCGAGATCCCGCGCCCGGGGGGACTCCGGAAGGTCGAGGGGGATGTCGAGCACCGCGAAGACCCTCTCGAAGGAGACGAGCGACGTGGCGAACTCCACCCGGGTGTTGGAGAGGGCGGTGAGGGGCGCGTAGAGCTGGGTGAGAAGGGTGGAGAACATCACCACCGTCCCGAGAGATATGTGGCCCTCGATCACCATCCATCCCCCCACCCAGAACACCGCCGCCGCGCCCAAGGCGCTCACCACCCCCATCGCCGCCTGGAATCCCCGACCGATCAAAGCGCTCCTGATCCCGAGGTCCCTGACTCCGGCCGCCTCCTGTGAGAACCGGTCGCGCTCGCGCCGTCCCCGATCGAAGAGCTTCACCAAGAGCGCTCCCGAGACGTTGAAGGTCTCCTGGAGGATGGAGGCCATGGTTGCGTTGTGTTTCATCTGGCGTTCGGTGACCGCCCGCAGGGTCCTCGCCACCCGGCGGGCGGGAGCGACGAACAGCGGCAGGGCTGCCACCGCCAGGAGAGTCAGCCGCCAGTCGGCGCCGAGCAGCACCGCCAGGATGGCGACCACCGCCACCAGGTTGGACAGAATGGTGACGAACGTCCCGGTGATGGCCTGCTGAGCGCCTACCACGTCCGACTGGATGCGGGAGATCAACTCGCCGGTGCGGGTGTTGGTGAAAAAGCCGAGGGACATGCGCTGGAGATGGGCGTAGAGCTCGCAGCGAAGATCGAAGATGATCCCCTCCCCGGCTTGGGAAGACCACCAGCGCTGGAGGATCCCCACTGCGGCGATCACCAGCGGCACCGCCACCATCCCGATCCCGAGTAGCGTCAGCGCCCCCAGGTCACCCTGGGGAATCGCCTCGTCGATGAGAAGGCGGATCAGGATGGGAGGAACCACCGACAGCCCGGAGACCACCACCACGGTGACCAGCACGCCCACCAGCCGCCCGAGATAGGGGCGTCCGTATCCCGCCACCCTCCCGAGAAGGGCTCGGTCGATGGCGGGAGGGGTCTCTCCCACGCTCCTCATGTAGCTGTACCAGCCGTGCCACATGGAAAGGGCAGGCTACCCCGGCTCGTGGACCTACCGGCAACCCGGGTGAGACGGTCTGACGGTTCCCAGTGTCCCGGAATGTCCTACAAACCGCGTTCGGCCCGCCGGTGGGCCTAACTTCTATCCTGATGCTTTCTCGAGCCGAAGGGAGTCCCCGCCGCATCGTGGTGGTCCGCGTCGGCAATCCCGAGAACCCGCCGCTCGACACCGCCATTTCCCACGCATTCTTGGAGGAGGTTGCCGCCGGGCGCCGGAGTGAGACCTTCCGGCTCTACGTTCCGGGCCGGGTGGTGGCCTTCGGTCGCCAGGACACGGTGGCCGAGGGATACCCCGAGGCGGTCCGCGCCTGCCGTTTGGAGGGATACGAAGCAGTCGAACGGCTGGCGGGGGGGCGCGCCGCGGTCTTCAACGAGGGAACGCTGGCGTTCTCCTGGGCGATCCCCGCCTCCGATCCGGTGGGGACGATCGGACTCCGCTTCGCAGAGATCGACCGCATAGTGGTGGGAGCGCTCTCCTCCTTGGGCTTCGACGCCCGGGTGGGAGAGGTGGAGGGAGAGTACTGCCCGGGTCGCTACAGCGTCAACCTCTCCGGACGCTGGAAGGTGATGGGAGTCGGCCAACGTCTACGCCGGGGCGTGGCGCACGTGGGCGGGGTGGTGGCGGTGTGGGGAAGTGAAGCCATCAACCAGGTGCTCACCCCGGTCTACGGGGCGCTGTCGGTCGACTGGGACCCTGACGCCACCGGGTCGCTGCGGGCCGCCCGGCCGGATACGACCATGTCCCAGGTCGCAGACGCCCTCCTGGCTGAACTGGCGCTGGTGGGCGAGATCTCCGAAGAGCAGATCGGTAAGGACAGCCTAAGGCGGGCGCACGAACTCCTTCCCCAGCACTTACCGGCCCGCAGTCCGGGGCGGTCGTGAGTAGCCTCGGGCCGATGGGCATGCGGATCGCAGTGGTGAACGGACCCAACCTCAACCTATTGGGAACCCGCCAGCCGGAGGTGTACGGGTCCACCACCCTGGAGAGGCTGGTACGCCTGCTCACCGCCTGGGGGCGGCCGATGGCAGCGGAGGTCTCCCACTTCCAATCCAACCACGAAGGGGAGATCATCGATCACCTCCACAGCCTCCGGGGGCGAGCCGACGGGGTGGTCATCAATCCGGGAGCCTTCACCCATTACTCGTATGCGATTGCCGACGCCATCGACGCGGTGGAACTCCCAACCGTGGAGGTGCACATCTCCAACATCATGAAGCGAGAGGAGTGGCGGCGGCGCTCGGTGGTCTCGCCGGCCTGCGTGGCCACCATCTACGGGAGGGGAGTCGAAGGGTATCTGTGGGGAATCCGCCACCTCCACTACCGGCGGATCGGATCCCCTGAAACCATCCACGGACAGGGAGGAGCGGTGGGCGACCTCCGGCTGCCCGGTGGGATGGGACCCCATCCGGTGGTGGTGTTGCTGCACGGAGGGGGGTGGATGGGACACTGGCGCCGAGACCAACTGGACGGGATGGCTGCTGACCTTTGGGCCTGCGGTTACGCATCCTTCAACTTCGAATACCTCCCGCCCCGAGAGGACGGACGTTTCCCGGCCGTATTGGAGGCGGCTGATGGGGCGCGGCGCCTGATCTCGGCCCGCTCGGAGCTCGATTCGGATCGGGTGGCGCTGCTGGGACACTCGGCGGGGGGGAACCTGGCTCTGATGGCGGCCGGGCGGTGGCGAGCGGCGGGACAAGCCCCCCGGCTGGCGGTCTCCGTGGCGGGAGTGACCTCCCTCCGCGAGGACAGCGAACTCGACGGCGCCTACCTCGGAGGCCAGGACCCCCGGGCCGCCTCCCCCCGGCGTCTGGTGCCGATCGGAGTGGATACCCTCATGATTCACTCCGCCGATGACGAGATGGTCCCTGCCGAGCACTCGGTGGGATACGCACAGGACGCTACAGCCGCCGGGGACCGGGTAGAGACCTTGATCCTCGACCACGGAGGGCACCTGGGCTTTCTGGACCCTGCCAATCGAGCGTGGACCGCGGCCCGGGAAAGGATTGTCTCCGCTTTCCCGGCATGAACCCCCCTCCGCAGAACCGCCCCTTCGACCAACCCGAGCGGGATTGGCTCCATCAACTGCGAAGACGCCGGGCGATCTGGGCGAGCGTCTCCTTCGTAGCCGTGGCGGTGACCGGAGTCCTCTTGGTCAACCTTTTCTCCGAGCCCGAACCGGATCCCGCCCTTCCCGCCCAACCGGTCGGCGCCCTGATCCCTCACGGACGCAATGCAGGAGGCGCGGCCGCCCAGCTTCTGGTTCTCTCCTTGAGCCCCGAGGACCTCCCCGAGCCGACCGGGCAGAGCGACGATGAGATCGGAGTCCCGGCCGAGGAGGAGTTCGGGACCGGGATCCCGGAGGGAACGGAGACCGGACCTTCGGATGCTCCGTTCCTGCGCCGGAGAACTCTCACCTCCGCCGATATCCACACGATTGCATCCCGCTACTTCCTGGAAGAGGATGTGCTCCGGGCAGTGCGCCTGGCCTGGTGTCTCTCGCGGTTCGACCCCGGGACAATCGATCCGACCACCGGTCATGTTGGTCTCTTCCGGCACGATCCCGACTTCTGGCCCGACCACGCCCAGCTGGCCGGATTCCGGGGATATGACCCCTTCGACCCGGTCGCCAGCACCGCGGTGGCTGCATACCTCGTGTACGAGGGCGCCGGCTGGCAAACATGGGACTGCCCGTTGTGGAAGACCTAGAACCCACCCGAAGCGGCCCCACCCAGAAGCGGCGCTCCTCGGGACGCCGCACCAACCTGGCATTGGCGGTGCTCCTTCCCCTGGTCGTCTTCACCGGCGCGCTCTCCTTCGCGGTGGGGGTGGACCTCCAGGTCGATCCGGCCGCCGTCCATGCGGTCCTGGCGCTGGCGGTGGCCCTCCTCACCCCGTGGAAGTCGGCGATAGTCCGCCGGGGCCTCCGCCGCCGGCGCCCCAGCCGCTTCATCTCCGCCGCGCTGGGAACCCTGGTGGGCGTGGCGCTCCTCTCGGGTCTGGTGCAGGCCGCCGGGTGGACCGACCGGGTAGGTCCGCTGACTCTCATGCAGATCCATGTGGGAGCCGGGATCGGAGCGGTGGTGATGGTCTGGTTGCACTACCGCTCCCATCCGGTCCGGTTCCGGCGCATGGACTTCGACCGCCGCGCCTTCCTGCGCTCCGCGGGGCTGGCGGGCCTGGCCGCCGTGGCATGGGGCGCCTGGGAGTCGGTGGTGCGGGCCGCCGGCTGGCCGGGCTCAGAACGCCGGTTCACGGGCTCCCACGAACGGGGCTCCCACGATCCTCGGCGGATGCCGGTCACCTCCTGGTTCAACGACCGTACACCTCGAATTCAGGCCTCGGAGTGGCGGCTCACCGCAGACGGGAAGGAACTGAGGCTTTCGGATTTCGACCTCCTCCCCCGGGAGCGAGTCACCGCCATCCTGGACTGCACCGGTGGTTGGTATTCAGAACAGGAGTGGGAGGGAGTCCGCCTCGACCGCTTATTGGAGCCCGGTGAGGCGCGGAGTGTCGTGGTACGGTCGGAGACCGGATACCAGCGTCGCTTCCCCGCCTCCGACCTCCCCCGCCTGTGGCTGGCCACCCACCTGGGGGGAGCGCCTCTGAGCCCGGGTCACGGGTTCCCGGTCCGCCTCGTGGCTCCGGGACGCCGGGGCTTTTGGTGGGTCAAGTGGGTGGTGGAGACTGAGACGTCGCAGCGGCCCTCGTGGCTACAGCTCCCTTTCCCCCCCACCTGAGGGACTCCTCCATAACCCCGGTCAGCACCGGGCCGCATGCAAACTGGGAAATGTCACCCGACGGACGCGGTCCCAGAGGATTGAAAGTGTCCCAGGCGTTTTGCAGGTTGTAGGTAATGCACAAACATCGTGCGGTCCGGACCGCTCGATCATCACCAAGTCTCCATCACCCGCAAGGCCCTTCAACCAGGTCCCACGGATCCCTTCAACCAGGTCCCACGGAAAGGAGCACCTAGCCGACCATCGAGGCCCGGTTCGGATGAGCCCTGCGCCCATCCGAAAACTCTGCCCGGAACGGAGGAGGCGGGTCGGGAGGGGAATCCCAAAGGGGGGATCGGTGACGGGTGGGGCGGCGACCCGGGGGCGCTCGACCGCGGCCTTGGCGGGGTCCATCGACCGGGGGCGCCCATCGGCGCTGCACTCCGGGCCGGGGTCTTCGAGGTTGACACCCAATAGAATCTGCGGGCATGTGCCGCAACATCACCACCCTGCGAGGTCTCGAACCGCCCGCCACTCGCGAGGAGATCGAAGCGGCCGCCCGCCAGTACGTCCGTAAGGTGAGCGGTGTGCAGAAGACCTCGGCCGCCACCGAGGAGGCCTTCGAGGAGGCGGTGGCCTTAGTCAGCGCCGCCACCGCGGAGGTGCTCATCTCCCTTCCACCCCGGAGAGTTCCGCCCCGCTACGACCCACCCATTCGCCGGCTTGCCGCCAAGCGCGGCTGAAGGCTGATTGCTCGGCAACCCTCCTTAGATAGAACCCCCTCATTGCTTGCAATGCGCTTCCGGGTTTGCCTACACTGATAATGATTATTATTTTGATAATGATTATCAATTGCGTGTTGGAGGAACAGAGCGATGCGTAGAGGGTGGACTTTCAGGATATGGGCTACGGCGGTGGCGACGCTGTTGGTGCTCGGGGCGTGTGGCGACGGCGCCGATGACGGCGACGTCGAACCCGAGGAGACAGCTCCCACCGCCGCGGAGGTAGATGCCGAATCGTCCGTAGACCCTGAACCTACCGAGGAACTCTTGGTGGTGGCGACCACCACCATCCTGGGAGACCTGGTGAAGGGGATCGTTGGAGATGACGCCACGGTGACGGTGTTGCTGCCGGTGGGCGCCGATCCGCATGACTATCAAGCTTCGTCCAGGGACGGAGTGACCATCAGGGAAGCCGACCTGGTGGTTGCGAATGGTCTGGGGCTTGAAGAGGGCCTGATCGCGGTGTTGGAAGCCGCCCACGATGACGGCGCGCGCATACTCGAAGTGGGAGACATGGTGGATCCCATGGAGTGGGGCGAGGGACGCGACCCCCACGAGGGTGAAGAGGACGGCCACGACCACGACGAGGACGAAGATCACGACGAGGACCACGACGAGGACGAGGACCACGACGACGACCACGACCACGACGAGGACGAAGATCACGACGAGGACCACGACGAGGACGAGGACCACGACGACGACCACGACCACGACGAGGACGAAGATCACGACGAGGAGGACGACCACGCCCACGACGAGGACGACGACCACGCCGAAGACGAGGGTGGCCACGACCACGCCCACGCCGGGGCTTTCGATCCCCACTTCTGGTTCGATCCCTCCCGTGTCCAGAGGGCGGTTGAGTTGATCGCCGCCGAGTTGGCCGACATCGGCAAGGTTCTCTCCGCATCAGAATGGACCCAGCGGGGCCATGACTACGCCGAGGAGATCGGAAGAGCCGCCCACGAAGCCGAAGAGATACTGGCGGCGGTTCCCGAGTCACACCGCAAGCTGGTCACCAACCACGACTCGTTCTCTTACTTCGGCGCATACTTCGACTTCGAAGTGCTCGACTCGGTCCTTCCTGGCTCCGGCTTGGCACAAGCGGACACCGCCCGGCTGGCCCGGATCGTCGAGGAGATCCGCGAGGAAGGCGTCACAACCCTCTTCACCGAGACCATCGCCGACGCCAGTGTCGTTCTCACGGTGGCCAACGAATTCGACCCGCCCCTGGCGGTGGTGGAACTCTACACCGGTTCTCTGGGTCCGGAGGGCTCGGACGCCGACACCTATGCCAAGTGGCTAGTGGAGAACGCCCGCAGGATCGCCGAGGCTCTGGCGCCGTGAAGTCTTAGGGGGATAGCCGAGCTGAAAGGCTCTCCAGCTCGGCATCGGCGAGGCGGCGGAAACACCGTCTCGCCGACCCCTCCTCCAGGACCGCCGCCTCCCAGCCGTCCAGAGGCCGGTTTTCGGTCTCCGCGAAGACCTCCATCCCCAGGCGGATCGCAGCGTCGAGTTCCATGGCCTCCGTGAAGCGCTCTCGGAGCGCCCCACCCAGAACGTCCGCCTTCCCCCCGATGGCCAGCACGCCTCGCTCATCCACCAGGGTTCCGTCGTAGCTGATCTGCAGCATGTGGTTGGGCTGTCCCTCCCTCCCCAGTTCACAGATCAGAAGCTCCACCTCGAAGGGCTTAGTCTCGTGGGAGAAAATCACACCCAGGGTCTGTGAGAAGGCAGTGGCCAGACCCAGTGCCGTGACGTCGTCACGGCTGTAGAGGTACCCCATCACGTCGGCCTGGCGTATCCCTGCCTTGCGAAGCGTCTCGAATTCGTTGTAGCGGCCCACGCCCGCGAAAGCGATCCGATCGTAGACCTCGCTGATCTTGTGCAGCGCCCCCCCGGGATTCTCGGCCAGCATCAGGATGCCTTTCCGGTACTCCATGGCCACGATCGAGCGTCCCCGGGCGATTCCCTTCCGGGCAAACTCGGCCCGGTCCCGCACCAACTGCTCGGGGGTGACATAAAAGCCCGGGTTCACCGGCTTCCTCCCAGCGAAGAGCGGGCCACTTCCTCCAGGTGATCCTCGGAGACTTCCCGGACCCCGTTTGAGTCGATCACCGCCAGGTTGGGGAGAATCCCCCGGCGCAGATCGGGACCGCCGGTGGCCACATCCACGTCGGCGGCCGCAACCAGGGCCGCCACCACCTTCTCCACCGCTTCGGCCTCGGTCATTTCGGCCTGCCAGGCGGTGCGAAGAAAGGCCCGCGCCTGCACGGCTCCCGAACCGGCCGCTCCGTAGTCGTGCTCCTCATAGCGCCCCCCCACCACGTCGAACGTGTAGACCCGTCCCTGTTCGGTGCTGGGGTCGTAGCCCGCGAAGAGCGGGACCACCGCCAAGCCTTGAAAGGCAAGAGGGAGTTGGGAGCGCACTAGCCTGGACAGGAAATTGGCCTTCCCCTCCAGGCTCAGCATCGCCCCCTCGATCTTCTCGTAATGCTCCAATTCCACGCAGAAGAGCCGCACCATCTCGAGGGCCAGCCCGGCCGTCCCGGCAACCGCCACCGCAGACATCCGGTCGGACGGATACACCTTCCGCATCCGGCGATGGGCGATCAAATGGCCCTCGGTGGCCTGGCGGTCACCGCCGATCACCACCCCTTCTGAGTAGCGGGAAGCCAGCACCGTGGTGGCTTCGGGAGCGCTGAGATCACGTACCGGCGAGTCGGGGACGTCCCAGCGGGGAGAAAGTCCCAACGACTCCAGCAGATCCGAGAAGCTGGCTCCGGGAGCGGGGGCGCCGAGCGGCAGGCCCCAGTCGGCGGGTGAGGTCACTCGCCGCCCTTCTGTATGTAGTTCTTCACGAATTCCTCGGCGTTCTCCTCTAGCACGCTGTCGATCTCTTCCAGCAGGTCATCGATCTTCTCCGAGTCCACCTGGGCCAGTCCCAGCCCGGCCCCGTCCCCGTCGCCCGAAGGTGGACCTCCCTTGGTTCGACGCCGCCGCCTTCCCTTCTCTTGATCAGCCATCTCTCTTACCCAATTCTCGGATCAACTCGGCCGGATCCGACACTCGGCCCAGCAGCGGACCGGAGGTGACCCGATCACCCTGCAATGGTTCCATCATAGACACCCTGACCAGACCATCGTGATTCGTTTCGAACAGGAGGGAGTCCCAGTTGGCCGCCACCAGCGAGGCGCCGAAGCGAGACACACAGGTCCCCCGGAACCAGGCTCGGGTGCTCTCGGGGGGGAGTCGCTCGGCCCTCTCCACCTCCGAGCGGGTGAACATCCGACGCATCGCTCCTCTCTCGGCCAGCCGGTGATAGATGCTTCGGGAGGGATCCACGTCGTGATACTGGAGGGCCAGCGCCGCCAAGCGCGGATGGGACCACCGCAGGTTCTCCCTGGCGCGATAACCCTGGAGCAGTCTCAGCTTGGCCGTCCAGTCCAACCGGTCCGATGTCAGGAGGGGATCCTCCTCAAGATCCAGGAGCACTGCCTCCCACTCCTCCAGAAGCTCCGTCCACACGGGATGGTCCAGGTGGCGGCGGGCATACTCCGAGAGCCATTCGAGGTACAGGAACTGCAATTCCAGCGCGGTGATCGAGCCGCCCTCGGCAAGGGCGACCGGCTGGGACAGGCTCAAATCGTGACTGATCTGCCAGCAAGCCTTCACCGGCTCGGCCAGAACCAGGGCGGACGGCAGCGCGTCGTCCTCCATCGCATGCAGGAACAACGCGGTGGCGCCCAGCTTCAGAAAGGTCTGGACCTCCGACAGGTTGGCGTCGCCGATGATCACATGCAGGCGCCTATACCGGGTCGGATCTCCGTGGGGTTCGTCCCGGGTGTTGACGATGGGCCTCCGCAGGGTGGTCTCGAGCCCCACCACCTCCTCGAAGAAGTCGGCCCGCTGGGTGATCTGATAGGAGCAGGCGGGACGGTGGTTCTCCGAGCCCACCTTGCCCGATCCGGTGTAGATCTGGCGGCTCACCAGGAAAGTGGGGAGGTACTCGATCACCTTCCCAAACGGCGTGCGCCGGGAGAGGAGGTAGTTCTCATGTGCCCCGTAGCTGCTGCTCTTGCCATCGCTGTTGTTCTTGTAGAGGCGGATCTGCTGGTTGGGAGGTAGGGCCTCCTGGACGACCCTGCCTGCCCGGGCCATCACCAACTCCCCCACCTTGTCGTACAGGGCGGCTTCGCGGGGATCGAAGCACTCGGGTCCGGAGTACTCGGGGTGGGAGTGGTCGACGTACAGCCGCGCGCCGTTGGTGAGGACCGAGTTGATCAAAGCCGAATCCGGGTCGGGCATGCCGAAGTTCTCATGCCCGAAGCCCCGGGCGTCGCTTCCCGGCGCCTCGTGCTCGTACGACCACTGCACCCTGACCGGACCACCCGGATAGCTGTCGATCACCGCCGCGGCGGCCAAGGCCTGATGGTGATGGCCCCTGTTACGTATGATCACCCCGTACTCGGTCTCGGTGCCGAGCACCTTGGGAATGGCCATCAGGGGTGGGGATCCGTTCGAATCAGAGGTACTGGCCGGTGGTCACCGTCTCCACCATGCGCCCCTTCCCGTCTTCCAGGAGGGTGCGCACATAAACGATCCGCTCTCCCTTCTTGCCGGAGATCTTCGCCCAGTCATCGGGATTGGTCGTGTTGGGCAGATCCTCGTGCTCGCTGAACTCCCGCCGCACGGCCGCCAGCAGGTCGGCCCGACCGATGCCGGACTCCCCTCCGGTGAGGTGGCGTTTTATAGCGCTCTTCTTGGAGCGGCGCACGATGTTCTCGATCATGGCTCCCGAGGAGAAGTCCTTGAAGAACAGCACTTCCCGGTCACCGTTGGCGTATGTGACTTCCAGGAAGCGGTTCTCCTCCTTCTCCGAGTACATGTCATCCACCACCGCAGCGATCAGGTCCTCGAGCATCTTGGTTATGTCTCCCGAAGTGGCGGCCAACTCCTTTCGGCTGTAGGGGAGGTCGGACGTCAGATAGATCCGGAAGATCTCCCGGGCCGCCACCTCGTCGGGACGGGAGATCTTGATCTTCACGTCCAGGCGCCCGGGGCGGAGGATGGCCGGGTCGATCAGGTCCTCCCGGTTTGATGCGCCGATCACGATCACGTTGCGGAGCGCCTCCACACCGTCCAGTTCAGAGAGAAGCTGGGGAACGATGGTCGACTCCACGTCCGACGAGATGCCCGTGCCCCTGGTCCGGAAAAGCGAGTCCATCTCGTCGAAGAAGACGATGACCGGCACTCCCTCGGATGCCTTCTCCTTGGCCCGCTGGAAGATCAGCCGGATCTGTCGTTCGGTCTCCCCCACCCACTTGCTCAGGAGCTCAGGGCCCTTGATGTTGAGGAAGTAGGAATGGGTGTCGGGCTGGCCGGTGCGCTCGGCCACCGCGGTGGCCAGGCTGTTGGCCACCGCCTTGGCTATCAGGGTCTTTCCGCAGCCGGGCGGGCCGTAGAGCAGGATTCCCTGGGGTGGATCCAGGTCATAGCAGGAGAAGAGCTCTCGGTGGACATAGGGCAGTTCCACCGCATCGCGGATCATCTCTATCTGGGACTTCAGCCCTCCCACCTGCGTGTAGGTGACGTCGGGCACTTCCTCGAGGATCAACTCCTCCACTTCGGGACGTGCCAGCTTCTCCAGGGCGATATCTCCCTGAACGTCCACCCGCACGTTGTCGCCCATACGGATCGGCTCCTCCTGAAGCGGGCCCGCGATCCAGATCACCCGGTTCTCGTCGCCGTGGGCCTGCACCAGGAGGCGGTCGTCTCCCAGGCGGTCCTTCACCACCATCACCTCGCCGGTTCCCTCGAACTCCCGCACGTCAATGATGGAATAGGCCTCGTTCAAGAGAACCTGCTGGCCGGGCTGGAGCAACTTCACCTCTATGGAGGGCTGCGCGTCCACCCGGAGCTTCCGGGTGCCGGTCACCAGGTCCACTTTCCCGTCCGTGTTCACCTTCATCACCGTACCGAAGGAGTTGGGTGGGCTGGTCAGTCGCTCCACCTCGGTGCGCAGCATGGCCAGTTGCTCTCGCGCCTCGGTGAGCAGGCCCCCGAGTTTCTCGTTCTGGCCGCGCACCCGATCCAGTTGGCGGCGGGTCTGCTCCATCTGATGCTGGAGGGCGTCGACTCGCCGGGGCGTCTCCGAACGCAGCCTGGCCAACTCGGCCTCGAGCTGTGCGATGACCGCGGTGGGATCCGAATAATCTGGGCGGCGCTTGTCGTACATCGTGCCTACTATATGCCTGGTTGGGCCTCTTGTTGTGTGAGCGCAAGTATAAAGAAAGGGCCGGCGCATTGTGTTGGGCCGGGTTTGCTATACTAGAGGTCAAGCACCCCCAAATGCGGAAGGTAAGGCATTCGTGAAGGTTTGGATCGACCAGGATCTGTGCACCGGCGACGGCTTGTGTGAGGAGATCGCACCCGATGTCTTCGTCCTTCTGGACGACGGTCTGGCCTACGTCCGGGAAGGCGACACCATCTACGCAGAAGCGGAGGGTGAGGTTCAGGGCGCCGGAGGCTTGGCGATCGTTCCCGCCGGGCAGGAGGACATCACCATCGAGTCCGCCGAAGAGTGCCCCGGGGAGTGCATCTTCATCGAGCCCTAGCCGAGGGGCCCCGACTACAGTCTTCAAAGGCCACGGAGTCGTTGCACCGCGCCCGGCCGACCGCGAAGGAATCTCTGCGGAAACTCCCTTTAGACTGCCCTATCGGGGATCCCGCTTGACGCGGGACACCAGCACGAAACCGGTGTGCCCGACCATCCGGTGACTGGGTCGCACCGAAGGTCCAGCCACGTTCCACTCCCGGTGGAGAGTCTCGAAGATCTCGGTCTCGCAGAACCCTCCGGTCCCTCTCAGGGCTTCGACCAAGGTCTGCAACTGGGGAACGGTGGGAAGGTAAGAGCAGAACACTCCCCCCGCCGGTTGTGCATCGGCGGCCGCCTGAGCGGCGTGCCATGGCTCCGGGACATCCAGCACCACCCGTTCGGGGCCAACCTCCGCGATCGCATCCTCGACCTTCCCCTGGCGGAGCTCCAACTGCGGTGGGATGTCCCCGAACCAGCGGCGGATCATCTTCCGGGCGTGGCCGGCGTGATCCGGACGAATCTCCACCGAGACCACCCTTCCGGCCTCCCCCACCGCCCGGGCCAACGCCATCGCCAGGGCGCCCGATCCGGTCCCCCCCTCCACGACCGTCATCCCGGGAGCGATGTCCGCCCACATGAGGATTGGGCCGATGTCCTTGGGATACACCACCTGGGCGCCTCGTTTCATCTTGAGGATGAAGTCGGCCAGCCGGGGACGGAGTAGGCGCAGGCCCGCGCCCCCCGACGATCTCAGAAGGGTTCCCTCGGGTTGGCCGATGATGTCGCGGTGGGGAAGTATTCCCATGTGGTACTCGAAGCGGCGGGAGGGATCGAGGAGCACCATGAACCGCCGGCCCTTCCCGTCGATCAGTAGCGCCACCTCTCCTTCCCGGAGGAAGCGCTCCGAGGAAGCCGCCTCGCTCATTCAGGCGCTCCGGCCGGCGATGCGAAGCACCGTTGCATTCTTCAACCGGCAGAAGGAACAACTCTCTCCCGGCGTTGGGCGACCGCACTCCCTGCAAGCCAGGAGTTCGGGGGGATCGGGCGGGAAATAGGCCGCTCCCCTGTCGAGGAACCCGAACAGAAACTGCGCCTTGAGACCGGGGGACTGTTCCTCAAGGCGGTTCAGCCACTCTTTGTAGCGGTTGATGGTGTTCCCCACCGCCATCGGGCATTCCTCTATCTCGTATTGGATTCCCCGCAGGATCGCGTAAGCAGCCGTCTCCCGCTCCGCCACCCGCAGGAGCGGCTTCACCTTGCGCACCAGTCCGCCGTCGGATGTGGGAAGCACAGGACGCTGGCGGGTCAGATAGTCGACCTCCCAGCGAAGTACGTTGCCCATGAGCACCGCCGCCTCGTCATCGAGATTGTGCCCCACCACCAACACGTCGTATCCCATCTCGGCAGCCGCCTCGTTGAGGAGATATCGCTTGGACAGACCACAGGCGGAGCAGGCCGCCCGGCTGGTGAGCCTGGCGGCCTCGGGGATGGAGAAACCATGGTCCGAGCCCAGGTCCACCACTCGGAGGGACAGATCCCGCTCCGAGGCGAATTGTCGGCTGAACCGCAGGCCGTCGGAACTGTACCCCCCGATACCCAGATGCAAGTAGACGCCATCCACCCGGTATCCCAGCACGGTCAGGATCTCCCAGAGGGCAAGACTGTCCTTGCCTCCCGACACCCCCAGCACCAACCGGTCGTCGGCGCCGAACATGTGATGGTCGGAGATGGTCCGGGCCACCTGACGATGGATGTGCTCTATGAAGTGGGACCGGCAGAAGCCGGCGTTGTGCCGGCGCACCGAGATGACTGCTCTCTCCCGACACACCCGGCACTTCACAACTCCGTCAACCTCCCGAGATGACCGGACGCACCTCGATCACGTCGTCCGGGTGGAGGCGGACATCGTCGGTCAAAAGCTCGTCGCCCCTGATCACCAGCACCGACTCGGACACCAGGTCGAGCCTGTTGAGCAAGGCCTTGACCGACCCCGGTCCGCTCACCTCGATCTCCCGCCGGGGCTGGTGCATTATCACCTTCATTGGAAAACGGAGACCACCGAGGTCAGCAGGGTGAGGACCAACGCGAGGACCAGCAACCAAACCAGCACCCTCCTCAACCGTTCGTTTCTCAAGACGCCTCCTTCCGCTCGGTGGTCCTAGGCTTGGTTTCTCACTACGTTACCTTTCCGATGAGAAGCGACCGCCTGAAAAAATACGGTATCACCAACGCCTTCCGCGGAGCGCGCACCGGGGACTTCTGGCTGATGGCGGTCGGCCTGTTCCTCTGGCGACTGGCCTCCCGCAGCAGGAACCGCCGCCGGTCATAGGGTCCGAACCGGGTCAGACCATCCGGGCGAGTTCGGAGATGGCCCTCTTGATCTTTCTCCGGCCCTTTCGCCTGCCCACCCAGTAGACCACGCCCATCATCGCCGCGGTTCCCATGCTCTTGAGAAAAAGCGGATTGGTCATCCCCTCTCCCGTGTTGGACAGGGTGTCGATGATCCTTCGGGCGCCGTCTTCGAGATCCTCCCGGGTCACCACGGCGGGTTGGTCATCCACGGCTCCGAGCCGCCCTTCCCACCACCAGCGCCGCGCCGAGGAACACCACCGAGGTGATCCCGGCGGCGGCCACCCCCCACCATCTCGTCTCGGGGAGGGATTCGATGAGGAACCGGTGCAGCGCCAGGGACCCCAACACAGCCCCCAGACTCACCAGGACTGTCGCCGCCACGGCAACCGCCACGGAGACCCCCAGCCTCCGCATGGGGTCGATCGTCTCCTGGCGCAGATACTGCTTGGCCAACTCGATCAGTTCGGCGACCTGTTGAGGCAACTCCCTCGGATCCGTCATCAGGCATTCAAGGCTACCACCGCTTGTCCAGGTTCCTCGCAGGAGTTACCTTCCCCACGCCGACTCGTCTTCGAAGTTGGCGGCATGGCGCAGCAAGGGCATCGCCCTGCCAAATGTCGACGGGGCTCAGCGACTCCTCGCCGGGACGCGGGTCGAAAGGTAGGCGGACAGATGGTCAACCAGGTCGCGGGCGTCGTCCTCGGCGCCGTGGATGAAGCTCGACTTGCGGCGGCGGAGGAAGTTCATCCCGATCCGGTACATGCCGGGCGAATCGGAGACGACGCCGCCGTCGTGGCGGAGTCGCCCCTTGTGGTCCAGCACCGGAACATGGAGCCATGAGTAGTCCGGCCGGTAACCGGTAGCCCACAAGACGGTCTTGATCTCACCGCTGGTGAGGTCGAGACCCAGAGGTGGCGCCTTCTCGACCCGGGTCCGCTCGTAGCTGCGGGGAGGGCCGTACTCGCCGTCCAGGCCGTGCTCGGTGATCCACTCGTCTATGGCGAGCAACAGCCGGCCCATCTTGAGGTCGGAGCGGTTGCACTTGTTGTGCAATGAACCCGACAACTGGGCCTGTCCATCCCTGATGCCGGCCAGTCGGCCCACCAGGCGCACACCGCGATCGGTCAGGGCGTTCAGGTCGAGCGTGATCCGCTCCGGGGTCCCCACCAGCTGGGGAGAGGGAACGCTGCGGGCCCGCACTATGTCATCCACCTCGTCGTAACGCTCGTCGGACAGGCCGGTGACCTCGAACCAGTAGCGGATGTCCTTCCCGCGGTATATCCGTGGCATGCGGACGTGCTCTCCCACCGACACCGTCACCGGCCGACCGGAACGGTGGATCTCGTCGGCCAATTGCACGCCGGTGGCCGAAACTCCCACCACCAGCACGCCGCCTTCAGGCAGATCCGAGGGACGACGATAGTGGAAGGGGGTCACCGACTCGACCGACGGCGGGAGGGCCGCGGCGATGGGCGGCACCTTGGGAAGGTTGAACTCCCCGGTCGCCAGCACCACGGATCGGCAGGACCATGCACCGCGGTTGGTCACCACCTCGTAGCCGTCGCTCTCCCTGCGCACCGAAGTGACGTTGGTAAGGGTGTGGAGGGGCGGATCGACCCACCGGGCGTACCGGTCTATGAACTCGACGACCTCGGACATGGTCATGAATCCGTCGGGATCATCGCCGTCATAGGCGAAGCCGGGCAACCGGGTCTGCCAGTTGGGAGTGAGCAGGCGGAGCGAGTCCCAACGCTCCGTCCGCCACGTGTTGGCCACCTCCCCGCGCTCGAGGACCACATGGTCGATCGAGCGCTGGGAGAGGAGGTAGCTTACCGCCAGACCGGTGTGCCCGGCGCCGATTACTACGGTGTCGGTCCGCACCCCGCCTCGCCCGTTAGTTGACCTGGACGGTTACGTTGGTGGGGTTGGTGAGGATGTCGAACACCGCCGAGATCTTCTGGGACTGGGCCACCAGCGCCTCGACGTCGGCCGAACTGGCCTCATCCGCGTCGATCTGGTAGGCGACCCGCACGTCGCTGAAGCCGTTCCTGACTTCGGGATCCGATCCGAGGATGCCCCCGATGTTCATATCGGCTTCGATGGTCGCTTTGACGGAACGCAGCTTTATCTCGCGGTTCTCCGCCACGGCCGCCACGCCGGCTGTCAGACAACTCGCCAGGCCCGCCAGCACGATCTCCACCGGGGTAGCGGCGTTGTCCTCTGCGTTGAACTCCAGAGGATGGTCGGCCTCCACCTGGTAGGTTGACTTGTGGGCGCGTTCTTCGCCCAGCCCGAAGTATCCCCCGATAGTGGTCCTGCTGTGCGTTCCATGCACCCACTCGTTCGAGGCTCTCCATGTGTAGTCGCCCGCGGCGGGGGTGTCGCCCACAACTCCCCGGGCAAACAGCAGATGCGCTGTGTCTACTCCGTTGATCTCAC
>JAPPLW010000039.1 GCA_028819345.1 bacterium | reverse complement strand
GGGAAGAAAGGACGCCCACCCTGCGGGTACTGCTGATCTCCACCTATGAATTGGGTCACCAGCCACTGCACGTGGCATGGCCGGCCGCCGCGCTCCTGTCCGCCGGACACTCGGTGCAGGCGATGGATTTGGCAGTGGAGGAATGGGACGACGCCAAGGTGGCATGGGCGGATGTGGTGGGTATCTCCGTGCCGATGCACACCGCAATGCGGCTCGGCGTCGAGACCGCCCGCCGGATAAGAACTGCCCGTCCCGGGTTGGCCATCGCCTTCTACGGGCTGTACGCGGCTGCGGCTTCCGACCGCGTGGTGGGCGAGGTGGCCGACCGGGCGATAGCGGGGGAATACACCGCCGAGTTGGTCGACTGGGTCGGGAGGTTGGGAAGTAGGTCTTTGGAAGGGGCGGTCCCGATCACCATCTCCACGGTTCGTTCCTCGTCTCTGGTGCCTGCCCGCGGCCTCTTGCCTCCTCTGGACCGCTACGCCTGCATGAACCATAGGGGATCCAGGAGACTGGTCGGATACGTGGAGGGGAGCAGGGGATGCCGCCACCGGTGCCGCCACTGTCCTCTGCCTGCCGTGTACGACGGTCGGTACCGGATCGTCGACCTCGAGAGCATCCTGGCGGACCTGCAATGGCTGACCGAAAACGGAGCGGAGCACGTCACGTTCGGGGACCCCGACTTTCTCAACGGGCCGGCGCACGCCCGTCGTCTGGTAGAGGCTGCGCATTCGGAGTTTCCCGATCTGACCTTCGACTTGACAGTTAAGGTTGAGCACATCCTCGCCCACCGCTCAATCTGGGTAGAGATGGCGGAGCGCAACGTGGTTTTCGTGGTATCGGCTTTCGAGACTGTCAACGATCGGGTGCTGGCGTATCTCGACAAGGGCCACACGGTCTCGGAGTTGGTTCAGGCGGTGATGGTCTTGAGAGAGGCGGGCCTCGTGGTCCGCCCCTCCTGGCTTCCCTTCACCCCTTGGACGGAACTCTCCGACCTGGACGACATCTTCTCCTTCATCGCCGGCCAGGGCCTGATGGGAGCCACCGACCCGGTGCAAATGGGGATACGCCTCCTGGTTCCCGAGGGTTCGCTGGTGTTGTCCATTCCCGGCGCGCGCCGCCGGATCCTCGGCCCGTATGACTTCAGCACCCTCACCTACACCTGGCAGTCCCCGAATCCCGCGGTCGACCAGTTGCAGCGGAGGGTGCTGGCCCTGGCCGAGGAGGGGAGTCGAGGTGAGATGGATCCCCGGAGCACCCTCCACGCCCAGTGGTCGGCGGCGCGACGGGCAATCGGAAGGCAGCCGCCTTCGCTGGATGAGGTGGATTGGGAAGAGTCGGTCCCCGGGCTCACCGAGTCCTGGTTCTGCTGCGCAGAGCCCACCGAGATTCAAATGGCAGGTGTCTCAGGCTGACGAATCGGCCGGCAATGCGCCAACGAGAGCCTGTTGTGACATCCCCCGGCCTTTCGCGAAAACGGTTGCTATTTCGCGGAATTCCACCTTCTGGGCCCGCCCCCCGCCACCACCACCGAGCTCGGAAACTCGCGAAAAACCAGGTTGGGACCACCTCCGGCTGAGAAGGTATTCCAACGACGACCAACGGGATCTCTGCGGTCCGGATGAGCCCTGACCCGGACCGGTTGGCAAATGTGCAGCTATGGTCATCATGGACCGACCGTCGCGGTGAGGTCAACCCGCGACCGGCGAGTATTTTCACGGTCTTTGCCTCTTTCCGGTGCTGCCGGGCCGACCCGCACGCCCTCGGTGGGTTGGAATCAGCGGTAGGAGAGGCACCTCTGCTCGAAGGGGCATGTGCCGCACCACTCGCCCACCCGGTAGGGAGGTGAGGTGGCGTCGAGGGGGTCCCATCGGGCGGCGGCCTCGGCAAGGCTGCCCAACCGGGAAACCAGTTCCCCGATCCGGTCTCGTTCCCAGGCCACTCGTTCGCAGGCCGGATCTCTCCCGGCGGCGAGATGGTGGGTGTGAGTGGCTACGGCGGGAGAGTTGGGAAACCGGAGCAGCGCCCCGAGGGCATAGATCTCCGCTTCGTGAGGATTCGATCCTCCCGACACGCCGGTCTTGTGGTCGACGGCCGCCGGTGTGTCGTCGGATTCCCGTCCCACCGCGTCCGCCAGGCCATAGGAAACCACCGAGACGCTGTGGCCGTCGACCCGGAACCGGACGGTGAACCCCAGTGGAAACTCGGTTGCCTTGACGCGGACGGGAGCGGCGCATGGAAGGTTCTGATGCTGGAGGTAGAGACGTTCCATCTCGGGATCGCCACGGAAGTGCGAACCCGGATCATCGGAGAGAAGCGCCTCGGCCATCAGGCGGTGGAACCTGCTCCCGACTTCCAGGCCCGGAGAGGTCTCGCGGGATCGGTGGTCGAGATCGGCGGGAATGGAGAACCAGGCCCTCCATGCGGCCCTCCTCTGGCAGAGGTCCATGTCATCGAGGCGGGACTTGGAGAGCATCAGCCGGTAGGCGGAGGGCAGTCGGCGTTTTCTGTGTGGGGCGACCCTCTCCATTGACGGATCGATGGCCGGAAACGTTCTGCACAGGTCGGCCACGTCGCACATCGAGCAGTGGTAGCCCGGGCGAATGTCCTCCGGATCGGCTCCCGCCAGGGTCCGGTAGTCGTCCTCCAAGTGCGTCAGCGTCTCCCGGGCTTTGTTCGGATCCATCTCGAGCCGGATCATCTCACCGTCGGCGGTTCTTATCTCATAGGCCTCCAAAGAGCCGGGAAAGCGTGGGTCGGAGACCACGGTGGCGATCTCTTCGGGGGCGGAGACGAACTCCTCTCCGGGTCTGACTTGAGCGGTCTTCAACCGGTACATCTTGAGGAACCCATCCCGGTCGGCGTGGACGAACTGAAAGAAGACCTCCAACTCCTGGTCTTCGATCGGAGAGCTCAAACGGGGCCAGTCGAGGTCGAATCCTTCCCCGTCCTGGGCCGGTAGTAGGGGCTTGGCTCTCTTGATCTGGGCGGCCACGATCGCCGCCTGCACCGGGTCGAACGAGTCCTCTGACCGGGTGGCGGGGCGTCCACCGGTCAACTCGGCGGAGAGCGCTTCCCACGTCGCCTGCCACCGGCGAAGCGGCGGAGCGTTCCGGTTGGATGTGGGTGGTTGGCCTCCCAGGTGTGCGAACGCGCCGGGGCACATCCTCCTGTTGGGCTTTCCCACCAGATCTTTGGGAGCGCTCATCGGTGATGACCGCCGGTAGGGGATTGGGGCCGATACATCACACCGGAGAGCCTTCTAGCATCATGGCGGAGATGCGAGCAGTGGTGCAAAGAGTCTCCTCGGCGCGGGTGGAGGTGGATGGGGAGACGGTGGGCGAGATCGCCGGCGGCCTCCTGGCCCTGGTGGGCGCCACCCATGAGGATACGCCGGAGGATGCCCGCGCTCTGGCCCGGAAGATCGCAGGCCTCCGGATCTTCTCGGATTCCGATGGGAAGATGAACCTCTCCGTGGCGGATACGGGTGGAGCGGCGCTGGTGGTCAGCCAGTTCACTCTGTACGGTGATGTTCGGAAGGGCCGCCGCCCGTCTTTCGTCCGGGCGGCGCGGCCCGAACCGGCGCAGCGATTGGTGGATGAGGTGGCCGCCGAACTGCGGGGGAGGGGCGTGCCGGTGGCGACGGGGAGGTTCGGCGCCATGATGGAAGTCTTCATCACCAACGACGGCCCGGTCACCATCCTGGTGGAGACGAGCGACGGCCGGATCGTCTGACCGCTTCGGCCGGCGGCCGGTGGTCCTGCCGAGATTTGGATGACGCCCGGATCCCTTCAAGTCGGCGGCAACACCCTCTGTTAAGGTAGGAGGATGTCGAGCGCGATAGACGCCGGTGTGACCCGTCCGGGCTCCTCGGCCACCAAACGCCTCTAAGGATCCCCATGTTCCGATGGCAGTCCCGCGGCGTGCAGAGAGCCCCCAAGCTGGTCCTGGCGGTCGTGGTCGCCATCACGGCGGTGCTGCTGTCCGGGTTCTTCGTGCAGGATGTTCCGCCGGCGCCCATCGACGCCATGGCTTCCTTCCTTCCTTCCGAGAGTGAACTGGCCGAGGCCTCCGACGCCATCCGGGAGAGCTTCCCGGCCTCCGCTGGTGTGGAGATCGTCCAGGTCCTGGCCAGGGGCGACGTGCTCTCGGCCGACTCCCTCCGGCTGACGAGGGACCTGCTTGCGAGGATCGTCGGGGACCCGATGGTCCGACCGTTCATCGTGGACGATCCCCTGGCCGGCTACGTTCCGATCACCGAGCGCCTGCTGGCCGCGGGAGGACTGGACATTGCCACGGTCTCCGACGCCGAACTGGACGCCACCCTGGAGCGGGCGGTTCGGGTACCGGAGTTGGCCGAGGCCAACGCAGGCTTGGAGCGCTTCGTCCCCCGGGACGCCTCGGGGACGCCGATTGCCGGCCTATCCCTGATCACGCTCAACGAGGCCGGTGATCCGCTGGGGTTGCAGGCCGCGCAACTGCGCGCCCACGAGATCACCGACTCGTCGGACCTGGCGCCATTGGCGGTGTCCGTGATCACCAAAGCGAACAGCAACACCGAGGGACGGCAGGCGCGCCAGTCGAGTTTGTTCCTGCTGATGGGAATCGCGCTGGTGGTGATCATCGCGTTGCTGGCGGTCTTCTACCGCTCCGGCTCGGATGTGGCGCTGGCGATCCTGGGGCTCCTCCTGACCATAATGTGGACGTTCGGCGCCCAGGCCTGGCTGTCGCCCGGCGGGGCGGATCTGGTGGATCCGGAGAACATCATGATCGTCCTGGTGCCGGTACTGCTGATCGGTCTCTGCGTGGACTATGCGCTGCAGATCACCGGGCGTTACCGGGAGACGTTGGTACTGGGAGGCCCGATCGGCGAGGACTCGCCGCGGCTGGCCGTCGGTGAGGCGATCCGGTTCTCGGGCGTGCCGGTCATGCTGGCGGCAGGCACGACCGCGGTGAGTTTCCTCACCAACCTGGCCAGCAAGTTCGAGCCCGTGGCCGACTTCGGCCTGGTGGCCGGGATCGGCGTCATCTCGGGTTGGATAGTCATGACCACCTTCGTTCCCGCCGCGCGGCTGGTGCTCGACCGCAGGAACATTCGCAAAGGACGGGGCCTTGCGGTCAAACCGGTGGCCGACACGATCCCCGGCGCCGGAGCGGTCCTCTCGCGGGTGGCGAACACCGTCGTGCGCCGCCCGTTGCCCATTCTGGGCGGCGCCATCGTGGTGACGATCCTGGCCGCGGTCGCCGCCATGGGTCTCGACACCACCTTTGCACTCAAGGACTTCGTGCCTCGCGGCTCCGAGACTGAGAAGGACATCGAGTTCCTGGAGGAGAACTTCGACGGCGGCGCCTCCACCATGTCCATCCTGATCGAGGCCGACCTGGACACCGTCCGGACACTGCGCGACCTGTTCGACTTCTACACGACCCTGGCCGATCCCCGTAGGAGGCCCGAGGGCGTGGCCGGACCTCCCCTGGCGTCGGCGGGGACATTGCTGGTGGACTGGATCAGCGAAACCGGCCTCCCGGGCGACAACTACGATCCGGCCTTCGCGGCCGCCTATGCCGATCTGGGCCTCGATGTCTTCGCTCCCGACGAGGAGGTGAGGGCTGCCTGGTCGCTTCTCGAAGGGGCCGATCCAGTCGGGTTCGCCAGGGTGGTGGACTTCCGATCCGAGGGCCCGGACCGCACCATCCTCCAGGTGCCGGTCACGGTGGAAGGTGTGGAAGCGTCAAGGGAGTTGATCGGCGAACTCGAGGCGCTGTGGGGAGGAAACCGCTCAGAGATCACCATCACGGGCGGCGACTCGCTAATCGCCCTGGTGACCGAGGAGTTGACCGCCAGCCAGGTAGTCAGTGTGGGCCTTACAACCCTGGCTGCGTTGCTGATCCTGGTGCTCTTCTTCGGCGTCACCGAGTTCCGCCCTGCATTGGGGCTGATAACCATGATCCCTATTGCCGTGGCCCTGGTGTGGGTGCTGGGGGCGATGTGGGTGATGGGGATCTCCTACAACATGGTGACTGCCCTGATCACCGCGCTCACCATCGGCATCGGCGTCGACTACACCATCCATCTCACCCATCGGTTCCTGGAGGAGGAGAGGGAGTCGCGCCGGATCCGCGACGCCATGCACCGGGCGATGAACACCACCGGCGGGGCGCTCCTG
This sequence comes from bacterium, assembly GCA_028819345.1. Classification (GTDB taxonomy): domain Bacteria; phylum Actinomycetota; class Acidimicrobiia; order Spongiisociales; family ZC4RG35; genus Bin76. Next base: position 13,478 of record JAPPLW010000039.1, on the reverse strand, counting down.
GCCAGCGCTCTCACCACGGCTGTGGGACTCCTCGTCCTTCTGTTCGCGCCGCTCGATCCGATGAGGCAACTCGGCATGCTGACCGCGGTCACCATCCTGCTGGCCCTGGTCGCCGCCTTCGTGGTGCTCCCTCCGCTGCTGGTGCTGTGGGCGCTCTACCACCGCTGGCGCACTCACGAGTTCGCTTCCGACAGTCACCACGCCCCGCCCGGCTCCTGAAAGACGCCGGGGGATCCGGGACTGGGAGGCCTGCTCAAGGCTTGCGGCCGCTCGAGGCGATGAAGGCCTTGCCCTCAGGGCAGACGCGAAAGAAGTCGCAGCCGCCGCATTCGGCCGATGGAGTGGGATCCCACTGCTCGTCGCACATCGATCCGGCCATATCCTTCAGCCTTCTGTACGCTGCGGCCAGCCACTCGGCGTCCACCGGCTGGGCGCTGGGGCTCTCCGCCAGCCTGCCTCCTCCAAGGTAGGCGATGGTGACCGACAGATCGGCGGGGGCCGGGCCGAGTTCGGGGATCTCTCGCACTGCCAGGGCGTAGACCTGCATCTGGGCCAACCGGGCCCCATGAGGGTCGTCGCCCGGTGCACGGCCCGACTTGAAGTCCACGATCTCCCAGCCTCCGGATTCGGTCTGGTAGACGGCGTCGATCCGGCCCCTTACCAGAACCTCCTCTCCCAACCGGAGTGTGAACCCCTTCTCCAGCCACTGGACCTTCATCTTCGAAAAGCGGGATTTCAAGAAGACGTCGAAGGGGTGGTCGCCGTCCGGCGAATTGACGGGCCGGTCGTCACCGGTGAGTTCCCGGAACTCGTCATCGGGTTCCAGCAAGGGGACCTTGCCCTGGTGATGTAGCTCAATCTGGCGATGGATCCGGGTTCCCCGCCGGGTTGCGTAGGAGTAACTGCGGGGAAGGGGGTCCACGGCCGTCCAGAAAAACTTCTTCGGGCACTGCGCGTAGGTGACCAGGCCGGTGGCCGAGGTGGAGATCTCCCGGAGGGTGCTGTCGGGTGCCGGATCGGGTAGACGGAACAGCAGGCCTGAGAACTCCTCCAGGGCTGCCTGGTATTCCTCTTCGACCTGGTGGCGACGGGCGACCCCCGCCGCCCAGTCGGGGTCTTCAAGGGCGCGGCGGATTCCCTCCGGCCATCCTCCGTCCCCATAGAGGGGATCGGGGAAGTGGAGAGCCTGGGATGGCGTGGCGAAGCTCTCGGGGCGGGGCGGGGCTGGATAGGTCCGGTCAAGTTCTTCGGTCAGGTCCCGATCGCCGGCCCGCCCTGTGGCGGCCTGCCAGGCGAGTGTGAAGAACCGGCTCTGGCGGGGAAGTTGAGGCCGCATGGTGGGTTCGGGGTACCCGTACCAGTGCGCTCCCGAGAGGACCAGTTCGTCCTGGGCTCGGGTGGCGGCCACGTAGGCGATCCGCCACTCCTGCGACCGGTGTTGGGCCTTGACCTCCTCGGCGGTCCTTCGGAGGAGCCCGGTGAGCCCGGAGGCGTCCAATCCGGGAGTGATCGGCTCATGGGGCGGAGGATCGAGCCGCCACTCCCATGGAATGGTCTCGGCTTTCCGGTAGGGATTGTCGTATCCGCCCACCGCCTGGGACGGGAAGTTGCGATTGTAGACGGCGGGCACGAACACCACCGGCCACTCGAGGCCCTTCGCCTTGTGAACGGTGAGCAGCGCCACCGCATCCTCATCGGAGAGACGGGCGGCATCCACCTCTTCGGCAGGTTCCTCCAAGAGGGCGTCGAGATAGTCGAGGAATCCCCCGATCGTGGACTGGCCCTCGAGGGGCGACCAGTCTTCAGCCAGCTCCAGGAAACGGTAGAGATTAAGGCGCGCCGACAGTCGGGTGTTGGGAGACATCGACTCCACATCCGCCCAGACTCCCGTCTTCTCAAGGACCATTCGGCAGGCCTCTCCGGCAGATCTCCCCTGGCAAACCCCGAGCAGTTCCCGGTACTCGGCGTGGAAGCGTCCGAATGCTTCGACCTGGGAGTTGGAGAGTTCATCCCAGAACCCGTCGTCTTCCAAGGCGTCCAGAAGGGCGGGCTGTCCCTCGGGACGGCGGCGGGCAAACCTGCTCAGAATCCGGATTTCCCCCAGGCCGAGCCGGAACCGGCTTCCGCTCAAGAGCCGCGCCGCGGCCACCCGGTCGTCGAACCTGCCTATCACCTTCAGCCAGGAGTGGATCTCAACCACTTCGGGGACAGCCAGCAGGCCACCCAGGTTTGCGACCTCGGCCGGGATGTCGTGGGACACAAGTTGTCGGTACACCCCGGGGATGTCCTTGGTCTTCCGGAACAACACCGCCATGTCCCGCCAACTCCTCCCCTCCCGTCGGCGTTCGATCAACTGCTCGGCTATCCAGGCCGCCTCGTCGATGAAGGTGGGATGCCACTCGGCGGTCACACGCGAGGGGGGCGCCTCCGGGAGAGGTTGGAGGCCGGGAGTGTCGGAGCCTATCTCGTCCTTTATCCGGTTGGCGAAGTGGATGATCTCGGGCCCCGAGCGCCGGTTGAGGGTAAGATGGAGAGTCTTGGAGGGTGTTCCGTCCGCTGTGGGAAAGTGGGTGGGGAATCTCCGGAAGTTCTCCAGGGACGCTCCCCGCCACTCATACAGGGTCTGGTCGGAGTCTCCCACCACCGTCAGGGGGAATCCGTCACCGAAGAGCAACTGGAGGATTACCCGCTGGGCGGCGTTGGTGTCCTGGTATTCGTCGGCCACCGCGGCCCGGTAGCGGTCCCTGATCCGCTGGGCAATCTGTGGCTCGGTCTCGAGGATCCGGTTGGCCAGGACGATCAGGTCTCCATAGTCCACCACCCCGAGCCTCCGTTTGTAGTCCTGGTACCCGTGGGCAGCTTCCACCATTCCCCGCCGTTTGGCGAAGGACGCCACCAGTCGTTCGTAATCGGCGAGGTCGCTCTTGCGGCGGAACCCGGCGCCGTCGAGCAGGGGGACCCCTGCCGCCAGCATCTGTTCGTCCACCCGGTCGGGATCAACCAGGTGATCGGCCAGGGAGGACGAGAAGCGGATGATCGCTCCCGGAAGATAGAACATATCGGTGTTGTCCAGCGCCGAGAGGGCGTTCTCCCTGATCACCCGCTTGACCAGTTGGCGAGTCTGCGCAGGGCCGATGATGGAGAGACCCCTCTCCAACCCCAGCACTGCCCCGAACTCGGTCACCAACTGGGCGCAGAAGCCGTGGTAGGTGTTGACCTGGGCCTCCCTGAGGGGATCGGCGGAGTCGGAGAGCACCTCTTGGATCTTGTGGGAGAGTTCCTCGGCCGCCTTGTTGGTGAAGGTCAGTCCCAACAGCTGCTCCGGCGGCACCCCCTCGTCCGTCACCAGTCTTGCCATGCGGTAGGAGACCGTGGTGGTCTTGCCTGTCCCGGCCCCTGCCGACACCCGGAGCGGAAGTAGGGGGTAGTCGACCACGGCCTGTTGCTCGGGTGAGAGCCGGATGGGGAGAGAGCGGCTCACGAGGCGAATGCTCCCTGCCCCTCGGGCCAGGCCGGGCATAGCGAACGGACCCGGCACCTCCCGCATTCCCTGGAGGGTCGGGGCGGCCAGGGCAGCGGGTCCGCCCTCTCGGCCAGAATCGCTTCTGCTATCTCCCGCAGTAACCCCAACACCTCTTCGAGGTTGGCTGGGTCGAAGGATCGGGTCCATGACATCTCCCTGTCGCATAGGGGAAACCACAACTCGGCCTCCGACACTCGGTCCGCGTCGGGCCCCCGACCCGACCGCGCCCACAGGTAGAACCCCAACTGCAATGAGACGGCCGCGTCCTTCACGGCCATGGGGTTCTTGGAGGTCTTGTAGTCCACGATGCGGAGTGTCCCGTCCTCCATGCGGTCCACCCTGTCTATCCGCCCCCGCCACGTTGTCCCGTCCAGATCGATCTCGATTCTCTCCTCGAAACCGATGGCCTGGCCGCGGTCGGTGGTCCAGCGCCTCGCCAGTTGCTCCAGGAGCCTGGTCCCTCGCTCCAGCCAGGCGTAGTTGAGCACCGGGGTGCCGAAGTCCATCTCGGCCAGCCGGACGCTCAATTCCTGCAAGGCGTCGGCGAGATCCAAACCGGGCTCTCCCTGCTCGGAGGACCGCCGGACGCTTCTCTCCAGGACGGTGTGCATAAGGCTGCCGAAACGGAGATACGGGTTGTCGTCGGAGGGGTCCAGGCGCAGGCGGGACTCCAGGGCGTAACGACGGGGGCACTTCTGGTAGGCCTCGGCCTGGGAGGCGGACATGATGTGGTCCGGGCTGATGAGACCGGTGTCCGGCCCCGGTGGGCGCACCCCCGCGAAGCCCCGGGGATCCCAGAGGTCCGGGCGACCCGGGTGGGCCAGCACCCGGGCGGCGGCCAGCCGGCGTGGGAGAGGCTCGGAGATGTCCCGCTGGGCGCGCCGCAGATGACTCTCTGTCTCGAGCCTCCCCACCGGGGAGGATGAGGCCCGGCCGGCAGGTCCCCCCAACCGCTGTCCGACCCGGTCGGCGAGGGAGAACATGAACCTGCTGACGGTGCGTCGCGCCTCGTTGAGGTCAGGGGAGGTGGCCGTCCACACCACCCGACTGGAGGCGCGGGTCATGGCGGTGTAGGCGAGGCTCCTCTCTTCGGCCAGTTGCAGTTGCACAAGCCCGAAGTGATCGAGGTCCGGTCGGGATAGGAACTGACCCTCCAGCAGGGAGTGATACGGCCGGGTGTCGGGAAAGGTTCCCTCGGTTGCGCCGGCGATGAACACCACCTCGAACTGGCGGCCCTTGGCCTGATGGATGGTGCTGATCGTCACGCGGCTGTCCACCTCGCTGTGTGGTGGGCGGAGGGGCGACGCCTCCAGGTCGCCTTCGAGTGTCAGGGTCCGGTAGTCGAGGAGCGAGGTCCCCGGAGAGCGCTCGGCCAGCCGCCCCAGGGTTTGGGCGAAGGATGCGAGGGCGGAGCGATAGTCAGCCAGCCTCTCAGGGTCCACTATCTCCCTGAACTGGGGGACGGTGTTCCACAGTCTCCAGAATCCCTCTGTGGCGGAGGCCTTCTCCGCCCAGGAGGAGTCGTCGAGCAGGCGGGCGAGCGCCCGGGCTTCCGGCAGCCGCCCTGAAAGCACCTCGGCCCATCGTCGACCTTCCCGGCGGCGGATGCCTCTCAGTTCCGCCACCCTTCCCTGGGTCAGGGAGAACAGCGGGCCCAGCAGAGCGCTCACTAAGGTCCGGTCCACCGAGACCGTGAACCACTCGGGGTGGCCCTGGGGATCGGGAACATCCACCGCCGCGACCCAGGCCAGGTCGAGCACCATGCGCACCGCGGGGTGGTCGATCAGCCGGGCTCCGGGTCGGGTGTGGGGTATGCGCTCGCGGTCCAGCGCTCGGGAGAGTCCCGCCAACAGGTGGGAGGTCCTGGTAAGGACTGCCATCTCCGGGTAGGGGATCCCCTGGACAAGCCGGAGGCGTTTGATCTCGGTGGCTATCCAGTCGTGCTCGGTGGTCTCCTGGTCGAAGAGATAGAGGTCCACCTTCCCCGAATGGGAGGCCGGGGCCGGGAGATGCGGACCGGCGGCGAACAACTCTCCGGCCGGGGCCAGCACCTCTGCGGGAACCCGGAAACTGGTGTCGAGCCTGAAGACCTCCGGCGGTGGGTTCCCGGGGGCGGCGAAGTCGGAGGGGAAGGACTGCACCGAAGCCCGCTCGGCGCCCCGGAAGAAGAAGGAGGTCTGGTCGGGGTCGGCGACGGCGGTGAGGTGGCATCCGTTCGCCACCAGCTTTCTCAGTATCTCCGTCTGCACCACCGTGGCTTCCTGAAGTTCATCGGCCAGCACGAATGGGAACCGGACGGCCGTGCTCTTCCCGATGTCGGTGGCTCCCAACGCACGGTTCGTCAGGAGCAGAAGGCCGGTGTAGTCGGTCTTTCCTTCCCTTCGCAGGCGCTCCAGGTACCGTTGGTAGAACCCGGGCAAGGCCGCCCAGGCCGGTTTCGCTCTTGCCTGGGCGGCCAGTCCCTCAGGAGTGACCCTCCGCTCACCGCACCTGAGCATGAAGTCGGCCAACTCTTCGGCCAGGGTGCGGGTCTTCAGCATCCGCCGGTAGAGAAGCGGCCAGTCCTCGGGGGACTCCTCGTCCAGCGTCTCTCGGACGAACTGGATCTGTTCAGGCGTGGTGAGCACCATCGGCGGCCGGGCGCTGCCCAAGAGCATCTGGCAGTGCTCCTCGACCAGGGCTCGGGCGAAGGCATGGAAGGTCCCCACGGACAGTTCCCCGAAGGAACGCCGGGCGCCGGAGGTTATCCGGCCCCGAAGATCCGAGGCGGTCTCCCGGGAGAAGGTGAGGGCAAGCACCCCATCCGAAAGGGCTATACCTGAGTTGATCAGATGGGCGGCCCTGCGAGCGAGAAGTTCGGTCTTGCCAGTCCCCGGCCCGCCGATGATCAGCTGGGTTCCCTCGGCCCGGGCGATCAGGCCTGGCCAGTCCCCCGGCGAGATCCGGTGGCCGCGTCCGCCCTGTCCAGGAGAATCAGGCGGCGACATGGAGGTCGCCGGGCTGGCAGACGGGGCAGGCATGGGCCGGTCCCCGCTCAACCGACTCGACGGTGATCCCACCCTCGGCCAGCCACTCTACGATCTCCCGGCAGTCGTTCGAATGGGTGTCCCCGGTGCTTTGCATGACTTGCTTTTCCATATATGAAAAGCGTAGGAGGGGGGTGTGACACTTTTTAGATGTCGGGATCGGGAGATGGAGGTTCGTCGGCCCAGGCTGGACAGATGGGTTGGTAGGAGCACCAGTCGCACAGCCGCGTCTTTCTGGTCGGGAATGTGCCGGTGCTGATCGCCCGGTCGATCGCCCACCACAAAGCTTGGAGCTGCTTCTTCACTCCCCGCAATTGCGTTCGCGAGACCGGAAGGCTATGAGCTTCCGAATTACCCAAGTAGAGCAGACGGACCAGGTCCGGGGTCCTGTGGTGGTTCTCCTGGATCATCAGCGCGTACACCTTCAGGGCGAAAAAGCTGGAGTCGGCAAAACGAAGGGGTGGAGCTCTCCCGGTCTTGTAATCGGTGATCACGAACCCGCCTCCCGGAGCAGGATCCAGGCGATCGATCACCCCGCGGATCTCGAGCCGTCTGTCGTCGTCCTGGCGGGGATTCCCCTCATCGATCACCAGGGAGATGTGCAGTTCTCTCTCCAGCGGTTCCAACACCCGAGGATCCTCGATCTGGAAATACCTCTCAGCAACCTCCCGCCCATGCCGGTGGAATTCCTCCCGGCTGTCGGGGTTCTCGGCGAACAGTTCCCGGTATTCGTCCTCTTCGAGCGTCTCCTCCCAGGCCACGTCGAAGAGTTCCAGCAGACGTTCGGGACGGCGCTCGTCGGCAGGTAGCAGGAACAGCCTCTCCAGGGCGAGGTGGACGGCGGTCCCCCTGGCTTGGGCGGGGGTAGGGATGGACGGGAGCCTGTCCACGTGGCGGAATTTGAACAACTGGGGACAGGTCTTGAAATCGGAGGCCCGGCTGGGGGAGAGGTTGGCCAACGGTCCGCCCTCCTCCGCAGAGGCTGGGGCGTCGCCATCGGGAGGGGGTGCCTCCCGCCGCTCGGCGCCGACCCCGCGGTCGGGGGAACCGGGAGTCTCGGATTCCTCCAGCAAAGTTCCGGGCGCGGGCTCCATCAAAGACGATCATAAGGGGACCATGGGGCATTTCCCGGCCTCTCGGAGGTGCCCGCCGGGTTGTCGCGAAACATGTCTCCCCGGGCGCGGCCACCCGAGGGGGCAGGGGTCCGAGCGGGCCACCCTCGCCAGGGGATGGTCGTGCAGGTTTACCCAGTATTGGCTCGACCTCCAATATTGCTAGCCTGAAACCCGCGACGCCTCCCCAGAGTCCACGGAAATGGAAAGCGCCCAGGTACGTCAGACTTTTCTCGATTTCTTCGCCGAACGCGGCCACACCGTGCGCCCGTCGGCCTCTCTCATCCCGGTCGACCCCACCCTGTTGGTCACCAACGCCGGGATGGTGCCGTTCAAGCCCTATTTCCTGGGAGAGGAGACGCCGCCCTACCCGCGGGCGGCGAGCGTGCAGAAGTGCGTCAGGACCATCGACATCGACATAATCGGGACCACCGCCCGGCACACCTCATTCTTCGAGATGATGGGCAATTTCAGCTTTGGCGACTACTTCAAGCGGGAGGCGATCCGCTGGTCCTATGAACTGGTGACCGAGGGTTACCGACTCGACCCCGAGCGACTGTGGTTCACCGTCTATGAGACCGATGACGAGGCCGCCGAACTTTGGGTCTCTGAAGTGGGGGCGCCCCCCGAACGGGTGCAGCGGGGAGGGAGGGACAACTTCTGGCAAATGGGAGTGCCGGGGCCGTGCGGGCCGTGCTCGGAGATCTTCTACGACCGCGGTCCCGAGTACGGAGAGGGGGGAGGCCCCATCGGAGGCGGGGAGGACCGATATGTGGAACTGTGGAACCTGGTGTTCATGCAGAACATCCAGGACCGGCCCTTCCATGTGGTCGGGGACCTCCCCCGCAAGGGTGTGGACACCGGGATGGGCCTCGAACGGACCGCCATGGTGCTCCAGGGAGTTGGAAGCACTTTCGAGACCGACGTGATGCGGCCGGTGCTGGAGGTCGGATCTTCGATCTGCGGAGTGGCGTACGGCGCGGGCCCGCTCTCTGACGTCTCTCTGAGGATCCTGGCCGACCACGGTCGGGCCATGACCCTCCTGATCGCCGACGGGGTGGTCCCATCCAACGAGGGACGGGGCTACGTCCTGCGGAGGCTGATCCGGCGGGCGGTGCGCCACGGGTGGCAGTTGGGATACGAGGGGCTCATGATGCCGAGGTTGGCCTCGGCCACGGTCAAGGCGTTGGGCGACGCCTACCCGGAGATCATCGACAACTATGACCTGATCCTGAAGGTCGTCTCCCAGGAGGAGTACCGTTTCCTCCGGACCCTGGAGTCTGGGCACTCGATCCTGCAGGGGGAGATGGAGAGCCTGGACGAGGGCCAGATCCTCTCCGGAGAGGTCGCCTTCCGGCTCCATGACACGTACGGGTTCCCTTTCGAGTTGATCATGGAGATCTCAGAGGAGAGGCAGGTGGCGGTCGACCAGGATGAGTTCGGCCGCCTGATGGAGGAGCAGCGCAAACGAGCCCGGCAGGCCTGGAAGGGGGGAGACGAGGCTGCCGCGGCCGACCTGTACCGGGGACTGCTGGACGAGGTCGGGACGTGCGAGTTCATCGGTTACGACCATGAGGAGGCAAGGGGTTGTGTGCTGGCCATACTCCGGGAGGGCGAGCAGGTGTCGGTGGCCCGGGAAGGAGAGGAGGTGGAGGTGTTCTTGGACCGGACGCCGTTCTACGCCGAGGCGGGCGGCCAGGTGGGAGACACCGGGATCATGGTCTCGGACACCGGCGAGTTGGAGATCGCCGACACCCGACATCCCCTACAGGGCCTGTCGGGGCACCGGGCCCGGGTGAATAGGGGATGGGTCGGAACCGGCCAGACCGTCCGAGCGGGCATCGACGCCCTCCGCCGTGAGGGAATCCGAAAGAGCCACACCGCCACCCACATCCTTCATTGGGCGCTCCGGGAGGGTCTGGGAGACCACGTCCGCCAGGCGGGGTCGCTGGTCACCGACGGCCGGCTCCGCTTCGACTTCTCCCACTACTCGGGTCTGGAACCCCGAGAGCTCGCCGAGATAGATGACCTGACGAACCGCAAGGTGATCGGCAACGGGCATGTCAAAACCACCGTCATGCCCATCGACGAGGCCCGCGCCTCGGGGGCTCTCGCCTTCTTCGGCGACAAGTACGGAGAGCAGGTGCGGGTTGTCCAAGTGGGCGACTACTCCCGGGAGTTGTGCGGTGGCACCCATGTTCCCAGCGCCGGCCAGACCGGTCCCGTGGTGGTGCTGGGCGAGTCTTCTATCGGCGCCAACCTGCGCAGGATCGAAGCGGTCTCCGGCCAGGCGGCCTACGACCACCTGATCGCGGTGCGGGACACCCTGGACCGGACCGGAAAGCGGCTCACCGTCCCCTGGACGCAGGTTCCCGAACGGGTGGAGGCGCTGTTGGACAGGGTTGGCGAGCTGGAGGACGAACTGAATGAGATTCGCTCCGCCCGGAGGGGCGAACTCGCCGAGGAACTGGCCGGATCGGCCCGGACTCACAACAACTTCAAGCTGGTCATCTCAGCCCAGGAGGGACTGGACACCAACCAGTTGCGGCAGTTGGCCATCGGGGTGAGGGATCGGATCTCTCCGGGTGTGGTGATCGTCGGCTCCGTAGCGAACGGCAAAGGCGCGGTGGTGGGAGCGGTCAGCCCCCTCCTGGTGAGTGAGGGCGTCTCCGCCGGTGAACTGGTGGGGACCGCAGCCCGGTTGATGGGCGGGGGAAGTTCCCGCGATCCCGAGTTGTCCCAGGGGGGAGGACCCCGCGGCCAGCTCTTGGATGAGGCTCTGGAGCAGGCCGGGAGCGCGGCGGCCCAAGCCCTTTCGGAGGTGTGAACTGGGGCGGGTTCTGGCCGTGGACCCGGGTGAGCGGAGGGTGGGGGTGGCCATGTCCGACCCCGGGGGGATAATTGCCCAGCCCTTCGCGGTCATCGACCGGTCCCGGAGCGATGTGGTGGCGGAGGTGAAAAAGATAGCCACAGAGCACGATGTGGACACGATCGTGGTCGGCTTGCCGGTGAGTCTCTCCGGCCGGGAAGGGCCGTCCGCCGCCTCGGCGCGGCGCCTGGCCGAGAAGCTGGGATCGGCTACCGGCCTGACGGTGGAAATGCATGACGAGCGCTACTCCACGGTGGCCGCCGAGCGAGTGATGAGAGACGCAGGCGCTCCCTCGAAGAAGCGCCGTCATCGCCGTGACCAGGTGGCGGCGGCCATCATCCTCTCCGAGTATCTCATGGGCCGGTCACCGGAGGCCGGAAGGTCGGGCGGTCGGAGTTGAGCGCCACCTCCGATTTCGACCAGCCACCGCGCCAGCCGAACCTCTGGGGACCGCTCCGTCTGCTGGGGGTGGCCGCCATCGTGGTTGTGGCCGGACTGTTCATCATCAACCAGGGCGCCCGGCTGGGTCAGAATGTGGGCGAGCGGCTAGGACCGGTTGAGACCACCGCGCCAGCCGCCGTGGTAACCCCCGGCATCTCGGTGGAGGTGGAGATACCCTTCGGTTCGTCGGCGACCCGGGTGGCGGAGATCATGGTGTCGGCGGGGGTCATCTCCGACTCGGGGCTATTGCTCGCGGCGGTCCAGGACGCCGGGGTGGCCGGCTCCATCCAGGCCGGCACCTACCTGCTGGTCACCGGCATCTCCGTGGAGCAACTGTTGGTGGAGCTCCTGGAGGGCCCGGTGGCGCCCACCTACCGAATCACGGTCTTCGCCGGCCAGCGGATCGATGAGATCCTCGACATCCTGGCCGACGCTTCCCGTACCGACAGGGCGCAGTTCACCGAAGCTCTACTGGACGGATCGGTGGTCTCTTCGCTGGTGGACCGGACCAGGTCGCTCACTCTGCAATCGTGGGAGGGCCTGCTGTTCCCGGACACCTACGAATTCCGCAACGAAGCGGACCCCGTCGAGATACTGCAACGGCTGGCGGACACCATGGAGCAACGCTTCTCGCTGGTCGACTGGAGCGGTCTCGAAGCCGAAGGACTCACCCCCTACCAGGGCATAATCATCGCCTCCATCATTGAGGCGGAGGTACGGATCGCCACCGAACGCCCGGTTGTGTCGAGCGTCCTCCGCAACCGCCTTGACGACGGCATGATGCTCCAGATGGACAGCACCGTCCTCTATGCGGTTGAAACCCGCGATATCGCCCTCTTCGATCCCGACGTGGATTCTCCTTACAACACCTATCGGGTGCAGGGCCTTCCCCCCACTCCCATCGCGGCTCCCAGCTTCTCGTCCCTCCAGGCCGCCGCATCTCCGGCCGACACCGAGTTTCGCTTCTTCGTGCTCAGTTCAACCGACGGCCAGCACACCTTCTCGGTGACCGCCGAGGAGCATTTTGCGGCGGTGGACAAGGCCCGGGCCGACGGGGTGCTCCCATGAACGAGCGGGCGGCGACCGTCCCGCCACCCGGCGGCTATCGCCTGGCGGTGCTGGGAGACCCGGTGTCCCACTCGCTCTCGCCGGCCATGCACAACGCCGTTCTTGGCGCATTGGGACTGGAGGGGGTGTACAGTCGGAGGCGGGTGGACGAACGGGGGATGACAACGGCGGCTTCGGAGATGCGGACCGGTGAGTTGCACGGCGCCAACATCACCATGCCGCACAAGGGCGTGGCGGCCCGCCTGGCGGACAGTTTGAGTTCCGATGCCGCGCGGGCAGGCTCGGTCAACACATGGACGTTGGAGGGTGGTGAGATGCTGGTGGGACACAGCACCGACGTTGAAGCAATCCGGCGGGTGTGGGTCCGGGCGGGACTGCCCACCGACTGCCCGGTGCTGGTGGTGGGGGCGGGGGGCGCCGCCTCGGCCGCGATGGTGGCTTTGGAGGACCGGGACCTGTGGTGCGCAGCGCGCCGTCCCGAGGCGGTCTCGGCCTTGGCCGGGCGAGTGGACGTCCCGTTTCGACCGCTGGAGTGGGGAGGGAGCCTGCCGGGAGCGGTGGTGGTGAACGCCACCCCCCTGGGCATGCGGGGAGGAGACCTGCCGGTGAGGCTTCTGGAAGAGTCCACGGGCCTGTTCGACATGGCCTACCTGGCTGGCGGGGAGGAAACGGGAGCCGTCAGGTGGATGAGAGAGCGCCGGAAGCCCGCCTCCGACGGACTGGAGATGCTGGCTGCCCAGGCGGAGGCGTCCTTCGAGATGTGGACGGGGCACGAGACTCCTGCCGGTCTCATGGAACGGGTTGCCAGAACGGGGGAGACGAGCGCCGGATGATCCAGTGGGGAGGGGCATTTCTGGCGGGGTTTGCGATCGGACCGGCGGTGGATGCCTGGGTCACCCGCCAGTTGGCAGGGCGCGGCCTGGAAAGGCCGGAGTCCTGGCGGACTGCCGCCCGGTGGCTGCTATCGGTCATCTCGGGGATGGGATGGGCGGTGATGCTGACCGCAGTGGGATGGAGCGGCGTGCTGGCGGCCCATCTGGTGTGGGTGACCGCGGCAGCCTCGGTGGTGGTGACCGACCTGGAACACCGGCTCATCCCCAACCGGATTCTCTATCCAGGCGCGGCGGTCACCGCCGTCCTTCTGCTGGTAGGGGCGCTACTCGACAGGACGCCGGGGCGGATCGGGAGCGCGGCGCTCGGGGCGGGTCTGTGCCTTCTGGGCATGGGAGCCCTGTCGGCTCTGGGGCGGGGTGCCCTGGGGATGGGCGACGTCAAACTGTCGGCAGTGCTGGGCCTGGTCTGCGGCTATTGGGGTGTTGAAGTGGCAATGAGAGCGGTTCTCTCGGGGTTTCTGCTCGGGGGAGTGGCGGCCCTGGGCCTGATGATCGCCCGTCGCGCCCACCGAGGTACCCAACTCCCCTTCGCTCCCTTTCTAGTTG
>JAPPLW010000105.1 GCA_028819345.1 bacterium | reverse complement strand
CCCACCAGGCCGGCATTAACCCACCCAGGTGTCGCTACATCTCAGAAACAGGACATCTTAGGGGGGCTCTCCGCTGCCGTGGTGTTGCTCCCCACGGCCTTGGCTTTCGGTGTGATCTCCGGGCTGGGAGCCTTTGCCGGTCTGTACGGAGCGATCGTAGTGGGTTTCTTTGCGGCGGTGTTCGGAGGGACGCGGTCTTTGATATCGGCTCCCATCGGTCCGGTGTCGGTGATGATGGCCGGGATCGTCACTAGCTATGTCGACGATCTGACCGAGGCGTTCACCGTCGTGATGATGGCGGGGATCATCCAGATCCTCCTGGGCCTGCTGAAGATCGGACGCTTCATCGCTTACACGCCCTACTCGGTTATATCGGGCTTGATGTCGGGCATCGGCGTGATCGTCATCGTGCTGCAGACCTTGCCGTCCCTGGGCGCGCCGGGCGCCGGGGGAGGTGCCGTCGCAGCCCTGCGCGCTTTGCCGGAAGCGATAAGCAACGTCAACATGAACGCCCTTGGGATCGCGGCTGTCACCCTGGCGGTGAGTGTGATATGGCCGAGGCGTTTCCACAGGATCCTGCATCCCTACCTCGCCGCCCTGGTCGCCGGAACCTTGATGGGCTTCTGGTTCACCGGGACGCCTCTCGTCGGCAGCGTGCCCACCGGCCTGCCCGAGGTTTGGTTGCCGAGCCTGACGGTCGAAGTGTTGAGTGGGGCGGTCCAGCCGGCTTTGACCCTTGCGCTGCTGGCATCCATCGCCACCTTGCTAAACGCCCTGATCGCCGATTCGATCACCCGCACCCGGCACCGACCCGACCAGGAGTTGGTGGGCCAGGGCATCGGGAATGTCGTAGCCGGTTTCCTGGGTGGCTTGCCTGGAGCCGGGAATGCCCTGGGCACGGTGGTGAACGCCCGCGTCGGCGGGTCGACGAGGGTATCGGGGATGACATGTGCGATGACCCTGCTCGCGGTGGCCTTGGGCCTGGGGAGATTCGTGGAAGTGATTCCCCAAGCGGTCCTGGCCGCCATTCTCGTGAAGGTGGCCTGGGGCATCATCGACTGGAGATTCCTGGTTCGAATCCGCCACGTCGGGCGGGAGCAAGTGGTGGTCATGGTCACAACTCTGGGACTGACCGTCTTCTTGGACCTGGTGACGGCGGTGGTGGTGGGCCTGGTGGTGGCGGGGATGGTGAGCGCCCTGAACTTTGAGAGGCTGGAACTGGACAACGTGGTGTCCGTGCCGTTGCTCGACGACACCTTCCTGGCGGACGTGGGAGGCCCCGAAGGGGTGGACCCCTTCTCGGCGCGGGTTGGCCTGGTGGCGTTCAGGGGGACCTACACGGTTGCCTCTTCCAGCAGGCTGGTCGCCACGTTGAGCGTGGACATCCAGGATCACGAGGTGGTGATCCTTGACTTCTCCGAGACCGACTACATGGACGACAGCGCGGCGCTGGTGGTCGGGCAGTTGATCGATGTGGCCATCGTCGAGGACACCCAGTGCGTGGTGATGGGCGTTGACGGTCCGGTGGCCGACAGTCTCGGTGCGCTGGACGTCTTGGGCAGGGTTCCCCCGGATAGGTTCGTTGCCGACATGGACGAGGCGCGGGCTGTGTCCCTGGAGATACTGGAGACGTAGCATCGTGCCGCTTCGGCGGGGTGAGGTCCTTATCGGCGGAAGGAGTATGGGACTCCCGTGAGTTCCTCCGAGGTGTCCCAGAGTCGGCGGGCATCTTCGCGGTCGTGGGAGGCGGCGTTGGAGGAGACCACCACGGGGTGTCCCCGAAGGCCTACCGGCCCTCGCGGCCCGTAGTACTGGCCGCCTTCGGCCTGGGGATCGACCGCGGCTCGCAGCGTGGGCAGGGCGCCCATCGCCGCGCTCTGGATGACCCCGGCCATCAGGGGTTTCTGTATCCAGGAAAACCAGTGGGGGCCGAGATGGCCGCCGATGTTGGTGGAGGAGAACCCCGGATGGGCGGCGAGGGCGGACACCTGCACTCCGGCGGACCGAAGGCGCCTCTGGAGTTCGTAGGTGAAGAGCAGATTGGCCAGCTTGGAACGCCAGTACGGCCGGAACGGCGTGTATCCGCCGTTCTCGAAGAGCAGGTTGTCGAAGTCCAGGGTTGCGCCCCGGTGCCCTACGCTGCTGACCGTCACCACCCTGGCTCCCGGGGTGGCCAGTAGCGGTCCCAGAAGCCTTCCGGTCAGGGCGAAGTGCCCCAGGTGGTTGATGCCCATCTGGCTCTCGAAACCGTCCTCGGTCAGCGAGTGAGGGAGGGCCATGACGCCTGCGTTGTTGATCAACATGTCGAGGCGCGCGTGGCCGTCTGCGAAGTCCCGGGCGAAACCCTGGATGGACGAGAGACTCCCCAGGTCGAGCTTCATCAACTCCACCGAGGAGTCGGGCATCGCGGCTCGCAGATCCCCGATCGCCCGCTGGCCGCGTTCGGTGGATCGGCAGGCCAGGATGGTGTGGGCGCCCGCCCGGGCCAGTTCCCTGGCGGTTTCCAGCCCGATGCCGCTGTTGCCGCCGGTGACCACCGCCACCCTGCCCGTAAGGTCAGGGATCTGTTCGGAGGTCCACTTGGGTTTTCGGGCCATTCCCATCGCCCTTCAGGCTCTCCCAGAATCGCCGTCACGGCCATCCGGAATGGAGGATGTGATGGCTTGTTCCCTTTTGGTGATCAGGTCGATGATCTCGGGAGCTTCGAAGATGCGATATCGCTGCTTGCCGATGTTGTGTTGGGCGAGCACCCCAGCCTCCACAAGTCGGTTGATGGCAGCGTTGGTATTGACAGTTGAGCGCCCGATGAGAGCCGCTGCCGTCTTGACGGAGACGAGTGGGGCTCCCGGTAGGACGGTCAGCAACAGGCTGGCGGAAGAGTCGCGACGTGTCGGTCCCATCCGCTCTCTCCAGCGGTTGTGGAGTGCGGCCACTTCTGAGGCAAAAAGGCGGGCCTGAAGACAGGCTTGCCGGGTGGCGAACGCAAAGGTCCTGAGCCAGGTGTGAGCACCTTTTGAGCGAGCCGGACTGTCAGGGGGGGAGGTGTGCCGGTAGGTGGTCAGTCCTTCTATGTAATCGTTTGGCCAGGTGGCGAGCATCAGGCTCACCGGCGGGACGAATCTGGGCGCTAGGCCGCGTCGCCGCAGTGCCAGGTGGATGAGAGCTCTTCCGGTGCGGCCGTTTCCGTCGGCAAAGGGATGGATGGTCTCGAACTGGGCATGGGCTATCCCGGCTTGGACCAAAGGCGAGTGATAGTCCCCGTTGAGGTATTCGATCAGGTCGTACACCAGTTCGGAGACAAGCTCGGGAGGCGGTGGGATGAACGCGGCGCGAAGGGGGTTGTAGTTGCTGCCGCCGATCCAGTTCTGGGAGGTTCTGATTAGCCCTCCGAGATCCGGCCGGTAGGAGTTTTCCATTATCTGCCGGTGCATTTCCAACAGGTGCTGCAGTGTGAAGTCCTGTCGGCTGGTTCCGAAGGCGATGGCGGTTTCCATGGCGCGGATGTTGCCGATTATCTCGACAGCAGTACGGTCGCTGTAAGGCTCCTCCTGGGACAGCAGTGCTTCAGCTCGAAGAAGCCGTCTGGGGCCAGCCACCAACCCTTCGATTCTTGAGGAGGCCACTGCTTCGGTGCGTAGCAGCACTCGCGCCATCCCCTCAAGGCTCGCATGTTCAGCTTCCGATGTGTTGAGGTCATGCACCGCCTTCTCGGCATCGGCGATGTCAGCAGCCAAGTCTCCCGGCAAAGAGAGATTCCACCCCTTTAGCGGATCGGGCTGATAGGACTCGTAGGGGCCCCCTTGTCGGTCTTGGCGGCTTGGGCCCTCATAGTTAGGTTTCCAGGTTCTCGGAAGTAGCTTCGCCATTAGCTAACAACAGTCTTAGTAATGTTTATATTATAACTATTGCTTAGACTAAAAGAACGCAACGAATAAACCAACCTCTTTAACTCATAAGTAATGCTTACATGTTAATCGTTCATTAGCGGGCAAGCTAGTTACGGTTGATGGTTCTCTTGGTTGACGCTCATTCACCGTCCCGAGCCGGTTGCTCTTCCGAATCGGCGCAGAGATCGATCCACAGTTGGGCGTCGGGGACCTCGGCGACGATGGTGGCCGGCCAGGAGGGATCGTAGGTGCGGGCGGAGCTGATTCTCGCCGCGGCGGGACGTTTCTCCGCGCCGAGGCAGACCATCACCGCCGTTCTGCTCAACCCGGCTATGGTGCCTATGCCCACCGTTAATCCATGGGTCGGGACGTCGTCCACCGAATCGAATTCCGGAAAGGTCCGCAGGTTGTCGGTGCGGGTCGGGGTTGAGAGTTCCACTATTCGGGTGGTCGAATCCCTGGGACTGCCTGAGGGGTTGAAACCGACGTGGCCGTCGGAGGCCCCGCTGGCCAGGAGGAACAGGTCTATTCCCCCGGCCTCGGAGATGCGGCGGTCGTAGGCGGGCGGATCGGACGGGTCCGGCATCCAGATGCGGTCTGTCCCCGGTGCGCCCCGCAGATGTGCCAAGGGTTTGCCAATCTCCTGGATGGCGAAGCGGCGGCAGGAGTAGTGGGCGTCGATCGGGACGTGGACGTATCCATTGCGGCTCAGGATTACGTAGTCGTCCATCATCACCACCACCAACGGTGAGAGGTCAACCGACTGTTGGGCCGCCACTTCGGGGAGGGCCCGATAGGTGGAGAGGGGGCTTCGGCCGCCCGGACAACCCAGCAGGTACCTCCTCCCCTGCCGGCCGGCCTGGCGGACGCCGTCCACGATCCTTTGGGCCAGCGCCAAGCCCAATGCGCCCTCGTCTTCGAAGATTCGTGGGGAAAGAGGAAAGGGTGAGATCAGGACCCTCCCGGCAATCCCTCTTGGACGCGGCGCACCCACTGCAGGTTCTTTCTCTGCACTTCGGCTGCGGCGAGGAGTTCAGCCTCCGATGAAACTGGCGCCCTGTCCTGCTCGACGACCGCCCAACCCCGGTATCCGGACTTTGACAGGTGGGCCAGGAACTCCCGCAACGGGAGATCGCCTTCTCCGAGCGGGGCCGAGACTTCCGCCCACCAGACATCGAAGTCAACCCGTCTTCGGCGTTTTGCCTCCTCCAGGACCTCGTGACGCACGTCCTTGAGATGGATGTGATTGATGCGCTCTCGCCAAGCCTCGAAGCACTCCGCTATGTCCCCGCCGCCGAGGGCGATGTGCCCGGTGTCGAAAGTCAGGTCGATGTCGGTGGCCCCAAGCAGCCTCTCGACTTCGACCGGGCTCTCCACGTAGGTGCTGATGTGGGGGTGGAAAGAGGGCGTCAGTCCTCTCCGCCGTATGTACTCTGCGATCCGGTTGACCTCGTCGGTCAGCGCACCGAAGCCGGCGGCGTCCAGGGCGTAGGTGGGGTCGTCGCCCCGGGCGGGGTTGCGGAGCAGGACTTCGCTTCCCTCATCGGCAAGGATGGCGATTCCGGGTCCGTCTTCGGCCTTCTCCAGTTCCGAGAGGGCGTCTTCCATGCGGACTTTGTCCCGGGTGAGAAGGGTGGGGTCCGAGAAGTGAATGGGTATGTAGATTCCGACCGGCGTCAGACCGTTTCGTTCAAAGAGTTCAACCGCCGCCCCGGGCGGCCCGGCGTAACCTGCGGGAGGGAATTCTGCGCCTCGGTACCCGGCGGCGGTCATGGCCTCCATCAAACGATGGGGCGCAGGCCCGCCTGGGGAGGGTTCGTACACGCCGAAACTCACGGGTCCGGCGCCGATCTTCATCGCCGAGTCCCCGCCTCGCCGCCGACGGCCACCCCGTCGTTGCGGGCCAGCGCGGCGACCATGTCCTGGAGGAATGCCGTGTCCTGTGCGGCGCCCGCCGCGTCGGAGATGGGCCGGCCGGTGGTGATCGCCCGGTGGAATGCCTTCAGTTCCCTGGTGAAGGCCGATTCGGTCCCGGCGGGATGACGGACCGCGCCGTCTTCGCCCTTGATGGCCAAGGATGCGGCCCGATCGAGGTAGGGGTTGGAAAAGTGGAATTCCAGCGATCCCCGGGTTCCGTGCGCCTCGAAGGCTTCCCGGTAAGCGGGCGCCGAGGGGAGCCAGAGCCAGGTCATCTCCACCCCGGTGTGACCGGGGTACTCGGCCCGGGCCGTGAGACTGGGGGGATCGGCGGGGGCCCCGGACGGCAGGGGAGGCCACAGGTCGGCGGCCGTCAAGCGGGGGAGCCCTCCCATCACGCCCCGTATGAAGGACACGGTGTGGATGAACGAAGCGGCCAGCACGTTTCGGTACAGCCGACCCCACTCGGCGGGTAGGTCTCCCAGTGCCTGGCGGGTGCGGCGCTCCTCGAACGCCGCCGCCTCGGCCATCGCCCGGTGATCGATGTCGTCGAAGTGCAGTGTGTCGGCCGGGCCCAGGCAGGTCGAGTGTTCGGGATGGTAGACGGAGTGGCGGACCAGTCGGAGGTCCCCGATGGCGTCGAGGCCCTCCCGCAACTCCGGGAGCAACTCTTCGTGAAGCTTCATGTAGCCGACCTGGAGCGCCAGACCCTTGTCGGCGGCCAGGGCATGGAGGCGCAGGGCGCCTTCCACCGTCAAACAGAGGGGCTTCTCGGCGAAGACGTGTTTCCCGGCCTCGAGGGCGCCTTCGGTGATCTGCTCATGAGCTCCGGAGGTGAGGATAAGCACCGCCTCTACCTCGGGATGGGCGCAGACCTCCCGCCAATTTGTGGTGTCGAGTACGTCTCCGGGCAGCCCCTCGGCGATCCGGCGGGTGAGCCGAGGCGATATGTCAGCCACAGCCGCCACCCGGAACAGACCCTCCATCCGGGCCAGGTTCGGCAGGTGCTGGATCTGGGCGATGCTTCCCAGCCCGATCACCCCCAGAGAGATGGGTCGATTCACTTCATGCTCCTTCCGGGAGGCGATGACGGACATAACCCATGACGCGCTAGGCGAGTTCGGCGCGGTCGGCGAAGTTGGCCAGGGCTCCGGGGTTGGCGAGAGCCTCGGTGTTCTTCACTTTCTCGCCGTTGACCACCGCGGTGACGGCCATCTCCGTGATCTTTCCCGAACGGGTGCGGGGGATGTCGGCGGTCTCCAGCACCACCGCCGGCACGTGGCGGGGTGAGCAGTTGCGGCGGAGGCGGTCCTTGATCTCGGCCACCAGGTCGTCGGTGAGCGTCCGGCCCTCCTCGAGTCGCACGAACAGCACCATCCGGGTGTCCCGCTCCCACTTCTGGGCCACGCAGATCGCCTCGGTCACCCCCGGCACCTCCTCGGCCTGCCGGTAGATCTCGGCGGTCCCGATCCGCACCCCCGCCACGTTGAGGGTGGCGTCGGAACGGCCGTGGATCACCATGCCGCCGCGGGGAGTCCAGTTGGCGTAATCCCCGTGGGTCCAGACTCCTGGGTACCGTTCGAAGTAGGCGGCGCGGAATTTCGCCCCGCCGGGGTCGTTCCAGAACCTGAGAGGAACCGAGGGGAAGGGTCGGCTGCACACCAACTCCCCGGTGGGCCCGTCGACCGGTCGGCCTTCGGGGTCGTACACCTCCACGGCCATGCCCAGGGCGGCCCCCTGGATCTCTCCCGACCACACCGGCAGGGTGGGGTCGCCTCCCACGAAGCACCCGCACAGGTCGGTGCCGCCCGAGATGGATGCAAGGTGGACGTCTTCGGCCACGTCTTCGTATATCCACTCGAAGCCCTCCGGAGACAGCGGCGACCCGGTCGAGCAGATGGTGCGGAGCGTGTCCAGTCGATGGGTCGCCAGGGGGCGGATGCCGGTCTGTCGCCAGGCGTCGATCAGCTTGGCCGAGACGCCCAGCAGCGTGACGCCGTCGGAGTCGATCAGGTCGAACAGCCGGGCGGGGGAGGGGTGGAAGGGGTTGCCGTCGTAGAGGACGATGCTCGCACCGGAGGAGAGCGCGTTCACCAGCCAGTTCCACATCATCCATCCGCAGGTGGTCAGGTAGAAGACCCGGTCGCCCGCCCGGACGTCCACCTGATGTTGATGCTCTCCCATGTTCTTCAACATCACCCCCGCCGCCCGGTGCACTATGCACTTGGGCGGACCGGTCGTGCCCGAGGAAAAGAGGATGAACAGGGGATGATCGAAGGGAAAGGTCTCGGTGGGGAGATCGGCTCCCTCGCCGGTGGCGAGAAACTCGCTCCAGGAGATGGCGCCGGGCAGGGCGGTCAGGTCGGGATCGGGGTCCAGGTTGGGGACCATCACCACCCGCCGCACCGTGGGAAGGGCCTCTCTGATCTCGGCGAGGGCCTCCCGCCGGTCAAAGGGCTTTCCCCCGTAGGGGTAGCCGTCGGCGGCAAGCAGCAGCACCGGTCCGATCTGGCCGAACCGGTCCACCACCCCGGCCACCCCGAAGTCGGCCGAGGTGGAGCTGAACATGGCCCCCAGGCTGGCGGCGGCGATCATCAGCACCACCGTCTCGGGCCGGTTGGGCATCCACGCCGCCACCCGGTCGCCGGCCCCGACCCCGTGGGCCTGCAGGGCGGCCGCGGCGGAGGCCACCTGCGACCGCAGTTGGTTCCAGGTCAGGTCCTCAGAGTATCCGTCCTCCCGCCGGTACAGGATGGCGGCCGAGTCCCCATCCGTCCCCCGGCCATCCACCAGATTGGCCGCCACGCTGAGCCGGGCGTCGGGGAAGAACCGTGCGGTGGTCAACGAATCCCCGGGAAAGAAGACCCGGTCGCCCTTCTCTCCGAGGACTCCCACATGGTCCCAGACGGTGTCCCAAAACCGGTCGATGTTCTCGGTGCTCCAGCGCTGCAGGGCCATCGAGTCGGGCAGGTCCAGTCCGTATCTGCGGTTGACCTCCCGGCGCAGGGAGGTCATTGCTGAGGCCTCGACTCTCCGAGCCGAAGGCACCCAGAGAGGTTGGTCATTCATAGGCCCTAGAGGGTATCGCCGCGGGGGCGGGCGGCCCGGTGGGGCCGGATCAGGCGGACAACTCCGCCTCCACGCCCAGCCGACCGTGCCGGGAGTACGCACCCATGGTCCATCGGCGGGCCTCGGCCTCCCCGTCGGGCCCGCCGCGCAGGTGCAGGGTGTCCCCGCAGAAGAACGGCGAGCGCGCCCGGAAGGAAAAGCGCGTAGGTCCGTTCACGCCGTTCCGGCGGCCCAGGTCGGCCAGCAGCATGGCGGTGAGCGGGCCGTGCACCACCAGGCCCGGGTATCCCTCTACCCCGGTGGCGTAGGAGTGGTCGTAGTGAATGCGGTGGGAGTTGTTGGTGAGGGCCGAGAACCGGAACAGGAGAATCGGGTCGGTGGTGACGTCCTGGCTCCACGGCCTGCGGGGCGGCCCGGGGCCCGAGGCCGGTTCCCGGGGAACAGAGGGCGGGGAGTCGGTGTAGATCAGGTTCTGGGACTCGGTGAGCGCCGGTCCCCTCTCTCCCGAGATCCGGTATTCCACCGTCACCACCACCAGGCAGCCGCTGCGGCCTTCCTTTCGGGCCACGCTCTTCACGGTTCCCTGCTGCCGGGACTCCTCTCCCACCAGCAAAGGACGGTGGAAGACGGTGGTCCCGCCTGCGAACATCCTTCTTTGCTGTGGTACCGGGGGAAGGAACCCTCCCCGGCGGGGATGGCCGTCCTCCCCGGTCTCCGATCGCCGGGCCGATGGGAGAAAGTAAAGCCAGTGCCACATGGGAGGAAGGGGATCTCCCACCTCTGCGGCCGGAGCATCCAGATCGAAGAGAGCGGAGAGCGCGGCGACCGGCCAGGGGTCGAGACGCTGGCGGCGGCTCTCGGAGCTTCCTATCCAATCGGTCAGGTTCGGAGAATTCATATGGCGGTCTTCCCTCGGCGGGCCTGGAGTTGCAGTCGCACAAAGGGTACGACATAGACGCCGTCACCGGCCCGGGTCTCCTCCGCCACCTTCTCCGACACCTCAGCCACCAGGTCCTCGAAGACCGAAGGGGGCAGGCGGGGCCGGTACCCGGTCAGTGTTTGGGTGCGCAGCCAGCCGGTCAGCCTGGCCCGGGAGAAGGGGCGAGGCTGGGTCTCGGTCCGCAGTTCCTCGGCGCCGCCGAAGGGCGAGTCGGCCAGCATCTCCCGGTAACGGGGGAGGGAGGGCCACGGGTGATGGGGCAGGCGACCTCCCAGGTATTGGCGGTAGGGCGGCTGGTCGGCGACCGAGAAGATGATCTTCCGGATCTCTACGATGTTGGTCTCTCCGGCGAAGCTGGCCACCAGCCTGCCGCCGGGCACCAGGGCATGAAAGATCCTCTCCAGCACCAAGGGGTGTTCGGGAATGGGGACCCAGTGCAGGCAGGCGATCGAGACCACGGCCGCAAAGCGCTTCTCCCATCCGAGGTCCTGGACCCGGCGCACCTCGTAGCGGAGTCGGGGCCTCTCATGCTGGCGGGCTTGTTCGATCTGGCTGGGGGAGGCGTCTATCCCGATCACCCGGGCCTGGGGGTAGTGGTCCGCCAGGGCCGCGGTCAGGTCCCCGGCGCCGCACCCCACGTCCAGGAGGAAGTCTCCGGCGCCCAAGCCGAAGGCCCATAGGGCCGGTGGGTCGAAGGCCCGGTGATGAGCGGTGTTCTCCCGGTACTCCGAACCACTCCAGGCATCGGGCGCCCCTGCCGCCGGGTTCATGTGCGGGACGGGCTCATCCGAGCCGTCGAGATCCGAGCGGGAGGACCGATCCTGAACAGAGAAATGTGGAAGAAACCAAATAGCATCCGGCCGGCGGTCGTCATTTGTCGAAATAACATACATGGCCCCATCCCGGCCGGCCGTGGCTAAGGCCGCACTAGATCATGGCGTCCAAGAGCGGGCGCGCCGGAGGAATATCTCGGGGTCGGTCACCCATTCGGCATATCCGATCGCACGTTGATCGGTTAGGTAATCGAGCTTTTCATCCAGGCAGGCAACCAGGGATCCTTCGGTGACAGAGAGGGTCCACCCACCCAGTTCCACCTCGGGATCAAGGGCGGTGACGGCGAAAACCCCGCCGTCACCGTAGGCATCGGTCGCCTCGAGGTTCCCGATTTCACCTCGTGCCACCGCGTCTATCGACCCGTCGGCCAGAGCATCGAGGAGTTCCGTCTCTCCGGTGTCCTCCCCCAGGTAGACCACCACCGGCATATCGGGGGAGGGAGGATCGAGCCACCGGCGTCCTTCCAACAGGGGCGACGATCCGGCGGCGGTGATGACATACCGGTCCGACCCGTCCGCCACCAGTGGGCCGGCGTCGGTGACGATCCCGGTCCCCTCGGCCAGCGTTCCGCGGGCATCGGCCAGGCCGGTGAGTTGCAGCAGTCGGGCCTCGCCGGTGGTCCCCGCCAGCACGCCCACCCGTACGTCTTCGGTCAGGTCGGCGTGGGTTGTGTAAAGGGACGCCTCAGTCGCCCTGACCAGGAGCGACTGGCGAAAACCGATGTGGCCCGAGGTAAAGACCACGACCTCGTCGCCAGCGGCGTTGCGGGTGCGGGATTCGAGGATGGTGATCCCGCCTCCGGCTACGTCGAACTCGTCCCCGGTGGGCAGCAGCCAGATGTCCGGCCACTCCGCCACGGGGATGCGGTCGAAGGCCAGCCCGGCACCCTCCATTTCTTCCAAGGCGGTGAGAAGGTCGGCCTCGTATCCCACGTGGTCGCTGAACCCGGCCGAGCCAGGAACGGGATCGGCGCTGGCACTGACCGGATCGAAGAATGCATAGAAAGCGAAGCGGAGTGTCCGCCCCTCCGCGCAGGCGCCCGAAACGGCCTCTGGCGGGTCCGGGGAGGCCTCTCCGCAGGCCGCCAGGCTGGTCAAGACCACTGCAGCAAGCGAGACGAGCAACCGGCCTGGAAGGGATTGGGTGGGCATCCTCAAGCGATATCTTATCCATGAACGCGGCGCCCACCTGCAGGAATTCGGAGAGGCTGGGTAACATCATTGCCAGCCGATTCGACGCCTTTTTCTCATGATCGAGAACCAGCCAGAGACAACCTCCGGAATACCCCTCAAGCTTCTGTACGGGCCCGATGACGTCCCCGCCGACATCCGGGAAGCCCTTGGCTCCCCTCCCGGGCGGGCGCCGTACCTGCGGGGGGCGTATCCCCGCATGTACCGGGACCGGCCGTGGAGGATCTTCCAGCTCTCGGGGTACGGGAACCCAGAGGACATGAACGAGCGGCTCAAGTTCCTCCTGTTCGAGGCGGGGGAGACGGGGATCATCATCAAGCATGACCGGATGACCGACGACCATCTCTACGACGTCGATCACCCCGAGATCGTGGAGCGCCGTGAGGACGTGGGGCTGACCGGCACGGTCACGGTCGGCCTGAGGGACTACGAGACCATCCTCTCCGACCTGCCTCTCGACTCAATCTACGCCAAGCCGGGAGGGGGAGTCCCCCAGTCGGCGGTGTACACCCTTCCCTCCTACTGGTCGGTGGCCACCCGCCGGGGGATACCGCTCGAGAAGTTGGCCGGGACCGGCCAGAGCGACTTCTTCCTGACCTACCTGGGGTGTCCCACCAAGGAGCAGATCCCGCCAGAGGCCGCGATCCGGTTCAATCTCGATCTGATCGAGTGGTGCTCCGAGCGCATGCCCCGCTGGGTCCCGGTCTCCATCGCCGGCTACAACGCAGCCGACAGCGGGCTGTCGGCCCACCAGGAGCTGGGAGCCGTGATGGCCAACGCCGTCCAGTACCTGGACATGATCGCCGCCCGGGGGAAGGTGGACGTGGAGCGGTTGGCCCACCGGATCGGAGGGGTGAACTTCCGGGTCTCCATGGAGGTCTTCGAGGACGCCGCCAAGCTGCGGGCGGCCCGCAAGATGTGGTCGGACCTGCTGGGAGAGCGTTACGGGATCACCGACGAGAAGGCCCGGCAGATGAGGATCCACGTGGTGACCGCCGGGTCGGCCATGACCTACCAGGAGCCGTTCAACAACATCGTGCGAGGGACGCTGATGGCGCTGTTCTCGGTGCTGGGAGGCACCCAGTCCCTGGGAGTCTCCGGCTACGACGAGGCAATGTCCATCCCGTCCGATCACGCCCATCTGATGTCCATCCGCATCCAGCAAATCCTCCAGAACGAGATCAACCTGCGGGAGATCGCCGACCCGCTGGGCGGGAGTTACTACGTCGAGTCTCTCACGGGAGAACTGGAACAGCGGGGCTGGGAGTTCTTCGAGCAGATCCAGGGCCGCGGCGGCTTCCTGTCCGTCCTGGACGACGGGTTCCTCCTGGAATGCGCCGAGGAGAACAACCAGAGGATCGCGGTGGGAATGGAGTCGGGGGAACGGGCGATCGTGGGAGTCAACACCCACACCATCGACGATCCCATCATGGACGTCGAGGCATTCGAGGGGCGGTCGGGCGCCCAGACGTGGGAGATGGCGATGGAGCGTCTGGCCGATTTGCGTCGCACCCGTCACGGCCGGGGCGCGGTGGAGGCCCTGCGCCACCTGGAGGCAGTTTGCCGAGACGACTCGGTCAACGCCATCCCCGCCTTCATGGAGGCGGTGAGCGCCGATGCTTCCATCGGGGAGATCGGGAACGTGCTGCGGGAGACCTTCGGAGACTGGCAGGTCCCGATCAGTGTCTGAGCAGGGATCCACCCCTCTTCCCCCGGCCAGGGTGCTGGTGGCCAAGAGCAGCCTGGACGGCCACTGGCGGGGAGTGGCGGTGGTGGCCCGGGCCCTCCGGGAGGCGGGATTCGAGGTCATCCTGGGAGGGATGCTCCGCCCCAGCGAGATGGCGAGCGTGGCCGCCGCCGAGGACGTAGACCTGGTGGGCATCAACGTCGGCGGCCGGGTGGAGGTGGTGGAGAGGGCGTTGGACGAGATGGAGGCCGCCGGCGTGGGCGGTGTTCCGGTGTTCGTGGGGGGAACGGTCCCTCCTCAAGCCATCCCCCGTTTGACCGAGCGGGGGGTGGGAGTGTTTCCGCCGGGAAGTTCCCTGGCGTCGATCGTGGAGGAGGCGCGTCGGCTGACCGGTCGAGATTCTTCCGGTCCGAGGCTTTAGCAGCGGTCGGCACTGGTAGTTTTAAGTCCACATTCTCGAGCAACACGGAGGAGAAGCCCCCAATGGTGATGACCCCTAGCGAGGCCATGGTCGAGACCCTTCGCATGGAAGGCGTTACCGACGTTCCCGGAATTGTCGGATCGGCCTTCATGGACGCCCTCGACCTCTTCCCCGCGGCCGGCATCCGGTTCGTCCCGGTCCGCCACGAACAGAACGCCGCCCACATGGCCGACACCTACGCTCGGGCAACGGGCCGTCCCTCGGTGTGCACCGCCCAGAACGGGCCGGGGATCACCAACATGGTCACCGGAATCGCAGCCGCCTACCACGCGCACTCCCCGGTGGTGATCATCACCCCGTCGGCCACCTCGGGCTCGGTGGGGCTGGACGGGTTCCAGGAAGTGGAACAGCTCTCCATATTCCGCTCCATCACCAAATTCCAGTTGCAGGTCCCCCGTCCCGACCGGATGGCCGAGTCGATGAGGACCGCCTTCCGGATGGCCATGGGCTTGCTGGGCCCGGTGCAGGTGGACGTCCCCCGCGACTTCTTCTACGGGGAATCCCACGAGGAGATCCTCGAGCCCAGCCAGTACCGCTCGGAGGGTCGGGGTGCGGGCGATCCCGCTCTCCTCGACCGGGCGGCCGCAATCCTCGCCGAAGCCCGCAATCCGGTGATCGTGGCCGGCTACGGGGTGGTGCTCTCCGACGCTTACGACGCCACCGCCCGGCTGGCCGAGCAACTCAGCGCCCCGGTGGCGACTTCCTACCTGCACAATGACGCCTTCCCCTACACCCACCCACTCTCGGTCGGCCCCCTGGGCTACATGGGGTCCAAGGCGGCCATGGAGCTTCTCTCCGAGGCTGACGTGGTCCTGATGCTGGGATGTCGGGTCAACGTGTTCGGAACGGTTCCCCAGTACGGGCTCGACTTCTATCCTCATTCCGCCAAGGTTGTGCAGATCGACATCGACCCCGAGCAGTTGGGACGGTCGAAAACCATCGAGTTGGGCATCATCGCCGACGCCCGCCAGTCCGCCGAAGCGCTCTCGGCCCGGCTGGCCGTCGCCGACGGGAATCGTTCGGTGGACCAGGCGCGGATGGACCGTATCACCGAGGCCAAGGCCCGGTGGGATAGGGAACTGTCGGCCCGCTCGGCTTCCGACGCCGCTCCGATCAGTCCCCGCCGGGCGCTGAGCGAGTTGGCTGCGGCCCTCACCGACGACACCTTCGTCACAACCGACATCGGCAACATCTGCTCGGTCTCCAACGGCTACCTCCGATTCACCAAGCCCCGCCGGTTCATGGCCGCCATGGGCTTCGGGAACTGCGGGTTCGCCTATCCGGGAGCGCTGGGCGCCAAGCTGGCCTCACCCGGATCGCCGGTGGTTGCCATCGTGGGTGACGGGGCCTGGGGGATGAGCCTCGCAGAGGTCATGACCGCGGTGGAGGAGGACCTGCCGGTGACCGCGGTGGTCTTCAACAACCAGCAGTGGGGAGCGGAGAAGCGCAACCAGATCGACTTCTACGACGACCGCTACGTGGGCACCAACATCGGACACGACCTGGGAGGGTTCAATTTCGCCGAGATCGCCACTGCAATGGGCGGGCGGGGGATCCGGGTGACCGACCCCGCCGACCTGAAGGACGCCTTCGGTGAATCGATCGATCCCGAGGTGGCCACCGTGGTGGAGGTGATGGTCGACCCCGAGGAGTTGGCCGAGCCCTTCCGGCGGGACGCCCTTCAGCAACCTATCCGGCACCTGGACCGCTACCGGCACCTGGCCGCCGACGCAACCTAGCAACGAGGAGAAGTCTCTTTATGACCACCACTCTCACCACCAACGCCCTGGCGCACACTGCCCTGCACTTCACTCCAGGGAAGCTGTTGCGCAGCGGATCGGCGCCGATCTTCGTACGGGGAGAGGGCATCCGCATCTGGGACCAGGAGGGGAACTCCTACATCGACGGACTGGCCGGATTGTTCTCGGTCCAGATCGGCCACGGCCGGGCGGACATAGCCGCCGCGGCCGGCGAGCAGATGAAGACCCTGGCCTACATGCCGTCGTGGGCGGCGACGACACCGGTCACTATCGAAGCATCAAACCTGATCGCCTCTCTGGCGCCGGGGGACCTGGATGTGGTGTTCCTGGTCTCCTCGGGGTCGGAAGCGGTGGAGTCGGCCATCAAATTCTCCCGCCAGTATCACTCGGCTCACGGCGAACCGCAGCGGGTGAAGGTGATCAGCCGCAATCTGGCTTATCACGGGACCACAATGGGGGCTCTGTCGGCCACCGGCCTGACCGGCATCCGGGAGGCGTACGGGCCGTTGCTCTACGGGTTCCGAAAGGTCCCCAACACCCTGGGGTTCGACGACGGAGTGGAAGCGGCCGCCCGCGTAGAGGAGGCAATCATCGAGGAGGGCCCCGAGTCGGTGGCCATGGTGCTGGCCGAGCCGGTGCAGAACGGGGGAGGCTCGATCGTACCCCCCGCCGGCTACTGGCAGGAACTGCGCCGCATCTGCGACAAATACGGTGTGCTGCTCTGCGCGGATGAGGTGATCAACGGGTTCGGACGGCTGGGAGAGTGGTTCGGGTCCCAGGTGATGGGAGTCGTCCCCGACCTCGTCACCTTCGCCAAGGGCGCCACCTCCTCCTACGCTCCGATCGGAGGGCTCCTGATCCGCCAACCCGTCTTCGACGAGTTGCTGGACTCCCACATCGGCATGTTCAACCACGGGGCCACCTGGGGAGGCCATCCGGTGGTAGCCGCCACCTCGGTGGCCAACCTCACCGCGCTCCGCGACGAGGACGTGGTGGGCAACGTGCGCAGCTTGGCCGGACATTTCCGCGAGCAGTTGGACCGGATGGCCGCGGGTCATCGGATGGTGAGCGAAGTGCGGGGCATGGGGTTCTTCTACGCGGTGGAGTTGACCGCCGACCGGGAGACCGGGCGCCGCCTGACTCCCGAGCAGGAGGCGGTGCTGATGAAGGAGACCCTCCCTCCCTTCATGATGGAAGAGGGCCTCTACACCCGCGCCGACGACCGTGGGGAACCCAAGATCCTCCTGTGCCCGCCATTGATCTCCACCCGCTCGGACATCGACGACATTGTCTCGATGGTCGACCGGACCCTGGAGCGGGCCGGCGCCATGGAGTGGTGAGCCCCGGATCCGACAATCGACACGCACACGCACACATTTAGTTATCGGGAGCCGTCCTCATGAGCATCAGCAACATCGCCGGGGTAGTCCGGCACCACGCCGCCTCGCAGCCTGACAAGACCGCGCTGGTCTACGGATCCGAAGAGGTCACATTCGCCCAACTCGACGCACGATCGAGCCGGACCGCCAACGCCATGGCGGCCGCCGGGGTGGGACACGGGGACCACGTCGGGTTCCTGGACAAGAACTGCATGGAGTTCTTCGACTTCCTGTTCGGCGCGGCCAAGCTGGGGGCTGTGCATGCCGGCATCAACTGGCGGCTGGCGCCCCGGGAGATCACCGGGGTGGTGAACGACGCCGAGATCAAGCTGTTGATCGTGGGGGAGGAGTACGTGCCCATCCTGGACGAGATCGCCGGTGACCTGAACACGGTGGAGAAGATCCTGGTGGTGGGCGGCCACGAGAGCCACCAGTCCTTCGAGGAGTGGCGCGACAGCCACCCCGACACCGATCCGGGAGGAGGAGCTCAAAGGAACGACACGGTCTTCCTGCTGTACTCCTCGGGCACCACCGGATTCCCCAAGGGCGTGATGATCCCCAACGACGCCTTCATGGAACTGAAGAAGATGTGCTCGCCGATGTGGGGCTTCGACGGCGACTCGGTGAACCTGGTCAACCTCCCCATGTTCCACATCGGCGGGGTCGGTTGGTCGTGTCTGGGGTTGTACAACGGCAACACCTCGATCGTCGCCCGGGACAACATCCCGCAGTTGCTGGTGGATCTGACCGTCGACCATCGGGTCTCGAACGCCTTCCTGGTGCCGGTGCTGTTGCAGTTCATGCTGACCGTCCCGGGAGTGGAGGACGCGGACTTCTCGGCGCTGCGGACCATCGTCTACGGCGGCTCGCCCATCTCCGAAGAGGTGCTCAACCAGTCCATCGAGGTGCTGGGGTGCGAGTTCGCCGGGGCCTACGGGCTGACCGAGTCCTGCAACGGCGTGACCACCCTCTTTCCCGACGAGCACGATCCCGGCGGTCCCTACGCCTACCGGATGCTGTCGGTGGGCCGTCCCCATCCCAACGTGGAACTGAAGATCGTCGACCCGGTTTCCACCGAGGAACTCGGCACCGATGACGTGGGCGAGATCTGGCTCCGTTCACCCCAGTTGATGAGCGGCTACTGGAAGAACCCGGAGGCCACCGCCGAGACGGTCAATGCCGAGGGTTGGATGCGGACCGGAGACGCCGGGTCGGTGGACGCTGACGGGTTCGTGTACATCCGGGACCGCATCAAGGACATGATCATCTCCGGCGGTGAGAACATCTACCCCGCCGAGGTGGAGAACGTCCTGATGGAGCATCCCGGAGTGGCCGACGTGGCCGTGATCGGCGTGCCCAGCGCCAAGTGGGGCGAGACGCCCCGGGCGGTGATCGTGGCCGCCGGCGACGAGGCGCCCACCGAAGCCGAGATCATCGAGTTCTGCCGGAGCCGCATCGCCCACTACAAGTGCCCCACCTCGGTGGGGACCATCGACGCCATCCCCCGCAATCCGTCCGGGAAGATCCTCAAAGGGGACCTGCGGGACATGTACCTGGCGTCCCAGGGTTAGGGGGAGGGCACCATGCACATTGGGGCAGTATTCCCTCAGATCGAGATCGGCTCCGACCGGGCCGCGGTCCGCGCCTGGACGGAGACCGCCGAGGGCCTGGGCTTCGACTCGATCTTGGTCTACGAACACGTCCTCGGGGCGGACCCCTCCCGCCACGTCCTCACCGGCCCCTACACCCATGAGGACGGCTTTCACGAGCCGTTCGTCCTGTTCGGGTACATGGCCGGGATCACCACCCGGATCGAACTTTGGCTGGGGGTGCTGGTGCTGCCCCAGCGACAGACCGCGCTGGTGGCCAAGCAGGCCGCCACCCTGGACCTCCTGTCGGGCGAGAGGTTCACCCTGGGGGTGGGGGTGGGGTGGAACCAGGTCGAATTCCAGGCTCTCGGCCAGGACTTCCGCACCCGGGGCCGGCGCTTTGAGGAACAGGTCCAGTTGCTGAACCGACTCTGGGCCGAGGAACTGGTCGACTTCGACGGCGAGTTCGACACGGTTGAGGGCGCGGGGATCAACCATCTTCCCAACCGGCGCATCCCCCTGTGGATCGGCGGCTGGGCCGACCCGGTGATGAAGCGGATCGGCTGGTGGGCCGACGGCTGGCTGGCCTCGGCCGGCTCCGTCAAGACCGCCCACCTTCCCGACCGGACCGGCAACACCGAAGGGCTTCGCAAACGGTTCGAACTGGTGGAGGAGGCCGCCCGCGAGAAGGGTCGGGACCCCGCGGAGATCGGGTTGGGGATGCTGGTGGGCGAGGTGGGGTTCACCGGGCGGGTGGGATGGGATCCCGCCGAGTACGCCGAACGCACCAAGGTGTGGGGAGGTGCCGGGGTCACCCACGCCTTCCTGGGGACCATGGGATACGATTTCACCGTCGATCAGCACCTTTCGGCCATGGAGGACTTCATGGCGGCCTACCGGAACGGAGGATGAATTGCCGGGCCGGTAGGGGATCGGGCTAGATTGGGAAACCGATGAAGCAGACCCCGGTGCTGGAGGGCGCCTTCGTCTCCGATCCCGAGCCTGCCCTGGTGGGAAGCCGGTGCCGCACCTGCGAAACGGTGGCCTTCCCCGCCAGCTTCACCTGCCCGAATCCCCGTTGCGCCCAAAAGGACGTGGTTGCTACTCCCATCTCCCGCACCGGTCGGCTGGCCTCCTGGACCACCGTCCACTTCCCGCCCCCGCCGCCCTTCGTGGCTCCCGATCCGTTCGAGCCGATCACCGTGGTGGAGGTGGAGTTCGCGTCCGAGGGAATCCAGGTGGTGGGTCCCCTGGCCGGGGCCTCGGCGGAGGGGCTCCGGATGGGGATGGCGATGGAGACGGTGGTGGAGCCCTACTACTCGGACGACTCCGGAGAGGTGATCGGCTGGAAGTTCCGCCCCGCCGAAGGTGATGCCGATGGGTGATGTGATAGTGGCCGGCGTGGGACTCCACCCATGGGGGAAGTTCCCCGAGAAGAGTTGGGTCGAGATGGGCGCCGAGGTGGCGCTGGGGGCGGTGGACGATGCCGGCATGGAGTGGACGGACGTGGAGGCGATGGTCTCGGGCGCCATGCAGTGGGGAGGGTCGACGGGCATGCGGTCGGGCAACACCATCGCTGCGGCGCTGGGGGAGACCGGGGTGCCGATCGCCAACATCAACAATGCCTGCGCCTCGGGGGGTTCCCTGATGAGGGCGGCGTACGCCATGATCACCTCGGGGATGCACGACTCGGTGCTGGTGATCGGGACGGACAAGTCCCCCAAGGGGTACTTTCCCAGCGTGCCGGTGCTGGCCGACGAGCCGCGCCCTCCCGTGGACATGGTGCGATGGCAGGTGGGGGTGCCCAATCCCGCCTACTGGGCGCTGGAGATGCGAAAGCGCATGGAGGCCTACGGGTCCACCGAGGAGCATCTCGCCCAGGTGAAGGTGAAGAACTCCCGCCACGGGTCGCTCAATCCATACGCCCGCTACCGGAAGGCATTCACGATGGAGCAGGTGCTGGCATCGCCCATGGTGTGCGATCCTCTGCGGCTGCTGGAGATCTGCGCCACCTCCGACGGCGCCGCCGCGGTGGTGCTGGTCAGTGACAAGAAAGCCCGCCGGTTGGGAGTGAGCCCGCTGGTCAAGGTTGCGGCATGTTCCCTGGCCTCTGGCGAGTTCGGCGATCCAACCATCCGCATCCCGCTTCTGGCGGCCGCCTCCGACGGGGCCGCCACCGCGCCTTTACTCTCCGAGAGCCGCCTGGCCGCCCAGATGGCCTACGAGCAGGCCGGCCTGGGGCCCGAGGACATGGACTTCGTGGAGTTGCCCGACAACTCCTCGTGGCACGAGTTGCAATACCTGGAGACCATGGGGTTCTGTGGCGAGGGCGAGGCGGAGAAGCTGCTCGACGCGGGGGAGACCGCCCTGGGGGGACGGTTGCCGGTGTGCCCCAGCGGAGGGTTCTCATCCTTCGGGGAGGCGACCATGGCCCAGGGCATCCTCCAGATCGTGGAGGTGACCTGGCAACTACGCGGGACGGCAGGCGCCCGCCAGGTGGAGGGCGCGCGCAAGGCCATCACCGAGGTGTACGGCGCCCAGGCCAACAACTCGGCCTGCATCCTCACCACCTGAGGTGTCGGTATGAGCCGCATCGCCGTAGTCGCCAAGCTGGTCGCCGCCGAGGGAAGGCGGGAGGAACTCCAGGCTCGACTCACGGAGCACTTTCAGAGGGTGCAGGATGAGGAGGGGACCCTGGTGTTCTCCTGGCAGGTCGATTACCGCAATCCCGACGCCTTCTGGGCCTACGAGGTGTACGCCAGCCGGGAAGCGCTGGCAACCCACGCCGAGTGGGCGGCCGGAGCGGTGGAGGAGATGGCTGAGCTCCTGGCCTCGCCGCCGGAGGTCTCCTTCTGCAGGCCGCTGATGGCCAAGGGTCTTCCGGATTGAAAGAGAGGCCGGGGAATAACCAGGGTGGGCAGCGGTTGTTCTGTCAGGTGGCCGACCAGGCCCGGATCGTCTCCACACGGACCTCTATAACCGGTCCCGGTGGGGGCTGAGAGCCGTAGGTTCGGTACTTCCGCGTAAGCAAATCGATTCCTTCCCGGAAGGCCGGGCCGGAGTCGATAACTCGAGCCGCGCCGTCGACTCTTACCCACCACAGCCGGGTCCAGTCGTCGTCGTAGCGGTCCAGGAGCACCGAGACAGCGGGGTTGGCCTCGATGTTGCGGAGCCGCTTGAGCCGGTTGGTTGACTTGGGCTTTCGGTCCACGGCGGTGTAGAGACGCCCGTTGCGATAGGCGAACACGATCGGGACCAGGTGGGGCCGCCCTGCGCGGTCGACGGTTCCGAGGGTGGCCGACCGGGCCTCGGCCAGCCGTCGGGTGATCTCTTCGGCGTCGATCAGGCACCTCCTTGACCGTGTCCCGGAGGACGTGTGGCTTGTCGACACTCCCATTCTGCCTCCCGCACAAGAAGGTGAGGTCGGAATGGCCGGGTATCTTCATTATCCCTCTTCGTCTCTACAATCTCCAGCGACGCAACCGGACGACGCAGGAAGGAGAGTTAGGAGTGGACTTCGCTCTGGCCTCGGCCGATGATCCCAGGCGTCTTCGGGTCCGTGACTGGCTTTCCGATCACCCCGATCCCAGCCCGGAGCAGTTGGCCAGGGCCGGTTACGTGAAGCCCCGTTTCCCTTCGCCGTACGGTCAGGGCGCCGATGTCCTCGAGGAACTGATCATCGACGAGGAGTTTGCCTCGGCGGGCGTGAGCCGCCCCGATAACGCCATCGCGTTGGGTTGGGCGGCACCGACCCTCCTCAACTTCGGCAATGCCGCCCAGCAGGAGCGGCACCTGTGGCCGATTCTCACCGGCGAGGAGCAGTGGTGCCAACTGTTCTCGGAGCCCAACTCCGGCTCCGACCTGGCTTCCCTTCAGACCCGCGCCGAGCGGGATGGGGACGAATGGGTCGTCAACGGCCAGAAGATCTGGACCAGCGGGGCGGAGGTCTCCCGGTATGGCATGCTTCTGGCCCGGACCGATCCCGACGCACCCAAGCACCGGGGGATCACCTGGTTCATCTGTCCCATGGAACAGCCCGGGATCGAGATCCGCCCGATAATCGAGATGACCGGGAACCGGCACTTCAACGAGGTGTTCTTGACCGACGTGCGGGTTCCCGCCGAGAACGTGGTGGGGGAACTCCACGCCGGATGGCGGGCGGCCCGCTACACCCTTGCCAACGAGCGGGTGGCGCTTTCGGGGGGAGGGGCGATCTGGGGGATGGGGCCCAGCGTCCACGATCTCTTGGAGCGGGCCAGCGCGGCAGGGGTCGACCGAAAGGCCCACCGCCAGGAGCTTGCCCGGCTGTACACCGAGGACAAGATCATCCACCTCATCGGCCTGCGGATCCTCACCGACCTGGTGGCCGGGCGGGAGCCGGGGGCGATAGCCGAGGTCAAGAAGCTGATGGCGGACCGGGCCGGGCAGCGGATCATGAACCTGGCCAAGGACCTGGCCGGGGCCGATGGGATGCGGACCGATCGGGGTCCTTTCGCAGAGGAGACCGAGGAGTGGAACTGGGGGTTCTTGTTCTCCCCGGCCCTGACCATCGGAGGGGGCACCTCGCAGATTCTTCTCAATGTGATAGCAGAACGGATGCTGGGGCTCCCGCGAGAGCCGCTTCTCAAGTAGAAAGCCGAGCCGGGACGCCGTAGGGTTGGGGTCGATGCGCATCCTGGTCATCAACTGCGGCAGTTCGTCGATCAAGTACAAGCTGTACGGCGTGGAGTTGGGCGACTGTCTGGCAGAGGGGATCATCGAGGGGATCGGCGCCCCGGGCGCCCGGCACCGCCACCGGGTGGGGGACTGGGAGACCGCGGTGGAGGCTTCGGTCACTGACTACCGCTCAGGGGTGTCATGCATTGTTGAGGCCCTGTCGGAGTGGGGGCCGGTCCCCCCGGTGGGCGACTCGCGGGAGATCGTGGGGGTGGGCCATCGAGTGGTGCACGGCGGGGAGCGCTTCTCGGCGTCGGTGATCATCGATCCCGGGGTGCTGGAGACGATCCAATCGCTGGACTCCCTGGCGCCCCTTCACAACCCCGCCAACCGGGCCGGCATCGAGGCGGCGGGGGACCTCCTGGCGGGGGCGCCCGGAGTGGCGGTCTTCGACACCGCCTTCTTCTCGACGCTCCCCGAGCGCGCTTTTCGATACGCGGTCCCGGCCAAGTGGTGGCGACGCCACGGCGTGCGCCGTTACGGCTTCCACGGGATCAGCCACCGGTTTCTCGTGGAGCGGGCCTCCCGGGTGCTGGGCAGGCCCCGCCCCAACCTGGTGACGTTTCACCTGGGGGCGGGCGCCTCCGCATGCGCGGTCCGGGACGGCAGGGCCGTGGACACGTCGATGGGGATGACTCCCCTGGAAGGGCTGGTGATGGGCACCCGCAGCGGCGACATCGACCCGGCGGTGGTGTTTCACCTCATGGAGGAGGGACTGTCGGCACCCGAGATCCGCCGAGGCCTGGAGAGAGAGGGAGGCCTGCTGGGCTTGAGCGGGATCTCGTCGGACTTCCGGAGCCTGAGCCAGGCTACCCGGGCCGGAGAACCCGCCGCCGCCCTGGCGGTGGAGGTCTTCTGTCACCGCATCCGCCGGTACCTGGGGGCGTTCCTGGCGCTGGCGGCGCCGTGCGACGGGGTGGTCTTCTCCGGCGGGATCGGCGAGAACAGCCCGGACGTGCGGCGAAGGGTCCTTGAGGGGTTGGACAGCCTGGGCCTGGCGCTTGATCCCTCCCGGAACGAGGGAGAAGGGGAGAGAAGGATTTCCACCGATCAGAGTCCGATCGCCGCATGGGTGATCCCCACCGACGAGGAGGCGCTGATCGCCCGTGACACCGTGCGACTGGTGGTAGGCGGCCAGGTCTGAAGAGAACGTTCCGGCCGGCACGCCGGGCCGGCGGGGGGTACATTTGGACGGATGAAGCTCTATGTGAAAGCAGCGGTGTTCACCCTGGTGGTGCCGGGTGGTTTCGGGGGCCTGGTCCCCGCCCTGCTGGTGCGGGGCCGAGAGGCGGCGAGCGGGGCGCGGTTGGTGCTGGCTGTGTGCTTGATGGCGATCGGGGCGGCGATTTACCTTCGTTGTGTGTGGGATTTCGCGGTGTTCGGGAAGGGGACGCCCGCTCCCATCGACGCTCCGAAGCGGCTCGTCATTCGGGGTCTCTACCGGTACTCCCGCAATCCCATGTACGTGGGTTTGATAACCCTGATCGCCGGGTGGGCCATCATGTTCGGGTCGATGGTCCTGGTGTGGTGCGCACTGCTCTTGTTCGTCTTTTTCTCGCTATTCGTGCGTCTCTATGAAGAGCCGCATCTGCAGCGGCAGTTCGGCGACGAATACGAGGCTTACAAAACCCAGGTGGGCCGCTGGCTGCCTCGCCGCACCCGGAGGTAGCGCAGAAGCCCGGGGAGTGGCGGGTGCAGGTCAGGGCCCCCCGGCGTGGCGGCCGAGGGAAGACTATTCGACTGTGCTGTTACGTGGATCCAGGGGATTGGGCATGGCATGAATTTTCCTGATTGCAATCCTTTCCTCCCTGTTGAAAGGCGTCCTATGATATTTTCCTTTAGCAGGACCGGAAGGCAAGAGATGGAGACCGTCTTGCAGATCGACTCACGTATTGATGCTCAGTCGGCAGTCGAGGTGGGAGTGATCAACATGTCATGGCCATCCGGTGGCCGGGGCGACCGTCGGGTTGAATGCCCTTTCTCGGCCGGTGGTTGGCGCTCATGAAACTCCGCAAACTGTCCAGAGGGCTGCAGAACGCTTACCGCGGGTCGGATGTGGTCCGTCGGTTGCAACGTTTCGATGGCTGGATCGACAGAACCTCTGCTGGCGAGACCGACGGGAAAGGCTACGACCACGCCGAAACGGTCGAGGAGTACTACGACCTTTGCAGCGATCTCATGGTGTTCGGCTGGGGTGAGTCCCTGCACTTCGCGCCCCTTTCGCCCCAGGAGAGCTTGGAGGAGTCCAAGGTCCGGCATCAGCGACTGATGATCGCCAAGCTGGATCTGCGCGAGGGTATGAACGTGGTCGATGTGGGATGCGGAATCGGCGGCCCGATGCGCCGCGTGGTCCGTGAGGCCGGTGTCAGAGTCGTCGGGGTCAACACCAGTGAGGTCCAGCTCGACAAGGCGAAGTCGTTGAATGCCGAGGCGGGGCTCGATCACATGGTCGACTTCCTGGAGTGCAGCTTCATGGACATGGGCGCCGTTCAGGACGACACCTTCGACCGGGGTTACGCCATCGAGTCGACGTGTCATGCGCCGGACAAGGCGGGCGCCTTCGCCGAGATCTACCGGGTGCTGAAGCCCGGAGCCCTCTTCTGGGGTCAGGAAATGTGCATGACCGGCAGGTTCGATCCTGATGACAAACGCCACCGGACCATCAAGCGGGAGTTGATGCGCGGCATCGCGCTGGCTGACATCGCCACGACGGAGCAGGTTGACCGAGACCTTGCCGCGGCGGGATTCGAGGTCCTCGAGGGGATCGATCGGGCCGTGGGGGATAATGGTCCGACAACCCCGTGGTACCAGCCCATGGAGACCCCGCACAAGATAAGGGGCGGCGCCCTGTACAGGATTCCGGTGGGTCGTAGAGCGATGGGCATTGCATTGAAGGCGGCTGAGGCGCTGAGGATGTTCCCTAAAGGCTCCGCAGATGTCGTGAGGTTGCTGGACCGGACCGCAGACGCCTACGTCGCGGGCGGCAAAACCGGGATCTTCACTCCGCTGTACTGCTTCCTGGCCCGCAAACCTGCTGGACCATCTCATTCCCACATTGGCGACCCGGTGGACGGGTAGACCTTCAACTTGCGCCCTGGCCGGAGGACGTGCTTGGCAACCGAGCTCGGAGGGGCGGGTAATCTGGCCGGTATGAGTTTTGCAGGTAGACATTTCGTTGTGACAGGGGCGGGTCGGGGGATCGGTAGGGCCACCGCCGAGATGTTGGTGGCCGAGGGCGGGATGGTCTGGTGTTTCGACCTGGCCGAAGAGCGCCTCCGGGAGGCCGTCGGAGGTATGGGAGGACCGGGAACCGCGGTGCCGGTGGTGGCCGATATCTCCGACGAGGGGTCGGTGGCCGAGGGTTACCGGCAGGTGGCGGAGGGAAGCGGAGGGGTGCTGGCCGGCCTGGCGCACTGCGCGGCGATCGGACGGGCGCACCTCTTCGAGGAGATGACCTGGGAGGACTGGGAGGTGGAGTTGAAGGTGAACGTGTACGGGACCTACCTGATGACCAAGCATGCGGTTCCCCTGATGCGCGCCGCCGGAGGGGGTCGGATCGTGAACATCGCCTCCAACGCCGCCAAGGTCCCCGGCCCGTACTCGGCTCCCTACAACGCCTCCAAGGCGGCGGTGATCAGCCTGACCCGCTCTTCGGCCAAGGCGCTGGCGCCCGACATCGCGGTCAACTCCATCTGTCCCGGCCACGTCGACACCCCCATGAGGAGCGGCTTCGGCGTGGAGGCGGGTCGGCTCGTGGGAGGGGTGGACCTCGACGCGGCGGCCGCCACCGCCCAGTTGGGAAGGCCCGCCCGTCCCGAGGAAATCGCA
This sequence comes from bacterium, assembly GCA_028819345.1. Classification (GTDB taxonomy): domain Bacteria; phylum Actinomycetota; class Acidimicrobiia; order Spongiisociales; family ZC4RG35; genus Bin76. The sequence continues at coordinate 81,311 of JAPPLW010000105.1, read as the reverse complement.
TCGGCGGTGCTGTTCTTGCTCAGTCCTGGTGCGGTGTTCATCAACGGTGAGGACCTGAACGTCAACGGCGGGATAGTGATGTACTGAACCCGGCGCCCGGCGGGAGCCGGGCCGGACGCTCCGGGTAAGGTGATGGTTTGGACAAGAACGAAGTGAGCAGTAAGTGACCGCGATCTCCCCCGCAACGCTCCTGGAACTCTACGAGTCGATGGTGACCATGAAGCTCTGGGACCAGACCGCCCTGCGTCTGCTGCAGGAGGGGAGAGTCCTGGCCGGGTACCACTCCGGACGGGGACAGGAGGCGATACCGGCGGGCGGCGTGGCGCCGTTGCGCCGCGACGACTATCTGATGTACGCCCACCGGGGGTTCGGGTACACCATCGCCAAGGGGATGTCTTTGGCCGCCATGTTCGGCGACCTGATGGCCAACACCGCCGGGGCGACCGGCGGGCTGGGAGCGGGGATTCCGCACTTCGCCGACCCCGAGCTGGGGATACTCGGCCAGGGGGGCACGCTGGGAAGTTGCTTCGGCATCGCCACCGGGGCGGCGTTCAGCGCCAAGTACCGGGGGACCGACCAGGTCGTGGTGTGCTTCTTCGGGGACGGGACCGCCAACCGGGGGGCCTTTCACGAATCGGTGAACGCCGCCGCGGCCTGGAAGCTACCGGTGGTGTGGATATGTGAGAACAACGGGTACGCCGTGTCGGTGCCGGTTGCCGAATCCACCGCCGGCCGGATAGTGGACCGGGCGGCGGGTTACGGGATGCCGGGGGTCCGCATCGACGGCATGGACGTGACCGAGGTTTACCGGGCCACTTGCGAGGCGGTGGACCGGGCGAGGGCCGGCGAGGGCCCGACACTGATAGAGGCCATGTGCCATCGATTCCGGGGACACTACGAAGGAGACCCGCAGGTCTACCGCACCGACGAGGAGACCGAACGCCTGCTGGCCCTTGACCCCATAACCAACCTGGCGGCTCGCTTGGTGGCCGACGGCATCGCCACCGAGGAGCGCCTCGGGGAACTGGAGGTAAGGGTCCAGGACACGATAGACCGGGCGGTGGAGGTAGCCTCGTCGGCGCCCATGCCCGGCCCCGAGCGGCTCTATGAGGGTCTCTACGTATGAGCCAGGCAACCACCACCCGGACCCTCACCTTCTCCCAGGCCATCCGGGAGGCGCTGCGAGAGGAGATGGAGCGCGACGACCGGGTGTTCGTCTGGGGGGAGGACGTGGCGGTGTACGGAGGCATCTACGGGGCGACCGCCGGGTTGTTGGAGCAGTTCGGTCCCGGGCGGGTGATCGACACTCCCATCTCGGAGACGATGATCGTGGGAGCGGCGGTGGGCGCTGCCATCACCGGACTGCGGCCGGTGGCGGAGTTGCAGTCGAGCGGGTACTTCGGGATCGCCATGGACGAGCTCTACCACAAGGCGGCGCGGTGGAGGTACATGCACGGGGGCGTGTTCACCGTCCCGCTGGTGATAAGGCTTCCCGAGGGCGCCAAGGGGGCCGGTCCCGAGCACGACGTCAGCCCCGAGGCGCTGTTCCTATCCGCGTCGGGAGCGTATGTGGTGATCCCGTCGGACCCCGCCGACGCCCTGGGGCTAATGAAGTCCGCGATCCGGGACGACAACCCGGTGCTTTTCTTCGAGCATGCCGGACTGTACGCCTACCGGGGGGAGGTGCCCGCCGGCGACCACCTGGTGCCGCTGGGGGAGGCCGCGGTGAAGCGGGAGGGAAGCGATGTAACGGTGATCGCCTGGTCGCGCATGGTGGGAGAGTCCCTCCGGGCCGCCGAGCAGTTGGAGGCGGAGGGAATAGACGTGGAGGTGGTCGATCCCCGAGGGCTTCGTCCCCTGGACCTCGACACCATCCTGGAGTCGGTGGCCAAGACCGGCCGGGTGGTGATCGCCCACGAGGCGCCCAAGACCGGCGGCGCCGGAGGCGAGGTGGCGGCCATCATCGCCGAGGAGGCGCTCGAGTTCCTGGAGTCCCCGATCATCCGGGTGGCTTCCGCCGATGTCCCCATCCCCCAGAGCCGCTATTTGCAACAGTTCCTGATACCCACCGCCGCCTCGGTGACCGAAGCGATAAGGAGGCTTGACTGACCGCCATGCAAATCCTGCGAATGCCCGCGCTGGGGGAAACCATGGAGATGGGCACCATCATCGCCTGGTTCAAGGCCGAGGGAGAGGAAGTGGCGGTGGGGGAGGCTCTCTATGAGGTGGAGAACGAAAAGAGCGCCATCGTCGTGGAGGCGATGGGAGCAGGCCTCCTGGCCAAGATCGTCGCTCCCGTCTCCACCGAGGTCCGGGTAGGCGCGGCGGTGGCGGTGATGGCGGAGGTGGGCAGCGTGCCCACTCCGGAGCAGATCGCAGAACTCCTCTCGGGGGAGGCGAGCGCCGACGCCCCGGCGGCGCCCGGCCCGGCGCCCGCCACGAGGCCGGAGAGAAAGGACCCGGGACCGAAAGAACGCATACGGGCCATGCCCAAGGCCAGAGCCCTGGCCAAGAGCCTCGGGGTAGACCTGGCCGGCGTGCAGGGCACGGGCCGGGCCGGAATCATCACCCCCGACGACGTGGAGGCGGCTGCTGCCGAGGCGGGCCCTTCCGGTCCCGGGGTCCGGGAGCGGCGTCCCCTGCGGGGATATCCCCGGGCGATGGCGGCCGCCATGGCTCGCAACTGGACGGAGATCCCCCACTTCTCCCAGACGGTGTCGGTGTGGGCCGGGCCCCTCCTCCTCCGCCTGGCGGCGTGCCGGTCGGAAGGCTTGGAGGTCTCTCTCAACGACCTGATGGTCTCGGCGGTGGTAGGGGCCTGTCGCGAGGTCCCGGAGGTGAATGCCGCTCTGTCCGGGAAGTCAGTGATCGTGTACGACGAAGTGAACGTGGCCGTGGGGGTCGACACGCCCCACGGGTTGGCCGCGCCGGTGGTGCACGGCGCGGACCGGATGGGTCTGGGGGAACTGGCCGCGGAAATACGCCGCCTCGCCGACGCCGCCCGTCGCAGAAAGCTCACTTTCTCCGACATCGGGGGAGCCACCATCACTACGTCCAATCTGGGCCCCAAGGGCGTCGACTTCGGGACCCCGATCATCAGCCTGAACACGGCGGCCACCATCTACTTCGGGACGATCGCGGAGCGGCCGATGGTGGTGGACGGCCAGGTGGTGGCCGAGCCGACCTGTTATGTGTCGGGAGCCTTCGATCACCGGGTTGTTGACGGGGCTACGGGGGCCCGTTTCCTCCGGGCGCTGGGCGCCGTCCTGGAATCGGAGTAGGTGAGCCTTTGAGATGACCTCCGACGGGCCCGCTCGAGCCGGGGATGGTCTGGTCGAGAACCTGCTGCGACGGGCCGCCCTGGGAGACATGCTCAGGAGGCAGGCGGCTCGGCAGGGGGACAAGCCGGCGATCGTCGCCCGATCGGGGGGCGGCAGCCGGCGGGTGATCACCTACCGGGACCTGGACCGGTTCTCCAACCGGGTGGCTCACGGGCTGGCCCGCCTGGAAGTGGGCCGGGGTGACCGGGCGGCTCTGATGAGCCACAACGTGCCGGAAGCGGTCGGCGTCTACTACGGCGTCCTGAAACAGGGCTCGGTGTTCACCTCCCTGAATCCCTCCTACACCCCGGCGGAAGTGGCGACGCAGGTGGATCACTCCACTCCCCGGGTGGTGATCGCCGGCCCCGGAATGGCCGAGCGGGTCCGGGCCGGAGTGGCCGGAACCCGGGCCAAGCCCCGCCTGGTGGTGATGGACGGTACTCCGCAGCCGGGAGAGATCGGCTTCTCCGAGATGCTGGACGGCGCGTCCGATGAGATGCCCGAGGCGCTGGTGGAGGAGAGGGACCTGGCGATGGTGATGTACACGAGCGGCACCGAGAGCGTCCCCAAGGGGGTGATGGTCACCCACCGGGCGATGATGATTTCCACCACCCCCTCCTGGTCGTACGAGAGGTACGTGGAGACAACGGATGTGTTCCTGCTGCTGGCGCCGGTGTACACCATGGCCGGAACCGGAGCGGTGACCAACCTGATCTCGATGGGAGCGACGCTGGTGATGATTCCCCGCACCGAGCCGGGGGCGGTCCTGGAGGCCATCGAGGCCGAGGGGGTGACCAACACCTCGCAGACCCCCACCTTCTACCACCGCATGATCCGCCACCCCGACTTCGGGCGGCGGGACCTCTCCTCTCTTCGCCAGGCGCACGTGTACGGAGGCCCGATCCCCTTCGGGGTGGTGTCCGAGCTGTCACGGCGCGCTCCCAGGGTGACCTGGGCCACCTACTGGGGCCAGTCCGAGCTCAGCCAACTGGGGGTGATCGGGTTCTTCTCAGACCCCTCGGAGATTCCGGAGGGGGACTCCCGTTGGATCGGCAGACCGACCCCCCACGTGGAGGTGCGGGTGGTGGACGAGGGGGGCGCCGATAGCGAGGTGGGCGAGTTGCTGTGCCGCTCTCCGGGGGTTATGGAAGGCTACTACCGGAACCCCCGGGCCACCGATGCCGTGCTCCGGGACGGCTGGCTGCACACCGGCGACGTGGTCCGCCTCGACCCGGATGGCAACCTGTTCTTCCATGACCGGCTGAAGGACATGATCAAGACGGGAGGAATGAACGTCTCATCGGCCGAGGTCGAGGAGACCATCCGGATGCACCCCGGGGTGGTGGAGGCGGCCGTGGTGGGGATGCCTCACCCGGAATGGACGGAGGCGGTGACCGCGGCGGTGGTGGCGGGGCCGGACGCAAGCCCCTCCCAGGCGGAGTTGATCGAATTCTGCCGGGCCCGCTTGGCCGGTTACAAGACGCCCAAGCGAGTAGAGTTTGTCTCTGATTTGCCGATCGACTCCCAGGGCAAGGTCCGCAAGCGCGACCTGCGAGAGATGCTGGGGGATCCCGGTGTTCGCGCCCGCCAGGAGAGAACATGAACGACGCCAAGCCCCTGCTGGAGGCTGAGGACCTCCACAAGCACTTCGCCATGACCGGAGCGTTGGGGTTCGGCGGCCAGGGGGTGGTGAAGGCGGTGAACGGGATCGATCTCCGGCTGTGGCCGGGGGAGACGCTGGGGGTGGTCGGCGAGTCGGGGTGCGGCAAGACGACATTGGCGCGCCTTTTGCTGCTCCTGGAGTCTCCCACCGAGGGTCGGATTCTTTTTCAGGGCAACGAGGTGAGCATCGACTACCCGAGGGAGCAACTGGTCGACTATCGCCGCAACGTGCAGGTGGTCTTCCAGGACCCCTTCTCCTCGCTCTCTCCCCGCATGAGGATCAGAGATATCATCGCCGAGCCGATCCAGTCGGCCGGCGAGCAGAGCCGTGAGGAGACCACCGACCGTGTGGGGGAGGTGATGAGCCAGGTGGGACTCGACTACGGGGCGCATGCCGATCTCTACCCCCACGAGTTCAGCGGTGGGCAGCGGCAGCGGATCGCCATCGCCCGGGCCCTGGCGCCCAACCCGAAGGTGGTGATCCTCGACGAGCCGGTGTCCGCCCTGGACGTCTCCATCCGAGCCCAGGTGATGAACCTGCTGGCCGATCTCCAAGAACGCTTCGACCTGGCCTACTTGCTCATCTCCCACGACCTGAGCGGGGTTGCCCATCTCTCCGACCGGGTGATGGTGATGTACGTCGGCAAGGTGATCGAGTTGGCCGGCGCCGAGTCGTTGTTCTCCACCCCCGCCCATCCCTACACCGAGGCGCTCCTGTCGGCCGTTCCCCCGGCCCATCCCGACATAGAAAGCCAGGAGATCATTCTGGAGGGAGAGGTCCCGAGCCCGATCGACCCTCCCGGCGGGTGCACCTTCCACCCCCGCTGTCCCTATGTGATGGAGCAGTGCTCCGACGTGGTTCCCGAGCATGGCGACCTGGAGCCGGGCCACGGGGTCTCGTGCCATCTCTATCCGGAATCGGGCACACGGTCGTGGCAACAGGTCGCGGTAGGGAGCCGATAGGTCGATGGAGTTCGGAATCAGTATCCCCAATTTCAGGGGAGCCGCCCATGTCGGGACCTTCCGCAGGGTGGCCGAAGCGGCCGAGGAGGCGGGATTGGACGACGTGTGGATCGGAGACCACATCGTGCTGGCCAGGAACATCACCTCCCCCCATCCCTACAGCGGGAAGGAAGAGATCACCGGCTCCCGGCCATGGAGCGAGGCGGGGATCGGGGACATGGACGCCGACGACCCGGTTTACGAACCGCTGACGCTGCTCGGATTCCTGTCGGCGCTCACCCGGCGTATCCGGCTGGCCCTGGGGACATTGGTGGTGCCCCTCCGGCACCCGGTGGTGGCGGCCAAGATGCTCTCCACCCTCGACGTGCTGTGCGGAGGGCGGTTGATCCTAGGGGTGGGGGTGGGGTGGATTCCCGAGGAGTATGCGGCGGTTGACGCCTCCTGGGCGGACCGGGGAGCGGTCACCGACGAGTACCTGGATGTCATGACCCTGCTGTGGCGAGAGGACCATCCGGGATTCGAGGGGCGGTTCTACAGCCTCCCCCCCGACATTTGTTTCTATCCCAAGCCCGTTCAGCGAACCATCCCCATCTGGGTGGGGGGAAACAGTCTGCCGGCCCGCCGGCGGGCCGCCCGGATAGGCACGGGGTGGCATGGAGCGTTCGTACTCCCCGACCGGATCCCGAGAATCCGGGAGGACATCGGGGAGAGGCTGGCGGGATACGGCCGGGACCCGGAGGGATTCGTGTACTCGAACCGGGTGAACCTGCAGGTGACCGATCGCGCCGATCCGGAACACCCGTGCCGAGGGTCGGTGGAGCGGATCGTCGACTCGATGGAGAGATACGCTGAGGCGGGGACCACCCACCTCCAGATCGCCACCCCGCCGGGCCCGGAGACCGAGGACATCCTGGAGCAGTTGGAGCTGTTCGTGACGGAGATCCGCCCCAGGCTCTCATGGGAGAGAGGGAAGGGAACTTGAACTACCGGGAGATCTTCTCCGAACTCTCCAATCGGGGCCGGTGGGGCGAAGGCGATCAGCGGGGGACCCTCAACTACATAACCCCCGCCAAGGTGAAGGAGGCGCTTTCACTGGTGCGTTCGGGCCGGGTCGTCTCGATCGGAAGGGACCTCGACACCGTGTCGGGGCCCTCCAATCCCCGGCCGGTGGTCCATTACCTCCTCTACGCCGCCCATCACGCCGAGGCGACCATGGACTTCGTGGGGATCGCACCCCACGGCCTCTCGGTGACCCATCTCGACGCGGTCGGTCATGTCTACTTCGAGGGCGAGATGTACAACGGCCGCCAGGCGGCGGAGGAGGTGGATCGCTCCGGGATGAGGTTCGGGTCGATAGAGGCGATGGCGGAGGGGGTGGTGACCAGGGGGGTGTTCCTGGACGTGGCCTCGGCGTTGGGGGTGGATTACCTCGATCCGACCGCCAGCATCGGCCCGAAGGAGTTGGAGGCCGCCGAAGAGTATTGGGGAGTCGAGGCGGAGGCCGGTGATGCGGTGCTGGTCCGCTCGGGACGGATGGTCCATGAGTCCGGAGACGATCCACCCGAGCCGGGACAGCGGGCAGGCCTCGACATCGACGCCATCCGCTGGCTTCATCGCCGGGAGGTGGCGGTGTACGGGGGAGACTGCATCGAAAGGATGCCTTCGCCCTACCCCGGCCTCGAGTTGCCCCTCCACTCCCTCGGTCTGGCGGGGATGGGCCTAGCGCTCCTGGACTGGCCCGACACCGAGGCGCTCAAGGCGGTGTGCTCCGCCGAGGGCCGGGCCGAGTTCGTGCTGATGATGGCGCCGCTGCGTCTCAGGGGAGGGACCGGATCGGCGGTCAATCCTCTATGCATATTCTGAGTAAGACGCCGATGACTCTTCCCCCTCGCGCCGAGCGTTCCCCTAACCTGAAAATGGTTGGTTTACTACAAAGGCGGGTATCCGGGACAGTGATGCAAAGATGAGGCGCTTCATTCTGGCGAGGCTGGCCCAGGCGGTGGTCTCCATCTTCGTCCTGATCACGGTGTTGTTCTTCATGGTCCGGCTGACCGGGGACCCGGTGGAGAGAATGATCCCGCCCCAGGTGACCGAGGAGATGGCCAACGAACTGAAGCGTGCCTACGGGCTGGACAAGCCCCTCTTGGTCCAGTACGGGGTGTTCCTGGGAGGTTTGGTGACCGGAGACCTGGGGACCTCGCTGTATTTCCGGGGGCGCACGGTAGGCGAACTCCTGTCGCTTCGGATCCTGCCGAGCCTGGAACTGTCGGTCTTCTCGATGCTGTTCTCCCTGCTGATCGCCTTGCCTCTGGGCGTCTATGCCGCCAAATACCGGGGGCGGGGCAGCGATTACGTGGCCCGAATCTTCTCCATCCTGGGAGGGGCGGCACCGTCATTCCTGGTGGGGCTGGTGATGCTGCGAATCTTCTCGGTGCAGTTGCAGTGGTTTCCGACCGGGGGGAGGGAGGGCCTCTGGTCCGTTGTGCTGCCCACCTTCACCCTGGGCTGGTTCGTGTCGGCGGGAATAATGCGACTGACCCGCTCCTCCATGCTGGAATCCCTGTACGGAGACTATGTCAAGCTGGCTCGCATCAAAGGGGTCCGAGAGTCGGTGGTGATCTGGAAGCACGCATTTAAGAATGCCGCCCTGCCGGTGATCACCTACGCAACGGTCATCTTCGCGGCCGTGATCGGCGGCGCCATCGTCACCGAGTACGTGTTCGCCTGGCCGGGTCTGGGGAGCCTGCTGATCAGAGCGGTGATCCAACGGGACTTCCCGGTCATCCAGGGAGCGGTGATCCTCATCGGGTCGGCCTTCGTGATGTGCAATTTCCTGGCCGACCTGGCGTACGCATGGATCAACCCCAAGATCAGGTACACCCGATGACCACCGCCGAGTCCGCACCGGGAGCGCCCCAGGCGGAAGAGCCCAGGGTGAAGGTGCGGGGGGCGGCCACCACCATCCGCTTCCCCTTCGTCTCCATGGTGGTGCTGGGGCTGGTAGTGCTGGTGGCGGTTTTCGCTCCGCTCATCGCCCCTCACGACCCGGAGGTGGGACAACTCTCCAACAAGCTGATTCCTCCCGTCTGGCAGGAGGGAGGCACCACCGACTTCCTGCTGGGCACCGACACCCTGGGCCGCGACATCTTCACCCGTATCCTCTACGGCGCCCGGGTCTCTTTGATGGTGGCGATCCTGGCCACCGGACTGGCCGGGGTGCTGGGGACCATCGTGGGCCTGGTCGCCGGCTTCTACCGGGGCTGGGTGGAGATCATCCTGATGAGAATCACCGACATGACCCTGGCGCTTCCGCTGATGCTGATGGCCATCGTCCTGGTGGCGCTGCTGGGGGCCAGCCTGACCAATGTGCTCATGGTGATCGTCATACTGCTCTGGCCCTACTACGCAAGGCAGATCCGGGGTGAGGCGCTGGCGATTAGCGAGGAGGATTTCATCGACCTTGCCCGGGTGGCGGGTCTCTCCAGTCCGCGCATTCTCTGGAGGCACATCCTTCCCAACGTGATGCCCACCATCGGCGTGCTCGCCACCCTCCAGGTGGCGCTGATCATTCTCCTCGAGGCCTCCCTCAGCTTCCTGGGGGTGGGCATCCCGCCTCCCACGCCCGCCTGGGGGTTGATGGTGGCCGACGGGCGGGACATCCTCGGCCGGGCCTGGTGGGTCTCGATCATTCCCGGGATAGCCATCTTCGGGGTGGTGCTGGCTGCCAACCTCCTCGGGGACTGGGTGAGGGACCGCTTCGACCCCAAGCTGCGGCAGTTGTAGCCATGTTGCTGGAAGTGAAAGACCTTAGGGTGCAGTTCCACACCCGCCGTGGGGTGGTGAAGGCGGTGGATGGGGTGAGTTTCTCCCTCGACCGCGGGGAGACGCTGGGACTGGTGGGAGAGTCCGGCTCGGGAAAGAGCGTGAGTTGCATGGCGCTTATGCGACTGGTCGAGGCTCCTGCCGGGCGAATCGTCGGAGGGAGCGTCCTCCTGGACGGACAGGAGTTGCTGGACCTCTCCGAGCGGGAGATGAGACAGATCAGAGGGGGACAGATCTCCCTGATCCTCCAGGATCCTCTCAGTTCCCTGAACCCCGGATACACGGTGGGCAACCAGGTGGCCGAGGCGATCCGCATCCACCAGGGCCTACGGGGGAGGGCGTTGCGGGACAGCGTCGTCGAGATACTCAGCCAGGTGGGCATCCCGCAGGCGGAGCGGCGCCTCAAGCAGTACCCGCACCAGATGTCGGGCGGGATGCGCCAGCGGGTGGCGGGCGCCATCGCCCTTTCGTGCCGTCCGTCGCTCCTGATCGCGGACGAGCCCACCACGTCTCTGGACGCGACCGTCCAGGCACAGTACCTCCGGCTCCTCTCCGAGTTGCAGCAGGAGTTCCAGTTCGGGATGATCTTCGTCACCCACGACCTGGGGATAGTCGCCCGACTGTGTGACCGGGTGGCGGTCATGTACGCCGGTCGGATCGTCGAGACCGGAAGCACTCGCCAGATCTTCAACGAACCCGCCCATCCATACGCCAAGGCGCTCCTGGCGACTCTTCCCAGCCTGGAGTCGCGCAAGAAGCGACTGCTGACGGTGAGCGGGCAGCCTCCCCTTGCCATCGACCTCCCACCGGGTTGCTCCTTCGCTCCCCGGTGCCCGGAGGTGATGGACATCTGCACAGAGGAGTTTCCCGCCGAGGCCACCACGGGCGACCGCCACCGGGTGCTCTGCTGGCTGCACTCGCCGTCCGACGAAATGTCGCTGTCCGCGCGGTAATCGAGGTCGTTCTGCAGACCTTTCCCGAAACGCTTGCCATGGGGCCCGCGGAGGAGGATCTCCGCACCGAACTCCGCGCCTGGATCGCCGATCACGACCCGGGCCCTCCGCCCGCCGAGTACGGGGAGCGCATCGAGGCGTTGACCCGCTGGCAGGCCGCACTGTGCGAAGCCGGCTTCATGGGACTCTCCTGGCCGGTGCATTGCGGTGGGCGGGGGATGTCGCTGGCCGCCGAGGCCGTGCTGGCCGAGGAACTGGCCCGGAGCGGCGCCGCGGAACTGATCAACCGGCTGGCCCTGTACACGTGGGGCCCCACCCTCATGGATTTGGGTGAGCCCTCCCAGTTGGAGCGGTTCCTGCCCGGGATGCTGGACGCCTCGGAACTGTGGTGCCAGGGGTTTTCCGAACCCGACGCCGGCTCGGACCTGGCGGGGGTCCGGACCCGGGCGGAGGTGGACGGCGACGAGTTGGTGGTCACCGGCCAGAAGGTGTGGACCTCCCGCGCCGAGTTGTCGACCTGGAACGCCCTCCTGGTGCGGACCGACGGGGAGCCCGGGCAGCATGCCGGGCTCACCCTGTTGATCACCAACATGAAGAGCGACGGAGTCACCATCCGGCCCCTGCCTCAGATGCTCGGCGAGCCGCACTTCAGCGAGGTGTTCTTCGACGAGGTGCGGGTCCCGGTCGCCAACGTGCTGGGTGGTATCAACGAGGGATGGCGGGTCTCGATGAAGGCGATGGGGTATGAGCGGGGAATCTTCGTGCTGGAACGTTCGATCCGGCTGCGGAGAAGGCTGTCGGAACTGGCTGGAAGGGTCCGGGCGTCGGGAGGCGCCGACCGGGCCGCCCTGGCCGGAGTCGGACGCATCCACGCATCTTTGGAGATGCTCACCGCCCAGGCCTACCGGACCCTTGCTCACCAGCAGGCCGGGACGCTGCTCCCGGGCGCCACGTCGGTGGACAAGCTGTACCTGGCCGAGGTCTACCAGGACCTGTTCGCCACCGCAGCCGAGATCCTGGGACCGGAGGTGACCCTGGCCGACGACGGCTGGACCCATGACCTCCTGGAGTCGCGTTCGGTGAGCATCTACTCGGGCACGTCCGAGATCCAGAAGAACATCATCGTCGGCCGTCTCCTGGGGATCAGATGAGCGAACTCGCCGCGGCCTTCCACCAGGCCCTGGGGGAGTTGCTCTCGTTCCCGGAGGCGCTGGACCGGGCTAGGGAGCACCGGCCGCTATCTGCCCAGGTGCGGGCGGAGATAGTAGGGATGGGTTGGAACGGGCTGATGGCGCCCGAGGAGGCCGGCGGTCTGGGGTTGGGTGTCGGGGAGGTCATCGACCTGTGCGCGGTGGCCGGGGAGCACCTCCTGCCCGTGGCGCTGCTGGACGAGTCGCTGCTCCTGGCGCCCGCTCTGGCCGCGGCCGGGCATGCCGGACTGGAGGGAGTGGTGGCGGGCGAGGTGGCCGGGGGAGCGGGATATGTCACCGAGGGATCGGGGGAAGTGGATGCCGGAGGGATGCTGGCGGTGTCTGGGGTGGGGGTGAGGCTCTCGCCGGGGGCCAGGTTGGCAGCGCTCTGCCATCCTGCTTGGACGGCGGTGATCTCCCTGGAGGACCCGGGTGTGCGCCTGGAGCGGGCCGACGCCCTGGATCGGGCCCAGGGCGTTCATACCCTCTCGGCCGAGGGTGTGCAGCCCGAGGTGCTGCTGGATGGCTGGACCGGCGGCGGGACCGTGGCCGCCGGGTGGCTGGCGGGGCTCCTGGCCGACCTGGTTGGCGGGGCAGAGCGGATCATGACGCTGTCGGTGTCCCATGCCCGCGGCCGTCAGCAGTTCGGACGCCCTCTCACCCGCTTCCAGGCCGTGACGCACCTCTTGGCTGACATGAAGGCTCGCCTGGAGTTGATGCGCTCGGCGGTGGCCCGACTGGCCTTCCTGATGGATGAAGGCTCCTGGGACCCGGCGTTCCTGGCGGGCCTGCTCTGGTCGGTCCCGGCCTATGCAAGGGAGGTGTGCGAGTCTGCCATCCAGGTGCACGGGGGAATCGGCTTCACCTGGGAGTACGGGTTGCACCTCTATTACCGCAGAATCCTCTCCCTCCAATCCATGCTGGGCGGCGCCCTGAACACCGCAGCCCAAGCCGGCCGGGCCTACATGGACGCCGGCTAGGGTGCTCTGATGTTGCTGGGGTGGGGCCACCTCTTGGCTTTTGGGTTGACAAGCATCAACTCGGTGGATGACCGACTGCTTTGTCCACAAGCGGGGCCAGATCCTTCCATGTTGTGAGAATGGTCTCCACTATGTATTTGCGGTATTCCTTGAGGTTGTCATCCTCCCAGAACCTGCCTTTCGGGGGATCCAGGTTTCGTAAGGCTGGCCACCACGGGGTGGATCGTGGGTAGGCCGGACGAGCTTCCTTTGTGAAGGGTGACCTGTAGCTTTTGACATTCGTTCTGACTCCGCAGATCAGCCATCCATGAGGAGGGAAAAGCGCCTTGTAAGGCCATTCCACTTTCACTTCCGGGTCATTTTCGCCCTCCGGCCAACCCTGTCGACGCAGGCCCAGACCTGGCCAAGTTCCTCGGATCAGAAACGACCTCACGCCGTCTTCAGCGATCCTTCCGCTTCTTAGGGCCGCGTCGAGATCGCCTTTGAGACTGCGGTAGAACCGATTCACGAACTTTGACACTTCGTCTTCAAGAGCAGCCCACTCCCTGATCCGCGCTTGATGCTCAAGAAAGAACTTGACCTTTTCGTCTTCGATCCGATTCATCCGAACTGCTCCTTGAGGGTCCGTAGGTAATTCTTGACGACATCAGTAGCACTGGCAACCTCGGCGGCAGACTGAGATTTGTTCAGGGCCTCCTCCAACATCGCCCGGACCTCGGGCCACGAGAGGGTCTTGAAAGCACGCTGGGAGCACGGTGTGGTCGCCGTACACGGCTTCCGACCGTCAGGGGTCAGGAACAAGAAAAGAGGCGCCTTCTCGATCTTGAAATTCTTGTACAAATCGTCGCACTGGCTCGGCTGCTCTAACGCGTCGACCTTGTTCTCGATGACCAGCGTGAAGTTCTCGCCCCACACGACGAGGTCGGCCTCTCTGTCCTTCCGCCACACGGAAAACGCCACCTTCCTCACTGCCAGTGGAACGGACACCGGTTCACCGGTGCAGTGTTCTACTAGGCGATCCACGAACTCACAACCCAAGCCGTGCCGGGCCGTCGGAGTCAACAGCCACTCTAGCAGGCGAGAATGGGTGTTTTCGTGGCGGGCGAGCCCCACAATCTCAAAGAAGTCCGATGGCCCGGTCAACCACAGCCCGTCCGAAACGAGACGGTCATGCCGGCCGCGCATCTCCGTCATGGCCCCACGCCACTCGGCAAGGAGCGTCCTCGTCCGGCGCACGGCGATCCCGTCCCACTCGCGCTCCATTGCACGCATGCGCGCCTTCCACGAGGGAACTCGAGTAGTCGTCGAGGGCAACACTCCTAGCCCAGGATCAGACTCAACGCCGCCACCGCGATGCCGCCCATGGCAATGGTCGTGCCGCCCAGCCACTTGATCAATTCCAGTTTCAGTTCTCTCAGATCTGCTCGGACTTCTGCCCGCATAAGGTTCAGATCCGCCCGCCACTCCGTCCGTAGGACATCTAGGTCTGCCTTGGTTGCCAATCCTGCACGGGCCGCCATGACGGTCCCGCCTACGGCCTCGGCCTGGGGTTCTTCAAACCCGGCGCCGACGAGATTCTTCACCTCTCTATGAGTATCTGCGGTTGTTGCCATTTATGCCTGCCCCCTTCCCGGCTGGCTCCCGAGTACTCCACTGCACTGCACCCCCACCACGGGGAGTATGAGATCACTCTACATCGGCGCACGCCGTAAGGCCCGGGAAGGACCGGGCCGAACGGTCAGCGGCCCTGAAACTCAGGGGGTCGGCGCTCGGCGATGGCCCGGAGAGCCTCGTCGTGGTCGTCGGAGAGGAAGGTTAAAAGCTCCCATCCGCCCGCCGAGTCGAAGGCCACGTTCAACGCGTCCTTGATCAGCTTGTTGACGGCCATCTTGGTGAAGCGGATGGCCAGGGGAGCGCCCCGGGCCAACCGCTCTGCGAAGGCGGTGGCCTCGGGGATGAGCTGCTCGGCAGGGAAGACCCGGTTCACCAGCCCGATCCGCTCCGCCTCCTCGGCGGGGATGGGGTCTCCGGTCATCAGGTACTCCTTGGCGCGGGCCGGGCCCACCAGGAGCGGCCATATCGCCGTGCCCCCGTCTCCCGCCACCAGCCCCACCCGGACGTGGGGATCGGAGATTACGGCGTCGGCGGACATGAAGATCACGTCGCACAACAGGGCTATGGAGGCGCCCAGGCCCACCGCCGGGCCGTTGACGGCGGCGATGATGGGGATCTCTATGTCCACCAGGTCCCAGATGAGCTGTTTGGCGTCGCGGCGGAGGTGGTCCAGGGTCTCGGTGTCCCGCAGAGACGGGAACCATCCGAAGTCCCCGCCGGCAGAGAACGCCCGCCCGCTTCCGGTGAGTATCGCCACCCGCGCCTCGTCTTCTCGCTTCAGCATCCTGAACAGGGCGGTCAGATCCTCGTGGAGTTGGCCGTCCACGGTGTTGAGAGGAGAACGGGGGTTGTCGATGACGGCTGTCAGCACATCTCCTGTACGCTGAATACCGATGGTTGGCAATTGGCGTTCCATGTCCCTCCTTGACGGATATTGGCCAGGCTACTCCGTCGGCGGACCGAACACGGAAGCCGCACCCTGCGCCGCTCCGCCGGCGCCCGCACGGGGGACGTGATGTTCGAGTCCCTCACCGAGAGGTTCTCGTCTATCTTCACCCGCCTCAAGGGAAAGGGCCGGCTTTCGCAGGCGGACTTGCGATCGGCCCTCCGGGAGGTGCGCCTGGCCCTGCTGGAAGCAGACGTCAACATCCAGGTGGTCAACAGTCTCTGCGAGCGGATCGCCAAAAGAGGCCGGGGCGCCGAGGTGTCCAAGAGCCTCACCCCCGGCCAGCAGGTGATCAAGATCGTCCACTCGGAGTTGGTCAGAACCCTGGGCGAGGAGCCCGCGCCGCTGGTGTTGGAGGGATCGCCGCTCACCGTGATGGTGGTGGGTCTTCAGGGATCGGGCAAGACCACCACAGCCGCCAAGCTGGCTCTCCACCTGCGGGAGAAGTACCGAAAGCACCCCCTCCTGGTGGCCGCCGACCTGCAACGCCCTGCCGCGGTGGAGCAACTCGTCACGCTCGGGGAAAGAGCGGGGGTGGCCGTTTATCGCGAGCCGGAGGCGTCCAGTCCGCAACGGGTGGTGCGGGCAGGCCTGCGGCACGCTCGCGGCCAGGGCAACGACGCAGTGGTGATAGACACGGCCGGTCGGCTGCAGATCGATCAACGGCTGATGAGCGAGCTGGCCGCCATGGCCGAGATCGCACGTCCCCAGGAGACGCTGCTGGTGGTGGACGCCATGACCGGCCAGGACGCGGTCACGGTGGCGCAGGGGTTTGCGGAACGGGTGGACCTGACCGGTATCGTCCTCTCCAAACTGGACGGGGACGCTCGGGGCGGGGCGGCCATCTCGGTCAGCGAGGCCACCGGGCGGAAGGTCAAGCTGGTGGGCGAGGGAGAGGAGTTGGCGGCCCTCTCGGTGTTCCATCCCGACCGGATGGCTTCCCGGATACTGGGGATGGGAGACGTGCTCACCCTGATAGAGAAGGCCGAAGCCGTGACCCCTCGGGCGGACGCGGAGAAGTTCGTCCGCGCCGCCACCTCGCAGAGCCTCGGCCTTGACGATTTCCTGGAGCAACTTCACAGCCTGCGTCGGATGGGGGGAATGGACGCGGTTCTTGCTATGATGCCCGGTGGGGCCCGAACAGGCATCGCCGGATTGAGCGATGACGAAATGCGGCGCACCGTGGGGATCATCCACTCGATGACCCCCGAGGAACGGCGCAATCCCAAGTTGATCACCGGCAGCCGTAGGCGTCGGATCGCTACGGGGTCGGGCACCACCGTTACCGCGGTGAACCGGTTGCTGAAGAGGTTCGCCGACACCCAGAAAATGATGAACATGCTGTCCGGCAGAGGGAAGTTCCCCGGAATGGGAATGGAAGGGCTTCTCCAGCCGGCCAGGGCCCGACGACGACGCAAGAGGTGAATGAACATGGCGGTACGCATCCGTCTCATGAGGATGGGGAAAAAGAAGACGCCCAGCTACCGGGTGGTGGTGATCGATGGGAGGAAGCCCCGCGACGGGCGGTACATAGAACAGATCGGCCGTTACGACCCCCTGGCTGAACCGTCGCTGATCGAGATCGAAAACGACCGGGCGGTCGATTGGCTGGTGAAGGGGGCCCGGCCCTCCGACCGCGTCCGCAAGCTGATGGAGATCTCGGGCGCCTGGACCCGGTACCGGGTGATGGCGGGCAAGGCGCATCGAGTTATCGACGAGGAATCCGCTGTGGCGCCGGACCCCGGTTCCGCTTCCGGTGAGAAGGCGGTGGCCACCGCCGAGACCCCGGCATCCTGAGCAGGTGGCTATGAGCGACGCCGAGAGGGTGGAACGGCTGGTCGAATACCTGGTGAGGGAGATCGTCGAGCAGCCCTCGGAGGTTTCTGTGACGATGGTGAAGAACCGGCCGAGGCGGGTGCTGGCCGAGGTCCGTGCCGCCAAACAGGACATGGGGCGGCTGATCGGTCGGCGGGGGAGGACTGCCAATGCCATACGAACCCTGGCCCAACTCGTCTGTGACGATGACTGGATTGTCGAGATCGAATTCCTCGACTGACAGGGTGGTAGTCGGGCGGGTGGGGCGCCCCCACGGATTGGACGGCGCCCTCTATGTGTGGCCGGACACCGATGATCCGCGCCGTTTCGAGCCGGGAGCAAGGGTCATGGTGGCGGGAAGGGGAGCGTTGGAGGTGGAGAGGACCCGCATCCACCTGGAGAGACTGCTGGTCAAATTCGTGGAGGTGTCCGACCGGAGTTCGGCCGAGAAGTTGCGGGGCGCCGAGTTGTGCATCTACGAGCGCCAACGTCGACCGCTGGGCTCGGAGGAATTCTGGCCCGATGAACTGGAGGGACTGGAAGTCAGGACGGCGACGGGGCGGATGGTGGGGAAGGTGAGGGGAGTCGAGTGGTCGGACGCCCAGAGTCGGCTGGTGATCGAGACCGAGTCCGGGTTGCGGGAGGTTCCCTTCGTGGACGAACTCGTGCCGTCTGTTAATCTTCCCGGCGGATATCTGACCCTCGTCGACCTTCCCGGATTGCTCTAGCGGGTCGTTGCCCCGGCGGTTCGACCCTCCCGTGGTTGGCGGGCCGGCCAGCCCACCGGTCTTTCCTCGGACGGGAATGCTTCAGTTCTCGAAGAACACCCTGGCCTGGGTGTCCTCCACCTGCAAGGTGGCCCAACCGGTCGGACCCTCCAGGAACACCGCCACGAAACTCGACCAGAGGTCGTCGGTGCCCGCCAGGGGGAACCTGGCCTCGGTCACGGCGCCGTCCGGGCCGGTGAGGGTGGCCACCGACTCATCGATCCCCGGACGCAGATACCCGCTCACCGTGAAGGGATAGTGGATCTCCTCCCGACCTGACGGCAGGAACAGGACCGCCGCGGAGCCGACGACCGGCGTCCGGGAGAACGGGATGCTCCCCGCCCGGAGATCGAGCGTCACGATGGCCGGCGCCGAGCTGGGAATCATCCTGGCCGAGACCGGCTCGGAGACGTGAAGATCCACGATCAGTCCCGCGTCGGGCGCCTTCACCACATAGATCCGGTCAACCAGCGGGGTGTTCACCAACTGGTAGGAGACCGCCGAGGTTTCATCCCCCTCACCGAGTTGGAGACGGACCACCCCCCGCTCGGCGAAGGAGGTCAGCAATGCGGGGGGCGGCACCAGGGTGGGCGCTCCCTCCGGGCTGGCCATGGAGAACAGGAAACGCTCGCACTCCCCCCAGGACTGCCAGTCGATGGAGACCAGGATCGCCGAGTCCGACCCGGGCGGGCTGTAGCTGCCGATCTCCCCTTCATCTCCGAAAGGGGGCTCGGGGGTCAGGCAGGGAGGGATGGGCCGTGGATCGGCGGTTTCGGACACTTGGGTGGTGGAAGTGGTGAACACCGGAGGCGGACTGGTGGTAGTGGTGGTGGTGGAGGGGGCGGTGGTGGAGGTGGGCGCAGCCGTCTCGGAAGCCGGCGCGGCGGCTGTGGTGGAGGTGGGCGCCTCCGCCGGTATGCAGGCCGCAATCAGTACCAGCCCGGCCATGAGCCCCCTGCGAAGCATCTATCCAGGCTAGTTGAGGCCGGTCCCGGGGTCAGCCGCCGTTGCCCCAGCGTTGGTAGTGGACGGTCTCCGATCGGGGTCGCCTTCCCCGCGCGAGGGAGCCGGAGCGGCGGTCGGGAGCGGGGTGGCCGATGGTCACCACCCCCACCGGAGCGGTGTCCTCGGGGATCCCCAGCAGCCCGCACAATCCCGGAACGGCGTGGGCGCCCAGGAATCCGGCGGCCAGGCCTTCGTCCACCGCCGCCAGCAGGACGGCCATCAGCGCGGCGCCGCCGTCGACCCACCAGTAGGGAACCGGCCAGGCGTCTGCGGCCACCTTGTCCGGGGCCTGATAGCGACGGTGATAGGCGTCTGCGGAGACGCACACCACTATGTGCACGGGAGCGCCCGATATCCAGGGGTCGAAGCCACGCTCTGAGTAGCCGGGCTCCCCTGCCAACCGGGCGATCTGGGTCCGGATCCGTACGTCCGTCACCACCACCAAGGACTGTCCCTGCGAGTAGCCGGCCGATGGAGCGGACAGCCCGGCGCCCACGATCCGTTCCACCGCCTCGGGTGAGACCGCCAGAGGCCGGTAGTTTCGCACCATCCGTCTCCGCCGGATCGCCTCGCTGAACTCCATGGCTGCCTTCTTTCCGGATGGCCGGGTGTGGTCGGGTGCCGAACCCTGCTTGCCGGGCTCCGTCACGACGATACCTGGTCTCCGGTTTCTTCCCGACGGCCACCGGAGGAATACTCTGATGTCACAATGAGCCGACCCATGATCGCCCTGAGAGACGTCTCCAAGACCTACGGTGACTCCTCCCGGCCGGCGGTGGCTTCCCTCACCCTGGAGATAGCCAGGGGGGAGGTGGTCGTCCTGGTGGGGCCGTCGGGATGCGGGAAGACCACCGTCCTGAAGATGATCAACCGGCTGGTGGAGCCCACCTCCGGGGCAATCGAGGTGGATGGCGCCCCCATCGGAGAGAACGAGGCCCACCTGCTGCGCCGCTCGATCGGGTACGTGATTCAGCAAGTCGGGCTGTTCCCGCACTGGACGGTGGGCCGCAACATCGCCACGGTCCCCGAGTTGCTGGGCTGGTCGCCGGAGCGAACCGCGGAGCGGGTGACCGAACTGGCCCGGTTGGTCGGATTGGAGGAATCGATGCTGGGTCGCTATCCGGCAGCCCTGTCGGGGGGCCAGCAGCAGCGGGTGGGGGTGGCCCGCGCCCTGGCCGCCGACCCGCCGGTGCTGCTGATGGACGAGCCGTTCGGGGCGGTGGACCCCATAGTTCGTCACCGGCTGCAGGACGAACTGCTGGATCTCCAGAAACGGTTGCGGAAGACCATCGTGTTCGTCACCCATGACATAGAGGAGGCCATCAAGCTGGGTGATCGGATCGTCATACTCAACGAGGGCGGGGTGTTGGAGCAGGTTGGGTCCCCGCGTGAGATCCTGAGCCGTCCTGCCAACCGTTTTGTGGAGGACTTCATCGGAGCCGAGCGGAACCTCCAGCAGTTGGCGCTGAGGAAGGTGGCGGGCCTGACCCTCAGGTGGGGTCCCGTGATCGAGGTCTCCTCCACTCCCGGGGCGGCCCGGGACGCGGCCCGCAGGGAGGGAGCCGACTGGGTGGGCCTGCTCTCCGATGGCATGATCCGGGGCTGGGCGCCCGTCTCCGAACTGGAGGGGGTCTCCTCCCTCGAGGAGTTGGAAGCCCGCCCCTTCTCCGCCTCGATCCGCCGGAGCTCCACCCTGCGGCAGGCGGTGGACGCCATGGTCGGCGCCCGCCTCGCTTCGGCGGTGGTGGCCGAAGACGGCTTCTACTGCGGGCTGGTCGACATGAGGACGGTTTGGGAGGCGCTGGGGTCGTCGGGCGGATGAAGAGCGGCCCATGAACTTCTTCAACTGGGAGTGGGTAGCCCGCAACTGGAGTTCCATCCTGGAAAGGACCTGGGAGCACGTGTTTTTGACCGGGGTGGCTGTGGGGGTGGGGACGGTGATCGCCATGGGACTTTCGCTGGCGGCCGTTCGGCGCCGCCGCTGGTACGGGCCGATCACATCCATCACCAATGTCCTCTACACGATCCCCTCGCTGGCGTTGTTCGCCTTCCTGGTGCCGTTCACCGGTCTCTCCACCCTCACATCGGAGATCGGCCTGGTCAGCTACACCCTGCTGATAATCGTGCGAAACACCGTGGCGGGGATTGACGGCGTCTCGGCAGGGGTCAGGGAGGCGGCGGACGGGATGGGGTTCACGGCCCGCAGTCGGTTCTGGAAGGCGGAGTTTCCCCTGGCCCTGCCGGTGATAATGGCAGGGATTCGCATCGCTTCGGTCACCACCGTGGGACTGGTGACCATCACGGCGATCCTGGGCCAGGGAGGCTTGGGCTTTTTCATCCTGGCGGGTCTCCGTAGCTTCTTCTGGACTCAGATAATTGTCGGGACGGCAGGCTCGGTGTTGCTGGCGGTGGTGATCGATGTCGGACTGCTGCGGGTCGAGCGGCTGCTGACCCCCTGGAGCAGGAGCAGGACGGCATGACCGACCGTCCCCTCATCGAGGAACTCCGGCTGTTCCTGGGTGATCCCGAGACTTGGTGGGGACCGGCGAGCATCCCCCTCCGGCTGGCCGAGCACCTGCTGTTGTCGGCGGTGGCCGTGATCGTGGCGGCCGCACTGGTCATCCCCGCTGCCCTGTGGGCTGCCCACCGGAGGCGGGGGATCGCCGCGGCGTCGGCGGTGGTCAATATCGGCCGGGCGGTCCCCACCTTCGGAATCCTGGTGATAGTGGTGGTGTGGTTGGGGCTGGGCCCCTGGCCGGCCCTGGTGGCTCTTGTGGCGTTGTGCGGACCTCCGATGTTCACCAACACAGTGGCCGGAGTTCTGGCGGTCGACTCCGCGGTGTTGGAATCGGCTCGGGGGATGGGGATGACCGGAGGGCGGATCCTCAGGGAGGTGGAGTTGCCCCTGGCCCTGCCGGTGATATCCGAAGGCGTGCGGATCGCCACTTCGCAGGTGATAGCCACCGCCACCCTCGCCGCCTTGGCGGCAGGCGGGGGCCTGGGTCGCTTCATAGTGGACGGCTTCGCCAAGCGGGACCAGGGAGAGCTGTTGATCGGGGCGGTGCTGGTGGCCGTCCTGGCGGTGGCGGCGGAGAGGGCGTTCACGCGCGGGCAGCGTCGCCTGACTCCGGCGGGCGTCAGCCCCGGAGCCGGCCGGTAGGACACCGGCCGGGAGAAAGGGCCCCGGGGGCCGGTACCATGTTTCCGGAGGCAGGCGCCTGCGAGCGATTCCTGCCCACCAACTATTGACAGGAGATGGATACCCATGTTGCATTCGTTGCGCAAGGGCGTCGTTGGGGCGACCCTTCTGGCTTTGGCACTGCTGGCCGGGGCCTGCGGGTCGGGTGACGACGCCGACGGCCCCACCATCGTGGTGGCCTCCTTCAACTTCGGAGAGAGCCTGATACTCGGCGAGATCTACGCACAGGCGTTGGAAGACGCCGGTTATGCGGTGGAGAGGAACCTCGGTCTGGGATCTCGGGAGGTCGTGAAGCCCGCCCTCGAATCGGGGGACATCGGCCTGGTCCCCGAATACACCGGAAGCCTGGGCAACTTCCTCGGCGTGGTGCCGACCGCAGACGAGCAGTCCACCTGGCAAGAGGTCAAGGACGCCTTCGAGGCCAATGGCGTGACGCTCCTGGCCTACGCCCCCGCACAGGACAAGAACGGGTTCGTGGTCACCGGCGAGACGGCGGCGGCTCTAGGCCTCGCCAGCGTCAGCGACCTGGCGCCGCACGCCTCCGACCTGGTGTTCGGGGGTCCGCCGGAGTGCCCCGAGAGACTCAACTGCCTCCCCGGCCTGGAGAGCGTGTACGGTCTGGTGTTTGCCGAGTTCAAACCCCTGGACGTGGGGGGTCCCCTCACGGTGGCGGCCTTGGAGGGAGGCGACGTCGACGTCGGGGTGCTGTTCACCACCGACGGGGTCATCGCCGCCAAGGGCCTCGTGCTCCTCGAGGACGACCGGGGTCTGAATCCAGCGGAGAACATCGTGCCGGCGGTGCGTATGGACATCGTGGACGCCTACGGTGATGACTTTGTCGAACTTCTGGACGGGGTCTCGGCGGCCATCACCACGCCGGAACTCACCGAGATGAACCGCCGGGCGGGGATCGATCAGGAGGATCCGGCGGACATTGCCGCACAGTGGTTGTCGGACAAGGGATTCGTCTCCGGCTGAGCTACACGCGCAGGGATCGTCCAGGGGGTTCAGGAACGGGGGTCTTCGGGCTCCCGTTCCTGGTACTCGCGCCATTCGGCGATCGAGCGGGAGACGAGGACCATGATCACCGCCATCCCCACCAGGCCCAGGGCGAAACCCACCCCTCCCCAGAAGATGGACCTGCCCACGCACCCCGATCCGAAGTCGGAGCGGCAGGCCACGTCGTTGACCACCCATCCCAAGCCGCCGCCGAATGCACCGGCCGCCAGCGACGGGACGGCTATCCAGGGATTGGGCCGGCGCCTCATCGGTGGTCCCGGTTTCGCGACGCCGCCGGGCGGGACCCGGCGGCGTCGGTGGCTGACCTGATGCGGAGAGGTGTGGGGCCCGGCACGGGTTCCGCCCTGGTGTCCACCAGGGGCCGCACCGCCAGGCGCGCATCTTCCGACCAGGCGGCCCAAGCGGCGACGCCGGTCCCGGCGACGATCACGGGCCAGCCCGGCCAGGGGGTGGTGAGGGCAGCCGGCAGCGCAACCACCGGGACGACGAACCGGGTGACCAGGAGGGAGCCGGGGACAGCCTTGGCGTAGATCGCCGCCGCGGCCGCGGAGAAGGCCGCAAACACCCAGCCCCCGCCCAACCCGTCCACCGAGACCGCCGCCAGGACGACCGGGAGACCGGCCAGCACGCAAAGGAGCAGGACGGATCGGCCGGGAGGGCCGAGGGTGGGCGCCCGGCGCCGCCCGGACTCGGCAAGCCAGGGGCCCGCAACCAGGGTCAGGGTCGCCGCGGCCATGCCGACGCCCACCCACCACCACCCCGACAGGGGGATAGCCGTCGCCAGGCCCAACTCGCCCGCGGCCAGCCCACCGGCCATCCTGCGTCCCCACCGGGAGTTCTTCACCACCACTCCTACCAGCGCGGCCGTGGACAGCGCCACCAGTCCGGCGGCCAGCGCGGCCGACTGGACGGGCTCCCAGGGACCCCCGCCCACGGAGATGGCGCCGGCCCACGCCAGGGCGGCCAGTAGACAGAGCCCTCCCGCGGTGGCGGCGGCGGGAGAGGAGTTCACCGGTTTCTCAGGGTCTACCGGCGACGCCGTGACCGTGACCTCCCCTTCGAGGAGCCCTTGGTCTGGCGGCGTCTCTCCAAGAGTTCACTTGCCCGGTCGGCGGTGATGGAGTCGGGGGTGTCCTTCTCACCGAGAGAGGCGTTGGTGACCCCGTCGCTCACATACAGGCCGTATCTGCCGTCCCGGAGTTCGAGGGGCTTCCCGGTGCGGGGATCGTCTCCCAGCTTCCGGAGAGCCGGGCTTCCTCCCCGCCGGTAGGGTGTGGCCAGCACGCCGAGCGCCTCCTCCAAGGTGATCGAGAAGAGTTGCTCGATGTCCGGGAGGGTGCGGTTGGTCTTGCCCCGCGAGATGTAGGGGCCGTACCGGCCGTACCGGGCGGCAACCTCCTCGCCGCTCTCGGGGTCCACCCCCACGGTCCGGGGAAGACCGAGCCAACGCAGCGCTTCGGGGAGGCTGATACCGCCCAACTCGGTCCCCTTGGGTAGGGAGACCCGCTTGGGCTTGGGTTTTCCGCTCTCCGTCTCTCCCAGTTGCAGGTAGGGACCGTACCTGCCTTCCAACGCCAACACCTCCAGCCCGCTTCCGGGATCGGTCCCGAGTATCTTGCGATCGCCGCCTGACTTCCCCTCCGCCAGCATCTCCAGGGCCTTCTCGGGGGTCAGTTCGTCAGGGGGCATCCGATCGGGGATGGAAACGGTTTGACCTTCCCAGTACAGGTAGGGCCCGTACCTGCCGATCCGGGCCGCTATCTCGTTCCCCTCGGGGTCCTTGCCTATCACGATCTTCCGGGAGAGCCGGGTGTCGACTTTCTCGAGGCTTGTCTCCACGCCCGCCCGGAGGCCCTCGGGGCCGAAGTAGAAACGCTCCAACCACGGCCTGGTCTGCTCCTGGCGCGAGGCGATGCGGTCCAGGTCGTCCTCCATCTTGGCGGTGAACTGGTAGTCGACCAGCTTGGGGAAGCTCTGCTCCAGCAGCGTGACCACCGCGAACGCCGTGAAAGTGGGGATCAGGGCCCGGCTTTGGCTCCATACATAGCCGCGATCCTGGATGGTGCTCATTATCGACGCGTAGGTCGAGGGCCGGCCGACGCCCAGCCTCTCCAGCGTCCTGATCAGAGAGGCTTCGGTGTACCACGCCGGCGGTCGGGTCCGGTGGTCCCGGGCGGTCAAGCCGTCCGCTCTCATCTCCTGGCCGACCGAGAGCACCGGAAGTGCCTTCAGGCCGCCCTTCCCCTGGTCGCCGCCCGCCCGGTTGGCGGATCCGAGGGCCTTGAGGAACCCGGGAAAGGCGATGGTCCGTCCCTGTGACTCGAACTCCACGGCCTGACCCGCCGACGAGACACCGCCCAAGGTGACAGTGACGCTCTCGCCAGTGGCGTCCTTCATCTGGGATGCAACCGCCTGTCTCCATATCAGCTGGTACAGCCGGGACGCATCCCCCTCGCCGATCGCGGAGGTCACCTGCTGGGGGGTCTTCCAGGACATGCCGGAGGGCCGGATCGCCTCATGCGCCTCCTGGGCTCCCCGCACCCTCGTTTTGTAGACCCGGGGCCGGGAGGGCAGGTACTGGTCCCCGAAGACGCTCTGAATCAGGTCACGGGCGGTGGCGATCGCCTCGTCGGAGACGGAGACCGAGTCGGTGCGCATGTAGGTGATGTACCCGTTCTCGTAAAGCTGCTGGGCGGCGCGCATTGTGCGGGAAGGGCTCATCCTGAGTTTGCCGGAGGCTTCCTGCTGGAGGGTGGAAGTGCGGAAGGGGGGAGAAGGCGAGCGTTTGTACGGCTTTTGCTTCAGCGCCGTGACCGAGAACGGCGAGTCAGCCAGTTCGGCTACCAGGCGCTCGGCGTCTCCCTGGTCCAATTGGAGTTTCTTGGGGTTCTTCAGTTCGCCGCGGGAAGTGAAGTCCCTGCCGGTGGCCACGCGTCGACCATCCACCGAGCCAAGGTGCGCCTCGAACCGGTCGGCCGGCTTTCCGACCGGGTGAAAGTCCCCGGCGAGGTCCCAGAATTCGGCGCTGGTGAACTTGATGCGCTCCCGGGCCCTCTCCACCACCAGGCGGACCGCCACGCTTTGCACCCGTCCGGCGGAGAGACCCGTCTTGATCTTCTTCCACAGCACCGGCGAGACCTCGTACCCGTACAGGCGGTCCAGGATCCGCCTCGCTTCCTGGGAGTCCACCAGGGCCGTGTCGAGTTCCCGGGGGTTCTCGAAAGCCTGGCGGATGGCGTCGCGGGTGATCTCGTAAAAAACCATTCTCCTCACCGGCACCTTGGGCTTCAGCAACTGGGTCAGGTGCCAGGCAATCGCCTCGCCCTCCCGGTCGCGGTCGGTGGCCAGGTACAGGGAGTCGGCGGTCGCCAGCGCCTCCCGGAGCTTTCTGACCTGCCCGGACTTGCCGGGAGAGGTGACGTACCTGGGCTGGAATCCGCCCTCCACGTCCACTCCCAGTTCCTTTTCGGGCAGGTCCCGCACATGCCCCATGGAGGATTGCACCTCTACGTCAGGCCCCAGATAGGAGGAGATGTTGCGCGCCTTGGTGGGCGATTCGACGACGACTAACGCCTTGCTCATGTGGCTTATCAAGTTACCCGCATGCAGCGGCCAATGCCTAACCGAGATCGGCGGAAACGGGTCGGTGAGTTAGTGTTGTGAGGGTGGATTCGGTGGAAAACATCCGCGGCAGGGAGCTGATACGCCGAGGTCCATTCGCCAAATTGTGGTGGGCGAACAGCATCTCCAGCCTGGGAGACTGGGTGAACATCTTCGCCACGCTCGCCCTGGCCGCCCGTATCGGCGGTGGGGGGGACGCCTCCACGGTGGCGATCATCGTCCCACTCGTGGCTCGCTTTTTGCCGGGAATGGTGGCGGGGATGCTGGGAGGGGTGGTGGCGGATCGCTGGAACCGGAAGGTGACAATGGTTGTGTCCGACTTCGGGAGGGCGGTCCTGGTGGGCAGCCTGCTGTTCGTTACCACCCTTTCCCAACTCTTCCTGATCATCGTGTTGGTGGAACTCCTGGGGCTCTTCCGCCAGCCGGCCCGGGAGGCGGTGGTGCCCACCCTGATCGCCTCGCGGCATCTGGCGGCGGCCAACGGACTCAACCTGGTGTCGATGTACGGCACCGCCCCGATCGGCTCGGCGCTGTTCGCCCTGCTGACCGAGTTCAGCGAACTCCTCCCCGACATCGGGCAGTTCGGCGCCTGGGTGCTTCCCGCCTTCGTGTTCGACATGGCCACCTTCACAGCCTCGGGGCTGATCACCCTCACAATCCCCATCAAGCGGACCCTGTTGCCGGAGCAGCGGCGCATGCGGCTGCAGGCCAAGTCGCTGGCGGCGCCCGTGCGGGACCTGTTGGAAGGGTGGGCCCTGGTGGGTAAGAAGGGCCCGGTGCGCCGGCTGGTGTGGGGAATGGCGGTGGCTCTCCTGGGAGGAGGGGGGCTGTTCGTGATGGGACAGCCGTTCAGCCAACAGGTCCTGGAGGCGACCGAGAGTGGATACGGGGCGTTGCTCACCTCCCTCGGCCTGGGGGTGACGATCGGGATGGTGCTCCTGGCCGGTCTCGGGAAGAACCTGCTGCACCGCGAGCCGATCTTCTGTCTGGGCCTGTGGGCGGCAGGCGCGGGAATCATCTTTACCAGCTTCTCCCGGTCGGTCATCTCGGCGGTGGGCTGGGTGCTGCTTCTGGGCGTGGGGACCGGCATGGCGTACGTGGCCGGGTTCACCCAACTCCATTCGGTGGTGACCGACGAGATCAGGGGCAGGACTTTCGGGGCGCTCTACACCCTGGGACGGATGGCGCTTCTGGTCTCACTGGCCGTGGCGGGGGTGGGGGCGGTGGCGCTGGAGGGGGTTCTCCCCGGCCTGCTGAGCGATGGGATCCGGGCCGTGCTGTTCATCAGCGGCCTGGCGGTGCTCCTCACCGGACTGGCGACGATCTGGGCGGTGCGGTCCCAGTTGCGAGTGGTGTTCGACAGGTCGATGACCGCCATGAGAGACACCGGCCAGGCGTTGGGGACGCTGAGAAACCGGAAGTCCGGGAAGCCGTGACGACAGCCCGCTATCTGGCGACCGAAGGTACGGAGGGGGTGGGGAAGAGCACCCTGTGCGACCTCCTGGCCGCCCGCCTGACCGAGCGCGGCATCGAGGTGGTGAGGGTCCGAGAGCCCGGAGGGACCCCGCTGGGGGAGGCGGTCCGGGAGGTGCTGCTGCATGGAGGCGAGATGAGCGACTGGACCGAGGCGCTCCTGTTCGCCGCCCAGCGAGCCGAGTTGGCGGAACGGGTCGTGCGTCCCGCGCTGTCGGGCGGCAAGTGGGTGATTTCCGATCGGTGCTACTACTCGTCCCTGGCCTATCAGGGCTATGCCCGCCGCCTGGGGGTCGGCCGGGTCTGTTCGGTGAACCGGCCGGCTTTGGGTGGAACCCTGCCCGACCTGGTGGTGTGGATGGACATGGACGCCGAGACGGCGCTGGCCCGTCAGCAGGGGAGCGACCGCATCGGAGCGGCTGACCTGGCGTGGCATCGGGAGGTGTGGAAGGGTTATCGGACCCTGTGGACCTCCGACCGCGGCCGGATGATGAGAGTTGACGCCGAGGCGCCCGCCGAACGGATCGCGGAGCGCTTGGTTTCCGTCTTGGAGATGCGGGGATGGCTGAGAGACTGCTAGCGGCGCGGGAAGGTCCTCCACCGATCATCGGGCATCGGGCGGTCTGGGAGAGACTTGTCGCCGAATCCCGCGATCCGGCGGGCGCCTATATGTTCGTGGGACCGCGGGGGGTCGGCAAGAGCCTGGTGGCGCGGCGCTTCGCCCAGCGGTTGGTTTGTGGGCGGGGCGGCGACCATCCCGACGGGTGTCTCTCATGTGACAAGGCCCGAGCAGGTGGACATCCGGACATCGTGGACGTGAGCCCCGCCGAAAGACAGCGGATCGGGGTGAACGACGCCCGGGGGGTGGTCCAGAGGGCGGCGCGGACTCCGGTGGAATCGTCCCGCAAGGTGTTCATAATCGACCGGGAGATGACCGAACCGGCAGCCAATGCGCTGCTCAAGACGCTGGAGGAGCCCACGGGCTCCACCGTGTTCATACTGGTGTCCGTCTCCGCTGAGGACTATCCGGCCACGGTAGCCAGCCGGTGCCGCATCATCCACTTCGGCAAGCTAGGTACTTCCGAGTTGGTGGAGGGGCTGTTGAGGAGAGGGCTGGAACGCTCGGAGGCGGAGGTGGTCGCGGAGGTGGCGGGAGGCCGGCCGGGGATGGCGCTGCAGCTAAGGGGAGAAGCCCCGGCGGCGAGGTTTCGCTCCGCCTGGGTGGAGAAGGCGGAGCAATTGGCCGAGCGCGACCACCTGGGGGCTGGCCAGGCGCTGGCCATGGTGGATGAGGTGCTGACCCACACCGAGCGGATGCTCGATCAGGTGCGGCCGTCCCGGTCGATGAAGGGCAGCGAGAGGGAGAGGGCCCAGCGGGAGACGCGCCGACAGCGCCGGTTGCTGTGGGTGTCGGGGTTGGAGATAATGGCCGGGTGGTTTGTGGAGGCCGCAGCCCGGGAGTTGTCGGGGTCCGGCGGAGGACCGGGGGAGGAGATGCGGCCGGCGTCGGTTGATCCCGCCCGGGCGCTCCGCTCGGCGGATCTGATCCTGGAAGCCGGCGTCGAGCTTTCCCGGCTCAACCTCCGTCCCCGGGCCCGTTTGGGGGAACTCTTCTGCAAGCTGGTCGGGCAATGACCGGGACGCGTTCGGGCAGATCGCGGATATTGACCGTTCCCAACCTGGTCTCCTTCCTCCGCATTCTCCTGGTCCCGCTGTTCTGGTGGGTCCTCCTGGGGGGCCGCCCCACGGCGGCCGCGCTGATCCTGGTGGTGATGGGAGTCACCGACTGGCTGGATGGATGGCTGGCCCGCCGGCTGGACCAGGTCACCGATCTGGGGACCTTCCTGGACCCGGTCGGGGACTGGCTGATGATGGGGTCGGCCGTGCTGGGCGGGATGGTCGAGATGCTGCTGCCCTTCTGGGCCGGCGCTGTCATACTGTCCCGGTCGGTGGTGGTCGGTCTCTGGTCCGGGTGGATGACTGCCCGGCGAAGCGCCCTCGAGGTCCGCAGGAGCGGGAAGGCGGCCATCACCTTCCTCTACGTCGCGATTCCCCTGTTCTACTTCTCTGCCGACCTCAGCGGCGCCTTCGGGGCCGTCCTCGATGCGATAGCCTGGGTGGCGGTGGTGGTGGGGACGGGGCTGTACTGGTGGTCGGGAGTCTTGTATCTGCGGGACGGGCTGGCATCGATCCGAGAGAAGCGGTAGCGGCGCTCCCGGACGGCAACGACCGAGTCGGGAGGGGATGCGGAGAAGCGAGGGCCCATGCCCTTTTCCTGATAAGGTATGTCCCCATGGAAGAAAACGGTACCGAGATTCCTGGCCACCTCCTGTACACCACCGAGCACGAGTGGGTCCTGGTCGGTGAGGGCAGGGCCCGGTTGGGCATTACCGACTACGCACAGGACGCCCTGGGCGATGTGGTCTATGCCCAGTTGCCTCAGGTAGGCGACGAGGTGACGGAAGGAGAGATCATCGCCGAGTTGGAGTCAACCAAGTCGGTGGGGGAGATCTACGCGCCCTTCGATGGTGAGATCCTGGCGGTGAACGAGGAATTGGAGAGCCGACCGGAGTTGGTCAACCACGATCCTTACGGCGTGGGCTGGATCTTGGATCTGTCCCAATCCGGCTCGCTGCCCTCTGCTCTCCTGGACGCGGCGGGTTACCGAGACCTGGTTTCCTGAGACCGGCCGCTTCGGGCCGAACTGGCAGGTCCGGCGGGGGGATGCCAAGTTACAATGAATGGTGTGCACTTTCCGCTGCTGTCTGGGGAACAATCTTCCGGCGCCGGGGCGTCGTCCAGTCGGGGGAGCGATCCCACCGCCGTCTTCCGGCCGGTGGATCCCCACTCGGCGTTTCGCAGGGAGGAACTTGGCCACATGGAGGGGTTCGGTGGGTGGGGCCTGATGGTGGAGAAGGGGGCGCAGGCCGGTAGGACCTATCCCCTCTCGAAGGGAATCACCGAAGTGGGGCGCCATCTGCACAGCGGGATCCTTCTGGACGACATCACGGTGTCCCGCCGGCATTGCCGCTTGACGGCTGAGGCGGACCGATTGACGGTGGAGGATGAGGGCTCCACCAATGGAACCTATGTAAACGGCTCCAGGATGGAGGAAAGCCGGCTGCAGCCCGGGGACAGGCTGATGGTGGGACGCTTCCACCTGGTTGTAGTCCGGGGCAATGACTGAGCAGCGGGACCTTTCCATCGGGGAGGTGATCAAGGTCCTCAAGAAAGATTATCCCGAGATCACGGTCTCGAAAGTGCGGTTCCTGGAGACAAAGGGCATGATCCTCCCGCGGCGCACCGAAGGGGGGTACCGGCGGTTCGACCGGACTGATGTGGCCCGGCTCCGATACATCCTCGGACAGCAGCGGGACCACTTTCTTCCACTCAAGGTGATCAAATCCAAGCTGGCCGCATGGGAACGGGGAGACGATCCTCATGACCCGACCGGCTCGGACGGCTCCCTCCTGGAAGAGGCGGGTGAGCCGATAACCCGCGCCGACGTGTTGCGGCGCAGCGGCATGAGACCCGACCAACTGGACGACCTGGTCGCACATCGGATCATCTCCCCGCTGGCGGAGGACGAGGACATCTTTCCTCCCGAGGCGGGTCCGGTGGCGTCGGAGGCCAAGCGCCTGATGGACCGGGGCCTGAGTGGTCGCCATCTCCGCTCCATCCGTTTGGCGGTGGACCGGGAGGTGGACCTCTTCCGGTCGGTGGCGGGCCCCTTGATGAGGGTGCAGTGGGTGGGCGAGGGCGGCGAGCACGTCCAGGACTTGCTGGTGGGGTGCGCCGACGCCTTGGTCGGCATCCATCGGGCCCTGCTTCTGGCTTCCCTCCGGGCGGAGTTGCGCCGCTGAAAACCGCCACCCGCCTCGGGTTGAGGACCGCCTCCCTGGCCGCGCTCCTAGTGGCGGTGATGGGCGCCACGGCCACGGCCAGTCCCCTGTGGGTGGAGCCTCCTCCCCTTCCCTGGACGCTGGTTCCCGATCCGCCGGAACTCGCCGCCGAGTCGTGGCTGCTGTTCGATGAACGCCACGGGGTGGTGCTGGCAGAGCACAACGCCGACCAGCGCAGGCCGATGGCTTCAACCACCAAGCTCATGACCGCCCTTCTGGCGGTGGAGGTCGGTGATCTCTCCTCTCCGGTGCGGGTGAGCGAGGCTGCCGTGTCCGTCGGTGAGGCGGGAGTGGACCTCGTGGAGGGAGAGGTGTTCCTGTTGCGCACGCTGGTGCGGGCCCTTCTGATCCGCTCGGGCAACGACGCGGCCTACGCGGTGGCCGAGAACGTGGGCGGAAGCGCCCAGGAGTTTGTGGCCATGATGAACCAGAGGGCCTCCGAACTGGGTCTGGTGAACACCTCCTACGCCAATCCCCATGGCCTCGATCATCCCGACCAGTTCTCCACGGCTCGAGATCTCCTGGTCCTGACCCGGGAGGCTCTCCTGTATCCCGAGTTGGCAGAAGCGGTGGCCACCCGGCAGATCTCCCTCCGGGATTCGCCGGACGGCCAGGAACGGGTCTACACGAACACCAATCAACTGCTCTTTGACTACGAGGGGACGATCGGGGTGAAGACCGGATACACCGACGACGCCGGGAGGGTGCTGGTGGCCGGAGCCGAGAGACAGGGCAGGAGGCTTCTGGCCGTGGTGATGAACACCGAGGATCACTTCACCGAAGCCAAAACGCTGCTTGACTTCGGGTTCGACTCGTTCGGATCGGTCCCCGGGCTGGCCTTCGCCGATCTGAAGATAAGCCGCAGCCAGGTATTGGCCGAGTCCATCACCCCCACCACGATCGCCGACCTCCCGGTGGAGACCGAGGAGACCCCGGAGGTGGAGGTGGTGATCACCCGCGAGCCGGTGGCGATCCGGGTGGGTGAACCTCCCGCGGGGCTGGGCGATCTCTTGGGTTGGATGCTGGGGGTCTTCTCCTCCGAAGACTCATAGCCCCGGGCTCTTAGCGCCCACACCTTCTCAGGAGCAGCCGGGTGTCGGAGGTTATGGTCCGCCAGTTCAGCTTGGACTCCCCCGCCACCCGGTCCCTGATCACCGTCTCAACTCCGGTCGCCCGGAGCCGTCTGGACATCAGGACGGCGATCAGGACCTTGAACCCATGCGGCGCCATCCCCTCCAGGGCTTCGGCCAGAACCAACCGGCGGGTTCCGAAGAAACCGGACTGGGGAAAGCGCAACCCCCTGGTCCGGCGGGGCATCCGCAGGCGCGTCAGCAGTATCGAGGTCCGGGTGAGGGCCATGCGGTACCACCTCTTCCCCTGCTGCTCCAGCTCTCCCACACACAGGTCGTACCCATCCGCCAGCGCCGCCACCATCTCTCCCACCACGGCCGGATCGTGTTGTCCGTCGGCGTCCATCACCACCACCAGTTCGTGACGGGCTGCGTGTGCTGCGTTGCGGACCGCCTCGGTGAGCCCCCCTCCGTCACACACTCGCACCCGGCGGTCTCCGCCGGCAAGGGCTCTCTGCCCGGTCGGGCTGTGCTTCCCCCTTACCAGCGAGCCTTCGGCGTGGTCGGCGGCGGCCACCAGCACTTCGGCGTTTTGCGGGAGGTACTCCAACAATTCGGCCAGGGTGGTCCCGATGACGTCCGTCTCGTCGTAGGCGGGCATAAGAACCGAGAAGGGGACCCCTGGACCCGACCGACCGTCCCGGGTTTCCCTCTCCAACTCCATCATGGGACAGTAGTTTGGCGGCACGGCGATGAGATGCTAAACCCAGCGGGGTGGGGATCACTGGCAGTCGTGTCAGGCCGTCGGATCCCAGTCATAAAATGGGAGTCATAGATGGGAGACCATGAGCGACGCTGACCGGCTGTTCGGCCCGGGCACCGTCTCGGAGGTTTTCACCTCCGAGGAGATTGCGGAGCGGGTGGCCGAACTGGGCAGGGCGCTAACCACCGCATACCGGGACCGCTCACCGGTGATGGTGGGGATCATGAAGGGATCGGTATGTTTTCTGGCGGACTTGGTCAGGCACATCGATCTCGAGGTGGAGATCGAGTTCCTGGCGCTCAAACGCTACCGGGAGGGCCCCTATGTCGGCATCGCCATGGATCTCTTCACCGATATCGGAGGACGGGACGTGATTGTGGTCATTGACATGGTGGACACCGGCTTCACCCTCGACGCCATCCACCAGTTGTTGAGAGAGCGCGCCCCTGCTTCGATTGCCACGGTTGCCCTTCTGGACCGGAAGGCGCGTCGGCTGATGGAGGCGTCCCCGGAATACCGCGGCTTCGAGGTCGAATACGACTTCCTGGTGGGATACGGCCTGGACTGGGATGGCCGCTATCGGGGGTTGCCCTCGATTTGGGCAGTGCTCGACCGGTCCGCTCTTGAAAGCGATCCCCACATTCTCGACCGCCACGTGTTTGCGGAGAGGTAGCACTCTTTCAACCGTTGAGAGAGCGGTGCCCCGGGCTTCGGTCGCCGCGGTTGCCCCTCCAACGGGTCGTCAGCGCCGCTCTTCGAGAAGGGTTGTCACCGTATCGACCAGTAGCCGGTGCTCTACCCGGTGGATCCGCTCTGTAAGGGTCTCGATCGAGTCGTCGTTGCGTATCGGTATCTCTTCGGACGTGATGACAGGACCGTCATCCACGCCCTCGTCCACGACGTAATGGACCATCACACCGGCGGAGGTGACCTCCCTGGCTCGATAGGCCGCCCATGTCTCCTCAATTGCGTTGGCTCCGGGAAACATCCCGGGAAGTGCGGGGTGAAGGTTGACCACTCGTTTAGGGAATCGATCGAGAAACGCCGTTGACAACAGGTGCATCCACCCGGCGAGCACCACGAGGTCGGGTCGGCCGGCAGCTACCGCGTCGGCCAGGTCGGCGTCGTAGAGGGAACGGGCCGCCAGGGGATCAGGACCACCTTCGACGTACGGCCCGAGCAGGCGGCATTCCTCGGGGATCCCTGCACGGCGGGCCCGTTCCCGAGCGGGCGCCCCCCTGCGATTGACTATCACCTTGGTCACCTCGGCCTGAACCCGACCGGCCGCCACCCCGTCGATCAACGCTTGCAGGTTGGTGCCCGAGCCCGAGGCCAGGACGACGAGCCGTCCCATCACCGCCAGGACCCGGCGAACGCCACCCGGTCACGCCCGTCCTCGACAGGAGTCACTTCCCCGATCTCCACGCAGCCAAGCTCGGTGGCGCGCCTCCCGAGGAGCCGGTCGATGACCGCCACCATGCCGATACCCATGTTCCATGTACGGAATGCCTCGCCATCGTCGATCCCGCTCCAGTCCACGAGGGTGACGAAGGGCTCCGGTATCTCCCACGATCCCAGTTCGACGGTCACACCCAGGCCAAGGGGGAGCACTCTGGGAAGGTTCTCGACCAGGCCACCACCGGTTATGTGCGCCAAGGCCTTGGGCGCCACTCCTTCGGCTTGCAGCGAGCGTATGAACGGCAGGTAGCTGCGGTGCGGAGCCAGCAGGCTGTCGATCATAGCTTGCCGCAACTCCCGGTCCTCGATCAGCCGACGGATCAGCGAATACCCGTTGGTGTGCGGCCCGCTGCTCGGTAGGCCGACCAGGAGGTCTCCTTCCCTCACATCGTCGCAACGGGGGAGAAGGCTATCGCGGTCAGCCGTCCCCACGATCGTTCCGACGATGTCGACCGCTCCGGCCGCATAGACGCCCGGCATCTCGGCTGTCTCACCTCCCAGCAGGGCACAGCCCGCTTCCCGGCAGGCGTCCGCCATACCCGCAACGATCGCGACCACCACTTCGGGTATCAGTTTCGACGTCGCGATGTAGTCGAGGAAGAAACTCGGCTCGGCGCCCACCACCAGGATGTCGTTGATGCAGTGGTTGACCACATCGATGCCCACTCCGTGCCAGCGTTCGTACCGAGCCGCCAGCGCGACCTTGGTGCCCACCCCGTCGGTGGACGCCACCAACACCTTCCCGGGTCCGAGCCCGTCGGCGGCATAGAGACCGCCGAATCCTCCCCCGCCCTCCAGTACCTCATCGGTGGCGGTGGAGGCCACCGCCGAGGCCAGGAGTTCCACGGTTCTGTTGCCGGCATCTATGTCGACTCCCGAGTCGCGATAGGTGATCATCCGGTGTCCGCCTGCAGGAAGGGCGGCGATCTGTCCGCTTCGGGCGGGAGGCGGCGGCCGATGTCCCGCCGGTAACGCGCACCCTCGAAGGAGATGGACTTCACACCCGCGTAGGCACGCTCCGTCGCCTCCGCCAGGGTGCTGCCCAGGGCGGTGACGCCCAGCACCCTCCCACCGGCGGCGAGGGTCACGCCGTCGATGTGGTCGGTCCCGGCATGGAACACCAGGCATCCTTCGAGGTTCGCCTCCTCGAGACCTGTAATCGGTGCAGGTGGCGCAGAAACGGTCGGATAGCCGGCGGAGGCCATCACCACGGTGGTGGACGCGGACCGCGACCAGTCGACCGAGACGCCGTCCAGCGAACCGGTGGCGCATCCGAGCATGACCTCGAAGAGATCGCTTTCCAGGAGTGGCAGCACGGCTTGCGCCTCAGGATCGCCCAGGCGGCAGTTGATCTCCAGCACCTTGGGTCCGGCGTCGGTGATCATCAGTCCGAAGTAGATCACGCCTCGATAAGGCGTACCGGCTTCGCCGAGTGCATCAAGGGTCGGGCGGATGATACGGTCGCTCACTTCGTCGATGAGCGCGCCGGTGGCGACCGGGGAGGGTACGAAGGCCCCCATTCCTCCCGTATTCGGTCCGCCGTCACCGTCGAGAAGCCGTTTGTGGTCCTGGGCCGACGGCATGACGACGAAGTTCGTTCCGTCGCTGAAGGCAAGCACGGACACCTCGGTGCCCCACAGCCGCTCCTCCACCACGACTTCACTACCGGCTTCCCCGAACCGTCCATCGATCAGCATCGCCCGGAGAGCCGTAGCCGCCTCCCCATGCGTCTCGGCGACCACCACTCCCTTACCGGCCGCCAGTCCGCTGGCTTTGATGACCGGGGCGGTACCCAGTTGCTCAAGATAGGCGATGGCTAGGTCCGGATCACGGAACGAGGCGGACGCGCCGGTCGGTATCGAAAGCGCGTCGAGGAATGTCTTGCAGTAGGCTTTCGAAGCCTCGAGGCGAGCGCAGGCGGCGGTGGGGCCGAAGACAGGGATACCGACCTCGTCCAGCGCATCGGTGAGTCCCGCAGCCAGCGGAGCCTCGGGACCCACTGCCACCAGATCGACCGATTCATGCCGGGCAGCGGCCACCAACCCGGCAACGTCACCGGCTCCGACGGCTATGTTCTCGGAGCGTTTCTCCGAAGCCGTGCCCGGGTTGCCGGGCGCCACGAGAATCCGGTCCACGTGGGGGGACTTGCCCAGGGACCAAGAGAGAGCGTGCTCGCGGCCTCCTCCGCCCACGACAAGCACCGTGGTCACCTGTTCACTCTCCCCACACTGAAGCAAAGCGGTCCTTGAGACCCAGTTGCAACTGAGCGAAACGCTCAGGCTGGAACGGGTACTCGCCGGTGAAACAGGCGTTGCAGTAGCCGTCCTCGGAAGACAGGGCTCTCATCAGACCCTCTAGGGAGAGGAAGGCCAGGGAGTCGGCGCCGATCTCATCACGAATCTCGTCGACAGACAGGCGCGAGGCGACCAGGTGCTCGGGGGAGTCTATGTCTATCCCCATGTGGCAGGGATGGGTGATCGGGGGACAGGAAACACGCACGTGTACCTCCGCGGCCCCGGCATCTCTCAACATGCCCACCAACTGTCGGGCGGTCGTCCCCCTCACGATCGAATCGTCGACCATCACGATCCGCCGGCCTGCCAGATTGTCCCTGAGCGGATTGAACTTCATGGCCACTCCCGCGTCGCGCAGCTCCTGGGTCGGTTCGATGAAGGTCCGCCCCACGTAGCGGTTCTTGATCAGCCCCTCCGTGTAAGGCAGGTCCGCCTCCTGGGCGAAGCCGACCGCGTGGGGCGTTCCCGAGTCGGGCACGGACAGGACCAGGTCCGCTTCGACCGGAGCTTCTCGCGCCAACTCCCGGCCGAGCCGTTGCCGGACGCTGTGCACCAGGTCGCCATCATGGACGGTGTCGGGTCGGGAGAAGTAGATGTGCTCGAAAGTACAGAAGGCTCGCGCCGGCGGAGGCGCCCCCTGTTCGATGTGCAGCCCGGAAGCGTCGATGCGGACTATCTCCCCCGGCTGTACCTCCCTTATGAATTCGGCGCCGGTCGTTGAGAACGCGCAGGTCTCCGACGCCAGTATGTAGCCGCCGTTGATCTCCCCGATCACAAGGGGACGGAAACCACGCGGGTCGCGGACTCCGTAAACAGCCTGGCTGGTGAGAATCGTGAGTGAGTAGGCTCCCTCGGCCCGTCTCATGAGCGCCCGGATCCTGTCCGGCCAACTGCCGGACGCCCCGGTGAGGACGTGCACCATCAGCTCGGTGTCGGAGGAGGTCTGCAATCCGACCCCCTGTTCCAGGAGTTCACGGCGCAGTTGCGGGGCGTTTACGAGGTTGCCGTTGTGCGCTACCGCCAGGGGTCCGTGGATGGTCTCGATCACCTGCGGTTGGGCGTTGCGAAGAGTGGAACCGCCGGTGGTGCTGTACCGGTTGTGGCCGATGGCCAACGAACCTTTCAAAGTCGACAGGACGTCTTCGTTGAAGACCGAGCCGACCAGACCCTCACCTTTGTGCACGTGGGTGAAGAGGTTGTCGTAACTGACGATCCCGGCGGCTTCCTGCCCCCGATGCTGCAGGGCGAAGAGCCCGAAGAAGGCAATCCGGGCCGCTTCCCGGCCGGGGGCGTAGACGCCCACCACCCCGCACTCCTCACGGGGGCTGTCGGGGTCCAGCTTGCCGATCATGACTGTCGCCGGAGCCTGCCGCGCGCCGCCAGGGCGCGTTGCAAGGCCCGCTCGACTGTGGTGTCCGTACAGGTGATGTGGCCCATCTTGCGACCGGGGCGGACTTCCTCCTTGCCATATAGGTGGAGATGCACGCCAGGGTCGGACATAGCCTCCGACCACGCGGGCTGGCGGCCGGAGGGATCGTTCCACAGGTCGCCGAGAAGCTGGACCATGGCCACGGGACGGCACGAGCCGTCACCCAGGGGCAGGCCGCATATGGAGCGGATGTGCTGGCCGAACTGGTTGGTGGATGCCGCCTCGATGGTGCAGTGGCCGCTGTTGTGCGGACGTGGAGCGATCTCGTTCACGACCAGGCTGTCTCCGGTTATGAACATCTCCACGCAGAGCACCCCAACCAGGTCGAGGTGGCGGACGACCGCGGTTGCGAGTTCCACGGCGGCTGCGGCCACCCGCGGCGGGACGGACATGGGAGGCGTAACGGTGGTGTCGAGTATCCGGTTGACGTGGACGTTCTCCATGACGCCGTGATGGGCGACCTCGCCATTGATCCCCCTGGCCACGACCACCGAGATCTCCGCATCGAAGGGAACCGCTTCCTCGACCAGCAGGCGCTCGCGGCCGAGGACCTCCACAACCTCCCGCACTGCGGCCTCGTCAGCCGTCGTGAGTCGAACCTGGCCCCGACCGTCGTATCCGAACCGCATGCGCTTGACGATGACCGGCAGGCCGAGGTCCGCTACGGCGCGATCCAACTCGGTCGCCGTGGCGACTTCCCGGAACGCCGCCACCGGCGCCCCGGAGGCCATCAGGGCGCGGCGCTCCCGACCCCGGTGCTGAGCAGCCGCTACCACCGATCCGGCCGGCCGAACCGGCACACCCGACTGTGCGGCCAGTTCTGCGAGCAGCCGCACTTCGACATTCTCGAACTCCCAGGTGATGACATCGGAGAGATCCACGAACCGCTGGACGGCCAGATCGTCATCGTAGGCGGCCGCAACCTCTACGTCCGCCACCCGCCCGCCCGGTGTGTCCTTGGCCCCTCCGGTCAGCACGGCCACGCGGTAGCCGAGCCGATGCGCCTCGAAGGACAGCATCCTTCCCAGTTGCCCACCACCCACGATGCCGATCGTGCCTCCCGGTTCTATCGCCCGGTCAATCACGGTCCGAGTTCGATCTCGCCCACCGCCGCCGCCCGTGCTGCACGGTACGCCTTGAGTCGCCCGGCCAGCCGTGGATCGTGACGGGCCAGCATCGCCACCGCGTACAGGCCGGCATTGGTGGCCCCCGCCTCGCCGATCGCCATGGTGGCGACCGGTACCCCGGCTGGCATCTGCACGATCGACAGCAGCGAATCCATACCTCTCAGGGCGCGGCTCCTGATCGGAACACCTATCACCGGAACAATCGTGTGTCCGGCGACCATCCCCGGCAGGTGGGCGGCTCCACCGGCCCCGGCGATGATGACCTCCAGCCCCCGGTCGGAAGCAGATAGGGCGTAGTCCGCCATGAGGTCGGGAGTGCGGTGCGCCGAGACGACCCTGGACTCGTATGGAACGCCGAAGTCTTCGAGCACCTCGGCGGCCTGTTGCATAGTGGGCCAGTCGGACTGGCTGCCCATGATGATCCCAACGAGCGGGCGTCCGGTCAAGCTCCTTCCCCTCCGCCCCCTGTCGGCGAGTTGCCGGATGAAGCTATCACTCTATGTACACAGACCAGTGCACCGGTCCTTTCCCGCTTCCAAAGCCGACGAGGAACTGGTCCACCCGCCGGAGTCTTGTGCACCATTATGCACGCTGGTACGAGCGAAGCGCGGTAACGACGCGAGGCGTGGCCGGGTAGGCCGCCGGAACCAGCGGCCGGCCGGTGAGGACCTCGAACACCTCCAGGTAAGCTCTGGCGGTCCTGACCGCCAACCCGGTTGCCAGCGGCGGCGGGTCACCCTCGCCCACGAATCCCTGAGCGGCAAAGGCGATGCGCACGACTTCCTTGTCCAGATTCTCCGGCTCCCCGCCGGCGGCGAGGCGCTCTTCCACGGTTGCCGCCCTCCAGAACCGAGACGAGTCGGGTGTGTGGACCTCGTCGATGATGACCACGCCTCCCTCCGGGTCGAGACCGAACTCGTACTTAGTGTCGACCAGCACCAAGCCGGCTTCTGCCGCCGCCTGTTCACCCCGCTCGAACACCGAAAGGGCGATACTCCGCACCTCATCCCAGAGCCGGGCCTCCACCAGGCCGCTGTCGACGATGTCCCCCTCGCTGATCGGACGGTCGTGGGCGCCCATGGATCCCTTGGTGGTGGGGGTGATGATCGGTCGCGGCAGCGGATCGTTCTTCTTCATACCATCGGGGAACCGCATGCCGTAGACATGGCGGGCGCCGGATGCATAGAGGGTCCACAGCGAGGTGCCGGTCGTTCCGGTCAACCGGCTCCGGACCACCACCTCCACCGGCAGAGGCCGGCACTTGCGGGCGATCGTCACGTTGGGGTCCGTCACCTCGACCAGGTGGGTGGGTACCAGGTCGGCGATCCGATCGAACCACCAGGCCGACAACTGGGTGAGAACCTGGCCTCGGTACGGCACGGTTCCCAGCACCCGGTCGAAGGCCGACAGACGGTCGGTGGCGATCAACGCCAGGCGGTCACCCAGATCGACGATGTCACGCACCTTGCCCCGCACGACGGGACCGATGCCGCCCACGTCGGCGGCTTCGATTCCTGTGAAGGGCTGGGCCAGGGGGAGCTGGAAGTCGGGTCTCACGACCTCGACCTCGTCGGGCTGCTCAACGGGCGGCATCGACGAATGCTTTGAAGAGGGGTAGCCCCCGCGCCCCGGGCGGCCCCCCTGGCCGTTGCCAGTCGACCACATGGTCTTCGGGATGCGGCATGAGACCGACGACCGCCCCGGTGGCGTCACAGAGACCGGCGATGTCACCTGCCGAGCCGTTGGGATTGGCCGGATAAAGACCCCCGGCCAAGCGGTCCCCGCCTTCGTGGCCGTCCTCCGACAGGTAGCGGAAGGCGATCCTCCTCTCGGATTCGAGGGTGCCGATGACCTCGGAATCGCTCACCGCCACCCGGCCCTCGCCATGGGCCACAGGGCAGCGGATCTTCATGCCCGCCATGGAGCCGAGCCAGCCGGACCGGACCACCGGCTCGACCCGCAACGTCACCCACCGGCACTCGAAGCGTCCGTTGGCATTGTCGGTGAGCGTAACCCTCCGGCGCCCCTCCGGTCCGCTCGGTTCCCCCAGCAGGCCGGACTTGAGAAGTGCTTGGAAACCGTTGCAGATCCCGAGCAAGGGCCGCCCCGAGCGGACGGCGTCGGCAAGTTCATCGGACAGCCAGGTGCGCAGCTCAAGGGCGAGACGCGCTCCGGCTCCGAGGGCATCGCCATAGGAGAAGCCCCCTGGCAGCAACAGGCCGCCGAACTCGGACATCGAGACGACTCCTGTACGGAGGTCGGTCATGGACACGATGCGCGGGTCACCCCCGGCCAACTCCACGGCCACCGCCGCCTCGGCGTCGCGGTTGGTTCCGGGAGCGTGAAGGATGAGGATCGGTGGCAGGGTCACGACTCTGCTCCCTGCACGGTGAAGGCCCGCACGGCTGCATCGAGGTCGATCGAGACCGAATCTCCGTTTACCCCTATCGGCTCGGCCCCTCCGGCGACGGCGATCTTGATCGAGGAACCCTCGGTCACCACTCCGATGCGACGACCCAGCGGGCCGAGCCGGGCCGCGAGGTGGTCGCGCCTCGCCGGCGCCGACTCCAACAGCAGTCGGCCGGCCGCCTCGTTGGTGAGG
Source organism: bacterium (assembly GCA_028819345.1). Classification (GTDB taxonomy): domain Bacteria; phylum Actinomycetota; class Acidimicrobiia; order Spongiisociales; family ZC4RG35; genus Bin76. The sequence goes on along the minus strand of JAPPLW010000105.1, from coordinate 38,316 downwards.
GCGGTGAGAATGCCTCTTGAACCCACCATCGGGACGGTTGCCTCGACCCCGAGCCTTCCCCCGATGGCCATCTCTGCGATCGCCACCGCGATGCCACCGTCGCTCACGTCGTGGGCGGCTGTCACGATGCCGTCGGCGATCAGGCGATGAACCGCCATGTAGCGCTCCAGCGGCGTGTCCAATGTCGGCGGCACGCGCCGGTCGCCGATTCCCAGCAGGTCGTCGACAAGAGAGCCGCCGAGTCGGTCCGATGGGTCCCCGACCAGCCAGAGATCGCACCCGGCCCGGGTGAACGCACTGCTGACCGTCCGGTGCAGGTCGGGTACCAGCCCGAGGGCTGAGATGAGCAAGGTACCGGGAATCGCCTCTCCAGCGAATTCGTTGAACAGGCTGTCCTTCCCGGAGATGAACGGCATGCGGTATCGGCGCGCTCCCTCCAAGCATCCCTCCAGCGCCCTGACCAGCGATCCGAGCCGGTCGGGCTTGGTGGGGTCGCCCCAGCAGAAGTTGTCGAGCAGGGCGACCCGGGCCGGATCGGCCCCCACCGCCACGAGATTCCTGACCGCCTCGTCGATGGCGTGCAGCGCCATGGACCAGGGATCGAGACGGCCGACACGCGGATTGATGCCCACCGACAGAGCAACGGCCGCGTCATGGTGCCAGGTGCCCAGGGGCTTGAGCACCGCTGCGTCCCCGGGGCCATCGGCCCGGACGCCGACGAACGGGCGGCCGATGGTGCCGCCGCGTACCTCGTGGTCGTAGGTGCGCACTATGGACTCCTTCGAGGCTACGGTCGGATGGGACAGGAGTTCGAGGACCACTCGGGTGGGGTCGACCTCGGGCACCTCTCCGGACTCGGGTACGGGGTCCGCCCAGCGCCCGACCATCTCTTTGCGCGGGACTCCGTGATGGAGAAACTCCATAGAGAGATCCACTACCGGCGTATCACCATGTCGCACCACCAGACGCCCGGTCCCGGTGAACCGCCCGAGGTCGGTCATCTCCACTTCATGGTGCTCGCACAACTCCCGTAGGGCTCCAACCCTGCTGCCCGGCACCGCCAGAACCATGCGCTCCTGGGCCTCGGAGAGCCAGATCTCCCATGGTTCCAGGCCCGCGTACTTCAGGGGCGCGCCCGCCAGGTCCACTTCGGCGCCGAGGCGCTCTCCCATCTCACCGACCGCCGAGGAGAACCCGCCGGCTCCGCAGTCGGTGATGGCGTGATAGAGGCGCAGGTCCCGGGCCTGCTCGACCACCTCGATGCACCCTTTCTGGGTGATCGGGTCGCCGATCTGCACGGCAGTTCCCGCCTGCCCGGCGGTGGCTTCGTCCATCCCTGCCGAGGAGAAGGTGGCGCCGTGGATACCGTCCCGGCCGGTTCGTCCTCCGATGGCGATGATCCGGTCGCCGGCCCGCGGCTCGGTGGGATGTGACCCCGAGGGCAGCAAGCCCAACGCCCCGCAGTAGACGAGCGGGTTGGCGACGTATCCCTCGTCATAGACCACTGCGCCGTTTACGGTGGGAAGACCCAGCTTGTTGCCGTAGTCGCCGATACCTGCCACCACGCCGTCTCGCACCCGACGGGGATGGAGCACACCCGGGGGCAGGTCGCGGTCCGCAGGGTCGGGCGGACCGAAACACAGGACGTTCGTACAGGCGATAGGCCGCGCCGACACCCCCATTACGTCCCGAACCACTCCGCCGATGCCCGTATTGGCGCCCCCGAAGGGCTCGAGAGCCGATGGATGATTGTGGGTCTCGACTTTGAAGGCGAGATCGAATTCATTGTCGAAGGCTACGATGCCGGCGTTGTCGTCGAACGCAGAGCGCAGCCAGGGTGGGTCTATTTCCTCCGTGACCTCTCTGAGTGCGGCCAGCAGGCCCTCGTGGGAAGAGACCGCAACCGAGCCGTCCGACCTCCTGTGTTCCAGGCGGATACGAGCCCGGAAGGTCTTGTGCATGCAGTGTTCCGACCAGGTCTGGGCCAGAGTCTCGAGTTCGGCGTCGGTCGGATCCCTCCCCTCTCGCGCGAAGTGATCCTGGATTGCCCTCATCTCCCCGAGGTCGAGGGAGAGTAGACGTTCTCTGCTGAGACGCACGAGATCGGCGTCTGCCAAACCGGCCAGCCTCACGGTTTTGACCTGAGCCTCCCCCGAAGCCGGCGAGTCGAAACAGGGCTGGATCGTGCCAAGCGAATGCAACTCGATGATCTCGTTGGCCAGCAATTGGCGGCTTATGGCGGATACGGCCGCCTCGTCGAGATCGCCTATCAGCTCGTAACGGCGGGCGGTGGAAGCCCGCACCGGGGACAGGCCCAGCGCCGCCGCGGCTCGTTCCAGTTCCCTGGCCTCCACATCCGTCACGCCCGGACGTGGTGCCACTTCCACAACCGGATGGGTGGTGGGCAAAGGGGTACCCAGAGTCACCTCGTCCACGACCGGGTCGACCAGGACTTCTCGACTCAGCCGGTCGACTTCCTCCGTGGACAGGTCGCCCTGCAGGTAATAGACCCTGCTGACCCGACAGCCGACCAGGCCCACCACCCCCAGCAGGCGAACAAGGTGGACGATCTGAGCCGCTTTCGGGTCGTCGACAGCGGTCACCTCGATACGGGTGGTCACGCATACCGAACTTAGCCGGGGCAACGGCCGATGAGGTGTATTCCCGCCGGCCCCGGCCCCCTTGGGATCCGGCGGCTGCGCGGTGATGCGGGCCGGGCAGAGCGCGGCTACGGCCTCGAGAGAGATGGCTGCCATCGGGGGGTCCCTTCGATTGGGCGGTTTTGGACCGGCCGGCTCTCGAAACCGATCCCCACATTCTCGACCGTCAGGTGTTTGCGGAGAGGTAGTATCGGCTGGCGATGTCGGAAAACATTCCAATGGCCATTGACGGCGTCCAGGTCGGGTTCTCCTCGGCTACCCCGGTTGTCTTGCTCAAGGAAGCCGAGGGGGAGAGATACCTTCCGATCTGGATCGGGGCGGTCGAGGCCACCGCGATCGTGGCGGCGTTGGAGGAGATGGTGCCGCCCCGACCGCTCACCCATGACCTGTTGCGGATGGCGGTGGAATCGCTGGGGGCGGAGGTGGACAGGGCGGTGGTGACCGAGGTCCGAGACAATGTGTTCTACGCCGAGTTGGTGCTGACCACCGGCGGGGGAGAGGTGACGGTCTCCTGTCGCCCTTCGGACGCCATCGCGCTGGCGGTGAGAACCGAGGCGCCGTTGTTCGCCCACCACGAAGTGCTGGACGAGGCCGGGGTGATGATCAAGGCGGCCGAGGAGCCCGAGGAACAGATCGAGGAATTCCGGCGTTTCCTGGAGGCCGTCAGCCCGGAGGACTTCTCGTCCGGAGGGCCTGCGGTGGGTCCGGACGATCCCGACCAGGACCCGGCTTCTCCCTGAGGGCGCCCATCCCGTTTCGGGAGATGGTTGGAAATGGGAGGTGGAGCCTGTATGGTTCGTGCTTCGGTAAATCACCGGTCTGTAATCACAAAGGAGTAAGGCGGTGAACCAAGCGGAAAAGGGCTATCGAGCTCCCCAGGTCTGTCGGATGGTGGGCATCACCTACCGGCAGTTGGACTATTGGGCCCGCACGGGATTCATGGTGCCCTCCCTACAGCAGGCCAGAGGGTCGGGTAGCCAACGCCTGTATTCCTTTGCCGACCTGGTGCAACTGAAGGTGATCAAGAGGCTCCTGGATGCCGGAATGGACCTCAGGCGGATCAGGTCGGCCTTCGCGGCGCTGTCCAATCAGAAGAGTTCCTGGAGTTGGGATGACGGCGAGGTGACCCTGGCGTCCGACGGCGCCTCGATATACGCCTTGAGGAGTCCCGAAGAGGTGATCGACCTTCTTCAGAAGGGCCAGGGGGTGTTCGGGGTGGCCCTGGGTCCGCTGGTGGAAGAGGTTGCCGGAGAGGTTCACCAACTGTCCAGGACATCGGAGGTCGAGGAGGGGTACCGCGCCTCCCCGTCGCAGTCGGAGGTCATCTAGGCGCCCGACCGTCCCGTTGACTCCCGGACCGCCGGACGCCCTTAGACTACGGACTCGATTCGTCTCTTCGGTCAAGGACAATGCCCCAGTCCCCTCTTCATCACTATCACCAGGAGCTTGGCGCCCGCTTCGTGGACTTCGGGGGATGGGAGATGCCCCTGTCATACGGATCCGCCCTGACCGAGCACCGGGCCGTGAGGGAAGGGACCGGATGGTTTGACGTATCGCACCTGGGCCGCTTCTCATGGGGCGGGGAGGGATGGGACTCGGCTCTCTCCAGGCTGTTGTGCAACGACCATGAACGGATCGGCCCCGGGCGGGCCCAGTACACCATGATCCTCAACTCCCGTGGTGGGGTGATCGATGATCTGATCATCTGGAAACGCACCCCCGACGAGGTGACGGTCATGCCCAACGGGGTGAATCATGAGCGGGTGATGGAGGCCTTCGGCGCGGCCGAGCCCCGGGCCGACCTTTCGGACCTGCGTCCGGTCACCGTCAGCCTCGCGGTGCAGGGGCCCGAGGCTCCCGCACGGGTGGAGGCCCTGCTGGGAAGCGTCCCCGGTCCCTTCCGGGTGATGAAGGCCGCATACCGGGGCGAGGAGGTGTGGGTGGCGGGAACCGGCTACACCGGGGAGCGGGGGGTGGAGTTGATCGCCGATCCCGAGACCGCCGAGGCGCTGGCCCGGGATCTGACCGCGGGCGGCGCCACGCCCTGCGGGCTGGCCTCCCGCGACCTGTTGCGGCTGGAAGCGGGCCTCATGCTGTGGGGTCACGACTTGAATGACGACATCACGCCGTTGGAGGCCGGTCTGGATTGGACGGTGCGGTTCAACCGGGACTTCGTGGGCCGGGAGGCTTTGGAGCGTTCCAGGAAGGAGGGTCTTCGCAGGCGTTTGGTCGCCTTCCGCCTGAGCGACCGCCGCATCCCCCGGGAGGGTTACGCCCTCAGAGCGGGCGAGGCCGCCGGCGCGGTGACCAGCGGCAACTTCAGCCCCATGTTGGGGGTGGGCATCGGGATCGGGTACCTGTCCACGCCCTTTGACGCGGCGTCTCTGGAGGTGGAGGTCCGCGGCCGTTGGGTCCCCACCGAGGTCGTGGAGGGGGCTTTCTACCGCCGGGGCTGAGTCGTGGCTGCGACAGAGGTCTGGATCTCGGACGGGGTCCCCTCCGAAGTTCCGGCGGGTTGTTCCTCCAACTGGCGAGAACCGGTGTTGCGCCTTCCCCTGTTGGGAGGGGTGACAGTGTGGGGAGATCCACCCCACAACCGGGTGAGGGTGGTAATGGCCTGTCCCAACCGGTTGGGTCTGCACGAGCCTCTGCCTCCCGGGGAGGGATGGGCGGAGGTCTGGTGGTGGTCGGACCCGCTGTGCGCCGCTCGCTCCCCCTACCGGGAGGCTCCCCGAGTGCGCCGGGTGACCGCCCCGGCGCCCCTCCCCGCGGGCCGCCCTGTGACCGAGGCTTCGGAGGGTTGCCGGCGGGCGGCGGACTACCTGGTCCGCAGGATCCGTCAGATCCGGGGTGTCCACATACCATCCGTCCCCCATGGTCGGCGCTTTCCCGTGCTGCTGCCCACCGATCCCGCCCCGCTTCTGGAGGGGGTGGCCGAGGAACTCTCGGTTCCCGGACGGCCGGTGGACGGATGGCCTGGGCTGATGCTGTGCGAGGTCGGCTGGTGGCAGACGCGGTCACGGCTCGACGCCCTGGTGGAGACGGTGGCGCGCATGGCCACAGGGGAGAGGCCTCCCCTCCTGGGCAGGAGCGAGCGGGTCTGGCCGGCGGAAGGGCTGTGAGGCTAACCGACCCAGGGGGAGAGGCGTGCGCCCTCGGCCCGGTAGGTGGGGCCGATCCGCCGCTCCCACAACTCGGCCTTCAGCTCCTCGTCGCAGAAGGCCGCCTCGAGGGCTCGACGGGTTGCCCGGGCCAGGTCATCCACCTCGAACCCCTGGTGGTCCGCCGCCAGTCGGAACTCGTTGGTGGGCGTGGTGCTGCTCATCAGCCGGTTGTCGGTGTTGAGGGTCACGGCGAAACCAGCCCGATGCAGCATCCCCACCGGGTGGCGCGCCGGTGTCCAGCCCTTGGTGTCCAGGTTTGACTTGATGCAGACCTCCAGCGGCACTCCTCGCTCCAACACCTCGGTGGCCACCGGTCCCATCTCCGTTATCTTGCCGGCGTCGACGCGGCAGTCCTCTATCACCTCCACCCCGTGACCGATCCGCTCCGCACCGCATGACAACGCGTCCCGGATGCTCAGAAACCCCGCCGCCTCTCCGGCGTGGAGCGTCACCCTCAAGCCTGCGTCCAGCGCCGCTTCGATAGCCGGCAGGTGCTCCACGGCCGGATACCCCGCCTCGGGTCCGGCCAGGTCGAAGCCCGTCACGTCCAGCGATGAGGTCCGCGCGGCGAGTCGAGCCGTCTCGAGGGAGGTGGAGGTCTGGCGGAGAGAACACAGGATCAGCGACCACCCCATACCCGTGCGGTCCGCGGCTTCGGAGAGTCCTTCGGCCACCGACTGGACGACCTGGGCGGAGCTCATGCCTCCAAGGGTGTGGAGATGGGGGGCGAAGCGGATCTCGGCGTACACCACCGAATGGGAGGAGAGATCCTCCACCGCCTCGGAGGCCACCCGCCTCAGGGCGTCGGCGTCCTGCATGACCCCCACCGTGTGGGAGAAGGCCTCCAGGTACCGCTCCAGGCTGTGGGCGCCGGATTGGTGAAACCATTCCCCCAGGAGGTCCGGCATCTTCACCGGGAGGGGGTGGCCCGTCCTCTCGGCCAGCCGGTGGAGCGTGCGGGGGCGGAGGCTGCCGTCGAGGTGCTCATGCAGAATTACTTTGGGAAGGTGACGCATGGTGGCTTTTATTGGAGGGCGGTTCGCGCCAACATTAGGGAAGTGGATAATCTGGCGGGACAGCTCCTGGTTGCCTCGCCCCGGCTGGTGGACCCCAACTTTGTCCGCACGGTGGTGGTGATGCTGAACCATGATGGCCAGGGCGCGATGGGAGTGGTGATAAACCGTCCCAGCGAGTTGCCGGTCGCCGATTACCTACCCGAGTGGGTGGACACCCTGGCGTCTCCCGAGGTCGTCTTCTACGGCGGCCCGGTGGAGCAGACGGTCGCCATCGGGCTACGGGAGAGTGCGGACGCCGGAGCGAACTCCACCCCCATTCCGGGGCTCGGCATGGTCAACTTCGGTGAGGACCAAGCGGACCTGACGGACGGCCGCGTGCGGGTCTTCGCCGGTTACGCCGGATGGGGGCCCGGCCAACTCGAGGAGGAGATCGAAGAGGAGTCCTGGATCACCGTACCGGCCTTCGCCAGGGATGTATTCTCCTCGGTTCCCGGCGACCTCTGGGCCGAGGTCCTGAGCCGCCAGGGCGGGCAAATCGCTCTCCTGGCCTCCATGCCGCTCGACCCCGAACTCAACTGAGGCCGGCGCCGCAGCGTAGCCAGCCGTGTATTAATTCTTGGGTTTCCCCTCCCGACCCGCCGCCGCCTTTCCGGTCAAATTTTTCGAATGGGCGCAGGCCGATCCGAAACCGAGGATCTGGTCGTCAGCTAGATTGCTCCCTGCCCGTGGATGGTCAGTGGTCATCTGCGGGACGGGAGGCTTGATGATGATCGAAACGGTCCGGGCCACTTGTGATGTTTGTTGCAGACAGTGTGCTCGGGTGGTGAGACACTCGGCCAGGTCGTGTTCCCCGGGTTTTTCCGCAACTGCGAAATGTTTTTCCACCTTTGGTGATGGAGGCGGCTCCGGGAGGCGGCAACGGCTGTCTGCAAGGCCCCCCTGGGGAGACGGGCGCGTCTATGCTGGGTCGGGTGGTGACCACCACCGTACCGCGCTTGCGCAAGTCCATCGCTGCTCGTCCCCCGGGGTTGAAGGCGGAGCGGGAGATGTGGGAGGCGGGCCGGGAGGTGGTGGCCGGGATGGACGAGGTGGGCAGGGGAGCCTGGGCGGGGCCGATCACCGTGGGGGCGGTGGTGGCGCCCCGGAATCGGCGGGTCTACAAGGTCCGGGACTCCAAGCTCCTCAAGCCCTCGGAGCGGGAGGCTCTCTTCGACCGGATCGCCGGTTGGTGTCTGGCCTGGGCGGTGGGGCACGCCAGCGCGGCGGAGTGTGACCGACTGGGGATGTCCGAGGCCCAGCGGCTCGCGGCACGTCGAGCCCTGGCCGGGCTGGGTGTCCCGGTGGACGGGGTGCTGGTGGACGGCCGTTGGGACTTCGTGGGCCATCGGAGCACCCGCCGGATAGTGGGGGGCGATCGAACGTCCCTCTCGATCGCCGCCGCCTCGGTCCTGGCCAAGGTGACCCGCGACCGGATGATGATCACCGAGTCCTCCCGCTTTCCCGCATACAACTTCGAGGACAACAAGGGGTACCCGTGTCCGGTGCACCGGGCGGCTCTGCACGCCGTCGGTCCGAGCGCCATCCATCGCAGGTCCTGGGTGTTCATGGAAGGTCTGGTCTGGACGGGCGTTCCCCGCTACCGCCGTCCCGACTCCCAGGGCGTCCTCCCCTTCGAGGACTCACCGTCCCGAGCCCACCTCTTCCCGCCTCCCGCCCGCGCCGGTCCCGCCAAATAAACGTTGGTGAGCGGGTTCCGGAGACCTAGAATGTCCTAGCACAACGTGGGTACCAGGACGCCCACCCGTCGGAGGCAGAGCGGGCGGAGGCGGGTGTCCTCCAAGAAAACCAAGAAGCCGGTCAAAGGGAAGTCGGCACCCCGGCGGCCGGTGAGCCCGCCCCAGCCCAAGTTACCGCTGCGGAGTCGGCTGTGGTCTGCCGCCTCCTCCCGGATGGGCAAGGTGGGCCCCGAGGCGTGGGGAGTAATCCTCGTGCTGTTCTCGGTGATCCTCACCCTGTTTCTGGTGGGCGCCGGAGGGCCGGCGGGGGGAGCGGTCAAGACCGCGTTTACGTACCTGTTCGGCCAGTGGTCCGCCCTGACCCCCCTCGCGCTGCTGGGAATGGGCCTGGTGCTGGTTTTGGGGAAGCCGGCACTGAGCAAGCGGCGGCTCTTCTTCGCAGTGATGGTGTTTTTCTTCTCCACCCTGGGGCTGTTCCATCTCCTGACCGGCGCCGCATCCCTGGCCAGCGGGGCCGAGGTCATCGGAGAACGAGGCGGGGCGGTGGGCGCGCTGATCGCCTTTCCTCTCCATCGATCGATCGGATACGCCTCCACCTTCGTGATCCTGGTGGGGGGAGTGACCATGAGCGTCCTGATGGTCAGCAGGACGCCGCTGCGGGAGTTCTTCGTCGCCTTGGGAGAGTTGATGATGTGGGCGCCCCGGGTGTTTCGCCGGCGCCGGGCCGTCTCCCGCATCTCCAAGGCGGTGGCGGCCTCGACACCGAACTCGTCGTCGACCGCCGCAAGGGCCCCGGTCAAGCCCGCCGGGAAACGCCGGGGATGGAGGAAGAGTTCCCTCGGATCGGGGCCGTGGCCAATCGCTCAGGTGTTGGAGGTTCCGGACGCCGATCCCGATCCCGATCCCGTGGTTCCGGACGCGGAGGTTCTCGAGGTGTTGGAAGGGGATCCGGAGACCGAGACAGTCGTACCGGGCTCTCCCCGCCTGCAGGTGGTGGAGGACCCCCAGCCGGGCGGTTCGGACCTGGCCGGGCAAAACGGGCGGGTGAGCGGGTCGGGAGACGCACCGGCGGATCCTGCTCCCGATGTAAAGACCGCCCCGAGCGGGGGGACCGCTCCATCCTCGGAGTACCTACTTCCCCCGCTCCACCTGCTGAGAAAGGGAGGAAAGGCGACAGGCAACTCCGAAGGACTGAAGACCACGGCGGCCGCCCTGCGCAAGGCGCTCTCCGACCACGGCGTGGATGCCCGGATCACGGGGGTGGTCTCGGGGCCGTCGGTCACTCGTTTCGAGATCGAACTGGCGCCCGGGGTGAAGGTGCAGAAACTCTCGGCTCTCTCCAATGACATCGCCTATGCCCTGGCCACGCCGGATGTGAGGCTGCTGGTTCCCATCCCGGGCCGCTCGGCGATCGGGGTGGAGGTGCCCAACGTGCAGCGGCGGCTGGTGAGGCTGGGTGACATCCTGTCCAGCCCCGAGGCCCGGGAGGATCACAGTCCCCTGGTGGTGGGGCTGGGGATGGACATCAGCGGCAAGCCGTGTTTCCTCGACCTGGCCGAACTTCCCCATGTGCTGATCGCCGGGGCCACCGGGGCCGGCAAGTCGTCCTGCATCAACTCGATGATCACCTCCCTCCTGACCAGGACCAGTCCCGAGGATCTCAAATTGATCCTGGTGGATCCCAAACGGGTGGAATTGCGCCAGTACGAGGGCGCGCCCCATCTGCTCACCCGGGTGATCACCGATCCGAAGAAGGCCGCGGAGGGGCTCAAGTGGGTCGTGGCCGAGATGGACCGCCGCTACGACCTGCTGGCCGAGGCGGAGGTGCGGGACATCTCCGGCTACGCGGCGAAGTGGCAGATGGGGGCGCTGGAACCCGAGGAGTTCGATCTCTTCCCGTATCTGGTGGTGGTGGTGGATGAACTCAACGACTTGATGATGGTCGCCGGACGAGAGGTGGAGATGGCGATCGTGCGCATCGCCCAGATGGCGCGGGCGGTCGGCATCCACCTGGTGCTGGCTACCCAGCGACCGTCCGTGAACGTGATCACGGGGGTGATCAAGGCCAATGTCCCTTCCAGGCTGGCGTTCAGCGTGGCGTCCCAGACCGACAGCCGGGTGATCATAGACTCGGCGGGCGCCGAGAAGCTGGTGGGACAGGGCGACATGCTGGTTGTGACCGCCCGCCAACCCCGGCCGCAGCGGATTCAGGGAGCCTGGGTTGACGAGGCCGAGATAGCCCGGGTGGTTTCCTGGGTGACCCGCCAGGGCCGGCCGGATGGGTCGGTCGACGAACTGTTGGAGACGGCTCTCACCCGGGAGTCGGCCGGGGCGGCGCCCGAGGACGACGAGGACGAGGAACTGCTGCGACAGGCGATGGATCTGGTGGTTCGCTCCCAACTCGGCTCCACGTCCATGCTGCAGAGAAAGCTGCGGGTCGGGTTCGCCAGGGCCGGCCGTCTGATGGACATCCTGGAGCGGCGCGGGGTGGTGGGACCCTCCCTCGGTTCCAAGGCCCGGGAGGTGCTGATCGGTCCCGACGAGTTGGGAGTCCGCTGAGCGGCCGGGGCGGCCCCACCCTCTGTCGGGAACCCTTTTGGAGGACGCGGGAGCCGCCGGTGGTAGGCTGGCGTGCAAGCCGGCCATTGCCCAGCCGTGGACTTGACCGGCTAATCTCCGCCGGGCGAAAGGAGCGAGCGTTTGAAAGTCCCTCCCGCCCTGGGGGCTGTCGCCAAGGTAACCGACTGGACGGCGCAGACCTATATAAGGGTCGCCGACGGCCTGACCGATGCGGCGGGGTGGATGGCCCGGGCGCTGGTGTTGATCCTCGTCCCCATCGGCTTTTTGAACGTGTTCCTTCGCTACGTGGGCCAATACGTGCAGGCCCAGCTCGTCAACAACACGTGGATCGAGGCCCAGTGGTACCTGTACGGGCTGATATTCCTCTTGATGTTCCCCTACCTGCTCCGCTACGACGGCAACGTGCGGGTCGACTTCTGGTATGCCGAGCGCAGTGACCGGGTCAAGGCCAGGATCGACCTGATCGGACACCTGGTCGGCCTGGTGCCGTTCACCCTGCTCGCTATCTGGGTTTCGTGGAAGCCGGTCCGGGACTCGTGGCTGCACTGGGAGATGTCTCCCGATCCCGGAGGTCTCCCCCGGGCGCCGATCAAGGCGATGATCCTGGTGGCGTTCATACTCCTGGGAATGCAGGCGCTGGCCTCCCTGATACGGCTGGCGGCATTCTTCACGGGACGGGACGAGGAACTGTTCATAGAACGCGAAGCCCCGATGAGAATCGAGTGATGCGAGCCAACTCCACAGGAACGACGAGGACCGGCTGATGAGCGTCGAGTGGCTCGCCATCATCATGTTCGCGGTCTTCCTGGTCCTGCTGCTGGCGGGGTATCCGGTGGCGTTCTCGTTCGCGGGCACCGCCATCGTGTTCGGGGCCATCGGGATCCTCCTGGGCGAGTTCGACTTCAACCGGTTGATCATCCTGTTCAGCAGATGGTTCAAGGCGGTGGACAACTTCACCCTGCTGGCTGTTCCCTTCTTCGTCTACATGGGGGCGATACTGGAGAAGTCCGGCTTGGCCGAACGGATGCTGACCACCATCGGCATGGCGCTGGGGCGCTTGAAGGGGGGGCTGGGTCTGACGGTGGTCCTGGTCGGGGCCATGCTGGCGGCGGCCACCGGCGTGGTGGCGGCCACCGTGATCGTCATGGGCCTCCTGTCTCTTCCCACCATGGTGCGCTACGGTTACGATCACCGCCTTGCCACCGGGCTGATCACCGCTTCGGGGACTCTGGCCCAGCTCCTGCCGCCCTCCCTGGTTCTGATCCTCCTGGCCCAGGTGGTGGGAGTGTCGGTTGGGGACCTGTTCCTGGGCGCCATGGTCCCGGGCTTCATGTTGGCCGCCATTTACGGTCTCTACGTCATCTACCGCGCCTACAAGGACCCCGACGCGGCGCCCGCCCTTCCCGACGAGGCCCGGACCATCCGGGGCCTGCGCCTCGCGAGAGAACTCCTGATCGCGGTCGTGCCGGTGATACTGCTCATCCTGGCGGTGCTGGGCTCGATCTTCACCGGCATCGCCACCCCCACCGAGGCGGGTGCGGTGGGCGCCACCGCCGCCGTCGCCCTGGCGGCCGCCAACCGCAACCTGAACCGCTCCGTCCTGGTCGGGGCGTCACGCTCCACGGCCAACATCACCGGCCTGGTCCTGATGATCCTCTTCTGCTCGACCTTCTTCCAACTGATCTTCGATCAACTGGGCGGCCAGCGCCTCGCTCAGGAGATCCTCACCGGTCTTCCCGGAGGGTTCTGGGGGTTCATCATCATCGCCAACATCGCCGTGTTCCTATTGGGGATCAACCTGGAGTTCATCGAGATCACCTTCATAGTGATGCCCATCTTCGTCCCCGCGGTGAGAGTGCTGTTCGAAACCGGAGTCACCCCCTTCGACACCCTTCCGGCCTTGATGGTCTGGTTCACCGTGATGATGGCGATCAACCTCAACATGGCCTTCATCTCCCCTCCGGTGGGCTTCTCCCTCTTCTACCTGCAGAGTGTGGCCCCTCCGGAGGTGAGAACGATTGACATCCACCGGGGCGCCTTGCCTTTCATGGTCCTCCAGGGTGTGGCGCTGGTGCTGGTGATGATCTTCCCCCAGACCGTGATCTGGCTGCCGAGCGTGGTGGGCTGAGGTCTGTAGATCCGACCCGGTTGCGGCGTCATGGCCTGGTTTCTGCCAAATTGAAGGAGGGACGGGCAGGCGCCCGTCCCTCCTTTGGTTGGTGAGAGGATCTACTACGTCCTGCGACCGGTCCAGCTGACCATGGCGGTCTCGGCGAGGCCGTGCCACTGGGTGATCCCGGCGCGGAATTCCTTCCACTGCCCGTAGATCGTGGCGAAGTCGTCATCGGCCGCCGCCGTCTCGTCGAACAACTCGAAGGCCGCATCCTCGGATGCCTGCATCACGTCATCCGGGAATGGACGCAACTCGATGTCCGACTGGATGATCTCCTGCAGGGAAACCGGGTTCTTGGCGTCGTAGCGGGCCATCATGGTGGCGTTGGCCCCGTAGGCGGCCGCTTCGACGATCGCCTGGTACTCCTCGGGGAGATCGTTCCAGCGGGACAGCGGGATGAACGTATCCAGCTGCGGGCCCGGCTCCCACCACCCGGGGTAGTAGTAGTACGTGGACACCTGGTGGAATCCCATGGTGGTGTCGTCGTAGGGTCCCACCCACTCGGTGGCGTCGATGGCGCCGGTCTGGAGGGCTTGGAAGATCTCTCCTCCGGGCAGCACCTGGACGGTGACCCCCAGCCGCTCCAAAACCTTGCCGCCGAAGCCGGGGATCCGCATGCGCAGACCCTCCAGATCGGCCAGAGAGTTGATCTCCTTGTTGAACCAACCGCCCATCTGCACGCCGGTGTTCCCGGCCGGGAAGTTGATCACGCCGAAACGGTCGGCGTAGAAGTCCCGCATCAGAGGCAGTCCGCCTCCCTCGTACATCCACGCGTTCTGCTGGCGATAGGTGAGTCCGAACGGCAGTGCGGTCGAGAACGCCGTTGCCGGGCTGAGGCCCACGTAGTAATAGGAGGCCGTGTGACCGGCCGGGATGGCGTCCTGCTGGACGTTCTGGAGCACCTCCAGGCCGGGGACGAGTTCGCCTCCCGCCCGGGGTGTGATCCGGAAGCGTCCGCCGCTCAGCTTGCTGACCCGCTCGGCGAAGTCGACCGCTCCGCCGTAGATCGTGTCGAGAGACAGCGGCCAACTGGTGCCCATCTCCCACTCGATCTCCGGACCGCCCTCCGCCGCCACCACCTCGGCGGCCTCCTGGGCCGCAGTGGTGGCCGGCGCGGCGGTGGTGGCCGGCGCTTCTTCGTCTTCGCTTGCACAGGCAGCCACGGCGGTCAGAAGACCACCGGCTGCCACGGTCATCCCGGCTTTCTTCAGAAAGTCCCGCCGGTCGACCTTGGTCTCGATCGTCTCTTCCAGGGACGGTCCTGGGTTCTTGCTTACCATCTGTTCTCCTTCCTGTTCCTTAACCTTTCGCTTGGTGGTTTCATTCTATTCACACGGGTTCCCCTGGGTTGCCGTGGAAGGCGAAAGACCAGGCCCGTTGTGTGTACGGATAGATTAGCCAAGGTCTTTTTTCCTCACCCTATTGCCGCCCCGAGGGGCGTTCCCGCTGGTCACAATCTCGTCAGGCCGGGCCGCCTGGCGTTTATTGGTCGGGATTAAGCCGGTTCGTTCTTACCATTCGATGCAAGCGTGATCGGTTCTGGCAAAATCCCATTGGCGGCCGCCGTGGCACTGGCGGTCCTGTTGGGTATCGGACCGTCCGGAGGGGGCGTTGTCTCCGGTTTCCACGGCGACCGGGTACCCCTTTCGCACCCCGAGGACCCGGCTCCGCCGCCGCGGCCGGTCGAGGACCCCGCACCGGTCGTCTACCTCACCTTCGACGACGGGCCTCACCCCGTCTACACACCCCAGGTGCTGGAGGTCCTGGCTTCCTATGAGATCAAGGCCACCTTCTTCGTGGTGGGCGACATGGTGCGGAGGTGGCCGGACGCCGCACGGCAGATAGTTGCGGAAGGCCATTCCATCCAATCGCATGCCTGGAATCATGACACCCTCACGGAATTCGACCGCAGGGAATTCATAAGGGACATGAACCGGACCCAGACCGAACTGCTCTATGCCACCAAGACGCAGGCCACCTGTTTGCGGCCTCCCTACGGCGCCACCAATTCCAAGGTGGAGAAGTGGGCGAATGAGTTGGGGCTCACCATCGAACTGTGGGATGCGAGCGGCGCCGACTGGACCGACATCTCGGCGGAGGGGATCGCCAGAAGGGTGTTGCGCCGGGTGGCTCCGGGATCGGTGGTGCTCCTTCATGATGGGGGTGGTCCGCGGTCCCGCACGGTTTCCGCCCTGGACATCATCATTCCCACCTTGTTGGAGGACGGTTACCGGTTCGGATTGCTGTGCCGGACCAACCCATTGTCCGTCGAGCCGGCGGTTTGTGCGTTCTCACTTGCCTGGCCGAGGGGGGGACTTGTGGCCGTCACTCCTTGCGGGACATTCAATAGCGTCTGGCCGTGGCGGGAAGGCCCAAACCCTTCAAGCTGATGGCGAAACCCTCGCCCTGGAGGGCCGGGGCGAGGGGGTGCTCGGGGGCAGGGAGGTCGTTGATCCGGTCTATCCGGAATCGACGGTGGCGACTCCCCAGCTTGGCCAGCCCTGCAGCCAGCGTACGGGACGTCAGGCCGTCGAGGTCCCGCACGGTCAGCCGGCGGTGGTTCAAGAAGGCGGCCAGTTCTCCGTTCCAGAGCGCCACATAACATCCCGCGGCCCTGGCAAAGCGGACCTCGGGGAGCTTGGGCCAGGGGATCGCCGCTCCGTAGGGGTTGGCGGGATCGGTGGCCGCCAGCACCACGAGCCGGGGTTCGGATTCCTCCCGGAGGCGGTCGACCGCTCCCGCCAAGGCGAACTGGGCCCCTCCCAGGCCCTCGATGAAGTAGCCGCGCCTGGACTTGCCGGTCTCTTCCAGACGAGCCATCACCGGGTAAATGCCGGTGAAGCCTCCCGGTATGCCTTCCGCGGCCACCACCGATCGGGTTACGATCCCGTGCCGGTCGAGGAGTTGGATCCCAAGGGCGGCGAAATGCTCGGTGGCCGAGGGCGGGCCTTCGCCGGACCGGCTGGGCACCAACGACCACCTTCCTGCCGTGTCCGGGGGAAAGGCCATGTTCCTGCGGCGACCGGTGGGGGAGCGCCGGGCGCGGAGATGCGCCCGGAGGGGGTGGAGGCTGTCGTTGGTCACCAGTCCGGCCCACACCAGGTCCCACAGGGCGTCTACCACAGCGGAGAGATCGTCGCCGCCGGCGGCCTGGAGGATCTCCGCGAAGAAGGACGCCCCCCGTCCCTCGAGGTGCTGGCGGATGGCCCGGTGAAGGGGCAGGTCGGGGGGGTCCTCCGGTCCCCCGGAATCGAGTTGGCCGAACCGGTCCCGCAGGTAGAGGGCCACCTTCCCGTCCCGCCGTCCCAGGGACCCCCTCCCTACCCAGATCACCCGGCCCTCCGCCAGCAACTGGTCTAGCCGCGGCGTGGGATTGGAGTGGCGGGCCGCCAGGATGTCGTTCTCCAGCATGGAGGCGGGAACCGGATAGCCTTGCATCTGCGCGATGGTTTCCAGCAGCGAACCGGGGCCGCCGGGAGGATCGTCTCCCACCCGGTGCCATGCGGAGAGGAACCGGGCGAGCGACGCCGTGTCGACGGGCTCCACCTGGCGGCGCAGGGAAGCCAGCGAGCGGCGCTTGAGCCTTCTGAGAACCTCGGAGTCCACCCACTCGGGCGGCCCACCGGCCCGGAACACCCCTCCGACCACTCTTGCCTCGCCCGCCAAACGGGAGAGCACTTCCTCGGTCACCGCGGTGGGCAGGCCCAGGGCTCCGGCTGCCTGGGAGGCCGGGAAGGGGCCGTGGGTGCGGGCATAGCGGGAAACCACGTCTCCCAGCGGGTCCTCGACGGGCTCGGAGAACGCCGCCGGGACCCCGGGCGGCAGTTGACATCCCAGGGCGTCCCGGAGACGGGCTGCATCCTCGACCGCCGCCCACACCGGGCGGGCTGCCACGGTCACGGGGATCACCCGCCGGGCGTCTCGAAGCTCTTCCAGCGCGGCGCCTGCTCCATGGGCGCGTAGCTCCAGATCGGATCGGGTCAGAGGACCCAACCGGCGTAACAGGTCATGGACTCCGTCGGCCCCTCGCACCTGCCGTTCTTCGGTGAGGTGCTGAAGTTCCGACTCCAGGGAGGCGACCACGTCCGGCGAGATCAGTTCTCCGATCTCTCCTTCTCCGAGCAGTTGGGAGAGAAGATGGCGGTCCAGGGTGATGGCCATGGCCTTTCGCTCCGCGGCCGGTCCGTCGGTCTCGTAGAGGAAGCCCGCCAGGAAGGCCTGCATCAAGGAGGTCGCGAAGGGCGAGGCTTGGAGAAGTTCTGTCTCCACCAACCGCACCTTGCGGCTGCGGAGGTCGGTGAGCAGGGACCGCAGATAGGGGAGGTCGAAGTCGTCCTGCAGCACCTCCCGGTAGGTCTCGAGGACGATCGGGAAGGAGTCGAACCGGCGGGCAACCGACAAGAGATCGGCGGCCCGCCGTCGTTGAAGCCAGAGGGGGGTGCGGTACCCGGGGCGCCGGCGAGGCAGCAGGAGGGCGCGCCCGGCTGCTTCCCGGAACCGGGAGGCGAACAGGGCGGTGCCCGACAGGTGGTCCATCAGCAGGTCGGAGACCTGGTCGGGGGTGAGCAGGATGTCGTCGGCGGAGGGGGGATCGTCCGCATCGGGGAAGCGGAAGATAATCCCGTCGTCCGACCATGCCGCGTCGATCTCGACTCCGTACCGGGAACGGAGATGGCCAATGGCGGCCATCGCCCAGGGGGCGTGGACCCGCGCCCCCAACGGAGAGAGGACCACCATTCTCCAGTCCCCGATCTCGTCCCGGAAGCGTTCTACGACCACGGTCCGGTCGTTGGGGAGAGCGCTGCCCGAGGTCTGCTGGTCCTCCAGGTAAGCAACCAGGTTCCGGGCGGCCCACTGGTCGAGGCCCACCTCTTCTGTGAGGCGACGTTCCGCTTCCTCCGGGGCCAGGGCGGAGGTCTCCCGCAGGAACCTGCCGATCGCCAGCCCGGTCTCGGCCGATCGCCCTATCGTGTCTCCCCGCCAGAACGGCATCTGGCCCGGTACGCCCGGCGCCGGGGTCACCTCTATCCGGTCATGGGTGATCTCGCCGATCCGCCACGAGGAGGACCCGAGGAGAAAGACGTCGCCGGGCCGGGACTCATAGACCATCTCCTCATCGAGTTCCCCAACCCGGCTGCCGTCGGGGAGTTGGACGCGGTAGAGGCCCCGGTCGGGAATCACTCCGGCGTTGGTCACCGCCAGTTGCCTGGCGCCCGACCGGGGTTTGACGGTGTCCTCCATCCGGTCCCACACCACCCGGGGCCGGAGTTCGGCGAAGAGATCGGACGGATAGCGTCCGGCCAGCATGTCCAGGGTGGCCAGGAACACCTCCCGGGAGAGGTCGGCGAAGGGAGCCGCCCGGCGCAACATGAGGTACAGATCGTCAACGCTGCGTTCGGAGGCGACCACCGCGGCCACGATCTGCTGGGCCGCCACGTCAAGGGGATTGGAGGGGATGACGGTGCTCTCCACCTGTCCGTTCCGCATGCGCTGGGCGACCACTGTCGAGGTGAGCAGGTCCCCCCGGTACTTGGGAAACAGCTTGGCCCGGCTGGTCCCACCGACCTGGTGCCCGGAGCGCCCCACCCGCTGGAGGCCGGAAGCCACGCTGGTGGGCGCCTCGATCTGGACGACCAGGTCCACCGCTCCCATGTCGATGCCCAACTCCAGAGAGGAGGTTGCCACCACCGCCCGGAGCTGTCCGCGCTTGAGGCCGTCTTCGATCTCCAAGCGGCGCCGCCGTGCCACCGACCCGTGATGGGCGCGGGCGATCTCATCTTCGGCCAGGTTGTTCAACTCGGCGCAGACTCGCTCGGCGAGTCGTCGGCTGTTGGTGAACACGATGGTGGAGGTGTGCTGGTTGACCAGGTCCAGCAATCGCCGGTAGATGGAAGGCCAGATGGACCGGGACCGGGCCTCCTCGCCTTCGCCCACCGGCTCGGGCTGGGTCATGTCGCGGCTGGGCACCACCAGTTCCAGCTCGAGCGGACGGCTATGGTCGGCGTCCACGATGGCCACCGGGCGGGGCCGGTGGGGCGCCTCGGAGTGCTCCACGGTCCCGCCGCCCAGGAAGCGGGCAATGGTCTCCAGGGGACGCTGGGTGGCCGACAGGCCGATCCGCTGGGGCGGGGCGTCGGTGATTTCCTCCAATCGCTCCAGGGATACAGCCAGATGGGCCCCCCGCTTGGTGCCGGCCACGGCATGCACCTCGTCGACTATCACCCACCGCACCGGCTTCAGCCGCTCCCGTGCGGCCGAAGTGAGCATCAAATAGAGCGACTCGGGAGTCGTGATGAGAATGTCGGGCGGGCGACGCAGCATTTTCTGGCGATCGGATGCGGGCGTGTCGCCGGTCCGCATGAAGGTGGTGAGCGCCGGAGGGGGTTCGGCGCCGACTCGAGCCGCGGCGTGCCGGATCCCGGCGAGGGGAGCTCGCAGGTTGCGTTCGATGTCGTAGGCGAGCGCCTTGAGCGGTGAGATGTAGAGCAGGCGGCACCGGCCGCCGGTGGGCGGGAGGGGCTCGTCACACAGCCGGTCGAGGGTCCACAGGAAAGCGGCCAGGGTCTTTCCCGAGCCGGTGGGGGCGTGGATCAGGGTGTGACTGCCAGAGGCGATGGCCGGCCAGCCCAGGGTCTGGGGGAGTGTGGGCGACTCGAAGGTCGCCTCGAACCACGCCCGGGTGGCCGGTGCGAACTGCTGCAGGACCGATTTCGCCATCGTCAGAATGAGAGTAGGAGATCCCGGTGACAATAGGTCCCAGCGGGGACTTGACATGGCGCGGAACAGCCGCTACAGTATGATACGATACGGTAGCGTAACTAATCAGGAGGTTGCCATGAAGAGTCCGGGTCCGGACACCTCGGTGGTCTATCGCAGGCGGTGGTACACCCTGGTGACCCTCTCCACCAGTCTTCTCATCATCGGGCTGGACAACACTGTCCTCAACGTCGCCATCCCTACCCTCCAGCGAGAATTCAACGCCACGGCCACCACCCTCCAGTGGATGATCGACGCCTATATCCTGGTGTTCGCCGGGCTGTTGCTGACCATGGGGTCACTGGGCGACAGGTTCGGACGGAAGCGGGCCCTGCAGGCCGGCATCGTCGTCTTCGGCCTGTCGAGCATGGTGGCCGCCTACGCAGGTTCGAGCGCTCAACTGATCACCGCCCGTGCCCTCATGGGGATAGGGGGAGCGCTGATCATGCCCTCCACCCTCTCCATCATCACCAACGTGTTCCCCCGCGACGAGCGGGGCAAGGCCATCGGAATCTGGGCGGCCGTGGCCGGCATGGGCATCGGCCTCGGTCCTCTGCTGGGCGGGTATCTCCTCGAGCACTTCTGGTGGGGCTCGGTCTTCTTCATCAACATCCCCATCGCAGTGGTGGCCCTGGCGGCCGGGGCCTTCCTGGTTCCCGAGAGCCGGGACCCCGATCCTCCCCGGCTGGACATCCTCGGCGCCCTGCTGTCCATCGCGGCGGTGTCGATCCTGGTCTTCGCCATCATCGAGGCTCCGGCCCTGGGCTGGACCGACGGCCTGGTGGTGTCGGGACTGGTGGTGGGCCTGGTCCTCCTGGGCGCGTTCGTGTACTGGGAGAGAAGGATCGAACATCCGATGCTCAACCTGGCGTTCTTCAGGAACCCGCGCTTCTCCGGCGGAGCGGGCGCCATCTCGGTCGGGTTCTTCTCGCTGTTCGGCGTGATCTTCGGGCTGTCGCTGTACCTGCAGTTCGTCCAGGGTTACTCGCCGTTGGAGGCGGGTGTCCGGATGATCCCCCTGCCGCTGGGAATGGTGGTCGGCGCCGGCACCAGCCATAGGCTGGTCGCCAGACTCGGGACCAACCGGGTGGTGGCGATGGGCCTTTTGATTCTGTCCGGGTTGCTCGTCTCCTTCTCCTTCTGGGAACCTGACACCGAATACTGGGTGCTGGGAGTTAGTTTCTTCGCGATGGCCTACGGGATGGGCAACCTGATGGCGCCGTCCACCGACGCGGTGATGGGCGCGGTCCCCGAGGCCAATGCCGGGATCGCCTCGGCCATGAACGACGTCACCCGCATGGTCGCAGGGGCCTTCGGGGTGGCGGTGACGGGGTCGGTGATCAACACCGCCTACAGCAACACCATGGCGGATGCTCTGGAAGGTCTCCCTCGCCAGGCGGCGGAGGCAGCGGGAGACTCGGTGGGGGCGGCGGTGCACATCGCCGCCAACCTTCCCGGCGAGGCTGCGGTCCGCCTGGCCGACACCGCCAAGACGGCGTTCACCGACGCGCTCGGGATTGCGGTGCTGATATCGGCGGGCGCGGCGCTGGTCGGTGCGGTGCTGATCCGAAGGTTCATGCCGGCCCGTCACCTTCCCAACCCGGGTCAGGCGTTATCGGCGCCGGATGCCACCTAGAGTGGACGCGGTGTCCCCGACAGCAAGCGCCGAGACGCAGAGGAATGCCAGGCCGGGCCGTCCCCGGGATCCCGGGGTCGACCGGGCCATTGTCCGGGAGACCCTGAGAGCGCTGGCGGACCAGGGCTATCAGGGCATGTCGATCGAGGGGGTGGCGGAGGCGGCCGGTGTGGGAAAGACCACCATATACCGCCGGTACGCCTCCAAGGTGGAGATGGTGGTGGCGGCGTTGAGCACCATCAGACACTCGATGGGACCGCTTTCCGATACGGGGAGTCTCCGCTCCGACCTGGCCGGGATGATGACCCAGGCCCACCGCGTTCTGCCCCGCGTCTTCAGCGTGATGGACGCCGTTCTGGTGGAGGAGGGCCGGAACCCCGAATTGCTGGAACTGGTCAGGGAACGGATTCTCAGACCCCGCAGGGACGAGGTGATGACGATGTTGAGGAGGGCGGCGGACCGGGGGGAGGTACGGCCGGACATCGATCCGGAGGCAGCCGTCCATGCCATCGTGGGATCGATGTTCATGAGGCGTCTTCTCGGCATCCTCCCGTCGGAGGAGTGGATTCACCAGACCGTCGAGGTTGTGTGCAACGGCATACTGGCTGATCCCCGGGATCCTGGTTGAGCGACCCTCGGTTCTACCGGAGGCGGCGCCCCGGGCCGGGCGGGCCGTCTAGTAGACGGAGAGCATCTCCAGGGCGTGCTCGGCTGTTTCGGTGGAGCAGTCCAGGCTGGTCTCAGACGGCGCCAGCCGGTGAACGGCCAAGCGGGCCCAGTCGGAGGCGCTTCCCTTGATCTGGTGGGGGGACTTCTCCTCCCCGAACACCCACTTGTAGTACTGGGGTCCGATCACCTCCACCCGGACCGGCGGGTTCTCCCCATTCTCCTGGAACTGGTGGGCCAGGGTGGCCCATCCCAGCCAGCAGATGTGGCGGATGCGGGTGGTGTCCTCGTACTCGTCTCCCATGGCCTCGTAGATGTCAAGGCCGTAGGCCCAGGTGTCGGTCAACCGATAGATAGCCACGGTCTGTGCCGCCACCTGGCCGCCCATCCACGGTGTCAGCTGGGAGGGGGACATCTCCGAGAGGGGCTCGATCAGCCGGGCGCGGCCCTTTCTCCACCATTCGATCACGTCCTGAGGTCGTATTTCCCGGCCTCTCAGCACCCCTTCCCAATGCAGGTCCCCCGCTTCGTTCTCGCCGATTGCAAGCTCCTCTCCCACCACTGTCTGGGCGGTCAGTTCCTCGAAGTGGGCGAGATGGCTGACTATGTCCCGGATGTCCCAACCCTGGACGGCGGTGGGGGTGCCCCAGTCGCGCACCGGGATTTTCTGGAGATACTGATCCAGTGACTGCTGCTCGGCTACGAGGTCGGAGAGGATGGTGCGCACCATCCCCATTCTATCAGGTTTTTGGGGTCGGCCTCCCAAAAGGCGGCCCGCTCGGACCTTGCCGGACCACCGCTCGCCACACCGTCTCGTAGTGGTCGCGGTCGTGGGGGTCCACTCTGGGGAGCACCAACTCCTCCCAGGCTCGGCGGAGCGGATCGGGGTGCTCGGAGAAGATCCGGAGGCCCGTGGGCAGCCGGTCGAGGGCGCCTCGAAGGGACATGGGGGTCTCCACGCGGGTGTCGGCGTCGGTGGCCTCGAAGGACGCGTTTATGTCCACGGTGAGCCGGGCGATGGCGGTGACGAACGGTTCGACCATCGCCGGGTAGCGCCGCCGGAGCATCGCCTCCACCTGGGGGGCGGTCGGAAAGTTCTTCTCCCAGATCACCCACCGGTCCGCGAAAGCCTTGTTGAGGGTCTGGGTGCCGGCGTAGTCCCTCAGGTCGGTCGGGTTCATGGTCCCGAATATGCGAACGTCGTCCCGCAGCCGGATGGTCTCGCCGGTGGGAAGGTCCAGGGCGGCGTAGCGGTCGAGGAGTCCGTGCAGCGCAAATAGCGTCTCGGCGCCGGCCGCGTTCAACTCCGAGAGGTTGATGAGAGCCGGGCCGCGCAGCGCCCGGGTGATGTCCCCGTCCTCCCAGCGGCTCTCCGTGCCGCCCTTGCCGTCCCCGTGCAGTCGGGTGGAGCCGATGAGGGTGAGGTCCCGCACCTCCCCGGTCATGGGTATCCGGTAGTAGGGGAGTCCCAGCCGGGCGGCGAACTGTTCGATGTCGTGGTCCTTGCCGGTGCCCATGTGACCGCGGACCGCGATGTGGAGGGAGACGTACCCCGGAGGGCGAAGGCGATGCACCCTCTCCAGCGCCGCGAATCGATAGAGCATCCCGAGGTCCACGTAATAGGGATCGGGCGCGGGGATCTTCCCCAGGCGCTGGGAGTAGTCCTGCAGGTCGGGAGCCACCGAGAAGGGAGCCAGGCTGATCTCCCGTTCGGGTCTGCCGGAAGGATGGGCGAAGGTCGCCAGGTCGGTCATGCCGCGGGCGCCTTCAGGCTGTGAAGACTCCTTCGCAGGAGGTCCTTGGTCCCCTTGACCATCGCCCGGGCCAGTTCCCCGGGGTGGTGTACCACCTGATGGCGCGGGTAGGCGGCGGCCACCGTATCGTCACCGATCCCGATGCCCAGGACGGTGGCGCCTCCTCTCTCGACTGCGGAGACGGCATTGGCCAGGTTGCGGACCGATCCTCGGGTCATACCGTCGGCCAGCACTATCAAAAGCCGCGTCTGCGCGCCGTGGGCGGCCATTCTCTGGGCGGCGTGGATGACGTTGAGTTCGTCCACGTTGGCGGCTTTGTCGAACATGGAGACGGGCGGTGCGGTTCGGGGGTTCTTGCGGGCTTCCAAAGCGGCCTTACGGGGCGCTGAGGCAGTCCAGAGCATACCCGCCAGTATCTCCTCGGCGCTCGCCCATCGCTTGTCGAAGGGCTTGATCAGATAGTGGTTGACCGTGGTGGTGAGCCGCTCGGCGGATTCCCCGTGGCTGGCTCTCAGACCGGCCGTGGACTGGCTGAGAGACCGGGTGTACGACCACTCGGTGTCCTGCTGGCGGGCCGCGAACGACCGGTTGAATATGCTCACCTCGAAGTCGATCTGCAGTTCGTTGCACAGCACGGCCACGGTCCAGGCGCCCAACAGGGCGGCGGACATGCCCCATCCGCTTCCGGTGGGACCGTAACGCCGGGACTGCAGCATGGAGGCCGAACCGTCCACCAGCACGCTGACCGCGTAGTGGCGCCGGGTGGGCAGATGACGCCTCTCATAGAGGCGCTGGTAGAGACCGGCGCCGATGAAGAGGGCCGAATAGGGGGAGATGTCTCCCTGGTCGAATCCCGAACGCAGTCCCCGCCTCTGGTTGGCGGTGAAGAGATGGAACAGTTCTCCGGACACCCGCCGGGGAACCACCCCCCACTGCTCGGCGGAGCGACGGTAGGCCTCCCGTCCCTTCTCGGCGAACCGGGAGAAGGCGGCCGGAGCGGGGGAGATCAACAGCCGACCGCTCTGGCCGGTGGGAAGGTGGATGAGAGGAGCCGCTCCCACCCGCAGCAGCTGGTCGGTGCTGGATTGGTCGGTCTCCCGGGAGAGCTGGGCTTCTCTCCCGGCGCCGTTCTCGGCGCCGACCGCTTCCAGGTGGGACTCGGCGTCCGCCACCGCCGGGCTGGGGAGGCGAACCATGTCCAGGGTCTCGGCAGCCTTTTCGGTGACTGCCTTCCCGGCGGAGGGCTCGCGGGGAAGCGTGGGAGGAACCAGGCGTTGGTCCATGGCGATCCGCAGCATGGCGAGGGCTGTCTCTCCCACTTCCCAGGGGTCGGCGAGCACGGGGACCTGGGACAGGAGTTGCGCTCCGTCCCGGATGGCGTCTGCCGCGGGTCGGCTCACGAAGTCGGGTGGCCGGCGGGCGGAGAGAGCCCCTGCCGCCGCCAGGAAACATCCGGCCACAAACTGGGACAGGTCGGGCTGGGACTCCAGGGCGGGGACCGCCGCCCGGTAGAGATCGTCGAGAATGGAACGGGCGCCCGGATAGTTGACCAGTCCCCGGTGTTCCTGGCGAGCGTCTTCCAGGGCGAAGAAGAACAGCACGGCCAGTTCGCCTCCGGTCCGCTCGAGGGCGGTCAGCAGGTCCACCGGATCGTCGGGGATGGGCGCGGGGCGGGTGGCGTCCTCTCCGAGCAGGCTGGACCAGTGCCCCGGGACGGGCCGCTTCTCCTCAAACCGGCTGGAGAGAAGATGCACCACCTCGTGAAGGGCGGACGCCACCGCCACTTCTTCGGGGGTGACCGGGGCGCGGCGCTGGTAGGCGTTCTGGAAGAGGCGGGGGTCGCACACCACCTCGCCGACGGCGCGGTGGGAGTGGGAGCCCAGCCTGACCCGCAGTTCAGGGTCTCCCGAGAGGGTGCGGGCGAACCGGGTTATGGCGGGCGCCACCCGCTGGTAGCGGCTGACCACGTCTTCTATGGTGGTCTCCTCCGAGGAGAGGAGCCGGTGGAGAACGGTGGCCGAGCGGGTGGGCATAACGGTCAATTTATCCCTTATCGGTTCATCTACAATTCCGGAACTGCTATGACTCATTATCGTCTCTCCACTTTGGACAACGGTTTGCGGCTGATCACCGAGGAGATGCCTGCGCTCCGTTCGGTGTCGGTCGGGTGCTGGGTTGACACCGGCGCCCGCGATGAACGCGCCAACGAGGCCGGCGCCTCCCACTTTCTGGAGCACCTGCTGTTCAAGGGCACCGAGGAGCTTTCCGCCCGCCAGATCGCCGAGACCTTCGATGGGATGGGTGCGGAGTCGAATGCCTTCACATCCAAGGAGCAGACTTGTTATTGGGCGCGGCTGCTGGACGACGACCTGCCGGTCGGGATGCGCCTCCTCTCCGAGATGCTGCAGCGCCCCGCCTTCCGCCAGAACGAGATCGACTCGGAGCGGCAGGTGGTGTTCGAGGAGATCAACATGCGGGAGGATGATCCTCAGGACTCGGCGTTCGAAGCCTTCAGCCGGACAGTTCATGACGGCCATGCCCTGGGACGTCCCGTGCTGGGTACCCGGGAGTCTATCGGGGCGATGACCCGAGCCGACCTGGAGGGGTATTGGAGTCGACGCTACGGCCCGCATTCGGTGGTGGTGGCGTTGGCGGGGGCCGTGCAGCATTCGGGGGCCCTGGAATTGGTTGAGGATTTGTTCGGGGAGTGGTCGGGAGGCGAGGTGGGTCACAGCTTTTCCTCCAACTCGCCGTCCGCTGCGGTGGGCCTGGTGGAGCGGGACACCGAACAGGCTCACCTGGTGTTGGGTGGGGCGGGGATGGACCGGGCTGACGAGCGGCGGTGGGCGTTCGGGATACTCAATCTGGTGCTGGGTGGGGGGATGTCCTCCCGCCTGTTCACCAGCGTTCGGGAGGAGCGGGGGTTGGCGTATTCCATCTTCAGCTTCAACCACTCCTATGCGGACTCGGGTGTGTGGGGGATCTATGTGGGGACCACCCCCCGGCAGACCGCCGAGGTGATGGAACTGATCGACAGCCAGCTTTCTCGGCTGATGGACGAAGGCATAACCGAGGCGGAGTTGGAGAAGGCGCGGGGGGCGGCCCGGGGAGCCCTGGCCATGGCGATGGAGGACTCCCAGAGTCGGATGGTCCATCTGGGGCGTGACGAGATCTGCGGGCTAGAGCACTACTCCATGGACGAGAGGCTGGAACGCATCCTGGCGGTGGATCGCTCCGACGTCACCGAAGTGGCCCGTCAACTCTTCTCGGGCCCCAAGACCCTGGGAGTGGTGGGACCGTTCGCGGAGTCGGACCTGACCGGGTACATCACATGACGGTCCGCGTCGGGGTGGCGGGTGCGCTGGGCCGGATGGGGTCGCTCATCGCCGAGACGGTGGCAGAGGCTCCGGACATGGAACTGGTGGCCGGCTACGACCTTGTCGAAGGCGAGGTGGCGGGAACCCCGGTCCGGGTGGATGTCGCATGCCTGGCTGAGGCGGAAGTGGTGGTCGACTTCACAAATCCGGAGGTGGTGATGGGCAACCTCGCCCTTTACCGTGACATGGAGTGCCATGCGGTGGTGGGCACCTCCGGCTTCACCGCCGAGCGGATCGCCTCGGTACGCGGACTGTGGGGAGACGATCACACGACCAACTGTCTGATCGTTCCCAACTTCTCCATCGGGGCGGTGCTGATGATGCGCTTCGCCCGTGCCGCGGCCGGGTTCTTTGCGGCGTCCGAGGTGATCGAACTCCACCACGACCAGAAAGCCGACGCCCCCTCGGGTACCGCGGTGTCCACCGCGGTGGGGATGGCCGAGACCGGAGGCCAGTCCCGCCAGGTCTCCTCGGCCGAACTGTACGCGGGCGCGTTGGGCGCCCGGGTGGAGGGTGTTCCGGTCCACTCGGTGCGGCTTCCCGGCTTGCTGGCCCACCAAGAGGTGCTGTTCGGCAACCCCGGCGAGATCCTCACCATCCGCCATGACTCCACGGACCGGGTTTCGTTCCTGCCCGGTGTGATGCTTGCTGTACGGGGAGTGTCGGGATTGGACAGCGGGGTCTCGGTAGGACTGGACGTCTTGCTGGACGGTTAGCCGCCCTGTTGCTGAGACGCAGGCCAGGTCGGCGGGCGCGGGTACGCCCGGCAGGGCCACATGCCCATCGGGTACTGCACCTCTGCACCACCAAACGGTGGGCTCATTTTCGTTGTTTGAATGGGCTTCGGCGGTTGCGGTAGTAGCTGTTGCGTTGGCCGGTTGTTCGCCGGTTGTGTTTCAGGGGTGGTTTGAGGTGGTGTTTGCCGGTTGGTGTTTTGTGTACTTGCCAGTGGTCGTCGTGGACTTTGTGGTGGCAGCGGGAGCACAGGAGCACCATGTCGTTGAGGTTGGTGTTGCCGTGAACGGCCCAGGGGATTATGTGGTGGGCTTGGCACCAGTTGGCATTGGTGCCGCATCCCACACAAGCCCTGTCTCTGGCTACGAGGGCGATCTTCTGGGCGGGGCTGGCGGCTCGTCGTGACCGTCCGAGGTCGAGGGGTTGGGACACGCCTCGGAATATGCCGGGGAGGATGTCGGATTGGCAGGCCAGGTCTCGGATCTTCTCTGTCGGGATGGGGGTGCCGTCCCCGAGACGTCCGTTGCGGAGTTCCCGGGAGATCGCGTCGTAGTCGGCGATCAACAGCAGTCTGGGACCGCGGGGAGGTTTACCGTCCTTGTTGGTTTCTTCTCTGGTGACCAACCCCGCTAGGGCGTCTGCCATCCTCTGACCGGGAGAGCACCTCGCCCGCGGGTCTTCTTCCCGCCACAGTTCGTTCATCTTGCGGGATAGGGCTGTTTCGATGAGAGCGCCGGTGATCGGATCGAACCGACCGTACAGCACCGTCATACCGTCTGTGTTATCCGTTTTGATCTTGGCGAACCGCTGTGACCGTTGATGCTCCAACCGACTCATCCCATCATCCTCCGAACGCTGCTGTTGGTGCTTTCGGACCGTCCCGGCGAACTTATCAGGAGACTGGGTACGGGCCTTTTCCACCAACTCTGTTTCGTCTATCTCACCCTCCTGGGAAGCCCTGGCCAGAATCCGGGCGTTCTCATAAGGAATCTCACCATCCCGCAACCCCTCCGACGTCTCCGGCAACTCCTCCAGTTCCACCGCGGTTTCCACTTCCGAACGGGCCTTCCGGCGGGGTCGCAACCCCTTCTCCCGCAGGTCGCTCTCGGTGATGTGGACACCCTCTCGGCGGGTTAGTTCCGCCAGCGTCTCAGCACGCACCGCCGCGACCTGGTTCTCCACCCGGAAAGTGGACTGCAACCGTGCCCGGAGTTGTTCCAAGCTTGCGTCGCCCACCGCCAGATTGGGCAGAACCGCACCGATCTCGTTGACGACCCGACGGCCAATAGCTGTCTTTACCATGTCTACCAGTATGCCAAGGGGGTGTGACAAAACACCGCCATATATCACCAAAATGGCAAAACAAACACTATAATGTTCCGGTGGTCCTCCCGTGAACCACCGCCCGACTACTGGAGAAATGTCGCGAAATTCGGGGCCCTATTTGGGAGCCCTCCCCCAACACCTTGTCGGTCTATAACATCCCTGGTCAGCGCAGTGTCTGCGTTTATCGGTACCACATATGGTATCAGGGTGCCCTCGGGTTCTCTGTGAATGAGTTGGGCCCGCAGATGGAGGAGAGACTGGTGGCGGCTCTCGGAGGTGAGATCGATCCGCCGTTTCTGAGAGATACCAGCCGCCCTCAAGCAGGATACAGCTTGTTGTGCCTCTGCCCTTGGGCATCCCATAGAAGGCGGTCAGCCCCTTTTCGGGGTGGTTACTCTGTCCGGTCTGGGCGCGAGCACCTATACTCTCTTGAGACCATGACGATCTCTCGCGATACGAAGGTTGATTTGGATCGTCTCGTTAGGGACATGCTTGAAACAGGGCCCGATGAGGTGTCGCGTCCTTGTGGACTGCCTCAATACGATTTTGAGTGTATTAGGACCATCGTTCGACGGGTTGTCAGAATGTATCACCCCGCGGAGCGTGATGTGCCTTGGCAGCCGGGCCCTCGGTCAATGAGCGGAGTCACTTTGATGGCGCTCATCAAGAGTCGTGACTATCAGGCCGCCGACGACTATCTCGTCGTTGAGGGCAGTTTCCTCCCTGCCTAAACACCAGAAGTCGTGACATGGCCCTCCTTCGCCTTTGAGGGTGAGGCTTGGAGGCATTGTCATCCTGATTACGACCCTCTCAGCGGTGATGGTGCCCGTAGGCATGGGGGAAGGTTCAACCCTCCAGGGATTCCTACGCTTTATCTCTGCACCACCATAGAGTGCGCTCAAGCCGAGTACAGCAAGCAAGCCATCGACAGGTCGTTGCCGGTCAGCAATCTTTACAGATTCTCGGTGGATTTGTGTCTGGTGTTGGATTTGACCCGGGAGGCCACCCGATCGGTTGTCGGCATGACATTGGACGACCTGGTTTCGGATGGTTGGAGTGCCTGTCAGGATGTGGGCAAAAGAGCATACGACGAGGGATTCCAAGCCGTTCTTTCGTGGTCTTCCACCGGCCGCGACAAAATGATGGCGGTGTTCACCGAGCGATCCGAGGGTAGTTTGGAAGTGATCGAAATACTTCCCCCAACACAGATCGGCTAGCCGACCGACGGAGAAGCGCGGGCCGGAAAGGGGTTTGGTCCAGTTTTGAATTCCACGTATGCCTGGCCCATGTGCGGAAACGACAGTGTTGGAGGCTTCGCGGGCGGTGGGTGGAGGATCCCGGGAGGGGGCGGATGAAGAGGCGGGGCGAGCATCGCGTGCAGCTTTCGGGCGGGCGCGGGAGATGTAGGTCGCTATTGTCTCGGACATGCCCCCTATGGTCACGCTGGTTAATCGAGTCCTCTCGTGGAGGGCGCGCATGTGTGTGATGGAGCGCGAGTGGGACGAGATCGGCGTGCGCCGGACGGGGAGGCTGCTTGACGAGTGGCGTGGGGCCATGACTGGGATGCGCTGCCGGCATGACCGTCTCGTTGCGGACGGGCTGTGGTTGACCGGCCCTTCGGGTTTTCTTGAGATTGTGGGTCTCGCCCGCCACGAAAACACCCATTCTCGCATGCTTGGGTGGCTGTTGACTTCGACGGCTCGGCACGGCTTGGGTTGTGAGTTCGTGGAGCGCTTGGTAGAGCACTGCACCGGGGAACCGGTGTCCGTCCCTTTGGCAGTGAGGAAGGTGGCGTTTTCGGTGTGGCGGAATGGCAGGGAGGCTGACCTTGTCGTGTGGGGCGAGAACTTCACGCTCGTGTTCGAGAACAAGGTCGATGCGTCGGAGCAGCCGAGTCAGTGCGACGATTTGTACAAGAATTTCAAGTGCGAGAGGGCGCCTCTTTTCGTGTTCCTGACTCCCGACGGTCGGAAGCCGTGTACGGCGACCACGCGGCGTTCCCAGCGTGCTTTCAAGACGCTCTCGTGGCCCGAGGTCCGGGCGATGTTGGAGGGGGCCCTGAGCGAATCACGGTCTGCCGCCGAGGTTGCCAGTGCTGCTGATGTCGTCAACAATTACTTACGGACGCTCGAGGAGCAGTTCGGATGAATCGGGTCGAAGACGAACGGGTCAAGTTCTTTCTGGAGCATCAAGCGAGGACCAGGGAGTGGGCTGCTCTTGAAGACGAAGTGTCAGAGTTCGTGGATCGGTTCTATCGCAGTCTCAAAGGCGATCTCGACGCGGCCTTAAGAAGCGGAGGGTTCGCTGAAGACGGCGTGAGGTCGTTTCTAAAGGGAGGAAACTGGCCAGGTCTGGGCCTGCGTCGGCAGGGTTGGCCGAAAGGAGAAAGTGGTCCGGATGTGAGATTGGAATGGTTTCACAAGGCGTTTTTCCCTCCTCGTGGAAGGCTGATGTGCGGAGTCAGGACGAATGTAGAAAGCTACAGGTCGCGTTTCACAAAGGAAGCTTGTCCCGCCTATCTCCGATCCAGCGGGTGGTGGCCGGCCTATCGGTACCTGGATCCTCCGAAGGGCAGGTTCTGGGAGGATGACAACCTTAAGGAATACCGCAGCTACATAGTGGAGACCATTCTGACAGCATGGAAGGATCTGGCCCCGTTTGTGGATGAAGCAGTCGGTCACCCACCGAGTTGAAGCATGCAACCAAGCTGCGGCAACCCCGGGCCCTCGGCCAATCGCAGACCGGACGCCAGGTCGTCGAGCTTCAACCAATAGGCGCGGGCGCCGCCGCCCTACTGGGCACAGCCGGCGACAACCCCAAACGCGTGACCTCGGAAGCCTCCGTCGCGGCACTGTGCGGCACAAGGTCCTCCAAGCGTCCTCGGGACGCATCGTCCGCCATCGCCTCAGCCAGAGAGGTAACCGCCAAGTCAAAACGCCCCGTGGCGAACTGCCAAAGTACGCATGGTCCGAGACCAACACACCATCGAGTATGTCGTCGGTATCTCCTCGGTATCCTGTTTGCAGCTGTTCTTCCAGGTCAGAGAGGCCTCTTGCGGTGGGTCTAGGCTTTGGTTCTGGTTTGCTTGCGATTCGTCATGGCCCCTTGGCTATGGATGCCAGTTGTCGAGGATGATCCAAGGGTGTTGCCATGAAGAGGCGTGTCATTTACTTTATGTGACGTAGGGGGCTGAGATCCAGGTTATGCCTGATGGGTTTGTTTTGGCTGATCCCCGGTGGGAGGCTTTTTCCGAGAGGTGTCTGGTCTTGGATTTGGAGGTTGTGGACGGGGTAATCCGGGAGGTGGGCGCTGTTTGGGGAGATAGAGAATTGCGAATCCCCAGGGTTCGATCCTCGGAGCGGGCTGTGCGAGAACTGGATGAGTTCGGGAGGGGGGCGGAATTCGTGGTAGGGCACAACATCGTGGCGCACGATCACCGCTTCATAGAAAGGTATCTGCCCCGGTCAAGTCTCCTGGCCCTGCCGGTGGTTGACACTCTCTATTTGGCTCCGTTGGCCAAGCCTGAGCAGCCTTATCACAGTCTGGTGAAGGACTACAAGCTGGTTGGTGCCGAGCGGAACGATCCGGTTGCTGACTGTCGTCTGGCTCTGAGACTCCTTGAGGATTGTTGGATTCTTCTCAATGGGAGAGATGGCGAGAAGGACAGGCTGCTGTGGGTCTACCGCAGTTGTTTTTACGATTCCGGCAGTTCTGGGGGGACCTCACCTTTGAGGTTGCAGGGAACAGGTTTCTTGTTGGAAGAGCTCGGAGGCAGGATGATCCCGCATCATCGAGTGGTGAAGGGCTTCGAGTATTTCGCGGGAGAACGGGCCTGCTCGGAAGCTATCCGGCGTGGGCTTCCGGGCTTGTTAGAGGATCCGCGAACTCGACCTGCGGTGGCTTATTCACTTGCCTGGCTTACGGTGGCCGGGACCGAATCGGTGCTGCCCCGCTGGGTCCACAAGCAGTTTCCGGCGGCGTCGGATTTCGTGCGGAGGATACGGAGCGTTTCGTGCCGGCGCTCCGAGTGCGGGTATTGCTCGAAGCATCATGACCCGAAGGGAAAGCTCAGGCGGTATTTCGGGTTCGATGGGTTTCGCTCCACTCCCACAACCACCGACGGGGAGAGCCTTCAGGAACGGATCGTGACCGAGGGCATAGCTGGTGAATCCATCCTGGCCATCATGCCCACCGGCGGTGGCAAGTCGGTGGGTTTTCAACTTCCAGCCATCGTCCACAATGAACAGACGGGAGCGCTCACCGTGGTGATCTCTCCCCTGCAAGCGCTGATGAAGGACCAGGTCGAGAACCTCAACAAGGGGACGGAGTCTCCAACTTTGGCTGCTACCTTGAACGGTTTGCAGACCATGATCGAACGGCGCGATGTCCTGGAAGGCATCCGCCTGGGTCGATTCGCGCTCCTGTACGTTTCTCCGGAACAGCTGCGCAGCCCGTCCTTCACTCGGGCAATCAGGCAGCGCGAGATCGCGGCGTGGGTGTTTGACGAGGCGCATTGCATTTCCAAGTGGGGACATGATTTCCGTCCCGACTACCTGTACGCGGCCCGATTCATCAGAGAATTCTCAGAGAGCGAAGAGGTTGATGTGGCCCCCGTCGCATGCTTCACGGCCACGGCCAAGTTGGATGTACGCGAGGAGATACGTTCCCACTTCAGGAGGGTTCTTGGCAAGGACTTGCGGGAACTCGCCACCGATCGGATTGATCGGGAGAACCTTGTCTTCCGGGTCGAAGAGCTGCCTAATTCGAGAAAAATAGAACGCATCGACCAACTTCTGCGAGAGAGCATTGCCCCAACGCCGGAGTCGGCTGCATCCGGCTCGGCAATCATCTACGCCCGGAGCCAGCCCGGAACCGAGTATTTGGCGGAGATGCTGCGCTCCCAGGGATGGGAAGCCGAGCGCTTCCATGGCGGGCTTGATCCTCCTGAGAAGAAGCGGGTGCAGGATGCCTTTATCGAAGGGAACCTGCCGGTCATCGTCGCCACTAACGCTTTCGGCATGGGGATCGACAAGAGCGATGTCCGGCTGGTAGTACATGCCGATGTTCCTGCTTCTATTGAGAGCTACCTCCAGGAGGCCGGGCGGGCCGGTCGGGACGGCCAACCAGCAAGGTGCGTGCTGCTGTTCGCCAAGGGGGATCTTGAGAAGCAGTTCGATCTGGTCTCCAGG
Organism: bacterium; assembly: GCA_028819345.1. Lineage (GTDB taxonomy): Bacteria > Actinomycetota > Acidimicrobiia > Spongiisociales > ZC4RG35 > Bin76. The sequence goes on along the minus strand of JAPPLW010000105.1, from coordinate 3,548 downwards.
GGCCGGTTGACCAAACGCGACATTGCTCAGATCCTCCGGGCGATCCGCGGTGCACGCCGCCGCGACACCGAAGAAATCGTGGTTTCGCCTGGTGACTTGTTGCGCACCCCGGGCTCTGACTTTTCCTTCGACGAGGAGAGTCGCCATGCTGCCACACAGGTCAGGACCGCCATCTCGTGGCTGGAGCGGGCCTGTTTTGTGCTGCGCAACGAGAACCGCACCCGCCTCTACCAGGGAGTTCCGGCAGTGCCTGACTTGGAGGAGGCTCTCGGGAAGCTGGAAAAACTTGAACTTTCGTACTACGGGAGGAGGCAGTGGGAACAGGTACTCCGCCGCCTACACCTTGCCGATCTGAGAGAGGGGATTGAGGTTGATGAAATCGCCCTCCTGCCTTCTTTCCGAAGGCGGTTCGAGGCTCTCAAAGACAAGCACCCTGACGATCCGGCATTAGCTAATCGCACCTTCACTCGCGAGATCTTCCGGACCTTGCACGATATGACCCGCGCCGGCGTGCTGGAGAGCGGCATCTACTTCTCCGCTTGGCTACATCACAAGAGGGGCCGCACCTCTCCGAACCGGTTGGAGGAAATCGCCAAGGCCCAAAAGACACTTCTGGACTTGCTTCGGGAACAGTGGCCGAGCATCGACCCTGGAGATGAAGTCGAGGTTTCCATTCCCCAACTGCAAGAGCAACTGCGGGCCCTTGATCTGAAGATGGTGAACGACAGCATCCTCACTCTGTTGAAGGGTTGGACCAGGAGAGTCGTCGGTCGGCAGGCGCCCGTCACACCGAGGGGTCGTGGACGGCGAAGGCTCGGGATTCGTCTGGAAGTGTCCTGGGATGATTTGGCGGAACAGTTGAGATTACGGAACGAAGTCGGCAGGGTCGTGTTAGAGGTGCTGAAAAACATGGCGGATCAACTCAATCTGATCGGTGAGCGCCTCGTCCGGTTTTCCCTCGAGGACTTGCACCGGGCAGTGGAGGAACGTTTGGGGCTGTCCCAAAGCCTCGGCGACGTATTCATCGCCATTGAGAAAACTCTTCTGTTCCTGGACGAGAATCACGTCATCAGGCTGGAGCGGGGACTCTCGGTCTTTCGCCAGGCGATGACCATTCGCCTGCACGAGGAGGCCAAGGGAAGAAGGTATTCAGAACGGGATTACCGCCCTCTCCGAAAGCATTACCAAGAGAGAATGATCCAGATCCACGCCATCGGACGGTATGCCGAGGAATCCCAGAAGAGCCTGGAGGGTTGGGCCCGTCGATATGTGGACAACTACTTCAGGATGTCAGGTCGGGAATTCAACCGCCGCTACTTCCCCGGGGAACTCAAAGCTCTGAAGCGGCCCACGTCCAAGGAAAATTACGAAGAGATTGTCGAGAGCCTGGGAAACCGGGCGCAGGAACAGATCGTGACAGCCCCCAAAGACCGGAATCTCCTGGTGTTGGCCGGTCCCGGCTCGGGAAAGACCCGCGTGGTCGTCCATCGGGCCGCGTATCTGCTGATAGTGGAACGCATCCGCCCTGAACGCTTGCTGGTGATCTGTTTCAACCGCTCGGCCATGCACGAACTGCGGGTAAAGCTTCGTAAACTCGTGGGTGATCCGGCCCGCCGGGTAGCCGTACACACCTACCACTCCCTAGCATTGCGACTCACCGAACGCTCCCTTGCAGAACGCGCCAGGACCGCCGACGACAACAGAATCGACTTCGACGAGATCATCAGAGAAGCCAACCGCCGCCTGGCAGGAGAAGAGCAACTGATCGGCACCGAGCCGGACCAACTGCGAGACCGGCTCCTCGCCGGATTCGAATATGTGTTGGTAGACGAATACCAGGACATCGACAACGACCAGTACGAGATGATCACCCACATAGCGCGGCGAGCCGGCCAGGATGAAGACGAGGACCGCCGGGCAACCATCCTCGCCGTGGGAGACGACGATCAGAACATCTACGCCTGGCGACGCGCCAATGTTCGCTACATAAAACAATTCGAAAAGGAATTCAAAGCCCAGCGCCACTATCTGGTTGAGAACTATCGCTCCACCCGGCACATCATCGATGCTTCCAACGAGCTGATCCGACACAATCGCGACCGGATAAAGCTACGGGACAGCATCCGGATCAACAACGCCCGGAAGTCTCATCCCCCGGGAGGGAATTGGCAGCGCCTGGACCCCCTAACCGGCGGAAAAGTCTCACGGGTCAAAGTGGAGAAGACCTTCCTAGCCCAGGCCACCCTGGCCGAGATCGAGCGTCTCCGGAAACTCGATCCCGAATCTGAATGGCAGCAGTTTGCCGTTCTGGCCTGGAGCCACACTCAACTGGCGCCCATCCGCGCTCTCCTTGAGAAGAAAGGAGTCCCCGTGCGCAGATCCGTCCCGGACGGACTACCAAGGCTCGAAAGAATCAGGGAGTTCCGTTTACTGCTTGACCATCTGTCCACAATCCGGGATTCCGAGATCTCCCTGGCAAGACTGCGGCAACAACTTGTAAATCTCTGCCACGCCAAACCAAACGGTAATCACTGGCTGGGAATGGCAGATCACATGCTGGCTCGAATCCAAGCCGGGATAGGCGTCCAGCCCGTCCCGGTGACAGACATCACAGAGGCGATGCGCCAAGGCTTAGCCGACCACAACCGCTCCCATCTCATCGGCCAAGGTGTGCTAGTCAGCACCATCCACTCCGCCAAAGGACTGGAATTCGATCATGTCCTAGTGCTGGGAGGCCTCAGAAACGCTCCGAACGGCAATCGATCCGCCGAGGAAGAGAGGCGCCTCTACTACGTTGCCATGACCCGCGCCCGTCACACGCTCGCGCTGATCGACTCCCGTGATAGCCCAAACCCCTACTTTCAAGACATCCGACACATGACCCTGAACCGCCAAGCGGCGGTAGCCCACAACCAACCCGTCGAACGCACCGATACCCGGTACGAAGTGCTGGGAATGAAAGACCTGAACATAGACTACGCCGGCCTGAAGAATCCAGATCATCACATCCACCGTTCACTGAGAAGATTGCAAACCGGGGACCTGATCAACCTACAACGCCTTCCAAACGGACAGATCCACGTGGTTAGTGGCCGGGGCGTCGAAATAGCCCGCCTCTCCCGTAGAGGCACGGAACGCTATCCCCCCAAGCGTCTGACTCAGATAGATGAGACGCGAGTGTTAGGCATGGTATCACGCCACCTCAACGAAACCCGCCCTACCTTCCGAGAACGCATGAAAGTCAATACCTGGGAACTACCCCTCCTCGAATTGCGCCTCCATCAAGTCCAACAACATAGCTGAACCCCACCGGGTTTCCCGGAGTTTTAAGGTGTGCCCCCACTTTTGCGGAATCGACACATTTGAATTGGTGGCGTGACCGACCCGGCAGGAGCCCCCTTCCCCTCGGGCCGGTCGCGGCACCAACAGATCCCTCACTGTGTGAAGGCTCGACGGCCCGTGTTGGAAGCCTGGGAGGATGCGGGACCGCCCGCTAGGTGTCCTTCCCACAGAGGTGGTTTACAAGTCGGGTGATGGGTGGTTGGTCT
>JAPPLW010000045.1:7826-20857 GCA_028819345.1 bacterium | reverse complement strand
AGTAACGTCGTCAATCAGCAGCCTCGCCATGCGCTTGCGCTCGCGGTCCGGAGTTGCCGGATCGTTCCACAGGCGCGGAAAGTCGGTGGCCAGGGCCAGGATGCGCTTACGTCGGTCATCGTCAAGCCGCAGGGTGTCTTCGGCACGCCGCTTTTCGAGTTCCCGGCGGGCATCGTCCAGAGTACGCAAGCTGGCGTTCCACTCGGCCTCCAGGACATCCGCCACGAGGCGGTTGTCGGGATGGGTCTGCATGAAGCGCCGGCGCGCCAGTTCCGCCTCCTCGCGAGCCCTTTCCACGGCCTCGGCGCGCCAGGCATCGACCTCATCGGCGCGCGCGGCCAGTTCGTCCTGAACCTTGAGCGCCACGGTCAGGGTGACGGGCGTCATCAGGTCCACCAGTAGGGCGCCAACGGCGCGATCAACGCCGGCACCGGGTATGGACTGGCACTTTGCCCTGGCGCTCTGGATGCCGGCGCGCTGGCAAACGTAGTCGGGAACCTGCCGTCCCCGGCGGATGTGATAGCGCACCGTCATGCCCCGCCCGCACACGCCGCACAAGGCAAGACCCTGCAGTAGCGCCGGTCCTTCACGGGCTGGACTCCGGTGACGGTCCGTGCCGTAAGCCAAGGCGTTGTCACGCAGGCGCCGTTGATTGTCCTCGAAGTGGCTCCATGCGATGTAACCGGGATGCGCGTCGCGCAGCAGGACCGTCCATTCGCCAATGGGCAGTCGCCGCCACTCGACAACGCCGCCCGGTCGCCGCCGCTGTCTGCTGCGCCCGAAGGCAAAGGCACCCGCATAGCGTGGATTGTGCAGCACCCACAGGACACGCGAGTGATCAAGCGGCTGCCAGTGCAAGTCGCCCTTGCGCACTCCGTTGCGGAAGCGGCGGGGGAAGAGCAGCCCCGCCTCGCGGAAGTGGCGCACGGTGGCAGACGCGGAGCCCGTGCGTGTGAAGGTGTCGAAGAGGAGCCGCAGGGAGCGCTGCACCTGGGCGTCCGGATCGAGCGCCACGCGCCCCAGGGGATCGTAGACCAGACCCACCGGCAGCGGCACCTTCAGGGCCCCGCGTCGCGCCTGATTCATGATGCCGCCGCGCAGCCTGGCGTGAAGCATGTGCAACTCCGCCTCTGACATGGTGCCCTTGAGGCCGAGCAACAGCCTGTCGTTGAAGTCGCCGGGGTTGTAGACACCGTCCTCGTCGAGGATCAGCGTATCACTCAAGGCGGAGATCTCCAGCAGGCGGTGCCAGTCGGTCGAGTTGCGGGCCAGCCGCGATACCTCGAGGCCAAGGACGATACCGGCGCGGCCCATGCCGACCTCGGCGACGAGGCGCTGGAAGCCGTTGCGGTCTCGATCGGCACCCGATTGGCCGAGATCGCTGTCGATCACCACCACGCGTTCAGCCGGCCAGCCGAGTGCTATCGCCCGGTCTCGCAGGCCGTACTGGCGGCGCGTGCTCTCGGTGTTCTCATAGACCTGGCGCACCGTAGACTGGCGTACGTAGAGATAGGCGTCGCGGCTCAGGTGGTTGGCGGTCACCTTCAGATGGACCTGGTTCATGGCGTCCTCCCCGGCATGTGCGGGCGGAGCATCGTAAGCAGGATGTCGACCGCGCGCGTTTGCACGTCTTCAGGCAACGACTGAGGGCGACGCGGCTTGGCGGCAACCGCCACCGCGGGCAGCGCAATGAGGACATCCAGCCAGGCTGCGATACCCCACCCTGCCAGAACCGCGAGTGCCTCCCGGTCGCAAACGGCCCCGGCGTTCACGGCTTGATCCCGCAATCGTTCGTAGCTGTCCTGGAAGCGCGAAGACGGCGCCGGCTTGTCGTGCTGTGGTGCGTCGTTCACGGGCGTTTTTTTTGCCGTGCCAGCACACGGTCTATGCTGCGCCGGTGCACCGAGAGCCCGAAGCGCTGGCGCACCAGTTCCACCAACTCCCTTGAACTCGGAGGGGGTCGCTGCTGCCACGCCGCGCGGAGCGCCTCGATCACCTCCTGGCCGAGCTTGTGCGCTCGCCTGGGCCCGGGGCGTGCCGGCACCAGGGCCGGCAGCCCACCAGCGTCGTAGGCGCGCCTGGCCGAGTAGAACGTTGGCCGCGAGAGCCCGAAGCGCGTCGCGGCTGAGCTGACGGAGTCGCCGTCTTCGCGAACCCGGCGCAGCATCTCGTATTTGACCTGCAGCAGGTCGTTGGGGTCGAAGAAGGCGTTGGAGAGGAACAGCTCGTCGCGCACGCTTTCGGGGTGCGGGTTGAGGCAGCCGCGTTCCCTGAGGGCGCGTGTCTTGTCGTCCAAGGGTTGTCTTGGCATGGGTAAGCCTCCGGTATGGGGCGCCTCTGTATGTAAACTCATTTATGACCATACCGGCAACAGTGTCAAGGCCATTGTGTGCGTCGAAGCGACTGGAACATGGCCTGACTCCTATATACTGGCGACATAATGGACACATCATGTGCATCATTGTCTACCTATTACCCTCAAGCACTGTGCGTAATCGTGTTGACACATGCGTCATAATCCCCTTTACACCACATGGTCGATCACTTCGGCAAGCGCCAGCAGGTCCGCCACTCGGAACGCAGAGCGGCCGCGCGCCACGGCGACGAACGGATCCACCGCCGCCAGGCTGGTCCAGCCCACCGGCACGTGGCGCAATGCGCCGACTTCGTCCATGTAGTAGATACGGTCGATTCCCCAGCACCGCTTGACGTGGATCAGTTCGAACTGGCGACCGCGAAGTGGATGGAAAGGATGGGTGATCTGGAATCTTCTCGGCGACTGTTCTGAATCGAGTGCAGTCGACGACTCACACCAAGCGCAGCGGTGAATGGTGGGTCGGCTGGATCGAGGAAGTTTCCGGTGTAAACTGCCAGGAACGCACCCGTGAGGCGCTGCGGCAAAGCCTCGCCGAAACGCTTTCGGAGGCGCTGGATTTTAATCGGTGCGAGGCTTTGGCTGCGGCGGGCGACGACTACCAGGAGGAAAAAGTCGTCATTACATGAAGCGGGCTGAATTATTGAAGCATCTTCGGCAGCAAGGCTGTGACACGATCCGGGAAGGCGGGCGTCATTCATGGTGGCGCAATAATCGAGGAAGATATGCCGGGACCTTGGCGTCGAACCTGCAAGGTAAGGAAACACCAAAAGCGTGGAGAGGCTCGGAACTCGCGAAAGGCGACGCCTGTCACCGGCAAGCTTCGAGAAAACCAACAAGCTGCTTGAATGCAAGGCTATCAACTGTACACGGAAACAGCGTGATTCCTCTTGCATCCTGTGCTGGACAGAGTGCGGTGCACAATGTTCAGAGTCGGATTTTGTCATGTTGGCGACGGAGTGAGAGAGCCACAGAAGGACAGGGGGTCTCTCGGCCACCGGTGCGCGTGACTACACACCGGCCGGCGGCTGACCCCGGAGGCCGATTCGCCCGACCTGTCGTTCGGCCTCAAGGCGACCCGCAGGGAGAGCGACGCGGCCGAGAGTGAGCACACCGTCGGGGTCGAGGCGACGTTGCGCAGGTAGCGGTGTGCGCCCGCGCGCCGATGGCCGCGCCCCCGGCTTGCAGCCACGGCCGACCCCGAAGTCACGGCGATGACGGGGAAGGAAAGCGGTTGCGAACCCTGCGGCAATGCCGCAATATGGGCAACTGATGCATCTCTACGTCATGCGCGCCATTGACAAGCTGCTGTCCGAGAATGCCCGCAGGGAGATGGAAGCGGCCATCGCCGCCCCCGAGGCCGCGCCGGTCATCCGGGGAGCGGGCGGTATCCGCAAGCTGCGCTGGGCCGGTTCCGGCTGGAGCAAGCACGGCGGCGTCCGTGCGATCGAACGGGAGAGGCGTGAAGGATGACGACCGAACGCACGGACACCGGCCTCGAGATCGAGACGGCACTTGGCGAGGTTCTCGCCCATGTGCGTGGGGAGACGGCGCTGCCCTGCCGGATCGTGGACGATCCGACTGCGGAGCGGATCGTCGCGCTTCGCAAGCGCATGAAACTGAGCCGGATCAGGTTTGCCGACCGTTTCGGGCTCGATGCGCGGGCAGTTCAGGATTGGGAGCAGGGGCGGCGGGTGCCCGACCGGGCGGCGCGAGTGCTGCTGACGGTGATCGACCGCGACCCGGAAGCGGTCATGCGCGCGCTTGCGCCGCCGGTGGATTGACGGAACCCGGTTTCGGAACGGTTACGGCACTTCTGCAAGAACCTCTAATCCTATTGATAAAAGTGTTGGGAACTGACTGTGCATCAAAATCATGACAATCACCGGGAGGGGAAGTTACTGCAGGGTGATTACGCGGGTCCTTTTGCAGCGGCACCGGGCAGCGCGAGGCAGCGATGGGGCATGGGCGGAGGATGATCAACCCCCCTGTCGATTCCGGTCTTGAAACGACCTATGCGAGCCCGCTTTGGTCTTTTGTCATTCTGTTTCTGTTCATCGTGGCCTGTCCGGCTGCTGCGCAACCTGCCGACTCGTTACAGGCGAAAGAGAAACCGCGGCTCTGGGAAGTCCGCGCGACGCAGCGCTACCGGACGACGAGCGGTTTTGCGGACCGAAGCGGCAGCCTGGCATGGCACGAGAGTACGGTCGGCATCTCCGGTGGACTCTTCCTGCGGGGGCCGGGCCTGTTGAGGGCCGGAACCGATTTCACCCATACCCGGTTTGCGTTTGCTCCCGATACCCGGTTGGGACCGTCGGGTCCGGAACCCTTTCGCCATGTCCGGGAAGTGCGGCTGTCGGCACAGCTTCTCACGCCGTGGTCGGAAGCGTGGAGCACCCTGGCGCTTGCCACCATCGTGAGTGCCTTCGAGATCGGAGCCGCCCCGGACGATGCCCTGAGCGGCGTCGCAGTCCTGGGGGTGATGCGGCGCCTGTCAGGTCGCCTGTCCACCGGTTTCGGCGCCCTTCTGTTAAAGCCGCTGGGTGCGCAGACCGCCGTCGCCTTGCCCCTTGTCCTGGTCGACTGGCAGATAACGGATCGCCTGGCGTTGCGAAGTCGGCAGGACATTACACTCACATATTTGCTCGATCCGCGGCGACGCTTTTCTGTTGCCGCCGTGGGAGCCTTCTTTGGCCGCAAGCAGTTTCGGCTTGGCAAGAAAGGGAACATTCCGGATGGCGTCGCCGAGATCAGGGGCATTGAGGTGGGCGGCCGGGTTATCTGGGAGCCGTTTCCGGCACTCGTGGTGCAAGGAGCGCTGGAAGCGGTGCTGCGCCAGAATCTGCGTCTGGAGGACCGCGCCAGACGGGGCATTGTCGATGTCGCTCTCGAAAGCGCGCTGCGGCTGAGCCTTGTGGCGCGCTATCGCTTTTAGGAGGATGCCCAAAGGTATCCATCCTGGCCGGGGAGAACGAATTGCTGTCAAAGAAGGGGGGGGGGGGATAAGAATGATATGCCGGACATGCACATGGGGTTTCAGTGTCGCCGTCGCCTGTCTTCTGCTTGCGGTTTCGTCCGCGGTGGCGCAGGAATCCGGGAAACCCCCGATCAAGCTTGGCGGGGTGATAGGGGTGAACTACGTCTACGGAAGTTACGACGAGCCCCATCCCCGCGGTACGGATATCGGCCGGGCTGAGCTTGAACTGTTCCGCCTGAATGCCGATCTGAGTTACCAGAACTTCATCGGCCGGGTCGAGTACCGCTGGTACAACGATTCCAGCAATTACAGCATGTTTCACACGGCATGGCTGGGGTACGACCTGGGGGATTCGGGCACCCTCAAGGCCGGTATCGTGCGGGTTCCTTTCGGACCGACGGCTTATGGGGTCTCCAGCAGCTGGTTCTTTGACCAGCACTTTTACGTCGGACTTGCCGATGACATGGATTTGGGAATCAGTTGGCACCGGGCGTCCGGCAGGCTGGCGCTCGATGCGGGCTACTACCCGAGCAGCGAATTCCGGGGCAAAGGGAGCAGTCTTGAGAGTGCGCGGTACGCCTATGACGTGGTCAGAACAGGAAGCGAAGTCGAAGAAGGTTTTGAAGAGCAGCATCAGTTCAACCTGCGCGCGATCTACACGCTTGAAAGCGGGACGGAAATCGGCGGGTCGCTCCAATACGGGCTTTTGCAGGGAACGAACATAGCTGGCGATGACAGCGGCGAGCACCACGCCCTTTCGGCGCACATGAAGAATGCCTTCGGGGGCTTCACCCTCTATTCGCAGCTGACGTATTACGTGTACGACATTACGGACGGGACGCCCTGGGGAACCGGCGACCTGATTTACATGGGAGCGTACAACTACGCGGACCTGGTTGCTTCCGAGGGCATCATCCCCGCCGTGTCCCTGCGCTATGGCGGGTTCGACACGTCGGGTGTTTCATGGCTGGACAGCGTGACGCCGTACGTCGAGTGGAGCTCCATCATGAAACAGGCGGACGGATTCAACGACAGCCAGCTGGTAACGGTGGGAGCGGCCTGGACGATCGGCGCGCTTTACATGTACAGCGATCTGGCGGTTTCCGACGGCAACTACTTTGTGGGCTTTGACAGTGCCGGCGGGGATTTTGGCATTAACGAGGACGACTTGTGGAACTGGCGAATCAATTTCAACTTCCGCTATTACTTCTAATTTCGCTCAGCTGAAAAAGGAGCATGCGATGAACCCTGTAAGACGTTTCGGAATCGCCGCGGTCATTGCCGCGATGGCGCTGCTGGTCACCTCCGGCGTGGCTGTGGCCGAGTGCGGCAAGGTAACCGTGGGCGAGATGAACTGGAACTCCGCCCGCGTGATCGCCAACGTCGAAAAGTTCGTCCTGGAGACGGGCTACGGCTGCGAGGTCGAGCTGGTGCAGACCTCAACCGTTCCGGCCATGACCTCGATGGTCGAAAAGGGCGAGCCCGACATCGCCTCTGAGATCTGGATCAACTCCGTCCGCGAGAGCTTTGAGAGTGGCGTTGCCGAGGACCGCATCGTATCGGCAGGGAGTGTCCTGTCGGACGGCGGCGTCGAGGCGTGGTGGATTCCCGCCTATTTTGCCGAGGCGCACCCGGATATCCGTACCCTTCAGGATGTGATGGATAACGCGCAGTTGTTCCAGGATCCGGAAGACCCTGCCAAGGGGCGCTTCTACAACTGCCCCTCCGGCTGGGGCTGCAAGATCATCAACACCAATCTCTTCCGCGCCTACGGCATGGGCGAGGCTTTCAACAACTTCGACCCCGGCTCGGCCGAGGGTCTCTCCGGCGCCATAGCCAAGGCCTACGAGCGGGAGGAGCCGTGGTTCGGCTACTACTGGGCGCCGACCGCCATCCTGGGCAAGTACCCCATGGTGATGATCGAACTGGCAGGTTTTGATGCCGAGGGTCACGCGTGCAACACGCGGGAAGAATGCGACACCCCGCACGCTGGGCGCTATCCGCCGTCAGCCGTGTTGGCGGTGACCACCAAGGCGTTCGCAGACAGCCATCCGGATGAGTTTGCCTTCCTCGGCAGCATCTCCATACCCAACGACGTGATGAACGCCGTGCTGGCGTGGGGCGAAGACACCCAGGCCGAGGGTAACGAGATGGCGGGGTATTTCATGGTAAAGCACGAGGCTCTGTGGACTTCGTGGCTACCGGCGGAGGTGGCGGCCAAGGTCAAGGCAGCGCTGAGGTAGGGAAGCTACAAAAAGAACAAGGTTTCCGTGGTCACGGTCGGGAAGGCTCCGCGCACATCGTTCAGCTGAAGGCCTGTTTGCTGGGCATCGGCTCCATGGTCTGGCGGCGGATCCTGGCACCGACATGCACGGCGCTGTCCGGGCCGCACGGCGTCCTGCGGATCGGCATGGAATGGGCGCCCTAACAGCAGCGTCAGTTGCCGTACCCGGCGCGTCCGTCAGCTTGCCAAATACGGAGAACGGGAAAATGGTGGCGGGCAGGATATGAGCCGTCGGGCAGCTGTACTGCTGCCAGCACCCAGCTTCGGAGTCGGGGTGGTAATCCGGTACCGTAGTTTTGTCGATCACGACAACCGCCGCGGATATAACGAACGTGGACGCTGCATCCTCGAGCGTGACTTGCCTGCTTGGCGGGGTATTGGCTGTCGCACTTGCGGAAGGCAGCACGGTGTATGGTATTGCCGAGGCTACCGGCCGCAAGGAAGGCACGGTCCGGTGGTGCCCCAGGCAGATCAGGCGCAAATTCGGACTCAAAGGAGGTCAACCTGATGCGCCTTGCCCTGCTTCTGAACGGCAACGAGAGAGGGTCCGGAGGCAAAAGCACCCGGGATTCGCGGCCATGACCCTGGGGGAGGCCGATTCCCGCTCGCCGAGGATTCGGTCAAGAGAATTTCTGTGCCTGGTGACCGGGTGACCGAGCGATCTGGCCTGCGGTTCGAGGAGGAATTCAGGCCTTGTGCTTGACCGTTGAATCATGTGTAGCGTGACGATGGGTAGCGGCACAGCGCAGCAGGGGGAGGCGTTTTGGACTGGAAGGCGATCAGCAACAACGTTTTGCTGGTGGGGCTGTTCGTGGGCATGGTGACCATGTTCAATCAGATAGGCGGACGACTGGACACCATGCAGGCTGAAACCAACCGCCGTTTCGATGCCATGCAGGTTGAGGTCAACCGTCGCTTCGATGCCGTTCAGGCGGAGATCGGCCAGGTGCGCGGGGAGATCGGCCAGGTGCGCGGGGAGATCGGTCAGGTGCGCGGGGAGATCGGTCAGGTGCGAGGAGAGATCGGCCAGGTGCGAGAGGAGATGAACCAGATGCGCGTGGAGATGAACCGCCGCTTCGACACCCTGCAGGCTGAAAACCAGCGCCAGCACGACGCCATGGAGGAGGTGCTGCGTGTCTTTGAGGGCCGTATCACGCGTCTCGAGGAAAAAGGCGGCATTGGTCCTGACAACGTCGAGTAGGCGGTGTGCCCGTTTCGCGCTCGGATGCCGAAACGAGACGCGTCATACGTTCCTCTTCTGCTCCCGACTATCGGTGCGAGCTCTGTCACGAGAGCCGGTTCATTCGCTGCCCTGTCGACCCCGTGATTCGGAGATCGGATATGCTTCCCACCCTGACCGTCAATCGTTCCTTTCTGTACGAGTTCATGGATGCCGAAACCCCATGCGGCGCCCTTGGCCTGGTTGAAGAAAATAGGCGGCAAAGCGGCTTTGTGGCGTTGCACTTGGACGAAGACATTCCCTCGGAGGTGATGAACAGGGGCTTTCGGTTCGGACATTCCCTGTTTGGCGGCGACACCTTTGAAGTGATCCACTTCGCCTTTGAGTTTTACGGGTTCAGGACCTGGAACCTCCTGATCAATCCGAACGACCCCCTGGTGCAGGCGGTCCTGGGGCGCATGCTTGAAGACGAGGACTATTTCTTCTTTGCCCTGAGCGCAGACGGACGGGCGACGGCCTTTCGCTCCGAGGTGGGACAAGACCTTCTTTTCTACGTGCAGGCGAATCTCCCGCGTCTCCAGGCCTCCACCACGACCGAGATCCAGTACGGCCTGGCTTGCCTCGCCTTTGCCCGCAACCCGAGGCCTCCCGGCACCCTGCTCAACTGGGTGTGCCGGGACAAGACAGAGTATCTGGACCTGAGCACGGACCGGCTTGAGTTGAATCCGGCGTAGTCACAGCAAGCCCTTCCTAGATTCTCCGAGCATCGCTTGCCGGTGATTGGCCTTGGGGGCTTTAGAGAGGAGTAGAAGAGATGTTTCACTGGCGGTGGTCAAAAGACGGCGCCAAAACCGGCAGTATTTGGCGTGGCACCCCCGAAGAGAGGGGGCCGGTTTGCAACGGGCGGTGGCTGCGTGTTGGAACGCTCCTTGTCGTTGTCGCGCTGGCCCTTCTCGCCTGTTCGGACGATCGTAGAAGCACTGCGCCAGGCAGCCCGGGCACGATCGCCGACCGGCTCCGGGCGAATGCCGATGCCTTCCAGTACATCATCGGGCAACCCGGCGGTACCCTGACGGTAGCGACCGCTTCGGAACCGCTGACCCTGAACCTGGCTCTTGCCAACGATGGCTATTCGTCAAACGTCCTGGGGTATCTCTTCGAAGGACTGACCGAGGCCTCGTGGCTAACCGATGAAGTGGAGCCGGTTCTGGCCGAGTCGTGGTCGCATTCGGAAGACGGGCTGGAGTGGACCTTCCATCTGCGCAAGGACGTAATCTGGCACGACGGAACGCCGCTCACGGCGCACGACGTGGTCTTCACCTTCAACGACATCATCTACAACCCGGATATCCAGGCAAACGCCCGCGCGGCGTTCAACTTCCGGTTCCCAGACGAAGAGACCGGCGCCTGGAAGACGGAACCCATGACCGTCACGGCGCTGGACGACCATACGGTGCGCTGTGAGCTTCCCGTGCCGTTCGCTCCCTTCCTCCGCTCCATGGGCACGGCGATCTATCCCCGGCACATCCTTCAGCCGTACGTGGACGAGGGCACCTTCACCGAGGTGTGGGGCATCGACTCGGATCCGGCCGAGGTGATCGGCACCGGCCCTTTTACCATTGTGCGCTACGACCCCGGTGAGCGGGTGGTGCTGCAGCGCAACCCCGGTTACTGGCTTTCCGACGACGCCGGCAATCCGCTGCCCTATCTGGATGCGATCGTTCACGCCATCGTACCCGACCTGGAAACCGAACTCGCCAGCTTCAAGGCCGGTGACTCGGACGTTTACAGTGTTCCGGGCGAGGAGTTCGCCGAGCTCGAAGCGCTGCAGGCGGAGGGTGATTTCACGATTCACAGACGCGGTCCCGGCTTCAATTCGGAGTTCCTGACCTTCAACATGAATCCGGGCGCCGTCTCGCCCGCGAAGCTGTCGTGGTTTGAAAACACCCGGTTTCGGCAGGCCGTCGCGCATAGTGTGGACAGGCGCAGGATTATCGACGAGGTTCTGAACGGACTGGGCTATCCGCAGTGGTCGTCCGTCAGCCCTGCCGCAGGCGCCTTTCACAATCCGGACGTGCGGCGGCATGAATACGACATCGCCAAAGCCAATCGCCTCCTCGACGAACTGGGATGGGTCGATACCGACGGTGACGGGTTCCGGGAGGACGAATCGGGAAATCGGGTTGTGTTCTCCCTGGTCACCAACACCGGGAACAGCGTGCGCGAAGAAATCGGTACGGTCATCCAGCACGGGCTCACGGACATCGGTGTCGAGACGGATTACATGCTGATCGACTTCGGCGACCTGGTCTCCCGGTTGACTGCTACCTACGACTGGGACGCCGTGATCATTGGCTTTACCGGAGAATCCGATCCGTACAGCGGCATCGGCCTCTGGCACAGCAGCGAGGCCCTGCACCTGTGGCACCCGAACCAGACGGAGCCGGCGACAGAGTGGGAAGCCGGGATCGACGACCTCTACATCCGGGCCGGCCGGGAACTGGACGAAGGCGAACGCGTCAAGCTGTATCATCGCGCCCAGGCCATCGCGGCCGAGAACCTGCCGCTCATCTACACGGCTCAGGCCGAACGCCTCAGCGCCGTGCGCAACGTCTTCGGCAACTTGACGCCCACCCTGTACGGGCTCTGGGATATCCGCTACCTGTACCGAACGGATGGGTAACGCGGACCGGCTCTTCGCCCATCTGGGGAAGGAGCGCGGGCGTGCCGGAAAGTCAGGGGCGACCAGGCAGTCCGCAGTTAAGCCTGGACCGGGACTCTGGGATTCAAGACCCGTCATGCCCTGCTCGCTACGCGGGTTTTTTGCGGCGTATCGCCAATGAGAATGCGAGCCTTTTGGAATCCCTTGCCGATGGCCGTTGCGAGTCGTTGAACCACATCGGTGAGAAATCACGTGCCTCCGCAATGCATGGCGCAGTTCGCCAGAGAGGAATTACGAGTGACATGAGCGGAAGCAGCGTCATAGGCCATAAGAGACCCCGATGACCCGAGGAATCGCCACCGCCCTGCTTTTGCTGTTTCTTACCGCGGTCACCGCGCAGGAGCAAGAGGTCGTTTGCGGTGAAGAATGGATAACGTTTTCCCTGCCGGGCGTTTCCGAAAGCGAGCGCAAGAACGTGGGGCTACCCATGGTAAACGCCCTCAAGGAGACGGTGCTGACGCTTCGCAAACGCGACCTGCGAAACCTGGTGTTTTTCCCGGATACCAGGGGCGGCGAGATCGTTTTCGGGCTGGACACCGCGCACCCAGAGAGAAAGAGGGCGGTTTATTCAGCCCTGGTGACGGAAGCTGTGTATCTGGGCGTGCTGGCATGCCTGAATTAAGGGCGAGGGCCGATTGGAGTGACAAGTGGCGAGAGTGACACTGGCGGAGCTCAGGCAATACATCGAGGACTTTGAGGTGGGCTTGACGCTGCGCCTGGACGGCCTTGAGACCCGCCTTGAGACCATCGAGACCGACCTTGCCATAATCAAGGAACACCTGGTGACGAAGATGCGGGCAGACGAGCGCAACTCCGGTGCAGCGTTTCACAAAGGTGCCGAGGAGACGATACGGCCTGACGGGCCTGGCATCGACCCGCGATTCGTAGCCGAGCGTCTGGGCCTGACGCTGACCGAAAGCCGGGTGTCGGTCTTGCTTTCGGAAGGCAACAGTACGGCCGAGATTGCCGCTGCAATGGGGAACAAGGAAAGCACGGTCCGGTGGCGTCTCAGGCAGATCAACCGCAAGCTCAAGATCTCGAGGCAGGCTCAACTGGTGCGCCTTGTCCTGCTGCTGCCCCACAAAAGCGGTGACACAATACGGGCAGAATGTAACGGAATCCCGGATGCCGAAGACACCGGAGCAGAGTGACAAAACCGCGCTTCTTGTCACGTTTTGTGCTTGCCGCTTAAAGTGCGCCGCTACCGCATGCCACATGAGGACAAGCCAGTTAGATGAAAGGAGGGCGCGTGATCAGCCCGCACACGAAAGGCTCGTTGGGAGTATTGTCGTATATGGCCGGCCACTACATGGCGATTGGCTTTATCGTGGGCATTGTGGTTGGCGCCGTTGTCGCGTCGGTCGTATGGATCGTCGTCTTGTAGGGGTTTTGCCTTGTCCCGGACGCACATAGGCAAGACGTGTTGAAGCGATTCCGCGCATGCAATCAATCCTTATCAGGCAAATCGGGCTGGCTCTCATGCTGGGCGTTACT
>JAPPLW010000045.1:0-7726 GCA_028819345.1 bacterium | reverse complement strand
TTACGCCCTACGATTATGAAGACGGCGACATCCTGGCAACCCGGTACGTCGATACGTCCTACCGGCGGGGAGCATTTGAAGGCTTCACGACGTCCGGGCAAGCGATTGCCGATCATGGACTGGGGTCCGGGTGGCAAGGGTTCCAGGCAACAAACGTGTACGAGAAAAGCGGTACCCTCACGGTCCGGCTGTATACCGACGTTGACGACGCCGATGCCCTGGACAGGCCGTGGGCCAACGACGTCTTCCTTGGGCAGGAGGCACGGCACGACATTGTGCTTCACGATCTCCCCCCTCTGCCCGCCGGTCAGGACTGGCGCTCCATTCCGGTTCCCGCCCAGGGCCTGGCGGGTTCGCTGGACGGCATTGAAGGCCGTTTTTCGTGCTCCGGGGAGGAGTGTTCGCTGGACAACGAGCGGCTGCTGCCGGACTGGGAGGGTTACCACGCGGGGTACGACAGTTCCAATGCGGTCATCTTCACGCCCGCGGGCGGTGGCAGGCCGATTCATCTGACGGGCTCCGACTCCAGAGCCGTGCCTGAAGGAAATTACCTGACGCTCGGCAACTGGCTGTATGCCCCTGAAGACACGGCCGACATCGAGGCGTTTGAAGTCGGTGTCTTCGCGGCCGGCCGCGATCCCTTCAAAGCGACCAATCTGGTGGCGCTTGCCGGCAGAGCCACGTACACGGGTAAGGCAGCGGGGTTGTATGCTGCTGCGGCGCACCCTGTGGCCGAAACCTTCATTGCCGACGTGACGCTGGAGGCCGATTTCGGAACCGGCAGCGACTTCGGCGCCGTGAACGGCCGGGTATCCGGTTTCGCCCTGGACAGCGGCGAACCATCTTCCCTGACCGAACTGCATCTGCTATCGGCGGCGATCCTGGGGTCAGACGACCTCGGTAAGTCCGAATCACCGACTTCAACGCTTCTCCCGGGTGGCTGGGTAGACGGGGAGACCGCTGCGGCCGGCGGATGGCAAGGCGTCTGGGGAGGACGCTTTTTCGGTAACGGCGCCGGCGGCGAACACCCGTCATCTTTCGCCGGCACGTTCGGAGCCACGGACGGCAATCACCGTTTTGCCGCAGGATTCGGGGCGCACAGTACCGACAGGTAAAGGGAAACATGACCCAACTCCCCACGCAGACGGTAACCTCCATCCCTTTGTCGACGTACTGCGACTTCAGGTCGCAACCCGAGTTTTTGGCACTCCCGGCTCACTTTGATCCGGGCTCATTCTCACGTGGCGTCTGACGAAGGTCCCGACCTTGCAGGATCACGACATGGAATGGCGAATCCCCGTCCCGCTTGCTACCGCCAAGGTGCGCTTGGTCGATGGCGGTACTATCCTGCTTCGCCGGCACGGCAATCCATGCGGTCGGCGCTTGCTCATCAGCCACGCCAATGGACTGTCCTCGGACGCCTATTTCCCGTTCTGGTCACTACTCGCAGAGCAATTCGACATCATCCTCTTCGACCTCCGAGGCCATGGCGCCAGCCCGCCAGGGGAATTGATTGACCACAATGTTGCGATGATGGCACAGGACAGCCGCCGCGTCGTTCGGGCGGTCGATCAACACTTTGGAGAGAAGCCCATGATTGGCGTTTTTCACTCCGTTTCCGCCACCGTGGCCGTTTTGCACGCAATCGAAGAAGACGCCTATGCGGCGCTGGTTTTGTTTGACCCGGCCATCTGCCCGCCAGGCATCGGGAACACTCGACGGGACAGCCTGCGTGCCATGGGGCAGCAGATGGCGGCGCAGGCGTTGAGGCGTCAGGCCAGGTTTGAAAACTGGGAGGAACTGGCGGGCGCTTACCGGCGTTCAAAGGCATTTGAGTGTCTCCGGCCCGGCGTCGCCGACCTGCTGGCGCGGACAACACTCAAGCGTTTGCCCGGCGGAACGGGATTTGAGCTCTGCTGCCCGCCCGTGCATGAAGCCCAGATGCTGGGGCGCATATACGAGTGGGCGATTGGGACCAATCTTGAGACGTTGCGGTGTCCAGTCAAGGTCATCGGGGGAGATCCACTTGCACCGTTTTCGTTCCTGCCAACTGTGGACCCGGATTTGATTGTCAGGATCGGTTATGACTTCGTTCCCGAAACCACCCACTTTTTGCAGCTCGAAGCGCCGGAGGAATGTGCAAGGCTGGTCACACAGTTTCTCGCCTCGCATTTATAGAGGCGTCCCTTGGAGATGCCCTGGCGTATTTCAGTACCCGGCCTGGCCGATAGCGTCGGAGAGAAAATGATGGTCAAAATGAGCGGCGGCGAAGCCCTGGTCAAATCTCTCGCAAGAGAAGGGGTTGACGTCGTCTTCGGCATTCCAGGCATACAGATATACGGAATCGTGGCCGCCATACGGGACGAACCCGGTATTCGCATGGTAACGACTCGCCACGAACAGGCGGCAACCTACATGGCCGACGGCTACGCGCGCGCTTCGGGAAAGCCGGGCGTGGCCCTCGTGGTCCCGGGCGTAGGTATCTACAACGCCGCCTCCGGCCTGGCCACCGCGTACGCCCGCTCCTCGCCCGTGCTCTGCCTTGCCGGACAGATTCCGCGTCACCAGATGGGCAAGAATCTGGGAGCCGTGCACGAGATTGCAAACCAGTTGGACGTTGTACGGCCGGTGACCAAGTGGCAGCGGCAGGTTCTCAGGCCTCGCGATGTTCCTGGTGCCGTAGCCGAAGCGTTCAGACAGATGCGAAGCGGCCGCCCTCGTCCCGTTGCCCTTGAGATTCCCCCCGATGCTGCGGTAGAGCGAGAAGAAGTCCTGTTGCGGGAGCCGTTCCGGGTGCCGCGCATCGTGCCCAGCCCCGAACTCCTTCGGGAGGCCGCCCGCGTCATTGCCCAGTCCCGCCTGCCCCTCATTTACGCCGGCGGCGGCGTGGCAAGTTCGGATGCCGAAGCGACTCTCGTCGAGCTGGCCGAAGCGACCCGTATTCCCGTCGTCACGTCAACCGGCGGCAAGGGGGCCATTCCGGACAACCATGCGCTGTCCTATGGCTCGTGTTTCAGTCCCCGGGCGGAGAGGCAGGAGATGAACCAGCTTTACGACGTGATGCAATCCGCAGACGTCGTGATCGGAATCGGCGCCCGTTTCTCGCTGGGCAATCCGGCCGGCGAGAAATCCATCCTTGTCAACATCAACATCGACGACGCCGAGCTGACCAGGGTCCAGGCCAATACCATTCCCCTGCATGGCGACGCCAGAGCGACCATCGAAGCGCTGCTTCCCTACCTCGCCGAGGCCGGCGCCGGGAATCGCCCTCCGCCTTCGGAGGCCGTCGCCGCGGCTCGCCGCCTGATCGCCTACTACGACATCCAGCTCCATGAGCCGCATTATCCTTTTCTGCAGGCCATCCGTAACGGCATCCCCGAAGAGGCCTTCGCCGTCTGGGACATCACCCAACTTGGCTTCTATGCCCGTACCCACTGGCGGGTGAATCACCCCAAGACCTACATAGACCCCGGCTATTCGTTCAATCTCGGCTTCGCATTCCCTACGGCGCTGGGCGTCAAGGTGGCCAGGCCCGACCGCCCCGTGGTGTGTATCGCCGGAGATGGCGGGTTCATGTTCAATTCGTCGGAACTTGCCACCGCGGTGAAGTACGGGATCCATACCACAACGGTCGTTTTACGAAACGATTCCTACGGCAACGTAGCCCGTGACCTGGACGAAGTGTTCGGCGGAACGTACGAGACCGACCTGCATAACCCGGACTTCGTCAAGCTCGCGGAGTCGTTTGGCGCGGTCGGCATGCGAGCCGGCGACCCCATGGAACTGGAGACCCTGATCCCCCTGGCCCTGGAAAAACAGGCTCCGGTGATTATTGACGTTCCCTTCGCAGACATGCCAATACCGGTCGCCCCCCAGGTTGCACCCCTGTATCGTCTGGCCTGGACAAGGCCCCAGGAGGGCTTGATCGAATCGTGAGGGCGCTTTGGTGAGATCCAGACTCATGGGACATAGCGGGTGGGGAGACTGTTCAGGCAGTTGTCCCGCGTGCGGAATATCTCCGACTACCAGCTGTCCAGTGCTCCCGAATACCAGAAAAGGGAACGCAGTGCGGCCGAGCTGATGGGCATGGCGGTTTCAGTGGCCGAAGGGTTGCTGAGCGCGCTGGAGGACTTTTCGCCGGGGGAGGCTGAAGATGGCTGCCACTGTCCTATCTTGTAGGGAGTACCGAAAATCCGATCGATTGCAGGTTTAGTTATCAGCTACCTTGGCGCCAAACTTTCCCGTAATGCTGTGATTGCGGCGTACCAGGAGGTGGCGCGTGAGTGGTGGCGCAGCGCGCCGAGAAGGTTCCGTTTTGTGGCCTCGGCCTCGGTTATTTCGGCGGAGGCACTGCAGATCACAGTTGTTGTCATGTTGGAAGCCCGCAATCCAGTGACGGGCTACTTTTGTGTGCGTTCACATCATGGCCGCGGCTGTCGACGACGAATCGATTGAAAAGGGCCAAAAGTACGAAGGTGCCATTCTGTGCTGCGACACAACCTACGTGTTTCACTCAAAAAGGGACCGCACGGTCAGTTTGGCCTACCGGGCCGGGGAATTTGCCGCAGGCCACGGACCGGATGCGGCTTTGGGTTCCAGGAGCCCCGACAACCCTGCCGGTCTTTCTCCGAAAATAAGAGTCATTAATTGCAAACGGGTGATTCACGAGCATGGGAAATACAAAAACACTGACGAGGTGTACGGTTACATCAAAAACGAACTGTATGGAACCCCGGCACCGCAGTTTTCACAATTGTAGTGAGCCCGAGTATCCGAGTTTCGGGGCGGGGCTTGCACCGGCAGGCGCGCATCTAAGGTCGGCCTTCGATGCGCGCGATGACGTAGAATGCGGCACCGCCATGGTTGCGCTCGAGAGATCAGGTCCTGGCGCGCATTCGGAGAGGAATCGATGTTGATTTATAAAGCAGTGTACAAGTTTCTCGATGAAGGCGTGCATGCCGAAGTGCTGGATTTCCCGGGTACGATCACGTACGGCGAAACTATGCGGGAAGCCCGCCGATTGTTGGCAAGTGCTTTGGTGGATATGGCAGAGGCCGCGTTGCTGCAGGGCGAGCCGCTCCCACAACCCAATTCGTCATGCACCGATTCTGAGGCCGATCTGGAGGAGCCCATCCATTTGTTGCTGACCGCAGCGTCCCAGGTCAGCGTTTTGCCCCAGACGCCTTTGCCATGAAACGGCGTGACCTCCTGCGTCATTTGCACCAGCATGGCTGCCGGCTGCTAAGGGAAGGGGGCGAACACTCGATCTGGGAGAATCCAGCAACGCATCAACGAACTTCGATACCACGCCACGGGGAGATTCCCAGGTTCACTGTCTTGCGGATTTGCAAACAACTCATGGCACCTGCACCCGTTTGAGAATCGGGGCCGTCTGCCCGCGCCAGACTTGAGGGTGAATTGCCGCCCGCGGTCGATTATTTTCGGGGTGCGGCGTATTTTCACACCGGACGCCATGATGAGGCCAGCCTGGCTTTGTCCCAGAATATGAAGAGGGCTGGTAGAGAGGGGTATCATTACCAACAATGTCTGGAGTTAATGAGCCTGGGAAGCCGATGCGCTGCCTTCCCCGAACGGAATTCAGCCGGAGGGTCAAGCCGGCCACCGGGAGCCAATTCGAAATGGCCGGCCAAACGCTTGGCGCCTTGTCCAGGTCACATTCAGAGCTCTCTTCTTGCAGATCACTTTCTCGTGCTGGAAAACCACCCACAGATAAGCGACCCGTCTCTCTTTGATGGAGCAGGCACACGGTTTGTGGTGCTTTCTGCGCCGGGGTCCTGGAATCAGGGTGTTTTTCCGTCCCAGTCCTCGATTGTGGTATCCGCTCCGGCGTCCAGGAGTTTTTGTTCCACGTCCTCGGCTCCCATACTTGTTGCGTAATGCAGCGGCGTCTTCCCTTGGACATTCCGCGCGTCCGCATCCGCTTTCTCGTTCAGCAAGATGGCGGCCATCTCGGCGTTTGCCGTGAGAGCGGCGTAGTGCAGCGGCGTATCGCCCGAGGCGTTTCGCGCTTCGGTAGAAGCGCCTTTTGCCAGCAGAAATCTCGCCACAGCCGTTCTATTCGCGAGCACGGCCGTGTGCAAGGGGGTATTGGCGAGGAGGTTGCTGCGCGTCTCCACGGAGGTCCCTTGATTGAGCAGGGCCTTAACCAGATCGGGATCGTCCGAACCCGTGATGGCCTGATGCAATTCGGCGTTCCTCGTGAACGCCTCCAGGCCATTGAGCGCCTCCGCCACGTCTTCGTGGCCATTTTCCAGCGCCAGTTGCCGCGGCGTTTT
The DNA here is from genome assembly GCA_028819345.1 of bacterium. Taxonomy (GTDB): domain Bacteria; phylum Actinomycetota; class Acidimicrobiia; order Spongiisociales; family ZC4RG35; genus Bin76. The sequence continues at coordinate 1,430 of JAPPLW010000045.1, read as the reverse complement.
GCGATATTCTTCATATTTGCTGTCCTTGTTTGAAATACTCGCTTCCCTGTCCGGCGGATTGTTCGGGTCGATTTGTGCGCCGTTTCCGCTGTCCAGCACATCCGGCCAGTAGGCCACCATCAGTTCGACGAGAGCCCGGTCACCCTCTTGGGCGGCCACGTGCAGTGCGGTATTGCCAAACTGGCGGGTCACGAGGGTCGCATCATAGGCCAGGAACAATTCGGCCGCGGCCAGAAGACCGTAGTGAGCAGCAAGATGAAGCGCGGGCCCGCGGTGTAACTGCCACAATCTGTCGCGGTAGACGACAGTCAGGGTCGCGTCGGCTCCGTTAGCCAACAGCAAATGGACGATTTCGAGGTTAGGGTCCTTTGCTCCGAAATAGAGGGTCATATGAAGCGCGGGAAAAGCGAGCCTGCCTCGCGCGTTCACGTCCACGCCCAGCCGGATCAGGCGCCGGACCTCATCCGGGTCGTCGGCCTTGATGGCATCCCAGAGTTTCTGCGGCGCTGGCGGCACGTAGTTGCCGAGAAGCGGCGCGATTGACGTGTGCCCATTCTCGAGGGCGTATTGCTGCGCGGTTCTGCCATTCTTGTCCTTGGCATCCACGTCCGCACCGGCAGCCAGCAGGGCCTTGACAACCGCAGTCCTGCCCACTTCTGCGGCGCCATGCAGCGGGGTCTTGCCGCGAACGTCTTTTGCATTCACGTCCGCGCCGCTTTTCAGCAGGAGTGGGATAATGTCAGTCCGACCCATATAGGCGGCCACATGCAATGCAGTACTGCTGTAGCGGTCTGTGCCCTTTGCATCAGCGCCGCCGTCCAGCAGGGCCTTGACAGCCGCCGTGTGGCCGTGCAAGGCAGCCAGCATCAGTGGCGTAGAGCCGCTATAGCCGCTACTTTGGCCCTGTGATTCCGCGTTCGCACCGCCAGCCAGCAGAGCCTTGATAGCCTCGGTGAGGTTGAACTTGGCAGCGATATGCAGCGGTGTCCACCCGTCGTTGTTTTTCGCATCCATGTTTATGTCGGTGGCCGTCAGCAGGGCGCTGATGGCAACGGCTGTGTGGGAGGGTTTTCTGACGGCTCGGTGCAGCGCAGTCTCGCCGATGCGGTCTTTTGCGTTCACGTCCACACCATTCTTGATCAGGCGCTTGATCAGACTCGCGTCGCCGTCGCTGACGGCATCCCAAAGTTTCTTTGGCAAGGCCCGCGCGAAATCGAGAAGCCTGGCGGCGAGGCTCGCGTGGCCCTTGTTCTGCGCAAGCTGCTCTGGGGTCTTGCCGCCCTTGTCCGTGACATGCACGTTCGCGCCGGCTTCCAGCAGGGTCGTGACGATATTGGCGTAGCCATTTTCGGCAGCCCGATGGAGAGGGGTCTTTAAGGTACCAGCCCGATTCTTGTAATTTTGCACGCTAAGGACTGGGCCGGAGCCCT
>JAPPLW010000101.1 GCA_028819345.1 bacterium | reverse complement strand
GGAAGAGCCACCCCCACCGGCACCCAACATTCAACCACGCATGGTGGGGGAGGGCGACCCAAAAGGGACCCCTGTTTTCGCGGCTTTCTCGAACAGGTTTGACGGCAACCGTTATGGGGCTTCCTTCTGGGAATCGGCCCTACTCGACCGTTACCGTCTTGGCAAGATTGCGGGGTTGGTCGACATCCAGTCCCTTGATCGTGGCCAGGTGATAGGAGAAGAGTTGGAGCGGAACCACCGCCAGCACCGCGCCGATCAGGTCGGCGTCCTCGGGCAGGGGGATCACCAGATCGGAGGGGATGGCGGCCTCCGTCCGGTCCTCGGAGCCCACCAGGGTCACAACCGTACCGCCCCGGGCCTTCATCTCCGAAAGATTGGAGAACATCTTCTGACGCAGTCGCCGGTCGGTGGCCACTCCGAACACCACCACCCCGGGCTCGATCAACGCGATCGGCCCGTGCTTCATCTCGCCTGCGGCATACCCTTCAGCGCGCACATAGGAGAGTTCCTTCAGCTTGAGGGCGCCCTCCAGGGCCGCCGGATAATCTACGGACCTTCCCAGGAAGAAAAAGTCCCGTACATCACGCCACCCCTCGGCCAGTTCCAGCATCCGGTCGGATAGGCCCAACACCTCCTCCAAGCGATCGGGTAGGCTGCGCAACGCCTTCACGGGTCCCGCCGCCTCGGCAGGGGTCATCACCCCCCTCTCAATCGCCATGTGCAGCCCCATCAACTGGAGTAGAGCCATCTGGGTGATGAAAGTCTTGGACGCCGCAACCCCGATCTCCGGTCCGGCCCGGGTCTGGAAAACCATGTGGGCCTCCCGCGCCAGGGACGATCCGACCACGTTGGTGACCGCCGCCACCCTGGCCCCCTGATCCAGCGCAAACCGGACCGCCCCAAGGGTGTCGGCCGTCTCCCCCGACTGGCTGATCCCGATCACCAGCGACCGCTCGTCGAGCACCGGGTCCCGGTAGCGGAATTCGGAGGACAGGTCCACCTCCACAGGGACCTTCGCCCATCGCTCAAGCGCGTACTTGGCCATCATCCCGGCGTGGTAGGAGGTGCCGCAGGCAACCACGAACACCTTGTCTATGCCCTTTGCCACCGGGCCGGTGAGACCGGTCTCCTCCAGCAGCGGTTCTCCACCGGCGCCTATGCGTCCCAGCAGGGTCGCGGCGACCGCCTGGGGCTGCTCATGGATCTCCTTCAGCATGAAAGTGGGATAGCCACCCTTCTCGGCCGCCTCCACATCCCATTCCACTTCCCGTTCCTCGGGTTCGCTCTCCTCACCGAATAGGTCGGTCACCCGCACCGAGTCCGACCGGACCTCCACCACCCGTTCCTCGGGGACGATCATCATTCGCCGGGTGTGGGCCATGAAGGCGGGAATGTCCGACGCCAGGAAGTTCTCTCCCGAACCCCGACCGATCACGAGAGGGCTTCCCTTCCGACCTCCCACCACCAGGCCGGGGTCGGAGCGGCGGACCACCGCCATGGCCAATGCTCCCTCACAACGCCGCAGGACCTCGGCCACCGCCTCCGCCAGGGAAACCGGACCCAACTCCTCGATGAGATGTGCGGCCACCTCGGTGTCGGTGTCAGAGGAAAAGCCGTGACCTCTTTCCTCCAGCCAGGTCTTCAATTCCACCCAGTTCTCGATTATCCCGTTGTGAACCACAGCAATCTCCTGCGCGCAGTCGAAGTGGGGATGGGCGTTGGGAACGGTGGGCGGGCCATGGGTCGCCCAGCGGGTGTGCCCCACCCCATAGCTCCCCGGGAAAGACTCCGGTTCCCGAGCCACCGCTTCCATCAGATCGGCGATCTTCCCGACCCTTCTCACGCTCCGCAGAACGCCGTTCTCCCCGATCACCAGACCCGCCGAGTCATAACCGCGATACTCGAGGCGCGCCAGCCCCCCCAGAAGCAGGTCCTGGGCCGGCCGCGGCCCCACATAGCCAACAATGCCACACATGATTGCACACTCCTCCAGACCCCTGCCCGGGACGCGCAAACGCGAGCCTGCGTAACCACTGCGGGCGGCCTTTGTCCCCGTCGTCACCGACAGGCTTTGCTCCGCTCGTCACGACCGTGGCAGCCGGGAAGGCATCCGCCGAAGTCTCGATCGCCTTCCTCCTCGTCACCTCCCGGCGCTCCGTGGGATCATCCGGAAGGTCTGGCGCTTGTTGTTTGATCAGGGTCGCTCTGTCATGCACCGAGCTTCGAGGCTGTAGTCATTCCCTTTCTGCAGCGGTCTCTTGCATGGCCGCGGCTACCACCCCGGCCAAGTCGCGAGCATACCGCTCGGCAAGCTCCGACTCGCGGCATTCTACCATCACCCGCACCAGCGGCTCGGTGCCCGATGGCCTCACCAGCACCCGTCCTGTGTCACCCAACTCCTTGCCCACCTGGGACACCGCCTCCCAGACTTCCGGAAAGCCCTCCACTTCCCAGGGGCGATCCACGCCGACATTCACCAGCACCTGCGGAAAGCGTTCCATGGCTTCCGAACGCAGTTCGGCCAACCTCTTCCCGCTGAGAGCGACCACCTCCAGCAGTTGTAGGGCGGTGAGCAAACCGTCCCCGGTAACCGCCAGGCTCCCGAGGATGATGTGGCCTGACTGCTCTCCTCCCAGCACCGCTCCCCGGCGATTCATCTCCTCTCGAACGTACCGGTCCCCGACCTTGGTCAGGGCGGTCTCAATCCCCTGGGAGGCCATGGCCAGCCTGAAGCCCAAATTCGACATGACGGTGGCCACCACTAGGGGAGGCCGCAGCCGGCCGTCCCGCTGGAGATGGCGAGCCAGGATCGCCATCAGGAAGTCGCCGTCTACGATCGCTCCGGTCTCATCCACCGCGATCAGACGATCGGCGTCCCCGTCCAGGGCGAGTCCGATGCGCCCCTCGGAGATGGACGCCACCCACTCGGGATGGGTGGCGCCGCACCGATGGTTGATGTTCGATCCGTCCGAGCAGGCCGCCGTGGTCTCGGTCTCCACCCCCAGCGAGCGGAGAACCCGGGGCGCCGCCCGGAAGGCGGCCCCGTTGGCGCAGTCGACTACCACCGACAGCCCGGACAAGTCGGCCGACACGGAACCCGCCAGCCAGTCCAGGTACACGTCGATGCCCTCGCGCCACTCCGAGCCCAGGGAGGCCCTCCCGTCTGGTGCGGACCATTCGTAATCGGCGGGCAGGACGGCAGCGGAGATCTCCGCCTCCGCGCCATCAGGTAGCTTTGCTCCGTCGGGCCCGAGCAGTTTGATGCCGTTGTAGGGAGCGGGGTTGTGGGACGCCGAGATGATCACGCCCATTACCGCCCCGGCCGCCACCGTCAGATGGCTTATCCCTCCCGCCGGTATCACTCCGAGATCGACCGGCTCCACACCCGCTTCCCGTAGACCGGAGCGAAGGGCATAGGAGAGTTCCGGACCCGAGGGACGGGTGTCCATCCCGACCAGGACCCTTCCATCCCCTGCCGACCCTGCGGCCGCCCTCCCCAGCCCGAAGGCCAGCCCGGCGGTGAGATCTCGACCGGCTATGCCCCTGACGCCGTCGGTGCCGAAAAGGTTCTTCGCCGAAGCCACGAGCCCTGGCGCCCAGTAGGACCGGTGGGGGTCAGCGCTTCGTGTACTGCGGAGCGCGCCGGGCTTTCTTGAGACCGTACTTCTTACGCTCCACCACCCGCGCGTCCCGACGCAAGAGCCCTTGCTTTTTGAGGGTCATCCTGAGCCCGGGTTCGATGTTTGCCAGGGCGCGGGCGATTCCCAGCCGCAGCGCATCGGCCTGGCCGGTGACACCTCCGCCGTGAAGAGTGGCTTTCACGTCATACCGGCCCCGCGTACTGGTTATCTCAAGGGGCTCCAGTACCCGGATCCGGCGTGCGATGGTCGGAAAGTAATCCTCGATGGGGCGGTCGTTGAGAGTAATCTGCCCGCTGCCCTCATACAGCCTCACCCGGGCTACCGATTCCTTGCGACGTCCGGTCGCCTGTACCAGCGGAGCAGCCATCAACCATCCACCTTCCGGATGTTGAACCGCAGGGGAGCGGGCTTCTGGGAAGCGTGGGGATGAGACGGGCCGGCATAGACCTTGAGTTTGCGGAACACCTTCCTGCCCAGCCGGGTCTTGGGAAGCATCCCACGCACCGCCCGTTCGATCACCGCCTCCGGGCGCCGCTCGATGAGCGACTGGAAGGATTCGGCCTTGATCCCTCCCGGATAACCGGAGTGCCGGTAGTAAACCTTCTTCTCGCTCTTGGCCGACGTAACCGCCACCCGCTCGGCATTGAGCACCACCACGTAATCGCCTCCGTCGACATGGGGAGCAAAAGTGGGCTTGTGCTTCCCGCGGATCACCTGGGCTATCTCGGACGCCAACCTGCCCAATGGAAGATCGGTGGCGTCCACCACCCACCAATCAGGGACCGGCAGGTCGCCCGCCGGCGAGTAGGTCTTCGAGATAACAGGTTTGGTTCGCGCAGTCAAGCCAATGACTCCATTTAGGTCAGAAAGAGAGCGAGCCGACCCCGAAACGCTCGGCTCGCACCCTCATGATAGCAGAACCACATCAGATCAAAATCCACCACCCGGAGTCTGACGGCCGTCCAGGGCCTCCGCCAAATCCGCCACCGACGGCACCCGCCGGGTTTGATCGAGGTTCAGTCCGAGCGGATCCACCAGCCAGGCCTGGGCGTAACCGGCCCGGCGGGCCCCGGCTACATCGTGAAACACCGAGTCGCCCACATACGCCACATCCTGGGAGGTGACATCCCCCAACTGTTCAACTCCCAGGGCAAAGATCTCCGGATCGGGCTTCTTGAACCCCACCTCGGCGGAGTCGATCACAAACTCGAAGAGGTGGGAGAGTCCCGCCTCCTCGAGGGAGGCTCGAATGGAACCGTCCGAGTTGGAGATGACCGCGCAACGCAGCCCCCGGTCGAGGATCCTCCTGACGCCGGCCTCCACTCCCGGGAGGGGAAAGGACCACATCCCGTGCCCGAACCTTATCCTGGGCCCCGCTTCGGCGGGGGAGGGAACTCCCAGGGTCGTGAAGTAGTGCTCCAACCACCACTCCCACCCGTAGCGGCGCTCGCCGCCCGACCACAGCCGGGAGTAGGCGTCCATGGCCATGTAGTGCGCCTCGAAGCAGGCGTCGGGCTCCAACTCCACCCCCAACACCCTGCCCATCAGATCGGGGCGCTGGAGCACCAGCGTCCCTCCCGCATCGAACAACACCGCCTTCACAGCCACTACTCGTCTCCCGGTCCGCTGTCCCCAGGCGCACCGTAACCTACTTCCCAAAGGACCAGCCCTTGGGGAGGCGCCACTTGACCGGCTGCCTGGCGGTTGCGGGCGGCCAGCACCCCGGGGGTCTCCGAAGCCTCCCTGCGCCCCCTTCCCACCTCCACGCACCATCCGACCATCGACCTCACCATCTGCTGGCAGAAAGAAGACGCCCGTACCTCAAAGGTCAGTTGCCCGGCCTTCTCGGTCCTCCATCGCGCCTCGCGTATCTCCCTGACGGAGGATCGGCCCTCCGCCGCCCGGCAAAATGAGGAGAAGTCGTGGGTTCCCAACAGGAAGGCCGCCGCCCTGTTCATGGCCTCGACGTCCAACGGGACACCTAGATGCCAGACCAGGCGGCGTCCCAGAGGATCGGCCACCGGATCAGTCCGGACACGGTACCGGTAGGCTCGCCATTTCGCCGAGAACCGGGCGCTCCATCCCTCCCCGGCCCGGGACAACCGGTTGACCCTCACATCGGGGGGGAGTAACCGGTTCAACGACCGCACGACGGCCTCCTCGTCATCGATCCGGCGCGACCGCGTCAAACTCACCACCTGGCGCCGGGCGTGCACACCCGCGTCCGTCCGGCCGGCACAGGTGGTCGGCACATCCTCGCCCAGCACCACGGAGAGCGCCTTCTCCAACTCCCCCTGCACAGTGCGCACCTGCGGTTGACGGGCGAAGCCTCGAAAGTCGGTCCCCTCATAGGCCAGATCAAGGCGGTAAGTGAAAACCCCGGTCTCCTGAATCGGCGCCACCTCAGAACAGCCGGGCGCCCCAGAAGAGTTGGGTGATGATGAGCAAGCCCGCCAGGCTGGCGATCACGGCCAGCGCCGCTCGCCACCAGACCGTCTCCAGCGCTTCGGCTGTGGCGAACACCAGCGCCGCCAGAAACCAGACCCGTCCAAACCAGGCCAAGGGAGCAACGAGGTAGGTCAGGAGGAGGGGGAGATGGCAAAAGCCCTGAAGGCGCATTATGGTGAACATCGGGGTCTCGGTCCTGCCCAGCATCCTGCCTGCCAGCAACGTCAGACCGGCGATAATCACCCAGACCATCACCGAGTTGATCAGGATCGCCACGAGCAGCCGCCATGAGAAACGCGCTCCCCCTACCAGTTCCCACAAATAGCCGATCAAAGCCACTCCGGAGACCAGGAGGGCGGCGTCGGCGGTCGCCCGCTGGTCCAGGGCGATGTCGACCAGGGAATTCTTCTTCAGGAAGGCGGCCTCGACGGCCCTGCGGATGGCGATCACAAGAGTGTTTCGCCCGGCGGTTTACCGGGGCTGGCGGTCACACCAACTCGATTACGGCCATCTCCGCTCCGTCCCCGCGGCGAGGACCCAGCTTGACGATGCGGGTATAGCCACCCGGACGATGGTTGTAGCGAGGCGCCACCTCGTCGAAGAGCTTGGTAACCACCTCGTTGTCCCGAATGGTCTTGAGGACGATGCGCCGAGAATGCAGGTCCCCCCTGCGGGCCCGGGTTATCAGCTTCTCCACCACGGGACGCACCGATCGAGCACGAGCATGGGTGGTGGTGATCTTCTCCTCCGAGATCAACGAAGCAGCCAGATTGGCCACCAGCAGGTGGTGGTGGGCAGGTGAACCGCCCAGGCGGGTACCTTTAGGCGGCCGGGGCATCCGTGGTCTCCTGTTCGCTGAGACTCAACCCCATCTCGTCAAGGCGCTCCTGCACCTCTTCCAGACTGCGCTGGCCGAAATTGGTGATGTCCAACAGCTGGGCGGCGGTGCACTTCACCAGGTCCCCGACCGTGGCGATTCCCGAACGCCGCAGGCAATTGCGGGGACGCTCCGACAACTCCAGAGCTTCGATGGGAAGATGCAGGTCATCCGTGCCGGTCTCGGGGACGGGAAACTCGCCCAACTGCAATCCGGTGCCTTCGCCCACGTCGGCGAAGAGGTTGACAAGCTCACCCAGGGTCTTCCCCACCGAGGAGACCGCCTGGGAGGGACGGATCGAGCCGTCGGTCTCTACGTCGATGATGAGCCTCTCATAGTTGGTCATCTGCCCGACCTGCGTGTTCTCCACCGAATAGGAGACCCGCCGCACCGGCGAGAAAATGGAGTCGATGGGGATCACACCCACCACGCCGCTGGTTTTGGCCTTGTTGTCTTCGGCGGATCGATAACCGACGCCGGCATGCACCCAGGCCTCAATCTCAAGTTTTCCCTTCTTGGAGAGGGTGGCGATATGCGCGGTGGGGTTGACCACAGACAAACCGGCGGGAGCATCGAAAGCACCCGCCGAGACCGCGCCGGACCCCGTGGCCCGGAGTGACAGTCTCTCCGGTCCGCTGCCCTCCAGGCGCACCACCACCGCCTTGAGATTGAGGATTATGTCCACCACATCCTCAACCACTCCCTCAATGGTGGTGAACTCGTGCGCCGCGCCCTCGATCTGCACTGCGGTGATGGCCGCGCCGGGGACCCTCGAAAGCAGCGAGCGGCGAACAGTGTTTCCCAGAGTGTGACCCAGTCCGGGCTCCAACGGCTCCATCACGAACTTCGAGCGGACATCGCTCAGTTCGGTCTCCTCGATCTCAGGACGCTGAACTATCAGCATGGCGAAAAACCCCCTTGTACCCGTTTGGGCTATTTGGAATAAAGCTCGACGATCAACTGCTCGTTGATCGCTGTGTCAATCTGCGCCCTGGTGGGCAGACTGAAAACTTCTATTCTGCGCTCGGAGTGGTCGACTGTCAGCCACTCGGGAACATTGCGGCTGAGGGTGTCGATGGCATGTTGCACGATTATCAGATCCTTGCTCTTCTCCCGCAGAGTCACCACGTCCCCCTGGCGCACCTGGTAGGAGGGGATGTCCACCTTCCTGTCGTTGACCCGGAAATGACCATGGTTGACCAACTGCCGGGCCTGGGCCCTGGTGGCGGCCATGCCCGATCGCCACACCACATTGTCGAGGCGCAACTCCAAGAACCTGAGCAGGCTTTCACCGGTGACCCCTTCCCCTCGGGCGGCTCTCTCGTAATAACCCCGGAACTGGCGCTCGAGCACCCCGTACATGGCCCGCAGCTTCTGCTTCTCCCGCAAACGGATCAGGTAATCACTCTCCCTGATGCGTCGGCGGCCGTGCTCGCCGGGTGGATAGGGACGTCGGTCGACAGGGCATTTCCGCGACTGGCAGATCGACTGGCGGGCCCGACGGCAGGACTTGTGACGGGGACCGGTGTAACGCGCCATCAGCCTCTTCTTCTCTTCTTGGGACGGCAGCCGTTGTGAACGGTCGGGGTTACGTCGCGGGGCGACCCGGAGACCTCCAGGCCCATGTGCTGGAGGGTCCGCCAGGCATCTTTTCCCGGCCCCGTCCCGCTGATGACCACCTCGATCTTCCTCACGCCGTGTTCCCCGGCCTGCCGGGCCGCTTCCTCGGCCGCCAACTGTGCCGCGTAGGGAGTGGACTTCCGGGAGCCCTTGAAACCCACCGAACCGCCTGAGGTCCACACGATGGTGTTCCCCTGCTGATCGGTGATGTTGATGATGGTGTTGTTGAAGCTCGCCTTGATGTGGGCCTTTGCATTCGCCACGTTCTTGCGCTCGCGGCGACGTACCCGTTTTTGCGGTCCTCTGGTTGCCATTCCTCAAGTCCCTCAGCGTTCTCAGTGTTTAGCCGGCTTCTTCTTGCCGGCGACAGCCATCCGCCGACCCTTGCGGGTCCGGCCGTTGGTATGGGTGCGCTGGCCCCGCACCGGCAACCCTCGACGGTGCCGGATGCCCTGATAACAATTGATCTCGGTCTTGCGGCGTATGTTCTGGCTGATCTGGCGCCGCAGGTTCCCTTCCACCTGATAGTTGCCGTCGATAAAACGACGGATGGAGGCGGCTTCCTCCTCGGTTAGATCCCGCACCTTGGTGCCCGGTTCAATCCTCAGGTAGTCACAGATCTCCAGCGCCCGGGAGCGACCCACCCCGAAAATGTAGGTGAGTGAGATCTCCAACCGCTTGTCCCGAGGAAGGTCGACACCGGCGATTCTGGCCACGGCTCAGCCCTGCCTCTGCTTGTGTCGAGGATTCTCACAGATCACCCACACGCGACCGTGGCGCCGGATTATCCGGCACTTCTCGCACATCTTTCGGGTCGAAGGCTTCACCTTCATCTGTATCTCCAGACGATTCTTCCCCTGGTGGGGTCGTAGGCGGACAATTCGAGGTCCACTCGGTCACCGGGAAGGATCCGAATGTATCTCATGCGCATCTTCCCCGAGACGTGAGCCAGCACAACCAAGCCACCGTCCACCTCCACCTTGAATGTGGCATTCGGAAGGTTTTGAAGAACGGTGCCTTGGACCCGAACGACAGAATCGTCTTCAGTCATTCAAAGTTTAATTGCGCCAACCGCCCACATCTTAGCGACCTGTGGTGGCTTCTAGCAAATTAATTGCAGTGGGGGTGGTGGTTACCAGCGGGCCGTCGGGAGTGAGGCAAACGGTGTGCTCCCAGTGGGCGGAGAGCGACCCGTCGGCGGTCCGCACCGTCCATGCGTCCCGGTCCACCCGGGTGGCGGCGGTCCCCAGGTTGAACATGGGCTCGATGCACAGCGCCATCCCCACACGCAGTCGAACCCCCCGGCCCGCAACCCCCAGATTGGGAACGTCGGGCTTCTCGTGCATCTCCCGGCCTATTCCGTGTCCGACGTAGCCCTCCACGACCCCGTAGCCGTCCCGGCGGGCCACCGCCTCCACCGCCGCCCCGATGTCGCCGATCCGCGCCCCGGGGCGGGCCTTCGAAAGCCCCTCCCACAGGGCCTCTTCGGCGGCGGCCGACAGCATCGACGCCTCCGGGGAGACCTCTCCTATCGCAAAAGTGCACGCCGCGTCTCCATGGAATCCCTTGTAAATCGCTCCGATGTCGATCGACAACAGGTCTCCTTCCTGCAGCCGGCGGGCGTCGGGGATCCCGTGAACCACCACGTCGTTGGGGGATGCGCAAATCGAGGCGGGGTAGCCGCGATATCCGAGGAAGGAGGGAACGCATCCCTCGCCTCGGATCACCTTCTCTGCGACCCTGTCCAACTCGAGGGTCGTGACTCCTGGGCCGGCGGCCGAGCGGACTGCTTCATGGGCCTTGGCCACGCAGCGCCCCGCCGCCTCCATCTTTCTGAACTGGGCGGGGCTCTTGAAAGTTATCACATCAGGGGGTGCTGAGGCAGAGTCATCGGAGTGCCGCGATGATCCGCTCGCAGATCTCGGGGATGCTGCCCGATCCCTCAACCGTGCTCACTATTCCCCTGCGACCGTAAAACTCGAGAAGCGGAGCGGTCTGGGTCTCGTACACCTCGAGGCGGCGACGGATCGTATCGGGGGTGTCATCCGCACGGCCCCGGGCCAACATTCTCTCGAGGAGAACCTGGCTGTCGACCTCCAGGGAGACCACCCGGTCCAGGGGATCCTCCGCCAGCAGGCGGTCCAGGAGTTCGGCCTGCGGGAGGGTACGGGGGAAGCCATCCAGGATGAACCCGCCGGCGCAGTCGGAGTCCGTCAACCGCCCGGCCAGCATTTGCCCGGTGATCTCATCCGGAACGTACTCCCCTGCCTCCATGAGGGCCTTGACTCTCCGGCCCAGATCGGTGCCGGAAGAAACATGCCGGCGGAACATCTCCCCGGTCGAGATGTGGGGAATCCCCAGTCTCTGGGCCACCCGCTCCGCCTGAGTGCCCTTCCCGGCGCCGGGCGGACCCAAGAACAACAGCCTCATGGGCCAGAACCCCTCGCGGTCAAGTGAGAAAGCCCTCGTAGTTGCGCATCGTCAACTGGCTCTCGATCTGCTTCATGGTCTCCAGCGCCACTCCCACCACGATCAATATGGAGACTCCCGAAAAGCTGATCGGGATGTTCCAGAGCAGTCCCGCCAGGGCGGGCAGCACGGCTATCACCGCCAGGAAGACCGAGCCGGGGAGGGTGATCCGGTTGAGAATCCTCCCCAGGTAGGAAGCCGTCTGGCCACCCGGGCGCACCCCGGGGATGAACCCCCCTTGGCGTTGCAGCATCTCGGCCTGGCGCGTGGGGTCGAACTGGATGGCGTTGTAGAAGTAGGTGAAGAAGATGATCAGGGAGAAGAGGAGGAACACATACCACCAGGTGATCTGGCCGCCGCCGCCCAGATTCTCGTCCACCCATCGGTAGAGACCCTGCACCCACGCAGCGTCGGAGGGGATGGCGGTAACCAGCAGCGAGGGGAAGAGCAGCATCGATGTTGCGAAGATCACTGGGATCACCCCGGCGGTGTTCACCTTGAGGGGGATGTAAGTGCTCTGGCCTCCCATCACCCGCCGGCCGCGGACCCGTTTGGCAAAGGAGACCGGGATGCGACGCTGACCCTGATCAACATAGATGATGGTGACGATCACCACCAGGAAGACCAGCATGATGACCAGGAACCGCAACACCAGGCCTACCGCCGCGGTCTGGCCCCAGATCTGGCCGAACACGAAGGGGAACTGGCTGAGGATGGAAACGAAGATGATCAGCGACATGCCGTTGCCGATCCCCCGCTGGCTGATCTGCTCGCCCAGCCACATTACGAAGGCGGTCCCGGCGGTCATGGTCAGCACGATCAGGGCCACCCGGCCCGGGGTGTAGTTGGGCACCAGGTCGATGCCGTTCGTGAACCGGCCGACGTGGAAAAGATAAGTGAAGCCCGTGGACTGGATGAGCGCCAGGACCACCGTCGTGTACCGGGTCCATTGGGTGATGACCTTGCGGCCGGCCTCTCCCTCGTCCTGCAATGCCTGCAGCTTGGGAATGACCACCGTCAGCAGCTGCATCATGATCGAAGCGGTTATGTAGGGAATAATCCCCAGTGAGAACACGGAGAACTGCTCCAATGCTCCTCCGGAGAAAAGGTTGAGGAGGCCGTAGATGCCGCCCGCCTGCTGCTGCTCCTGGAAGGCCTGGACCGCTTCAAGGTCGATGCCGGGCACCGGTATGGTGGCTCCCAGCCGGTAGACGCCGAAGATGGCGAGGGTGAAAAGGATCTTTCCCCGCAGGTCGGGGACCTTGAACATGTTGCGATAGATGTTCAGCATGACCGGGCGTCTCCCGGCCGGGCGGCGGCCATCGACATCAGTCGACTATCTCCCATTTCCCGCCGACTTCCTCGATTTTTCGCCGGGCGGCGGCGCTGAAGGCATGAGCCTCGATGGTAATCGCCGATGCGAGTTCACCCTCTGCCAGGATCTTGATCTTCCCGCGCCTCTTGGCCAGTCCGGTGTCCCGAAGGGTGTCGGGCGTGACAACCGAACCCTGGTCGAACACCGAGAGCGCTCCGAGGTTCACCACCGCGAACTCCTCCCGGTTGGGGTTTTTGAAGCCCTTCAGCTTGGGCAAACGGCGCGCCAGGGGCGTCTGGCCGCCCTCGAATCCAGGCCGGAGCTTATTGCGGGCGTTGATGCCCTTGGTTCCCCGACCGGCTTTCTTACCTCGCCGGGCGGCGCCTCCCCTGCCCATCCGGACCCGGCTCTTCCGGGAACCCGGAGCAGGTTTGAGATCGTGCAACATCAAACGGTCAGCCATGGGCTTCCTCCACTTCCACCAGGTGGCGGACCCGGTGAATCATCCCGCGTATCTCGGGCCGGTCGGCGTGTTCGACGGTGTGGTCGATGCGACAGAGACCCAGACCGCGGACCGTCCGGCGCGTCTTCGGCTTCTCACCAATCACGCTGCGGCGGAGAGTGACCCGAAGGGTCTTTTCTTCGCTCATCGGACCGCCTTGGGAGCGGAGCGCATCGCCTCGGTGGAGCGATAGGCATCCAGCAGGGCGGGAGGAACGAACTCCTCGGGACGCTTCCCCCGCAGACGGGCCACCTCATCGGGACGCCGCTGCCCCATGAGGGCGTTCATGGTGGCCCGGGCCACGTTGAGATGGGATGGGGAACCCAGCGACTTGGCCAAGGCGTCCTTTATACCCGCCGCTTCGAGGATCTGGCGGACCGCCCCACCCGCGATCACGCCCGTTCCGGGAGAAGCAGGCTTGATCAGCACCCGGGACGCGTCATGCTTGCCGATGGTCTGGTGAATCACCGTCACGCCGGTCATGGGGACGGTCACCATGGAACGGCGCGCCATCTCCATAGCCTTCTGGATGGCTACCGGCACTTCCTTGGCCCGGCCGTGGGCAATGCCCACCCGGCCCGCACCGTCGCCCACCGCCACCAGGGCGGTGAAGGAGAACCGGCGACCGCCCTTCACCACTTTGGCCACCCGGCTGATCTTGATGACCCTCTCTTCGTACTGCTGTATCTCTGCCATCGGATACCTCAAAAACTCAGTCCGTCGGAGCGGGCGGCATCGGCTAGGGCTCGTACCCTTCCCCCGAACCGGTAGCCGCCCCGGTCGAAGACCACGGTCTCGACCCCCGCCCTGAGGCTTCGTTCCGCCAGGAGTTTCCCCACCGCACCAGCCGTCTCCACAGTAAGGGAGCGTTCACGGAACTCCGGCTCCAGGGAGGATGCAGCCGCCACCGTGTGGCCCCTATCGTCATCGATGACCTGGGCGTATATGTACCGGTTGGAGCGAAACACCGCCAAGCGGGGCCGCGTGGCGCTCCCCCTGATCTTCTTGCGCACCCGCCGATGACGACGCAACCGGGCCGCGGTACGGGTTGACCTCATATTCTTCCTGCCTTGCCTGCCTTGCGACGCACCTTCTCGTCGACGTAGCGGATTCCCTTACCCTTGTAAGGCTCGGGAGGGCGAACACGCCTGATGTCGGCCGCAATGTGGCCGACTTTCTGCTTGTCGATGCCCTTCACGATGATCCGGGTGGGGGCGGGCGTTTCAAAGATGATCCCCTCGGGAGCGGCTATCTCCACCGGATGACTGAACCCGAGTTGCATAACCAAGCGGTCTCCCTGCGACTGTGCCCGATAACCCACTCCCACCACGGTGAGTTCTTTCTGGTAACCCTGCACCACCCCGGTGACCATGTTTGCCAGGAGCGTGCGGGACAATCCATGGAGGGCTCTCGACATCCGGGACTCATCCAGCCGGCTCACCAGCGCCCGGCTGTCGGAGACGTCGATCCTCACCCGCTCATGGAAGGTCCGTGACAACTCGCCCATGGGACCCCTCACCACCACCGACGATCCCTCCACCGTAAGGTCCACCCCGGCAGGAATCGTTATCGGAGCCATACCCACTCTGCTCATCACCACACCTCGCAGAGGATCTCGCCGCCCAATCGCCTCCGGCGGGCTTCCCGGTCCGTGAGCAGGCCCTGGGATGTGGACACGATCGCCACCCCCATTCCCCCCTGGACGCGGCCGATGTCCGACGCACCGCTGTAACGACGATGGCCCGGCTTGGAGATCCGGCGCAGACCGGAGATGGCGGAAGTCCTGTCCTCGGCGTACCGGAGTTCGATCTTCAACATCCGGTGCGGCTTCGAGTCGTCCACCCCGGCGACGGAGAACCCGTCCACGAAGCCCTCGGCGGCCAGAATGCGGGCAATCCGTTCTTTCAGCCGGGAAGAGGGCATCTCCACATGAGGGTGGCGGGCGGAGACTCCGTTGCGGATGCGAGTCAGCATGTCGGCCACCGGATCGGTCATCATCGCTACCACGAAGCCTTTCTGATTCCGGGCAACTCCCCGCGGGAAGCCAGTTCCCGCACGCATATCCTGCACATCCCGAAGTCGCGCAGGAAGGCGCGCGCCCGACCGCACCGGCGGCACCGGTTGTAGGCCCGCACCTTGTACTTGGGCGGGCGTTTGGCTTTGGCTATGAGGGATTTACGCGCCACTCGAAACTCCTTAGTACAGAGACTCTCTGACCCGGAAGGGAAACCCGAAAGCCGCCAGAAAGGCGCGGGCATGGTCATCGCGGTCCGCGGTAGTGCAGATAGTGATGTCCATTCCCCGGGTCTCCGATACCTGGTCGTAATGTATTTCGGGAAAGACCAACTGCTCGTCGAAGCCGAAAGAATAGTTGCCTCTCCCATCAAACGATCTGGGGTTCATGCCTCGGAAGTCCCGGACCCTGGGAATGGCGATCGACATCACACGGTCGAAGAATTCCCACATACGATCTCCCCTAAGCGTCACCGAGACGCCCACCGGCATCCCCTTTCTTATCCGGAACCCGGCCACCGACTTGCGGGCCCGGTTCAGGCGGGGACGCTGCCCGGTGATCAGTTCCAGTTCCGAAAGGGCGTTGTCGACCTGCTTTCGGTCCCTGACCGCTTCCCCGATCCCCATGTTCACCACAATCTTCTCCAGACGGGGGACCTCCATGGGGTTGGCAAGGCCCAGTTCGCCCTGAAGAGCGGCGGCGACCTCCGAGCGGAACCGATCCTTGAGCCGGGGAGACGCGTCGCCGTTTGCCTGGCTCACAGGTCACCTCCGCACTTCCGGCACACGCGGCGCTTGCCGCGCTCGTCAAAACGCTGCCCGATCTTGGTGGGTCCGCACTCCTCACAAACGATCATCACGTTGGAGGCGTCAATCGGCATGTCCTTGTCGATGATGCCGCCCTGCATGGTCCCGCTCTGGGGACGCTGATGGCGCTTGGCGGTGTTCACCCCTTCCACGATCACCTTGTTCCTGCCGGGAATCACCCGCGAGATCCTCGACTCCCGGCCGACGTCCTTGCCGGTGATGATCTTCACCCGGTCTCCTGTCCGCAGCTTCATAACACCTCCGGCGCCAGCGAGACGATCCGCATGAACCGCTTCTCCCGCAATTCCCTGGCCACGGGGCCGAAGATCCGGGTGCCCCGAGGCTGGCGCTGGGGATCGATGATCACACAGGCATTGTCGTCGAAACGAATGTAGGTCCCGTCGGGACGGCGCCGCTCTTTGCGGGTACGCACCACCACTGCCCGGACCACCTCCCCTTTCTTGATCACTCCCCCCGGGACGGCTTCCTTCACCGTCACCACGATCTCGTCCCCCACCCGCGCATAGCGGCGACGAGTGCCGCCCAGCATCCCTATGCACAGCACGGAGCGGGCGCCGGTGTTGTCAGCCACCCGTAGCCTGCTCTCTTTCTGAATCACTTGGCTCGCTCCAGTATCTCGGTCATCCTCCAACGCTTCTGGCGAGAGAGCGGACGAGTCTCCACGATCCGCACCGTGTCTCCGGCACGTGCGTCGTTGTCCTGGTCGTGAACGTGGTAGAGCCTGGTCTTTCGAATCACCTTGTGATAGCGGGGATGCTTGTAGGAGGTGGCAACCCTGACCGAGATGGTCCGGTCCCGCCGATCCGAGGTGACCACGCCCACCCGGCTCTTGCGTCTGCTCCTGTCACTCATTGGCGGCGGCCTCCTGCTGGGCATACCAGAGCTCTATCTCTCTCTGTCGGAGGATGGTGCGTATCCGGGCCACGGTCTTCTTCACCGCTCCGACGCGGGCGGTGTTGTCCAGTTGGTTGGTGGCCAACTGGAAACGGAGGTTGAAGAGCTCCTCCTTGGATTCGGCAAGCTTCTCGGTGAGCTCCCGGTAGTTCAATTCCCGCAATTCGGCCGGACTCATGCTTCCTCCCTGGCTACAAACCTGGTCTTGACGGGAAGCTTGTGTCCCGCCTTGCGCATAGCTTCCCGGGCAAGATCCTCCGGCACGCCACCCAACTCGAACATGATCCGGCCGGGCTTCACCACCGCCACCCAGAACTCTGGGTTGCCCTTCCCCGACCCCATCCGGGTCTCGGCCGGCTTGGCGGTCACCGGCTTATCGGGGAAGATGGTTATCCACACCCGTCCGCCTCGTCTCACCGACCGCGTTATGGCCACGCGGGCAGACTCGATCTGGCGGGCGGTGACCCACCCCGCGGTCAATGCCTGCAAGCCGTATTCTCCGAAGTTCACCTTGGTTCCGCCCTTGGCGATTCCCTTCCTCCGGCCCCTGTGGACCTTGCGATGGCGGGTTCTCTTGGGCATCAACATCAGGAACTCTCCTCCGACGAGTGCTCCTCGCCCGTTGGGGCGTCGGCCGCCGGGACGCCCGTGTCGGAGTCTTCCATCTCCCACATGTCGTCTGTGTCCTGGTCGGCCCGCTTGCGGCCGCCCCCCGCCTCGATGACGCGTTTGCGACCATCCCGTTTGGGCGCCGCAGGCTCGACCGGGCGCTTGCCCCCGCCCGCCTCGATCAGACGCGGGCCCTTTCTTCCTCCGGCTGCGGCCTCGGCGCGCGCCTTGGCGGGAGTGCGGCGACGCCGCGTGGGGCCGCCGGCCGCCAGAGCGACCTCTGCGGCTATCTTCTCGCCCGAGGACGGGGCCTTGAACACGTCCCCCTTGTATATCCAGACCTTCACGCCGATCGTTCCCACCATGGTGTGGGCGGTCGCCACCCCGTAGTCGATGTCGGCCCGGATGGTGTGAAGGGGAACCCGGCCCTCCAGGTACCACTCCCTGCGACCCATGTCGGCCCCGCCGAGCCTGCCCTTGCACTCCACTCGCACTCCCTGGGCGCCCGCTTTCCGGGCCGTGCCCAGAGCACGCTTCATGGCGCGGCGAAAGGAGACACGGTTTTCCAACTGGTCGGCGATCCCCTGCGCGAGGAGTTGAGCGTCCAGTTCGGGATCCTTGACCTCGATGATGTTGAGCTTGATCGACTTGGAGGTGAGTTTTTCCAGGCCCTTGCGCAACCGCTCGGCTTCAGCTCCGCGGCGGCCGATCACCACCCCCGGTCGGGCGGTATGGATCTCCACCACCACCCGGTCGCGGGTTCTCTCCACCTCGATGCGGGAAACCGCCCCCCGCAGGAGCCTTCCCCGCAGGTAGTCGCGTATCTGCCAGTCTTCGTTGACCAGGTTCACGTAGTCCCGGTCCGAGTACCACTTGGACTTCCAGTCGGTCACAACCCCCAAACGGAACGAATAGGGATGGGTCTTCTGCCCCATTTAGGTCTCCTCTCCGTCGTAGGTGGAGTCGGCCACCACGATGGTCAGATGGCTGGTGCGCTTGCGAATCCGGGCGACCCGACCCCTTGCCCGGGCGCGGTATGACCGGAGCGTGGGACCTTCATCCACATATGCGGCCTCCACCCTCAGACTTTCGGGGTCCAACTCCAGGTTGTTCTCCGCGTTGGCAACCGCCGAGTTCAAAACCTTGAGAATGGCGGGTGCGGCGCCCCGGTTGACCGCTGCTAGAACGTGCCTCGCCTCGGACACCTGCTTCCCCCTCACCAGATCGGTCACCCGCCTCATCTTGTAGGGGGAGTGACGGAGGAAACGGGCGCGGGCCTGGGTCCTCACTTCTTTCTCACCACCTTCTCCCGCTTGCCGCCC
The DNA here is from genome assembly GCA_028819345.1 of bacterium. Lineage (GTDB taxonomy): Bacteria > Actinomycetota > Acidimicrobiia > Spongiisociales > ZC4RG35 > Bin76. The sequence goes on along the minus strand of JAPPLW010000101.1, from coordinate 3,101 downwards.
GGATGCTTGCGGAAGGTCCTGGTGGGAGCGAACTCTCCCAGCTTGTGGCCGACCATCGACTCGGTCAGGTAGACGGGTACATGGCGGCGTCCGTCATGGACGGCGATGGTGTGACCGATCATGGCCGGTATCACCGTAGACCGCCGACTCCAGGTGCGGATCACCCGCTTCTGGCGCGCCGCGTTGAGTTCCTCGACCTTCTCCAGCAAATGGTCATCCACAAAGGGGCCCTTCTTCAGACTTCTGCCCACTGCTACCTCCGACCCTTGGCATATCGACGGCGAACGATGTACTTGTCGCTCTGCTTGTTCTTCTTGCGAGTGCGTCCCTCCGGCTTTCCCCAGGGGCTGACCGGCGTCCGTCCTCCCGAAGACTTTCCCTCTCCCCCACCCAGCGGGTGGTCTATGGGGTTCATGGCCACCCCCCTGGTCTGGGGACGCACGCCCTTCCACCGATTACGGCCCGCCTTGCCCAGCTTCACCAATTCCGCCTCGGTGTTGCCCACCTGACCGATGGTGGCGCGACAGTCCATCGGAACCATGCGCATCTCCCCGGAGGGAAGCCGGAGCAGGGCCATACCCCCTTCTTTGGACATGAGTTGCACCGACGATCCCGCCGCCCGGGCGATCTTGGCGCCCCCACCTGGGCGGATCTCCACCGCATGAACGGTGGTTCCCGCCGGGATGTTGCGGAGGGCCATGGCGTTACCCGGCCGAATCTCAGCCTTTGGCCCGGAGCTGATCCGATCCCCCACACCCACTCCCACCGGAGCGAGAATGTACCTCTTCTCCCCGTCCACATAGTGGAGCAGAGCGATCCGGGCGTTGCGGTTGGGGTCGTACTCGATTGCGGCCACCTTGGCGGGCACGCCGTCCTTGTTTCTCCGGAAGTCGATGACCCGGTACCGGCGCTTGTGACCTCCTCCCCGATGGCGGGAAGTGATCCGTCCATGGGTGTTGCGGCCCGCCTTGGAGGGCCGGGGAGCCAAAAGGGACTTCTCGGGACGGCTGCGGGTGATCTCGGAGAAATCGGAGACGGTCTGGAAGCGCCGACCGGGAGAAGTGGGATTGCGTTTTATCACTGCCATCTCTTACACCCCGAACAAGTCGATGGATTGGTCGTCGGCCAGTTTCACCAGGGCCCGCTTGGTGTCTTTACGTCTGCCCATGGTGCGACGGGTGCGCTTGCGCTTTCCCCGCCGGTTGTAGGTGTTGACAGAGAGCACCTCCACATCGAAGATGGCTTCCACCGATTGGCGGATCTCTGTTTTATTGGCCCGAGGATCCACCAGGAAGGAGTAGGTGTTATTGGACTCAATCAGGTCGAATGACTTCTCGGAGACCACCGGTCCCAGAATCACGTCGTGCGGATACTTCATGACGCCTTGGCCTCCACCGGTTCCGGAGAGCCATACGCACTCCAGGTACCCGCACAGAACAGCAGGTTCCGGGACCACAGCACGTCGTATGGGGTGACGTACCGGGCTTCGGCTATCCGAACATCGGGCAGGTTCCGGAAGGACCGCTCCTCGGTTCCGCCCCGCCGCTCGACCACCACCAGGGTCTTTCCCTCCAGGCCTATCGCTCCCAGCAGGGCGAGGGCCGTCTTGGTGTGGGGCGTTTCCCACTCCAGGGGGACCACCGTGTGAACCGCGCCCTCCGAAGCCCGGGCCGACAGGGCGCTCGCCAGGGCCAGCCGGCGCATCCTGGCCGGAGTCCGCTGGTGATAGCTGCGAGGCTTGGGGCCGTGGGCCACGCCTCCCCCCCGCCACATGGGGGAACGGGTCGAGCCGTGGCGGGCCCTCCCGATTCCCTTCTGCCGCCAGGGCTTGCGGCCTCCGCCCCTGACCTGGGCTCGGGTTTTGGTGGAGGCACTTCCCGATCGCTTACCGGCCATCTGGGCAGTCACCACCTGGTGCAGAACCGGAAGGTTGGGGGAAATCCCGAACACCGACGGATCGAGAGGGGTCTCTCCCTGGAGAACCCCGTCCGCGTCATACAGGGGAGCGGTCAACTCAGCCACCGGCCTTCACCGCCCTTCTTACCAGGACCAAACCTCCCTTGGGACCCGGTACAGCTCCCCTCAGAAGAAGGAGGCCTTCGTCAGGAAGAACCTTCACCACCTCGAGATTGAGGACGGTGGTGCGCTGCGCGCCCATGCGGCCGGGCATGGCCTTTCCCCGGAATACCCGGGAGGGGGTGGCGCAGGCGCCGATCGCCCCGCCGGCCCGGTGCTTTTTGTGGTTGCCGTGGCTGGCGCACTGTCCGGAGAAGTTGTGTCGCTTCATCACTCCCTGGAATCCCTTGCCCTTGGAGACGCCGGTCACGTCGGCCCGCACTCCCTCCTGGAAGACCGCATCCACCTCGATCGTCGAACCAGGCTCGAACTGCTCGGAGTCCTCCACCGGGGTCTCCACCAGGTGCGGGGAGGGGTCCACCCCCGCCTTGGCGAAATGACCGGCCACGGCTCTTCCCACTTTGGCGCTGCGGGCCGTCTCCAACGACAGTTGCACAGCCTCGTAGCCGTCCTTTTGGGCGGTCTTGATCTGGACCACCCGGCAGGGACCCGCCTTGATCACGGTAACCGGCACAGCCTGGGCCGACTCGTTGAATATCTGGCTCATCCCCAGCTTGGTGCCAAGAATGGTGTTCACAGCTTTATCTCCACTTCTACTCCGGCGGGAAGATCGAGACGCATCAGCGAGTCCACTGTTTTGGCGGTCGGGTCGAGAATGTCGATCAGCCGTTTGTGAATACGCATCTCGAAGTGCTCCCGGGAATCCTTGTCCACATGCGGGCCTCGAATGACGCAGTAGCGATGAATCTCGGTGGGCAGTGGAACAGGGCCCTTGATTTTTGCCTGGGTGCGAGTTACCGTAGCGGCGATCTTACGCGCCGACTCGTCCACGCTCTGGTGGTCATAAGCCTTGAGCTTTATGCGGATCTTGTGAGATTCATCCATGAAGTGTTTCTACTGCTTTTCCTGTTTGTATTTCTGGTCTTATTCCTTGTTTGGTTCTTATAGTTTGCGTTCAATTCTGTCGAATGGTTGTTTTGTTATTTGGTGATTTTGGTAACCCGACCAGCACCCACCGTACGACC
>JAPPLW010000074.1 GCA_028819345.1 bacterium | reverse complement strand
TCAAGCTTACATGCTTGTAACCCCACCCCGTCAACTATTAGCTATAATTCCCAAAAGAAATGCTGCCCGACCACTCTCCCGTCCGCCAGGTTCAATCGGAGATCACCGACCTGTAAAAACAGATGACTCGACTTTGGGGGAAGCCCCGGCCACACATAGAGGCTGACATCGATCCTGTCCCGATCCTCCCGGTTGGGCGCCGCGAGAACCGAAGTGACCATATAGTTCTGCCCTTCCCAAACAAAGTCGCCCTCACCCCCAGCGCCATCCTGATCCACCACATGGCCCAGGAAACCCGAGTGGTTTCCCACGGTCATTTCCACTTCCCACACCGGATTAACCCGGAACTCAGCTTCACCAACCGGGACCACCCCAGGGGAAGTGGTCCCCATCGCCTGTCCCACAAACCCGAGTGTGAAAAGCAGCACGCCAACCACCCAAGGGCCCGCATTCCAAAACCATCTGAGCATCAACAAGGCCTCCTCAAGAAGACTGGACCAAAATCCCGCAGGCACGATAGTCATGGTCTCGCTACCGTGTGAAATCGTTCCATGATGCGGTACACGGAAAGTGCATCTTCACGGTGTCTTCCTTGCCGGTTTTAGGTCTTATGGATGGATTCGGTTGCCGTTTCGACCGGGGAGTGGTCCCTATCATGCCGTTACCATGACGATCAATGCGTCTGTGGCGTGCGATGATGAACTTGACAGAGGACCGCGGGGCTGGAGCAGATCGGTTCGGCTGTAAGCGGCCTCTGCTCTGTTCCGAATGGCGTGTCCGAGGGCTCGTTCCGCTACTTCCCCGGCCACACCTGTCTCGGCACACCAGTTCTTTGAAGCTGGTGCGGAACCCGTGCGGCACACAGCCAATGTTGTCTTTCTTTGAGGAGTTGGGCCAGCCCGTCGCTCTCGGAGGGACAGAGTCAAACCTCCCTACCGCAGCTTTCTTCACAGTCTTGGCAATTCCCAGTACGGGTGTCTCGCCCAAGCACCGCGACGGGACAGCTCAGACACTCCCGCACGGCGAGCACGCGGGCCGGGAGCCTCCTCTGAGAGACCGGATCACAGCACCCCTCCGCCTCGAAGTATCCTCGTTTCGGTGTCTGCGGCCATCACCGTCACGAACCTGCAAAAGACCTACGGGGAGGTCAGGGCGCTCGACGGGGTGAGCTTCACTGTGGCAGAGGGAGAAGTGTTGGCGCTGCTGGGTCCGAACGGAGCGGGGAAGACAACGGCAGTCGAGATCCTGGAGGGATACCGCCGGGCGGACGAGGGGGACATCGAGGTACTCGGCTTCCACCCGGCCACCGGGGGGCGGGGGTTTCGTGACCGGATAGGGATCGTGCTCCAGGAGACAGGGGTCGAAGAGGTCCTGTGTGTCCGGGAGGCGCTCGAACTGTACGGGATGGCCTATTCCCGACAGCGTCCCGTCGATGAACTCATCTCCCTGGTGGGCCTGGAGGAGAAGGGGGATTCCCGGATAAAGACCCTGTCGGGCGGACAGCGTCGGCGGCTCGACCTGGCCCTGGGGCTGGCAGGAGACCCCGACCTGGTGTTCCTGGACGAGCCCACCACCGGATTCGATCCGGCGGCCAGACGCAAGTCATGGGAGTTGGTCGAAGGCCTCACCGACCTGGGCAAGACAATTCTCCTCACCACCCACTATCTTGACGAGGCTCAGCATCTCGCCGACCGGATAGTCGTGCTGGCAGAGGGCAGGATCGTGGCGGAGGGGACGCCGGAATCCCTGGGCTCGGCCCAAGTGGTCACCACGGTCCGGTTCAGTGTTTCCGATACGGCAGACCTGCCCGCAATCGGCGATGGTTCCGAGATCGCCGAGAACCGGGTCACCTACCGGTCCACCGACCCGACCGCCGATCTCTACACACTCACCCGGTGGGCCACAGACAGAGGAGTGGAGCTGGCCGGCCTGGAGGTGACCCGGCCCAGCCTGGAGGACATCTACCTCGACATCATGGAAGAGGCCGACAGGGCGGGAGACCGGGAATGACGGTTTTGCGGGCTGACCTGTCGCTGCTGTGGAGGCAGATTCGAAGCCAGAATCGCACATTCTGGAGGACACCCGTGGCCGCCTTCTTCACATTGGCCCTCCCTGTCTTCTTCCTGGCTTTGTTCAGCGTCCTGTTCGGAGGCTCCGAAGTAGCTGACGGCTACCGGTTCGCCCAGTTCTTCGCGCCGGCGATGGCGGTGTTCGCCGCCTGCTCGGCGACCTTCAGCAACCTGGCTATCGGGACCGCCTTCGCCCGGGACCAGGGCATTCTCAAGCGGGTGCGGGGCACTCCCCTCCCTCCGTGGGTCTACATGGCAGGAAGGATCGGCTCGGGGGTGTGGATCGCGGTGATCTCGGTGGTCGCCATGTTCGTGGTCGGCTGGTCTTTGTTCGGATTCGTCATGCTATGGGACAACGTCGGTGTGGCGCTGTCCGTCTTCGTGCTGGGCATGGCCACCTTCTCGGCGCTGGGACTATCGGTGTGCGCCGTCGTCAGGACCGCCGACACGGTGCCGGCGGTGACCAATGCCGTGTTCCTGCCGATGGCCTTCATCTCGGGCATTTTCATCCCTCTGGAGGACGCCCCGGCGTGGTTGGTGGTCCTGGGAGACATTTTTCCGCTTAAACACTTCGCCGAGCCGTTCGGCGCCTCCTTCAACCCCTTCCACACCGGTCCGGTGCTCGGTTGGGAGAACCTGGCGACAATGGGCGGGTGGCTGGTCCTGGGGATGGTGTTGACCACCCGCTTCTTCAACTGGGATCCGAGAGGATCAAGATAGGCTTGTGCTGACCAGACACCCAGGAACCATTATCTCCCCCTTCACCGGTCTCCTATACCGCATTTATGAGAGGCGGCTTCTCAAGCAGATGGACGCCTCCCGCTTCCCCCGGCATGTGGGAGTGATCCTCGACGGTCATCGACGGTACGCCCGCCGGAGCGGCCTTCCCAACTACGTCGACAGCTATCTGGAGGGTATGCGCCGTTTCGAGGACTTCGTGGACTGGTCGGCGGCGCTCGGTATTCCGGCGATCACTGGCTGGGTGTTGTCGAAGGAGAATCTCGGCCGTCCCGCCGCGCAACTCGAGCCCTACTACGAGGTGTTGGCAGACCTGTTCCGGCGCCTCCCCCAGCGGTGTCGACGACACAAGATGGGATTGCAGTTCATAGGAAGTCTGGATCTGCTGCCGGCCAGTCTGGTGACCGCCGCCAAGAGCGCCATGGAAGAGACCGGCCCGGCGACGGAGGGTCGCAATCTGACCATTGCCATGGGCTACGGCGGCCGACAGGAGATCGTGGACGCCTGCCAGAGCCTCGTAGCCGAACTGAGCGTCGGCGTAGAGAACCCGTCACAAATGGCGGAACTGATCGACTCCGCCGGCCTGGCCCGGCACATGTACTCCGCGGGCACGCCTGATCCGGACCTTCTGATCCGCACTTCGGGAGAGTCGAGACTGTCCGGATTCCTGTTGTGGCAGTCAGCCTATGCCGAGTTTGTATTCGTGGATGTCTACTGGCCGGCGTTCCGCCGGGTCGACTACCTCCGGGCCCTGCGGGACTTCTCCCGTCGAGACCGTCGCTACGGCCAGTAACCCTATCCGGTCACCTGCTCCGGCGAGAGGTGAGTCACATCCCCGAAGCTTCTCAGCGAGAACATCCAGGAGTCGGCCAGCGGATAGGTCTCGAGGACGGAGACTGCGGTGTGAAGGGAACGGAACTTGTGCCATGCGATGGGCGTCGCCCCGCACCCCAGAAGGTTTTCGTAGATAACTCCGTTCGTGCCGCCATGGGCAACCAGCGCTATTGACTTCCGGCTCCCGACTTTCCAGAGCCGGGGTTGGGAGGGCTGCATCATCTCCGTTCCGTATTGGCCCAGAGTGGCCGCCAAGCCATCGGTGACTCTCTTCTGGAAGCTCCGGTAGGCCTCCCCCCGGCGCACTCCTCCCCACAGTTCGTCGATCGTCGGTTGGTCGTAGAACTCCGCGATGCGGGCGTCGACCTGTTCTTGGGACATCCCATCCCATTCGATGGGGTCTCCGATCTCATTCATCCACTTGAACACCCGCGGCTCCAAACCCAGCGCCTCGGCCAGGGGAGCGGCGGTTTCCCGGGCCCGTCGCAACTCCGAAACCCACAGTTCGTCAACCTGGGACCAGGACCGTGCGGCCAGTTGGAGGGTCTGGCGTCGCCCCAACTCGCTGAGGGCCGGGTTGCCCACCATTCTTCCTCCCTGTATCCAGTCAGGCTGGGCGTGCCGGATCAGAGTCAACCGCATGCCGCCCAAAGCTACCCACCCCACCTCCTCTTTGGCCAATCCGCGTTCTCAATGGCGCCTTCGGCGCGGTCGGTCCGAACTCCCACACAGTATCGTGTAACTCGCCGCCCCTAGGAGAACATGGAGACACTCACCGTGTACAACTCGTCCCGTCGCATTTGGATGGCTGTGCTGTCGGGCGGGGTGTTGATTGTGGCGGCGTCGGATCTGCTGTGGTGGAACTGGCTGGCGGCGGGGCTGGCAGAGCGAGTCTTCGGGGGTGAGGAGATCCTGGAAGACCGGGAACGGGTTTGGGCGGCGATGACCCTGGCCGCCGGGGTTCTCCTCTTTGGATGGGGACTGGTTTCGGCCATGCGTCTTCGTCCGGTGCTGACAGTGGGATCAGACGGTCTCTCCATTGCCTTGCTGGGGCCCCTCCGGCCCCCTGTCCCCCTGCCCTGGGACTCGATCAGCCAGGTCTTCTCCCAGCCGGTGGACGACAACGGGAGCCTCCTGCCCAGTCTGACCATAGTTCTGCAGCCGAACGGTCTCCGGCCGGAGCTCCCCTCTCATCCCTGGGGGGCGAGATGGACGGGAACACGGATCCTGCGGGTTCTGGCCTCGGACTGGTCGGTGCGGGCAGTGGTGGTGGAGACTGTGGCGAACCACTACCTCGACCGCATGGCCGATGAGAGGGCGGTGGCTGCGGCGGACGCCCCATGATGATCGGAGCGCACCTTTCCAACCGGCGCCCGCTGGCCGACGCCCGGGCAATAGGCGCCGAGGTCGTGCAGGTGTTCCTTTCAAGTCCCCAGAGCTGGAAGAAGCCTCTGCCCCGGCCCGATGCGGAGGAGTTGCGTTCCTCCCCGATTCCCATCTACGTGCATGCCCCCTATCTGGTGAACGTCATGGCGGGAGAGAGCAGGATACGGATCCCGAGCCGGAGAATCCTGGCCGACACCTGCGAAGCGGCGGCCCAGATCGGAGCAGCGGGCGTGGTGGTGCACGGCGGGCACGCCACCGGGGGCAGCAGCCTCGCGGAGGCGGCGGGGCGCTGGCGCAAGGCCCTCGCCCCGCTCGACAACGAAGTCCCGGTCCTGATAGAGAACACCGCCTCCGGGGATCTTGCCGCTGCCCGGCGCCTCGAGGACGTGCGCCGACTCTGGGAGGAAATCGGCGATCTGGAAGTCGGGTTCGTACTCGACACCTGCCACGCGTGGGCAGGGGGCGAGCCGCTGGAGGGACTGGTGGAACGGGTCATGGCCGTGACCGGACGTATTGACCTCGTGCATGCCAACAACTCCCGGGATCCATTCGACTCTCGCCGGGATCGCCACGCCAACCTGAAGTCAGGAGAGATTCCCCCGGACCTTCTGGCCGAGGTGGTCCGAGACGCCGGAGCCCCGGTGGTGGTGGAAACCCCGTCCGAGGGCCAGGAAGCCGACATCGTCTGGCTTCGAGACCAGACCGCTGCCGGATGACGACCCGGGAGTCGGGTTGAGCCGGGAGATCACCGGCTCTTCCCGGCGGGCCGTCTTCACCACCGCCCAACCGGCCAGAACGGCGGTAACGCTTAAGAGATCCAAGGCCAAAGGAATATAATTCCAAACTATGGACTTTCTGCTTGAAACACATTCGGGGCTCCGGTGGCTGGTTCTGGCGGCTTTGATCGCCATGATGGTGGTCGGGCTGGCCAGATGGAACAAGGACTCCTCCCATCACCGCGCATTGGTAACCCTCTCATCCGTCATGTTGGATATCCAGGTGCTACTGGGGATCATCCTCATGATTGTCGACCAGACCTGGGACGACCTCTTTCATCCCGTGGTGATGTTGATTGCGGCCTCGGTGTTCAAGGTCGGAAAGATCAGGACTTCCAAGGTCGAAGAGCCGATCAAGGGGAAGCGGCTCACAGTAGTGACGGTTCTCACCCTTGTCTTGATTCTGCTCGGCATCTACCTCTAGCAGTCCCTCCATCCCTGGAGGCGAGAACAAACCAGGAGTAAGCATTCGTCAATTCCGGTTTGGTCTCCAAACGGGAGTCCTTATTATTGGGACCAGCCAGCCCCAAGGGGGCGGTCGACTCTATTCGGAGCGTGCTGACCCCCGGCCACCGGGCTGACAAACCAACTGACCCGATCCCCCAACCCTCCGCGGTGGGGAGAGAGGAGAAAACATGGCAAGAGTAACGGTGCCTTCCATCCGAGCCCGAAAAGGCATTGAAAAGATCGCCATGGTGACCGCCTACGACTATCCGGGGGCCAAACTGGCCTCCGAAGCGGGCATCGACATCATCCTGGTCGGAGACTCGGCGGCCAACGCCGTCCACGGCTTCGACAACACCCTCTCGATAAGCCTGGAGATGATGACCCACCACGTTGCCGCGGTCGCTCGGGCCGAGCCCCATTCGCTGGTGGTTGCGGACATGCCATGGATGAGCTTCCACGTTTCCCCTGAAGAGACCGTTCGCAACGCGGCCACCTTGATCAGGGCAGGTGCAGAGGCGGTAAAGATTGAAGGGGGAGCCGAACGGATCCCCCACATCCAGCGACTGCTGGCCGCCGAGATCCCGGTGATGGGTCATCTGGGGCTCACCCCCCAATCCATCCATGCCGAGGGCGGATATCGCATCCAGGGCCGACGGCTCGACACCGCCCGCCAGATCATCCAGGACGCTCAGGCCCTGGATGAGACGGGGGTTTTCGCGCTGGTCCTCGAAGGAATACCCGAAGTGGTGACGTCGGTCGTGACCGAACGCATCTCCGCGCCAACCATCGGCATCGGCGCCGGGATCTCGGCAGATGGGCAGGTCCTGGTCTTCCACGACCTCTTGGGACTGGGATTCGGCCGTTATCCCAAGTTCGTCCGTCAATACGCCGACCTGCGCACCATCGCCACCGATGCGCTTCGCCGCTACTGCAACGATGTGCGGGCCGGTCGCTTTCCCTCCCAGAAAGAGACCTACAGCGTGGACGCCAGCCTAGAGGACGCCCTGTCGGGAGATACGCCTTCAAACGCAAGCGCTTCCTCTTTCTAGTTTGCGCGACCCTTTTGACCGGGGCTTGCGGGGAGGCCCCGGTCGAAACCCAGTCGGGAGGCGGGAGCGCCGAAACGGGCGCGGCCGCGATGACTGTCACAACCGTCGCTTCTCCAGACGGGCCCGCTTCCGTGGAACCGCCGATCACAACCACGGCTCCTGCTACTGCCGTCACCACTGCTCCTCCCACCAGCACCACGGCTTTTCCGGCCACCACCGTGGGCGAGGCGGCATCCCCGGATCCGCCTGACACAACCACCTGGTCTTCGACAACCGCCCCCGCCTCCTCTCCAAACAGCACCACGGCCGCCCCAGCCACCACCGACGCCACCCTCCCTCAACTCGACACCGGAGACATAACGGGATTCGAGATCGTCGACGCCCGTCTGGGTGACCGATCCCTCCGGTTGGCATTGGCCGACACCCCGGCGTTGCGGAGCCGCGGCCTGATGGGGGTCACTTCCCTGGGGGATCTGGACGGGATGCTGTTTGCCTGGGACTCTCCCGTCCAGGTGTCGTTCTGGATGAAAGACACCCTCATCCCCCTGGACATCGGCTTCTTCGATGAGAGCGGGTCCCTGTTCCTGGTGGTGCACATGGTTCCATGCCGGGCCGACCCGTGTCCCAGTTATCCCTCGGAAGCGCCCATCCGTTACGCCCTCGAATCCCTTCCCGGGTTCTTCGACGACGTGGCCTTGGAGGAGATCCTCGTCCCGCGAAATAACACCGTCTCGCCCTGACGTGGTAGTTACGGCCAAACGCGGATTGTCCAGGAATTCGACAGGTATTATCATGACCTGCATACCCCCCAAAGGTGCCTGAGGGCACCACGATCCTGCCCCATAACGGGGCCTTCTGCGTGTCAGGCAGATGACCAAAGGAGGTGACGCTGTTTTGCGTCAGTACGAATTGATGACGATCCATCGCCCCGAGTTGACCGAGGGCGAGTACCGGGAAAAGGTTTCGGAGTTGGGCGAGTTCCTTGCCAACCAGGGAGCCGTCAACCAAGAGACAGACCCGTGGGGTAAGCGCCGGTTGGCCTACAAGATAGACCACGTTTCCGAGGGCTACTACACCGTCAGCCGCTTCGAGTCGGGGCCGGCCACGGTGGATGCCCTTCGACGGGTCCTGTCGCTGGCCGACGAGGTGCTGCGTCATAAAGTTGTCCGTCCTGAAAGCTGAGCGAGGCCCCAAGGAACGAGAGAGGAACAGAAAATGGCCTACAACTCCGTGACGTTGGTCGGGAACCTGGTGGAGGATCCCGAACTTCGCTTTACGACTTCGGGGATACCCCGAGCCAATATTCGCATAGCCGTCAACCACCGGTGGCGTGACCCGAACAACGAGTGGCAGGAAGAGACAAGCTTCTTCAGCGGTACCGTGTGGCGCCAGTACGCCGAGAACGTCGCAGAATCACTGCAACGGGGATCCCGAGTCATCGTCACAGGCCGTCTTCAACAGCGCCAATGGGAAACCCCCGACGGTGACCGGCGCTCGGTGGTGGAGGTGAGGATCGATGAAATCGGGCCCTCGCTGCGTTGGGCCACCGCCGACGTGAGGCGGACCACCCGCGAGAGCAGCGGCGGATACTACGACAGCGGTCAGCGGTCGCGCACCCCCTCGGCTCCCGTCAACCCGACCGGTTCCTTCAGCCGCGACGAGGAACCCTTCTAGGAAAGGAACCACATGGCACGCAAAGCTTCAACCAGGAGACGACCGCGGTCGGGGTCGAGCTACCGGAGAGTCAAGAAACGTTCCTGCTATTTCTGCGACTCGAAGATCAGCTACGTGGACTACAAGGACATCACACTGCTGCGCAGATACATCTCCGACGCCCGCGCCAAAATTCGCGGCAGGCGGTCCACCGGAAACTGCCAGCGACACCAGAACGCGGTGGCCCGCGCCATCAAGAACGCCCGCGAGATGGCGCTCTTGCCCTACACGAACCAATGAGCGCCAAGCTGATCCTGACCCAGGACATCGCCGGGCTGGGGTACAAGGGGGAGGTGGTGGAAGTGGCGCCGGGCTACGCCCGGAACTACCTGATTCCCCGTAACAAAGCAATCAAGGCCACCCCGCGGGCCATTGCCCATGTCCAGGCTTTGAAGCAGGCGAAACTGGCGGAGTTTCTGCGTCTCAAGAGCGATGCAGAGCAGATCGCCACCAGGCTCGTGGGCAAGATGGTGGTCATAGCCGCCCGCGCCTCCGAGGCGGGGAACCTCTACGGGTCGGTGGGCGCCACGGACGTGGTTGAGGCGGTGCGGCGGGACACCGGCTTCAGTCTCGAGGAGCAACACGTGGTATTGGAGACGCCTATCCGCCAGGTCGGCACCTTTCCGATCACCATCCGTCCCCACGAGGAGGTCCAGTTCCCGATCACGGTGGATGTCTATCCTGCCGAACAGCAATAGGCCTTCAGGTCAGGGGCAGTCAATCGGAATCCCTGTGTTCAGAACCGAGAAAGCCAGGCCTCATCGTCGGTTGATGGCCAAACCTATGAGACCGAGCCACGTAATCGGTGATCTCCTGGTGTAGAGCCGCTTTCCGATCGTCGGGCAGGAAAGAAGCAGTCACCGAATTGCGGGCTAGCTGGATCAGATCATCATGGGACAGATCCAGGGCTGAGGCGATGCCGAGGTAGTTGTCCCCCACGTAACCGCCGAAGTAAGACGGGTCATCGGAGTTGACAGTGACAAGGACGCCGGCATCCATCAGTCTCTTGAGATTGTGGTCGGCCAGATCGGGGAAGACTTGAAGTTTCTGGTTCGACAGGGGACACATCGTCAGAGGAATCTGCTCCCTGACCAGCCTGTCCAGCAGGGCGGGGTCCTCCCCGGCTCGTACCCCATGGTCGATGCGCTCAACTCCTAAAACATCCAGGGCCGACCACACGTATTCCGCCGGACCCTCCTCGCCGGCGTGGGCCACCGGCCTCAAGCCTGCCTCGACGGCCAGGCGGTAGGCCTCGGCGAACAGTTCGGGGGGATTCCCCAACTCTCCCGAGTCGAGTCCCACTCCCTGGATGTGATCGAGGAACGGCCGGGCCTGCTCGAACACCTTGACAGCCGACCGGGGCGAGAGGTGGCGGAGGAAACAGAGGATGAGGGTCGATGAGACTCCCGCCACCTCCTGCTGGCCCTGCACCAGTCCCCGGATCACCGTTCCGATGTCGATCCCCCTCTCTGTGTGTGTCTGAGGGTCGAAGAAGATCTCCGCGTGGCGCACTCCGTCCGACGCGGCCCTCTCCAGGTAGGCCGCCATCAACCGGGCGAAGTCCTCCTCGGTCTGCAGCACACCGGCGGCCTGGTAGTAGATGTTCAGGAAGGATTGCAGATCGTCGAACTCGTAAGCCGCCCTGACTTCGTCGACCGAGCCGAACGGCAACTCCACATCGTTCCGCTCCCCCATCTCGAACATCATCTCCGGCTCCAGCGTCCCCTCAATGTGAATGTGCAACTCGGTCTTGGGCAGGCCCCTGACGAATCTCTCCATGGCCGGCTTTTCCGTGGGGAACTTGTGGTGCAACACCTTAGTCAAGGTTGCGGAGTAAAGACAGGGTACGTCTCAATGAAAACGAGAGAGCGCCGGGTGGCGCTCTCTCGTCCAAACGGTTATCCGGACCTCGGTTACAGGAACATCTCGATCCAGTCGCTGGCAAAGTAGATCACGCTGGCGATCGAGACTACCCACATCAGGACATGGATCTCGCCGCCCTTCCCCTTCACCACCTTGATCAGGGTGTGCGTCACGAATCCGGCCGCAATCCCGACCGTGATCGAGAATGTCAACGGCATGAGGATCACCGCCAGCAGCGCCGGCAGACCTTCCTCCAGGTCCGTGAAGTCGATGTGCTTGAGAAGCCCGACCATGAGGAACCCGATCAGCATCAACACCGGCGCCGTCGCCTGAGCCGGGACAATCCCGGCGAGGGGCGACAGGACGATGGCGATCAGGAAGAGAATCCCCGTGACGACCGATGTCAGTCCGGTCTTCCCACCTTCGGCCACTCCCGCCGAGCTCTCGATGTAACTGGTGTTCGAGCTGACTCCGGCCACTCCTCCGAGCGCCGCGCCGAGCGAGTCCACCAGGAGGAGGCTCTTGAGGCGGGGGATTCCGCCTTTCTCGTCGGTCAACTCTGCTTGCTCGACTATGGCTGTGGCAGTGCCCATCGTGTCGAAGAAGTCGGCGAGCATCAGGGTGAAGATCGCCAAGCAGGCCGACAGGAAGCCGAGTTCCGCGAACGAGTTGCCCAGATCGAAGGCCCCGAAGGTATCGAAGCTCACCGACGCCGAGAGGTTGTCCGGCACGCTGGCCACTCCTGCTATCAGCGCCACGATGGTGGTGACTGCGATCGTGATGATCATCGCCCCCTTCACCTTGCGCGCCAGGAGAACCAAGCCGATCAGCACCCCGACCAATGTCACGCCTTGGGCGGCCTCAGTGGGAAACACGAATTCGACAATCGTGCCACCTTCTCCGTGAACCAGCCCGCCATTGACCAGGCCGATGAACAGGATGAAGAGGCCAATGCCTACCCCGATCGAATACTTGAGGCTGGTCGGAATCGCTGCCATCACGGCTTCCCGCAGGCCCAACAGGACGAGGACCGTAACCAGAACGCCTTCCCACACCACGACGCCCATGGCGCCCTCGATCGAGAGGCCGTCGGCCGTCAGGCTAAAGGCGACGACCGCGTTCAGCCCCAGACCGGCCGCCATCGCTATCGGGTAATTGGAGAAAACCCCCATAGCGATCGTCATGATGGCGGCTACCAGTGCCGTGCCGGCTGCCACGGCAGCGGGGTCGAGGCCTCCGGCGCTGAGAATCCCGGCGTTCACGAACAGAATGTACGCCATCACCAGGAATGTGGTGATGCCCGCGCGGACCTCTGTGCCAACCGAGGAGCCCCGTTCAGAGATTCTGAAATAGCTGTCTAAACCTTGCATCAGTCCTACCTCCTTCCAAAAACTACGTAATAAACAGACAGCAGACATCAACCATGCTATTGGCGCAGGTCGGAGGTCAACGGCTCAAACGACGGTTTAATCTCTGCCGACCTGCGGGAATCTCCTCACCAGTGCCCAACCAGCATTCAAAGCCTGCAATACCGAGGGTGAGATGATGGAAGCGGCGCAGGGACGCCGGCTTCAATCTCGCGTTCACCACACTATGTCGGGGACGCCAAACCGAACCGCCGGCGCCCTGTTTGTTACGATCGGTCCCACGGAGCAGGCCAGACCCCGATCGTGGTGGGTGTGTCCCCGCCAAATAACAAGACCCAGATGTCAGGAGGCTGTCCGTGCCGACCGAAAAGCGACAGCAGGTATCTTCCAACCGTCCGTGGGACCCGGTGGGTTACTCCCGGGCGGTACGGATGGGAAACCTTGTGGAAGTAGCCGGAACCACCGCCGCAGCGCCTGATGGAACCGTGATCGCGCCCGGGGACATGTACGGACAGACCCAGGCCTGTCTGAAGATAATGCTCTCCGCGATGGCGGAGTTGGGCGCCACGCCGGAAAACGTGATCCGGACCAGGATGTTTTTGACCGACATCTCACGGTGGGAGGAAGCCGGGCGAGCCCACGCCGAGGTCTTCGGTGAGATAAAGCCCGCATCCACGATGGTCGAGGTGTCGAGTTTTCTGGACCCGGGCTATCTGATCGAGATCGAAGCGACCGCCGTCTGCGATTAGCTCTGCTCCGCATCGGTCCGGCCACTGTCCGGACGCGACCCGGGTGGTTGGGCGATTTCCTATAATTCCAATGGCCTCACGTACCAGTTGACTCACCGGCTCGATAAGGACACGAGATCTCATGGCCGAAACGCCCAAGTGGACTATCTCGCAGTTGGCCGCAGAGGTAGAGGGGGTCCTAGCCCGAGGGATCGCGGGGGATGGCCAGCTGATTGAAGGTCGGGCGATGCAGGTGAAAGCCTCCCCCGAACTAGGCAACTCGGACAAGATAGTGATGGGGATGTCAGCTCTGCCACCTCACTTTTCGACGGTGCTCCACTCCCACGAGGCAGAAGAGGTGGCCGTGGGGATCTCCGGCTCGGGCTGGCTGGACATCAACGGGAAGGCCCATCCCATGGAGACAGGAACTGTCATAATCGCCCCCTCCAACCTTCCCCATACAACTCGTTCGGGACCCGACGGTCTCACGGTGCTCTGGTTCTACGCCCCGCCCGGTTCGGAGGTGCGCTGGTTGGAACCCGACGCCGAGGGAGAAGACCCCCGGTAACCGACCCGACCCGACCGGTCACATAATGGATACTGTTGATCACAACGGGAGGTCGCGAAATTCTCGACCCCTATTTCGGGACCCCTGGCGAACGACTCTCCGCCCTTGTGAGGAGCGACACATGGTGATCTCAGGGTTGGGTTGTCTCGATGTCGCTGTCTGAGTTGAATACGGCGATCTCACCGTATTTGTTGTCCACACAGTTCAGCGCTAGTGCTATTCCTTCGGGAACGGTGTAGGTGTCTAGGTTCTGTGTGTGATATCCACCGCCGCCGGACACTTCGTACCCGTCGTGCACATTTGTCCCGTCGGGTAGCTTGATAGCCGACTCGGCAGGATTCCAGGAAGTCCCATGTGGCCACACGACCGGATAGCGACTATCGATTTGGGGATTGTGCAGATAGATGCAGTCGCCCTCGATAGTCACGATCCCGAACACCAGAGCATCATCGCCGCCACCGGTGACGTTACCCTCGATTACAGGGCCATCAACACTGCCGCTGCAAGCCGAAACCAGTAATACACCTGCAAGGCACACACCTAACAGGAATCGCAAACCGCTCCGTTTTGGGCGCGGTGGGCGGTCACCTGACACTGCGACAGGAGAAGCTAGGTCTCTATGACACAGATCACGTCGCCCGTGTTTACTTCTGCGTCCTCTGACACCGTGAGTTCGGCTACGGTCCCCGCCACGGGGGAGGGCACTTCGGTCTCGACCTTGTCGGTCTCCACGAGAGCCAGTTCGGCGCCTTCATCGACCTGGTCCCCCACCTCGACCATCCACTCCAGCAGCACCACCTCGTCCACGGTCTCGCCCAGTCTGGGCATCCTTACCTCGTAACGCATCCGTCGACCTGCCCTTCTAGACCGGAGCGTAGATGTTTCCGAACATGGCGTCGACGGTCGCCGGGGGACTCTCCTCGACCGCTTTCAACGCCGCCTCGAGGCGGGCGGCCACCCGTCCGTCTATCGCCTCGGCGTCTCCCGCGGCCAGCAGCCCCTCGGATTCCAGCCTTGCCCGGAAAGTGTTGATGGGGTCGCGCTCGTACCAGCGCTCGAACTCTCCTTCGGGACGGTATTCGGCCTTGTCCGCCCGGGAGTGGCCGGCGTAACGGTAGGTCTTCATCTCCAACAGGGTGGGGCCCCCACCAGAGCGCGCGACATCCAGAGCCGCACTCACCGCCTCGACGGTCTGATCGGGGTCTTGTCCGTCGACGATGATCCCGGGGATGCCGTAGGAGGCCGCCCGGTCGGCCAGGTCCTCGATGGGCGTGGTCAGGTCGATTCGGCTGTACTCCCCGTACTGGTTGTTCTCGCATATGAACACCACCGGCAGTTTCCATATGGCCGCCAGGTTCAAGCCCTCATGGAAGGCGCCGATGTTGGCAGCCCCGTCGCCGAACACTCCGATAGCCACGTCGTCGGTTCCCCGTACCTGAGCGGTGAGCGCCGCCCCGGCCGCAACCGGGATGCCTGCCCCGATGATTGCGAAAGTGGGTAGCAGGCCCAGTTCCCTATCACAGAGATGCATGGAGCCGGCGATCCCCCCGACGCAGCCGATCTCCCGACCCATGATCTCTCCGAGGATCACCTCGGGAGTCATGCCCAGCGCCAAGCCTATGCCGTGGCCCCGATAGGTGCAGGTCACCAGGTCGGTGGGCCGGGCCGCAGCCGCGATCCCCACCGCCACCGCTTCCTGGCCCTGGGCGGTGTGGGTGGTGCCGTGCACCCGCCCCTCGGCGAACAGTCCCTGCACCCGGTCCTCGAAGGCTCGTATCTCCACCATCTGCTCATAGCGGGCCACCCGGTCGGCGGCGACCGCCCGGCGGCGTTCCATTCTTCGGCCGTTGCCCATCACGAGCTTCTCCCTTCTCCCACCCACCACGGGTCAGGCACCCGACCGGTGGCCAGCAGTTGATCGATCTGATCTGTCACGTATCCGGGGTTGGGCATGTAGCGCTGTTCCAGTTCCCGCCCGAAGGGCACCGGTACATCCGGACAGGTGATCCGCAGCACCGGGGCGCGCAACTCCCCGAACAACCGGGCCCCCACGTAAGCGGCGATCTCAGTCCCCCACCCCGAGGTGTACGGACTCTCCTCAACTATCACCAGCCGACCGGTCCGTCTCACCGCCGAGACGACGCCGTCGCGGTCCCAGGGGATGAGGGTTTGGAGGTCGATCACCTCCGCCGACCAGTCATCGGAGGCCTCGGCGGCGGCCAGCGCCACCTTCACCATCGCCCCGGCGGAGACGACGGTCACATCGTCGCCCTCCCTAACCCGACGGGCTTCTCCCAGCGGGATGATGCCGTCGGCGCCGGTGGTCACCTGTCCCCGACCGCCGTAGAGCGCACGCGGCTCCAGCACCACCACCGGATTGGGGTCGCGGATCGCCGCCCGCAGCAGGCCGTAGGCGGACTGGGGACCGGAGAGCATCACCATCTTCAGACCGGGGGCGTGGCTCATCCAGTTCTCCATGGTCTGGGAGTGCTGGCACCCGAAACCCAAGCCTGCGCCGATGGAAGCCCTGACGGTCATCGGGCAAGTGAACGCCCCTCTGGACAGGAAGTGAAACTTGCCGGCCTCGGTTACCACCATGTCGAGCGCCACGCCGAGGAACTCGATGAACATGATCTCGGCGACCGGACGAAGACCGGAGGCGGCCGCTCCCACCGCCATCCCCAGGAATCCCATCTCCGAGATGGGAGTGTCCCTCACCCGGGATGGCCCGAACTCCTCCAAGAGCCCGTCGGAGGTCTTGAAAGGACCACCGGCCACAGCCACGTCCTCCCCGAACACCACCACGTCGGGGTCTTCGCGCATCTCGTCGCCCAGGGCGGCGGCTACCGCCTGGTTCATCCTCATCCGGACCATTTACCACAACTCCTTTAGCATCTCGACCCCCGCTTCCACCAGTATTGCTTCGGATTCGGGGCCGACCTGTTCGATCAAACCGTAGCTGTGGTGGGCGTAGTCCACTTCGTATCCACCATGAGGGTACTCGGCGGCGCTGGGCAGGTAGGAGATGACCCCGTTGGAGTAGCCAGAGAAGATGGTCTTGGCCCGGTCCGCCGGAGACCGGTCCCTGATGGCCAGGGCGATCTCGGCGAATGCCTCGCCCGGGATCGCCACGATCGCGGTGTCTCCTATCCGGATGGCCTGTATGAAGGCCGGGACCCGGTCGTAGGGCGCCTCTTCCAGCTGGGCGATCGCCGCCTCCGCCCAACTGATGTGGTACTGGATAGGGTTGAGTTCCTCCCAGCCGGCGCCGGCTTCCCGAGCCTTATCCAGGTTGTCCTGGTAATGGTCCCGCTCGGCCTGCACCTCGGCGATGGAGGGAACCCGCTTCAGCGGCAGGTCCACCACCGTGGACGCCACCGCAAGCTCCTGTGGCGGCTGCGTCTCGGCACGCGCCACCCGGTAGAGGGCGATGGGGGTCACCGACCCGTAGGCGAGCCGGTCGATCCGGGTCTCAAAGGTCTCGATGTTGCCCATGGCATGGAGGGCCTCGGCCGCCAACTTCTCGCCGAACGCCTTCTCGGCGCCGGTCTCGGGCAGGAACGCCTGCAGCGGAAGGACGTTGCCTCCCGCACCCTGCAAAAAGACGCACATCGCTCCGGTCGCCTCTTCGACTGCCTCTCTGAGCGGCCAGGGAAAGTCGGGGTTGATGGCCGGGTCTTCGGGACCCACCGTCACCGGGTGGCACCCGAAGCTCACCACCACCGCCAGGGGCGAACCGTCCTCGCGGTCGACCCTGATCACGCCCGCATCCCGATCGATAGGGCCATCGGGGTTCCACCCCAGGATGGTGTTCAGAGACCCCACCGTGCCCTCCACGCCCTGGACCCGCTCCCGCCGGTTCACCGTCAACCCCTGGACCTCGGTGCTGGTCGAGCCGACTCTCACCGGCACGGTGTTCTCCGCCGCTATCCGGGCGGCCGACGCCAACTGGTGGGGGAGTATCTCGAAGTAGGCCTGCTCGGAGGCCTTGATCTCGTCGAGGCGCCCTCCCAGCTTCACCCGACCGGGGGTGTGGGGTCCGGCATGGGTGTGGCTCACATTCAGCAGCACCGATTCGGGCCGGGTGGAGATGGCCTCGGCTATCTGTTGGCGGATCATGGTGGCGTAATCAGGGTTCAGAATGGCCAGGTCGATTCCGAGTATCGCCACCCGCTCGGTCTCGGATTCGAGCACCAAGGCGGTGGCTGTGAGCGGCGCTCGCACCTGGGTTGCGGGAATCCAGCGCCGCACGTATCCGACCAGGTCGGCGGGAACCGGCGGAGTGATGTCGGTCCGACCCACCCCTCCCCGGAGGCTGCTATTGGAAGTCATGAATGCCCTTCCTTGTTCGGCTGATTATCCAGTCGCCCCGACTATAGAGAAGCGGACCCTTGGCCGACCCCTCCCCTGTGATTATCTTGGCGGCAGAACTTTGTTGAATCAGTAAAAGAGCAGTCCCCCGCTGACATTGATGGTCGCCGCCGAGATATAGCTGGCGTGAGTGGAGAGAAGGAACACCGCCACCCGGGCGATCTCTTCCGGTGTGGCCAGCCGACCCATGGGGCATGATGCTGCAAGGGCAGCAAGGTCTTCCGAGGTCAAGCCGACCCCCAGCATGGGTGTGTCCACCACCCCGGGTGCGATCGAGTTCACCATGATCCCATGTGGAGCGTAGGCAGTGGAGAGACCCCGGCACATCGAGACGATGCCTCCCTTGGAGGCGGAATAGACCACGGATCCGTGGCTTCCTCCCGTCCACCAACCCTGGGAACTCAGGGTGATCATTCGCCCTCCTCCCCCCCGGGCCTTCAGTGCTTCACCCACCGCTTGATTCAAGAAGAAGGACGCCTTCAAGTTCACGCCATGCTGGATGTCCCAGTCCTCCCGGGTGATCTCGGCGGTGCTCGACCGGCGGATGAGAATGCCGGCACAGTGAACCAACCCCCACAGGTCGTCGAATTCCTCCAACACCCTGTCAACCACCATCCGGGGAGCCTCCGCTCCGGTCAGATCGATCTCGATGGCCAGATGGCTATCGGGATTCTCCCACTCCCTCATCTCCGCTCGCAGCGCGTGACCGTTTACGTCAACTCCGCACACTCGCGCCCCAGACGCCGCAGCCAACCTGGCGGTGGCTCTTCCGATACCGCTGGCGGCGCCGGTGACTATCACCCCACGGCCGGAAAGCCCCGCCCCCAAAGAAAGCTGGTCGTCTGTCATGATCACAAGAGGCTAGGTCGCCGTGGACGGTGAGACCCACTATCGGGTGGGTTGAATCCCTGCCAAACCGGTTGCCGTAGGACGGGACGCCTCCGACAGGTCAGCTCTGGATCCGTCTCCGTATTCCGGGCGGCGGGTCGGCGCCCAACCACGGAGCGGCAGGAAGAAGATCCGTGGCGGTGTAGAGGCCCGGAGGCGCCGACAACACCGACGGGATGGTATTGACCAACAGGGCCGAGGTGGTGAGGATCGACTGGGTTCCGGGCTGGATGGTCACGTCCAGGGTGTTCTCGCCCTCAATCCGGATGTGATCACGGGTTTGAATACCCACCGACTCCGGATCCACGTGCAGGGACAGATCGAACCGAAGCCAGGGCCGCCCATCTACCCACCCGGTTGCATCCTGAACAACGCCGGCCGTCTCCCCCGCGGAGACCACATACTCGGCAAGTTGATAGGGTTGCTCGGCGATCAATGGTCGGACATTCTCCTCGAAACGGTGGAGGTCTCTGCCCAGCACCCTGGCGATGACCCGGGCGCTTTCCTCGAACCCGATGTGACCGCGGATGATCCCTGCCCGGCGGGCTTCCTCGAACCCGCCCGGACTGTAGCCCACCCCCAACAAGCGATGGATGTTCCGCCCGAACACCGAGCAATCGAGCATGCGGGTCACCGACACCCGCTGGACGTCCCAGGAAGCGCCGGCGATCACCACCGGGAGGACATCGAACACGTACCCGGGATTGATGCCGGTGGCTACCACCGCCGCCCTCCCGGCCCGGCAGGCTGCTTCGATCTCTCTGGCTGCCGACGGGTCGGCGACGTACGGGTAGAACATTTCTTCGCTCGAGGTGACCACGCTCACCCCCCGCTCCACGCATCTGATGATGTCTTCTTTGACATCGGCAACCGGAGAGCGGGTGGCTATCAGGGCGACTTCCGGTCGGAGTTGGTCCAGCAAGAGATCGGCGTCGGTCGACAACCTCAGATCGGCCGAGTGCTCCCCGGATTCGACGCGCCGTCGAGCCGAGGCGCTGCTGCCGATCACCGCCCCGACCGGGTGCAGCCACCGCCTGGTCTGAGCCAATCGGAGAGCGGCACTGCCCACGGTTCCCATACCGAATAGGATCACCCTCACCGGGCCGGTATTCGGAGGAGCGCTCATGATCCCGAGAACAACCGAAGGGGGTTGCCCACCGTCAGCGCCGTGGTGTCGTCCTCGGTGATCCCCCGCTCCCACAGGAGGGGAAGGAACCGGGTGATCACATGGTCGTATCCCGTTCCTCCGTATGACCTCATGGCGCCTCGCTTCCCTACGTCGGTAGACAACAGGATACTGTCCCGATACCCGGCCCGGATGAGCCGGACGATGGCGTCCGCCCTCCGCTCATCGGTCTGTTTGTCCAGTTGGCCGATGGCGTCATAGGCGATCCAAACACCCCGTCGGAGCAACTCGAGGTGATAGTCCACATCCGGGGTGGTGTCGACGTGGCCGATCACCAGTTTGTCGAGGTTCGCCCCGGCTTCTTCGAACAACCTCACCTGTTCCATGCCGATCCGGGTGAAGAGCGCATGGGTGGAGATGGGCACGCCGGTCTCCCGCTGAGCCACGGCGCAGGCCCTGATCACCCGTTCTTCGGCGGCGGAGATCCTTCGGTGGTGAGTCCCGATTTCCCCCAGGATCCCCGCCCGGACATCTGTCCCGTAGAACCCCTCCGTCAGGTCCTTCACCAGCATGGCGACGATGTCCCGATCGGTCATCTCCCTCAGCCAGGGGGGATGGAACTTCTCCCAGTAGAAGCCGGTCCCGGCGATGATGTTTATGCCCACGTCGCGGGCCACCTCCCGGAGCGCCTCCGGGTCCGGCCCCAGCCCGTGCACAGTCTGATCGACGATGGTGTTCCCCCCGCACTCCTTGAAGAAACCCAGCTCGTACCGGGCCACCTCGGGATCGCAAAGGATCAGATGGGAGTTCATGGTTATCTCGTAGAGATCCGAGAAGACATGCTCGTGAGGCAGGGTCACACCCAACTCGTCCGGAGAAACGGGTCCCAGAACGGTTTGAACGGTGTTCAGTGATCCGCCCCCTAGTACATCGTCAGCGCGCCGCTCACGTTGATGGTGGCGCCACTGACGAAACTGGCGTGTTCGGAAGCCAGGAAGGCCACCACCCGGGCCAACTCCTCGGGTCGTCCCATCCGCCCCAGTGGGCATTGCTCGACTCCGGCCGCCACGATTTCGGGGGGAGCGTCAATGTGCTGCATGGGCGTGTCTACCTGCCCGGGCGCCACGCAGTTCACCAGAATGTCATGAGGACCGTAGGCCCGGGCAAACCCCCGGGTCATGGAGACCACGCCCCCCTTACTGGCCACGTAGATGTGGCTGCCATGCACCGGTCCGGTCAGCCAAGCTCCGGACGTGAAGTTGATGATGCGCCCCCCTCT
Organism: bacterium; assembly: GCA_028819345.1. GTDB lineage: Bacteria > Actinomycetota > Acidimicrobiia > Spongiisociales > ZC4RG35 > Bin76. The sequence goes on along the minus strand of JAPPLW010000074.1, from coordinate 440 downwards.
GCCGGTGGCGATCATCGCCTCTCCAACCGCCTTGTTGAGAAAGAATGAACCCTTCAGGTTCACATCCAGCTGAGCGTCCCAGTCCTCCTCAGTCACATCCCCCAACTCCTGGCGCCGCAGGTAGGCCGCCACATGAGCCAGCGCCCACAGGGGTCCCAGCCGCGCCTCGATGCCGGCCACCAACGACGGCATCGACCCGCTGTCAGCCAGGCTGAAGACCACCGGCAGGTGTCGACCGGGTTCCTCCAGGTCCGCCACCACCTCCCTCACCGCTTCCTGAATGTCCAATGCCGCCACCCTGGCGCCCAAGGCAGCCATGACCTGGGCGGTCGCCCTTCCGATGCCGCTCGCCGCTCCGGTCACCAGCACCGCCCGGTCTTGGAGGCCTGCGCCCAGCGACCAATCCTGTGCGGTCATGCCCTTCCCGGTCCTCCGGCGGA
>JAPPLW010000028.1 GCA_028819345.1 bacterium | reverse complement strand
ATCCATTAACTCGCTGTTAACGGGGCTGATGTCTTGCGGTAGCGCCATAGTTTTATCCAACCAGTGGTTACAAACTCGTACGGCCTGCTTGTCAGAAGCTGTACGACACCGAACCGACCACGCGGCGCGGCTGTTCCAGGGTGCCGATAATGATATAGCCCGGGGCGCCCGGCAGTTTGCTGCCTGCGAAGTTCGGGAATTCCTGCACGTCGATGTAGTAGTCCTCATCGAACAGGTTCTCCACGTGAATGCCGAACTCCCAGTTGTTCCACTCCACACCGGCGCCCAGGTCAACGACGGTAAAATCCGGGTTTGTCCAGAACGGAAAATCATCCCCGGGTGAATCCCATAGTTGGGCGTTGGTGGAAGCCTCCCCCTTGTAGCGTAACTGCAAACGCCCGAACAGGCGCATGTCGTCATTCACCTGCTGGTCGTAATCCAACGCCGCGGTAGCGCTCCACTTTACGGTGTTGGGCGGCCTCCTTCCCGAGAGATCGGAGAGATAATCGGTCGGGGTCGTGAATTCAGTGCCGCCGACCCATTCCGAGTCCACATAGCCAAACCCGGCAGACAGGGTCCAGTTCTCATGCATGGACAGGATCATATCTCCCTCCATACCCCACGCTTCGGAATCGCCGATATTGAAGATGCCCTCAAGTACGGTACCGGTTAGAGGGTTCTTGGTCTGGAGTTCGAACTGCCGGCCCTCGTAGTCGAGATAGAAACCCGCGAGGGTCAATACCAGGCGGTCATCCAGCAACCTTCCCTTGTAGCCGATTTCAACCTGTGTTGCCTCTTCCGGCTCGATATCGAACAGGGCGTTCTGCCCCTCCAGGTTGAACGCATTGAAACTCCCCGGCTCAAAACCCTGGGAGAAGAGTGCGTACACCATGGACCGGTCATCATCAAAGAACATGGAAACGGAGGCGCGGCCCAATACCTCGGTGTTGGACTGACTTCCGGAGGAATCACTGTCATGGTTGGTGGCGTCGAAATCCCAGCGATCCACGCGCACACCGCCGCCAATCTCAATGTTGTTCATGCGATAACTGAAGTTGGCATAACCCGCCACCTGTTCGCGTTTTTCGCGGAGGTTCTCAAATGGAACTACTACGACTACCGTATCCTCCGGAGGGTCCTCGTCAATGCGCGGGTACGGGATCGGATCATCCGGGTTGGGGTTGCAACTGGGGTCCAGGAAAAAGCAGAAACCGTAGGGAACCGGAAGTTCCCCGGACTTGTGCCTCTTCCAGTCCAGGTAGTAGGCGCCGGCCTGCCACTGCAGGGGACTGTCATCCGTGGAGGTAAAGCGCAATTCCTGGGTCCATACCTCGACCGGCCATGACCGGGTCAGGTCAAGCACGAACTCCTGGTCGATATCAAGATCGGTTTCCCGGTACGAGTCCGTGTCCGTATACGAGGTAAGATAGGTGGCGTCGAAGTTGCCGAAATCATAGGTCAACTCTATGCTGCCCGCGACGGTTTCCCGCTCGTGGCGCGCATTGTAGCTGGTGTCGATGACATTGGTGTGGGTGAGATTGCCGTTCAGCTCCCGGTTCCAGATGTTGTTGGGCCCATCGTACTCGTTGTAACGCAGGGTCGCGTAAAGCGAAATCTGTTCGCTGATATTGCCGGCCAGGGCTCCGCGCACGCCGTATTTTTCCGTTTGCCCCACGTCGGGATCAACGTCCGGAACACCGCCGTTCAGGCGCGGCGTGTTGGGGTTGACAAGGTACGAATCATCGGTCATGGCAAATCCATACAGCGCCGCTGCCCAATCATTGCCCAGCGGTATATTCAACTCGATCTCGCCGTCATAGTAACTGTCTTCACCGGCCTTTGCCTTGACCCGGCCCGAAAAGGCTTCGGGGTCCGGCCGCCTGGTAACGAATTTGACCGCGCCGCCGATGTTGGCGCCGCCATAGAGGATACCCTGCGGCCCTTTCAACACCTCGATCCGTTCAAAATTGCCGAACCGGGACGAGGCATCCCCGAACAACTGCACGTCATCCAGGTAAAACCCCACCCCCTGGGTATTGC
>JAPPLW010000109.1 GCA_028819345.1 bacterium | reverse complement strand
CACCAGGCCGGCATTAACCCACCCAGGTGTCGCTACATCTCAGAAACAGGACAGCTTAGGGGGAAGACGATCTCGACGCGCCCTCCCCCTACGTCTTGGGATTCGATGTAGGGGTTGCCGTGCTCGTTGCCCCTGTACCAGTCGATCAGATCGTCTTGGAGGTCGCTTTCCTTCGCGTTCGGGTCGTAGAGGTACGCGGTCCGCCTCGTCTTGGGTCCCTTTTGGATGTCCGTGCATCGGGCGAGGAACCGGATCGTGGATGCGATGATGGGTTCGACATGGGCCCGCATCGGGTCTGTGAAGTCCGGGCAGCTTCTGAGCTGCTCGATTGCGGTTTCGATGACCAGGGAGACGACCGGTGCGTGGTTCGCCCTCTGGATGGCTTTTTGGTCTTGGAGCCTGCCTTCGATCAGTTCGAGCAGTTTGTCGTCGGTTATCCCTTCGGGTTCTGTGCCGAGGAGCTCTGCTACCGCCGGGTGTTGCCCGGCGGGACTTTTTTTGGGGGCGCCGTCTGCCTATCGGCTGTCTCTTCGCCTTCCCGACCCAGGTGGTCTTTCGCTGTTTGTCTGACCAGTCGGGCGAATGCCTCGGCATTGGGGCTGTCGGACTCGTGCACCCACTTCTCGACTAGTGCAAGGTTCTCGGCTCGTTCGACGAATGGTGCCATTAGGGGCGGAATCAGGAGGTCTGTGAGCGCTTCTGGGGTTTCTGCTATGGCGGGGTCGTGCCGGGACAGCCAGAGGCTGTTGGCGGCCACATAGGCGTCCGACAGGGCGCCGATCACCAAGGCGGGCCGATACCAAGGGTGGTCGGATGCCAGCTCTATAGCCCGGTGCAGTCGCCCCACCACGAGCGTCCACGCGTTCTCTGCTGTGCACGTCGGGCGGAGCCAGATGGGCTGTTCGGGAAGGTTACGACCGCCGACCATGTATTCGCGAAGCGCTGAATCGGCCGCCTCGGCGTGCTCTTGCAGCATCTCGGCGGTGGCTTGATTGGACAGTTCTCTGACGAAGCGGATGATGTGGGCGTACAGCTTCGCGTCGGCGCGATCCTCGCCGGTGTTCTTGGCGTTGTCGAAACACTCCAGCGATTCGACCAGCCCGACCATAACGGCTTGCGTGCTGTCTGCTTCTAGGGCTTGGACGAGCCGCGCCTGGCCTAGCGCGAACCACGCGTCTGCTTCTGCGTCGGTGTCGGTGAGCCGTTCCAGGCATTCCCATGCGATCTGGTCTCTCCAGAAGTCGTGGGCCAGTCCGGCGGCCTGCGCAGCGGCGACCGCGAATTCCGGCGTTTCCGGTTGTTGCGATGGGGCGGCCACGCCCAAGAGCACGTCGTGGAGCGCGGGCCGTGCCGCATGGGCGTTCACCGCGAGGTGCGCCAGCCATCGGATCGCTATGGCGGCCAGTGCTGCTTCGGAGTCGTCTGACCGTGCGGCCGCTTTGCCATGTAGTGCGTCTTTGATGCTGGTGGCGATACCGAGGTCCGAAGCACGGGGCACAATTCTCTTGCATGTGTCGATGAGCGCCGGCGGGCTCGTCGTTGTGGTGATGGCGGCTGCGAATAGTCCTGACGCCTGTTCGTGCTGGCTGTTCGACAGAGCGCCCCATTCTGAAACAACGGCGTTTGCCACTTCGTGGAACAGCGGTGACCTCACCCAGCTTTCGTCGGCTGCTTCGACCCCGCCGATGGCGTCGAGCGTCACCTCTTGGCCTGCACTGACTAGTTCGACGATCTTCGCGTCAATTCCGCCGGGTGCGCTCTCAGTCACCACAGGTAGTCCTCGCCTTCAGCGGAGATACGATTTCCCTCTGGTACGTGCTCCAATATCTCGGGCCGCGCCGAAGCAACAATGATCTCGATTCCCGTTTCGGCGGCGACTGCGCTCAGTTCTCGCATGAACGAGGCCAGGTCGCCGGGTTCGGTCTCCTCCGCGCCGATGGAGTCGATCAGCAGCAGCCCGGGGTGGCGCCCTCTTTGGTCTTGGTGGGCGACTCGGAGCAGGGCGATGGTCACCGCAATCCGCAATCGCAGCTTCTCGCCCGGAGTCTGTTTGGAGAACCAGCCGTCAATGCCACCTTTCGTGAGCTTGAGCCGGGCGGCGAAGTCGAGTTGGACCCTCTGGAGGTTCTCAAAGCCGAACCGCTGCGCCAGTTCCAAGATGGTCCGGTTGATCTGGCCCATCACGTCGGCGGACTCGTCTCTGACTCGCTGTTTTGCTTCTTCTTCTGCTGCTCTGAGGACTTCGATCTGGAAGTCCAGGCGGGGATCGAGCGAGCTGAGCGCCGAAGCGCCGTCGCCCAGGTTGCCCACCTCGGAGATGACTGCCTCTAGGGACGCGATCCTGGTCTCCAGGGTTCGGCGTTGCTGGATTTGGGCCGTATGGGCGGCATGTGCATCGACTTGGCTCTTGGCCTCGGCCAGCTCCCGTGCCAACGAGCCAGCTTGTTCTCGCCGCTCTTCGAATCTGGTCCGCTCGGCCGCGGCGGCCTCTTCGGCCGACACGACGAGACCCCACAGCCCATCGAGGGTTGCGGGCTCGTCCTTATCGCCTTCGGCTGCTGCGGCGTCGGCACCGGTGTGGAGATCCAAGTCGATCAGGTGGGTGCACACTGCGCATTCGTGCGTGTCGGCTTCAGCCTGCTTGCGCTCTGCGTCTATGGGCGTGAGGCAACGCGGGCAGCTTGTGGGGTTCAGTCCCTGGAACAGCCTCTCGGCTAACGCCGCCTCGGCCATGTCAGTGTGTTGCTTCCTCCTTCGGGTTACCTCTAGTCTGGCGGCGTCGGCGTCGCGCGCGGCTTCCCGCTGCCGGATCTCGGCTTCCCCATGCAGATCTATCAGCCCCATCCACGCGGATCGAGCGGCTTCGACCTGCTCGTCGCTTGGGAGGCCCTCCGGCAGTTTCGCCAACTCTTGTCTTACGTACTCCAGTTCCTGTTGCCGCTGTTCCACCACCTGCCCGACGGCCCTTTGAACTGCTTGCCTGCTGCCTTGCTGGTCTCTGGCTGCGGCTTGGGCTTGTTTGAGCGCGGCTTGGCAGGCGATCGATGTTTGCGTCCACGGGACTCCGACGAACAACTGCAAGAGGCGTTGAGCGAGCCCGGCTTCAGCTTTGTCCCCGATTACAGCCTGATGCACTCCATGCGGCATGTAGAGGGCTGTCGAATACAGCAGCCAGCCGTGGGTGGACACTCCCTGGTCCTTCACCCATTGGGGAAACGGGTCGAACCCGAGTTTATCCATCATGAACTTTGCCATCGTGTCGGCGAACGCGGCCTCGCTTGAGAACGGATGCCGGCCGCTGCTGCACTCGAGGGCGCCTTCTGGCTCCCCGTCGACGAGCTCGAATTCGACTACGAACTTCTCTCCCTCGACAACGCCCTCCAAGGCGACCGTTCGCAGCCAGGAACGCACATCGTCTTGCAGGCTCTTGCGCTGCCCGCGCAGCGCCCACATCATGATCTCCAAGATGCTGGTCTTGCCGCGCTCGTTCTTCTCCGAGGTCAGCGCCCACAGCCCGTTCCCGAACTGCTGGTCGAAGCCGAAGGCGCCGGTCGAAACCCCCGCTTTCTCGCCGGTGAAGGCGAGGCGCGTCACCCTCAGCCGGCTGGGAGCGCCCACCGTGTCCGCCGTCGGCACTCGAGCCGCCTCAAGCAGGTCAGCGACGTCTTGCGCTGGGTGGCCGCTGCGCCCGGCGACAGCGTCGATGAACGAGACACCGGTCATGTTCGGCTCCTTAGTTCTTCGAGCTTGTCCTGGACAATGCCGTCTATCGGTTGGATGTGGTCCCCGAGAGCTGTTTGGGCATACTCGGCCAGCCGGTATTGGGCTTCTTTCAGCTCGGTGCCCGTCCGCTTCCCGCTTACCCGTGCGATCAATTCGGCCCGGTCCGGGTACCACTGCAGATCGGGGTATTCGTCGGCGATCTTTTCGGCGAGTTCCCGGCCGGGCTTCAGCAGGTAGAACGCGGAACGTTTGACGTTGCCGGGTTTGCCGTGCCGGACGCGCTTGGCGAGTCCGGGGGCCGCCAGTATGGCGAACGAGTCGTCTATCGGCTCGTAGGCGCCGAACCGGTAGCGCAGCATCGGATATCGGCGCAGCGAAGGCTCGTCATCTTCGAGGAGCTGCTCGGCCATGTCCGCCGATTCCTCGTCGAGTATTCCCTGTTCGACGCCGTCGAGGATCTCATGGGCCAGGTAGTCCGGGTTCCGCATCCAGAAATGGAGCGCCTGCAGCTTCATCTCCGAGTCGATGACAGCGACCGCGTCCGCCGGCTGGGCGGTGCCGCCCGGTGCCACCAGGGTGCCGGCCTTGTCGAGCAGGTAGAGCATCCGCAGAGCACCTTGCAGCGTCTCTGTGCTCATCGCTCCTCCTCGTTGCCTTGTAGTTCCATCGGACTGTAGATCACACATTGTTTGCGCTGGCACTGCCCGGCGAAAATCGCGGGCATCCCGGCGCAGCGAGCAGCCCCGCGATGACAGCGCGCCAAGCGGACCCGCACAGCCCCGCCCATTCGCCCCGCCCCCTTCCAGGGGGGAATAGTAGACGTGAGTGACAAAGCCGAGGTCAGCGCCTATATCCCGTGTCACTCCCCAAACTAGGCGGCTCTTATGTGCGGGGTGCCCATTTGGGTTGGTTCCTGCGATCAACCCCTGCTACTCACCGCCTGTCACGAGGCAAATCGATCCCATTTGTCAGTATTGCTCCCAGACGCGAATCAATGTCCCCCTCGGCACCCAATACTTGGGCCAGATAGCCCAGGGCTAGCCCGTATGCGCATCCGAGTTGGCCCAGCCATAGTGCGAGCTGTAAGTAACTCCTTGGGTCCTCGGCATCGGAAAAGCCACCGCCATCCAGTGAGAGTTCCAGGTTGAGCATGGTTGGATGGTCGTAAGCCGCAAGGCCGCTTCTTGCATGATCGGGCCACCAGCTACCGTCCTCGGCGAACCGGTACTGGTCCGGCAAGCACTTCCATACAACATCCATCTGCTGGTAGGCCGCCCGCAGTTCTACGGCGATCACATGCACGGCGTCGGCGTTGACTTCCCACATAGTGATGGCCAACGCGTGGAGACACACCTTGCGCAGGCGGAAGACCCAGTCGGGTTCATCCGCTCCTATTTGGCGCGTCGGCGGGTCAATCTCGACATGTATTCGGGTGAGATCCCGGAGCACGTCGAGATGCCGGTGACACCGATCGCGCTGCACCTCAATCGGTTCGATTGCTTCCACCTACTCCCCCGGTCACTGCCATTCCGGCAGTGTCTGTCAATGTCTTCGACAAGTCCCGCGTCCGCTTCAGTTGCGCCAGTGTGGGTTCAACCCACTCTTTCCATTGACGGTTCGCGTCGAACCCACCTGGGCATAGTGCCGCCGCGGAGTTCATTAGAGCGACGGTGGGGGCCAGGTACCCCATCATTTTGAGGAACGCCAACTCGTCTTCGACCTGGTTCGTAGAAACGACACTGCCGCGGTACGAGAGTCCCTTCCATTCGGCTGCCGTGGCGTGACAGAAGTGTTCGCTCAAATACCCGTACCACTCGGGACCTCTGGGTAGAGGCTTTACCTTGTCCTCCTGGGTGAACCGCCGCTTCTTGCGCCTTATCGGCCTGGGCGCTCCTGCCCACGCCGCTGCCGCTTCTTGCGCCTGCGCCTCGACCTCAAGCAACTCCTCGGCGCTTACTTGGCCCCTGGTTCTTCTGCGTAGGGTGTGAAAGTGGTCCGCGTCTATGCGGGCTCCGACCACCTCGATATCCAGTTCCCGTGGCATTTCCAAGTCTGGAGCAATGATCAGGTTGTGGAAGAGAAAAACGACCTGCCCAGCACATTCGAGGACCGGTCTCATCTGTACCGCGAGCGAGTGCAGGCTATTCGTCTTGTTGGCCCAGATGGCGGCTGCCGAGTGAATCCGTGCCTTGCGCAGCGCCAGCGCGGTCTCGGTACGAAATGCGTCGACCGGATCGTCACCGAAGTCTGCGTTCGCGCTCTCCTCAGGCCATCCGACAGCACCATACAACCACCGCTCCAACTCGCCCGTCATAGCAACCGCTTCTCCCAACAGTTCTGCCATGTCGGAGCGACAGCGGACAATGTCCGCTCTCGCCGACTTGTCGCTCATCCGACTATTCCCATTGTCCATCAATAACCAGCAACCCGACACCACAGCAGACATCACGAGAGTTCCAAAACGAGCGCCCGCGGTGCCCCCTCGCCATCCGATAGCGATCCACTTTGAGTTTGACCGTGCTGATAGCGACTCCGGCTCACAGGATCAGCCCCAACAGTACAGATCAGACGATGGCGGCCACTCAGACGTTGGCGGCCAACGCCAACGGGCATTTCTGGCAGTTTGTGGGCGAGGCGGCGAGTGGGATTTCGGCCCTCATCCCAGACACCCTAAAACCCGTAGGTGGAAGTGGGCGTGGTGCTAAATTGCTACCAGCCTTATCGCATTTTCCTTATGACACATGTAACCGACGAACACATACAGGAGGCGTTTTCCGCTGCCTGCGAAGCCTCCCAAGAAGGGAACCTGCAAGACCTTGACACGGTGGCCCGCAACCTGGAACTCCATGACGATGGCATCCTTGAGGCCCTGCGGGCCGCCCTCGACTACATCCTCGTTGTTGGCAGCCAGAGAGAAGGATGGGGGATCTTCCACCCGCTTTGGGAAATGGGAGGCAAGGTGTACCCAGCTCCCCTTTCTCATATTTCGCCATCCTGGTTCCCGATCTGGGTTAGGGCCTTTGCTTGCGCTCCCTACGCGTACATCCAAGCGAGGTTCGCTGATCTGTTGTGGGAGGCCGAATTCGACGACAAACAGCGATACCTGTGGGGCCAGCGAGCAATTGATGCCTATCTGCAAGCCTTGGACGAGCCGTTCGGAGAGGATGTTTACCTAGCCGAAGGCGCTCACAGAGCACTTTCCCTCGCCAAACACCTCAGAGACAAAAAGAGACAGTCTGCCGCCACCACGGCCTTGCATGATCTCGCACGCACGGACCTTGACGACGGTGAGTATGTCCCAGGGGTAACCATTCCTTCGCTGGCTGCGCTCGCCAGCCTGCCACGGGCAGACCGCCCAGGTGATCTCTCCGACCTCATCGATGCTGCGCTTCAGGGCGAACAACCCCTTCACATTCGAATCGAGTGTTTGGAGTTGAAACGGATGCTTGCTGAAACCCAAGAAGAGGACCGGTCTCGAAGGCAGGACCAGGTGGACGCCTACGCCGATGAAGCGCGGGGTTCTACGGGTTTAGCGCGGTTCCACCATTTCATGAGTGCCATTCAGTTGGCCGAGAAGCACGGCTTGGGGGGCCTGGCTGAGGAACTGCAACAAGAGGCGGGGCCTCTGAGCGACGAATCTCTCCAACGAGTGGAGACGAAGGTTGAGATTCCAGCATCCGAAATGGAGGCGTACATCGGTGCCTTCGTAGGTGATGACAACCTGGTGAACGCACTCCAACGGTTTGGATCACAGATACCCAGTGGCGACCCGACGCAAAACAAGGCCTTGGCGCAGGAGTTGATGAACACATTCGTGTTCCGATCTTTTGTAACGAATCTGGTGACCGGCAGCCGAGGGGAACTGGTCAAGAAACTAACGACACCAGAAGACAGGGAGGAATACGAAGTCGTCTCCCTGGAAGCTCAGGGGATAAGGATCTTTGCCGGGATAGCAGTAGAGATACTCAAAGCCATCCAACGACGATACGGTCCCATAGGTGACGATTCCAGCGTGTTCGAAAGCGACATGATTGACGACACGCAGGCAGAGTGGGTCGCCCTCGCAGTGCAACACTATGAGGCAGGGGACTACCGGTCCAGTGTCTCAGTAATGGCTCCCCGATTGGAGACCGCCATACGCGGCGTGGCACAAAGGATCGGTGTAGCCATTTTGCGCGATTCGAGAGGTGGCCAGCAAACAGGAGGAGTGAAACCCCTCGGGCGGTTGCTGTCGGACCTCAAAGGCCTGATGCCCGAAGCGGCGCGGCGTTACTGGAAAACATTGCTGGTTGACCCACTCGGGGGAGTCAACTTGCGGAATAAGGTTGGGCACGGACTCAAAGACCATCCCACGCCTCAGGACGCAGCGATCCTTATCCACGCAGCATGCCAGCTGTTGACCCTTCACATCAAAGAACCGTCGGAAGGCTAGCCACACCAAACAAGCGCACCCATCCCGACATTCGCGGTTGCGGGTTGCCTCCCAAATGTGGAGCAACCCCCCTTTCAAATGTGGAGCCTTCTCCGAACCCTCAACTAAGGTGCTGGTCAGGGGTGGTCGCTAACGGACCACCAACCAACCAAAACCAAAAGACCGGTGATTGCTCACCGACAGGTACCCGTCGGCCGCCATCGACCGACCCAAGCCTGTTTGGACAAGCCCGGAGATGTCCCTCTGCCTTCCCTCACAGAGGAGCTTGAGGGCGGCTAGCCTACGGGAGCCAGTGCGACTCCTGGTCTTCCAGCACATCGATTGCGAGCATCCCGGCCGCCTGCGGGACTTTCTCACGGACGACGGAATCGAGTGGACCGCGGTAGAACTCGACGAGGGCGAGCCGATCCCGCCTCTGGAGGACTACGACGCCCTCTGGGTGATGGGAGGCCCTATGGATGTTTGGGACGTGGACGAGCACCCATGGCTGGTGGAGGAGAAGCAGGCCATCCGCCGCTGGGTACGAGAGATGGAACGGCCCTTCCTGGGCCTGTGCCTGGGGCACCAACTGCTGGCGGACGCCCTCGGCGGCACCTGCGGCCCCCAGCGCCCGCCGGAGATCGGCGTGTTCGAAGTGGACCTGACGCCCGAGGGTCGGGCCGACCCGATCTTCAACCGGATGGGCGAGCGCCAGGTCGTACTGCAGTGGCACTCGGTCCGCGTGGCCCAGCCACCCGACGGCGCGGTCGTCCTGGCCAGTTCCCCGGACTGCCGGGTGCAGGCCATGCGGGTGGGCCCGCGGGCCTGGTCGATGCAATACCACCTGGAAGTGGAGGAGGACACTGTACGCAACTGGGGTGCGGTGGACGCTTACCGGGACGTACTGGAGTCGGCCCTCGGCGCCCACGCCGTCGAATCCCTGGCCGCCGACGCCGATCACCACATGGCGGGCTTCGCGGCTGACGCCGAGCGCCTGTACCGCAATTTCATGGCTGCAGCCATTCGACACAGGTCCGGAGAGCTCAGCGCCGGGTAATCGGATACTCCCGCCCGGAACCTGTGAGAGGGGTCAGTTAGCCCCAGGGTGGGTCAGTCGCTCATCGGGCTCCGGGATCCCTCGGACGATGGCGGGTGGCCGGGAGGACGGCCGGGCGCGATCCGGCTCAGAAAGGCAATCCCAGTGCGGTGGTGAGAAACCTCATATAGGGGACCGCTCTTCGGCAAACTGAGGCGAAGTCCCCCAAAAAGCCCGGTGAGAACACATCCTCCTCATCGAAGTCGACCCAGGCGATGTGGTCCTTGCGCCTGAGGTCTTCAATGAGAGGATGATCAGGCTCGAAGCCCTTCGGGGAGCGCTTCAGGGAGTCTCCGACAATGGAGAACTCACTCAAAAAGCCCCGGTCGCCCGAAGCCTCCTTCCACCCCTCCGGGTCGGCGACTATCGCATTCCGGATCTCGGTCAATGTAGGCGTGGCAGGCCTCCAGATACCTACCCCGGCACCGACCTCCCCGGGGGCCAGGTGCAGGTAGAAGCCGGGAGCATGGGCCGTCTTGCCGGCCTCGTGGCGGAATTGGGCCGCGGCCTGGGTCTTGTAAGGGCTCTTGTCCTTGCTGAATCGAACGTCCCTGTAGATGCGGAACATAGACCCGCCGTTGGCCCGGGCGTCGGCGACGAAATGGGCGCTGATGGAATGCAACCTCGGCCCGAAGTCTTCAATGAACCCGAGCAGAGGCTCCTTGACATACTGCTCGTATCTATCCCTGTTGTCCTGGAACCACTCACGATTGTTATTGGCCCGGAGATCCAACAGAAACTCGAACAGGTGAGGGGTGAAGTGCGCTTCGGCCATTTCGCCGACCGGATGCTAACGCGGGAAGGGCCGGCCGGAGAAGAGGGACTATCCCGACGCCGCGGATCGGCCGGTAACGCACCTTGAACGCGGTAGGAGCGGGTGCGGGAACAGCCGGGAGTGGCAATTTCCCGACAAAGTCTTAACCTACAAACTGAGAACATGGTGGCTTATCCCTCACGATCCCGCCCGTCCCGCGGTAAATGGTGGCTGCTCGCACTCCTGCTGGTGGTGGCCTTTGGATGGACATTGAACGCCCTCATCAACACTTCCCGCACCGAGACCACCCTCGGCGAGGAACTCCGCAGCCACACGATCACCCTGGACAGGGCCGCCCGGTCGTTCGTCAGGTTGATCGAGCAAATCGACACGGCGGACCGATCGGAGTTGGCCTCGATCATCACCCAGTCGAGAGAGTCCATCGAAGCGGTGACCGTCGCCTTGGAGCAGTCAAACGAGCAAGACAGCAGCCTGGTCATCCTGCTGGGAACCTCTCTCGACCTGTGGGAGGAGGGGCTGGAGCGCTTCGAGAACGCCTTCCTGTCCGCAGTGGACGACCCGTTCAACTACGTGGTGGAGGAACAAATCACCTCAGCCCTGGTCAGCATCCGAAGCGGTGACCGCATATACCAGGCCTTCCTGGAGAGGATCGGCAAAGAACCCGAGATCCAGTCCTTCTCCGAGTTCCAGACGGTGGTCTTCCTGCCTGTGGTGTATCCCCTGGTGGACACCGGCCAGTTCCTGGCCACCTTCGCCCGATTGTCCCGGCCCACGTTGGAATTCACCGCCGACCTGGGAATAGAGCAGGTTACGTCCCATCCCGAGTGGGTTTCCGACCTGGAGGGTCGTCCGGTGATAATCCCAACCGACAGCTTCGACCTCCTGGTGGTGGTGGCTAACCGCGGCAATGTGGAGGTGGTCGAGGAGACTTCCATCCAGTTGACCATCTGGCCGCCGGGAGAGGTGGTCCAGGCACGGGATTTGACGGTTCCCCCCTTGGCGCCGGGAGAGAAGACCACGGTCACGTTCTTCGAGTTGGGGGTGACCCATGACACGACCTACCAAGTGGAAGTCCGCCTGGGGGTTGCCCAAGGAGAGCAGAACGTGGATGACAACAGCTATGTATTCACCCTGAGCGTGGGCGGGTAGGGATTCTCCCCACTGTTGGCCGCCTTCGGCGCCTGTAGCGTTCTCATTTAATATGTATCCCAATGCTTGACCTCGCCACGCTCCGCTCCTCCCCGGAGACCATCCGTCAATCCATGGCCCGCCGAGGCCTGCAAGTACCCGTGGAAGACTTGGCGGAGACTGAGGCCAGGATCCGGCAGTTGCGCCACGAAGCAGACAACATGCGGGCTGCCCAGCGGTCTCTGGGGAAGGAAATCGCCCGTCTCCGGGGAGAAGAAAAGCGCCAAGCCATCAAGCGCGCAGCCTCTCTTGCCAGCCGCGTCAAGGAGTTGAACGCCCGCGCCGGGGACCTCTCGGAGCTGTTCTACCGGGAGTGGCACACCCTGCCCAACCTGGTCGATCCCAGCGCCGCCGACGGTCTCACCGAGGAAGACTCTCAGGAAGTCCGGCGGGTAGGCGAGATCCCCCGGTTCAGCTTCGATCCGGTCGATCACGAAGCGCTTGGCGAGCGCCTCGACATCATCGACACCAAACGGGCGGCCAAGATGGCCGGATCCAGGTTCGGATATCTGAAGGGCAAGGGCGCGTTGCTGGAATTCGCGCTGATCAACTGGTCCATGGATCACCTGGTCGCCGCGGGGTTGGTTCCCATGATCACCCCGGTGCTGGTCCGGGAGATGGCATTGTTCGGCACCGGGTTCTTTCCCGGAGATCGCCAGCAGGTGTACGAGATACCCGCCGACGAGTTGTTCCTTGCCGCCACGTCGGAGATCAGCCTCGCCGCCTACCACGCCGACGAGATCCTGGACCCCGAACAGCTTCCCATCCGATATGCCGGTTTCTCCAGCTGCTTTCGTCGGGAGGCCGGAACCCATGGCAAGGACACCGGCGGAATCTTCAGGGTCCACCAGTTCGACAAGGTGGAGATGTTCTCTTTCACCCGTCCCGAAGACTCGAGCGATGAGCACGAGCGGATCCTGGGACTGGAGGAGAAGCTGGTCGGAGAGTTGGAGGTTCCTTACCGGGTGGTCAACGTGGCCGCGGGCGACCTGGGCGCCTCCGCCGCCAAGAAGTACGACATCGAGGCCTGGTTTCCCTCCTGGAGCGCCTACCGGGAGATAACCTCCTGCTCCAACACCACCGACTTCCAGGCCCGCCGCCTGAAGATCCGCATGAAGACGCAGGGGGGGAACCGATTGGTCCACACCCTGAACGGAACGGCGGTGGCGGTGGGCAGGGTGATCATCGCCCTGTTGGAGAACCACCAGCAAAGCGACGGCTCGGTGCTCATGCCCGAGGCTCTGCGCCCTTATCTGGGCTTTGACCGGATCGATCCTCCCTAGGAGGCGGCGAAGGTGACCGGGCTGTCCCCCGAGCGCATCTTCTCGCGCATCCACCGGAGGTACGACCGGTGCAACCGGCTCCTCTCCTTCGGCCGGGATCAAGCCTGGAGGAGGAGAGGAATCGATCAACTGCACGACGGGAGGATCCTGGATCTGGGGGCGGGCACCGGGGTGGCCATGTCGCTCTTCCGGAGAAGCCAACGAATCGTGGCGCTGGATCCGGCCTGGACGATGCTCTCGGTCAATCCGGCGCCGCACAGGGTGGTGGGAAAGGGAGAGAGTCTGCCTTTTGCCGACAGCAGTTTCGACGGCATCTGGTCGGCGTTCGTGTTCCGCAACCTCGAGTCGGTGGGGATGACCCTCACCGAGGCCGCCCGCGTGCTGCGCCCGGGAGGCGTGATGGTGGTGGTGGACGCGGGAAGGCCCCTCGGTCGGCTGAGCAGGTCGGTCCACAGGTTGGGGACCGCGATGGTCACTCCCCTGGTAGGGCTGATGGCCGGAGCCGTGCGGGAGTACTGGTATTTCCACCGGTCCCTGGACAAACTCCCCCATCCCGAAGAGTTGTTCCGGGACGGCCCGCTCCGGATCGCACGTCTGTGGAGGATGGGGTGGTTCGGAGGTGTATACGGAGTGACGCTGGTCAAATCTCCGGAGTAACCATCGGCCCGCCGAGCATTAGCGTGCACCCCGCCATCGGACTCGACACCTCCGGTCGGCCGGCAAACCGCTGGCTCGGACCAGGCGCCCCCGCGGCGCCGGGACACCCGCTTAGGGCTGCTTCCTTCCGGACCTGACCCGGTTCACGACCACCCCGACTCACGGGACCCGGCCGTCATCACTGCGCTTTTTGCCGCCTGCCCGGGGCTCGGCGCCCTCAGGCGGGGAGTTCGGCCCCGCATGTAGAGGTTTTCGGGTTCAGGGAACCCCTAGTGCCCCGCTTAGCACGCGTGCCGACCTTAGCACAATCCCGGATGAAACGGAGATGAGATCAGCCGTTGTTCCCGCCCCTCTTGCTACTGAAGAAGGATCTGAGCATCTCGGCGCTCCGGGCGGCGCCCACCCCCGCCACGATCTCGCACTGATGATTGAGACGCCGGTCCCCGGGGATGTTGTAGAGGCTCAGCGCCGCTCCCGCCTTGGGATCGGCGGCGCCGTACACGATCCGTTCGATACGCCCGGAGACCGCCGCGCCGGCGCACATCGAGCAAGGCTCCAGGGTCACATAGAGAGTGTGTCCCAGGAGACGCCAGGAGCCCGCCCGGCGAGCGGCCTCGGCCAGCACCAACACCTCGGCATGGGCGGTGGGATCCCCCCGTTCCTCCCGACGGTTGTGGTCCGAGGCCACCACCTTCCCGGCGGAGTCGACCACCACCGCTCCCACGGGCACATCCCCATGGACCGGCGCCTTGGCAGCTTCGGCCAGGGCCAGTTCCATGAACCGATGGTGATCCGTTGACTCGGCCATATTCCCCGATTACCTCGCTGGGGCCGTTTGCTAAAGTTCTAGGGCGCTGAGCGCTTTCTTAACCTATCCACATTACGGGTATGGAGGGATCGCATAGTCTGGTCTAGTGCGCGGCACTGGAAATGCCGTTGGGGGTGATCACCCCCTCGTGGGTTCAAATCCCACTCCCTCCGCCAGCGCCGGGAGAATCCCATTTAACCGACGCTGGCCGAAAGGAGAGGTGGCCGAGAGGTCGAAGGCGCTCGCCTGCTAAGCGAGTAGGGGGTTTGTAGCTCCCTCGAGGGTTCAAATCCCTCCCTCTCCGCCAGGGCCTCTGGTCGATTCAGGGTTCGCCGAATGTCCCACTTTCGGCTTTGTCCAATCGGCTTTGTGGGGGGGAGTGTCACTCACGGGCAGGGCTACGTCACTCTTTTCGGCTTGCCTAATTACCGAGATAGGAACTTCTTCATTCTTCACCCTGGCTTCCGAACCCCCTTCGGGTCGGTGATTGTCAGGTAGGTGCAGCAGGCGCCCGCACCGCCGATCAGACCTAAGGGCAGTGAATTTCTCTATGAAAGTGATAATGATTATCATTATCACTTTCACCCCCTCGAACGGAACTACGGAGGAATAGGAATGTTGTCGATGCCAGAGCGCAATAAAGGCCTTGGACGTCTGGCCCGCGGGTTGACTGTGGGCCTTGCCATGTTCGGCTTTGCTTTCCTGGGAGCCTGTGCAGATGACCAGGACACGCAGGCGACGCAGGAGCCGCAGCCAACTGCCGCCGAGGAGAGCGCCACTCCCTCGGGGCCGCCGATCCAGGTGGTGGCCACCACCAACTTCGTGGCTGACTGGGCTCGCGTGGTAGGTGGAGATCGGGTGGAGGTCTTCGGCATGCTGCCGGCAGGTGGCGATCCGCACAGTTACCAGCCGGGAGCCCGCGACGTCGCCAGGGTGGCCGAAGCGGATGTCGTGTTCACTGTCGGTCTCGAACTGGAAGCACTTTGGCTGGAGGATCTGATACGAAGCGCCAGCGCGGATGAGTCCCGGATAGTCGCGCTTGGTGAGGCGGTGGATCCCATGGAGTTCGCCGAGGCCGACATGCATGATGATCACGACATGCATGATGATCACGAGGATGACCACAGCGACGACCACGGGGACGACCACGACGACCACCATGGCGAGATGATCGCGGGGCGCCTGCTCGTTGCCGATGCAGCGGAAGCGCACCTCTCCGTCATCGATCTGACGGCCGATGACGTTGACAGCGGAATCTTCGAGGTCGCCGCCCCCGGAGCCACCGTGTACCCCAGTCCCACCCACCGGTACGGCATCGTCCTCGCCCGCGGGCCGGAGGACGACGACGACCGGATCCACGTCTTCGACGGCGGCATATACCTGGTCGAGCACGGCGATCACTACGACCTGCTCCAACAACCGGTTTCCCGCCACTCGCTGGAAATCGCTGAAGAGCAGCCGATCCACTTCGTCAACACCTACGGTTGGACCACGATCTTCGCCGACACCCACGGTCACGTAATCCTGATCAACGAGGCGGACCTGGCGGAGGCGGGCGGCGACTACGAGCCAATCGTGCTGGAAGCCGGGCCGCAACATGGCGCAGCTCTGGTGATTTCCGAGGGACACGTCGCCGTCTCGACTCCGCATCCTGAGCACCTCGAAAACCCCGACTTTTGGAACATTCTTCCGGAGGGTGTTGAGGTGCGTACCTTTGACAACGAACTCGTCTTCGACGCAGGGGCGTGCCCCCGCCTGCACGGCGAATCGCATAACGCGCACGGCGCCGTTTTCGGCTGCTGGGACGGGACGCTCTCTTTGCACGCGCACGACGGCGAGTACGAGCGTGAGCTCATCCCCTATCCACCGGAGGCTGGTGAATATGGAGAGTTCGCCATCGGCCAATACTTCGGTCATCATCACAGCGACCACTTCTTCGGCCAATCGACCCTCTTCCCCAACGGAGAGTGTTGTGTTCAGGGCGGCGTCTGGCTGGTGGACGTGGGCCACGGCGAAATGCGCGAGGTGTTTCCCGAACCCAGTGCTGCGGCTGCGTTCTCAAGCGACGGTGAAACCCTCTACATGCTCGCGGCCGACGGCGTTCTGCGCGGGTTCGACGCTCACGACGGCGAGATGATCGGCAGCATGCAGTTGGTCGACCCGTTCGAGATGGTGTTCGGGAGTCCCTCGCCTGCGATCATCGCCGTCGGCGACATGCTGTACGTCGCCGACCCGAACAGCGGTCATGTCCTCGGAGTCCATGTCACGCACATGGAGATCGAAGAGGAATGGCACGTCGGAGGCGCGCCGTCGAGCCTGGCGTTCCTCGGAGTCGCCGACTCGGGCGGGGCGCCCGATGAAGGCCATGACGAGCACGAAGATGACGCCCACGGCCACGACGACCACGAAGATGACGCCCACGACGACCACCACGACCACCATCACGGCACTTATGATCCGCACTTCTGGTTCGATCCGATCCGGGTGAAGATCGCGATCAACGAAATAGCCGCTCGACTCTCGGCCATAGACCCCGAGAACGCCGACTACTACCGTCAGAACGCCTCAGAATACGGGAAGCAGCTTGACGAGCTTCACGCCTGGACTCTCGAGCAGGTAAGTGCGGTGGCGCCGGAGCGCAGACTGCTGGTCACGTCGCATGACGCCTTCTCGTACTTCGCAGAGGCCTACGGGTTTGAGATAGTGGGGCTGGTGATACCGTCCCTGGCGCCTGATGTGGAACCCTCCGCGGAGCACATTGCGGGTCTGGTCGAGGTGATAGAGGAACACGGCGTGCCTGCACTGTTCGGCGAGACGACCGTCAGCGACAAGTTGGCGCAAGCCGTGGCAAGAGAAACCGGCGCGAGCCTCGTCCAGCTCTACTCGGGCTCCCTCGGAGCGGAGGGAAGCGGCGCCGACACGTACCTCACCATGGTGCGGGCCAACGTGGAACGCATTGTCGGGGCATTGAAGTGATCGCCGATCCGACCTCACAGGAAGCGAGCATGTCGCTTCGGGGGGTAACTGTCGAGGTCGGCGGCCACACGGCCGTGAACAACGTCACCTTCGACGTGAAAGCGGGGACCCTGATGGGCGTTGTGGGACCGAACGGGGCCGGCAAGAGCACTCTTTTCAATGCGATTGCCGGCCTCCTCCCGGTTCGCCAGGGCAAGGTGACCCTGCACGGGGCGGGACAGGGAAGCGGGGGGTTGGCATACGTGCCTCAACGAGAAAGCGTCAACTGGCGGCT
This sequence comes from bacterium, assembly GCA_028819345.1. Lineage (GTDB taxonomy): Bacteria > Actinomycetota > Acidimicrobiia > Spongiisociales > ZC4RG35 > Bin76. Next base: position 6,269 of record JAPPLW010000109.1, on the reverse strand, counting down.
CCCTGTGACCGTGATGGACGTCGTGATGATGGGCCGCTGCTGCAGATTGGGATGGTTCCAGCGGCCCGGGAAGAGAGATCGTCAGATCGTCAAAGCCTGCCTGGGCCGGGTTGGCCTCTGGGACCAACGCTCTGCTCTGATGACGGAGCTCTCAGGAGGTCAGCGCCAGAGGGTGTTCGTCGGCAGGGCACTGGCCCAGGAGGCAAGCGTGCTTCTCCTGGACGAGGCCTTCAGCGGGGCTGATGTCGCGGCCCAGGAGGCCCTGATCGGGGTCCTGCGGACTCTCCGGGACGAGGGGCGAATCATCCTCCTGGCGACTCACGACCTGACCAACCTGGCCGGTCGCTTCGACCAGGTACTGTGCCTGAACCGCCATGTGTGCGCCTGCGGCCCTCCCGAGCAGGTGTTCACCTCCGAGGTCATGGAGCAGATGTACGGCGCCCACGGCGTGGGCCTCAACACCGACGGGGAGTCCTGACACCTCGACGTGATAGATTTCCTCCTCGTACCTCTGGAGCACGGCTTCATGGTGAGAGCCCTGATCGGCTCGATCCTCGTGGGCGTGATGTGTCCCCTGGTCGGCGCTTACACCGTCACCAGAAACCTTGCCTTCATCGGGGACGCTCTCGCCCACGCCGTGCTTCCAGGAATAGTGTTCGGGTACATAGTCGGCGTTAACCCGGCGATAGCGGCCGTCCCGACCGGGGTCGCCGTCGCCGTGCTGGTCAGGACCCTGAGCAGGCGAGCGGGCCTCAGTTCGGATACCTCCATAGGCATTCTCTTTGCGACCATGTTCGCCCTGGGGCTGGTGATGCTGGCAACCGCATCGACCATCAGGGTCAACATCGAAGACCTGCTGCTGGGACAGATCCTCGCAATCACCCCCACCGGGATCTATGTGTCCCTCGGGATAACCGTGATGGTCATCCTGGGACTGTTCGCCTTCCACCACTGGCTGCTGTTCACGAGCTTCGACCCCCTGGGGGCGCAGGTCAACAGCACACGCGCCAGCGTCGCAGACCACGCCTTCCTGGTAATGCTTGCCCTCGTGGTCGTGATAGGGATTCAGGCGGCCGGCATCGTTCTCGTCATGGCGATGCTGGTGACGCCCGCCGCCACGGCTTACCTGTTGGCGAGGCGTTTCGTCTCGATCATGATGACGGGCGCTGCGTTGGGCACCGCGGCCGCCGTCACCGGCCTCTATGTCTCCTACTACTTCAATCTGTCGGCCGGCCCCGCCATGACTCTGGTGGCAAGCGGGATATTCGTACTGGTGGTCTTATTCCGACCGAGAACTACCCCCGCCTGAGAGTCTTCATTCCCGAGAGCAGTTCGCCGTTACATGCCCGTCGTGGCTCAGCCATGACTGGTTAGCCGCACGACTCGATGAGGAAGATCGTCCAGGCCATATCCCCCCTCCACCACCCAGGAGAGGGCCATTCCCCGAATGCCTGTTCCTCCCATCCTCCCGGTGGTGCTTGACGGGTGCGCCGACATTAGACACCGGAACCTACTGGCGTTTGGCATACTGTGGAGATGGGACAAGGCAGTCGCGCACCGTGAGCGCCATGCGGGTCGTGATCGTTGGCGGGGGCTTTGCCGGGTTGAGCGCCGCCTACACGCTGATGAAGGAGGGCATCACCCCCGTCCTGCTCGAAGCGGGCGAGCGCGCCGGGGGACGCGGAATGGGAGAGCGGGTGGACGGGTTCTCGCTGGACATGGGCGCCTTCGTGTTCACCTCGACCTACGACACCGCATTCCGCCTGTGCGAGGAACTGGGCCTGGGACTGGTGCCCTCGCAGATGAAGTTCGGGCATCTCCGCGGTGGGCGGTGGGTCACCACCACGCCGGACCGATCGCTCCGCAGCTTCGCAAGCCAACTGCCCTCGGCTATCGCCATGGGGTTCCTTTCACCCCGGGGGATGCGGGCAGGCGCCAGGGTGATGCGCCAGATTCACCGCGAGGAGGAGTACCTGAGCTTCGCCAGCGACAGCCGCCTGGCCGAGATTGACGACGACGAGAGCTACGGCGATTACCTGGGGCGGATGGGTGTGCCCGAGAAGATCCGGGTGACGCTCGGAGGGCCGCTGGAAATGGTGTTGGGAGACCCCGAGCCCGCCGGACAAGCGCTGATGCGGGCGTACATCGGAGAGACCATGCTGAGCAGCGGCAGGGTGTACATGCCGGAACGGGGCATCGGTTCTTTCAGCGCGGCGCTCGCCGCGGCCTGCTCAGATGCGATCCGCGTGTCGACGCCCGTGAGGAGGATTGTCGTGGCGGGCGGGAGGGCTACGGGCGTGGTGGTCGACGGCGAGACCATCGAGGCGGAGGCGGTGATCTGCGCGGTGCCCGGCACGAAAGTCCCCGCCCTCGTGCCCGGCCTGCCGGAAGACACCCGGCGGGCGCTCGGCACAGTGAACTACTCGACGGGCTGCCGGGTGGTAATGGGCCTGGACCACCCACCTCTTCCCCCCGGCTGGCACGGGGCCCTCTACCCCGAGGACGACGACACGCCCCTGCTGCTGGACCGTTCGGCCTTCCTGCCCGCCTGCGCGCCTGCGGGCAAGAGCATCCTTGACCTGCTCATCGGCCTGGACCGGGCTAAGGAGTTGATCCCCCTGGAGGACCACGAGATCAAGCGCGAGATGCTGGGGGCCGCTCGCCGGAATGCGCCCCCGGGCTCGGCTCTTCCCGCCGACGACGAGGGGCTTTTCTACCGTGTGTACCGCTGGGAGGAGGCCCTGTGCATGGGGACGCCCGGGATGCTGGCCGCGGTGGCGAAAATCCCAGAGCAGCTTGCAGGGAGCATCGACAACCTGTTCCTGGCGGGCGACTACATGGGCATACCGTCGGTCAACGGCGCTCTCTCCAGCGGCCATCGCGCCGCCACGGAAGCGGTCGAGCGTTTGATGACCCGCAGGAACTAGGAGAGCATCGACCTCCTGGGAAGGGAAGTCGTCCCCCGCCTGTAACCGTGAAATACGTCGGCGTATGCTCTTGAAAGGAGGACAAGACGAATCGGGTTTTAGCCAGCCACCCGGTGCTGGAGAAAAAGAGGCGACAATGCGCACTGGCGCCATAGGAAGCCTACGGGTTTCGAAGATCGGTTTGGGCTGCAACAACTTCGGCTCCCGGCTCGACAAAAAGCAGACCGAGGCAGTAGTCCTGGCCGCCCTCGAACATGGGATCACCTATTTCGACACGGCCGACATCTACGGGCACAAGGGACTGTCCGAGGAGTATCTCGGCGCGGCTTTGCGAGGCAGACGCCAACAGGCAGTGGTGGGCACCAAGTTCGGAATGGAGATGCTCAACGACACCCAGATGGGCGGCAGCGCCCGATGGGTGGCCGTGGCCGTGGAGGACAGTCTCAGGCGTCTCGGGACCGACTACATCGACCTGTACCAGATGCACAAGCCGGACCCGTTGGTGCCGATCGAGGAGACGCTGGGTGCGTTGCATCGCCTGGTCGAGCAAGGCAAAGTTCGCGAGATCGGATGCTCGAACTTCACCGGCGACCAGATAGACGAAGCGCACGCGGTGAGCATTCGAAACGGAATTCCCCGCTTTGTGAGCGCCCAGAATCACTACAGCCTTTTGGCCCGCGAGATTGAGCGAGACGTGATTCCAGCTTGCACGCGCGGTGGTCTCTCCGTGATGCCCTACTGCCCCCTCGCCAGCGGTGTGCTGACCGGAAAGTACCAGCGAGGCAAGGAACCCCCCAAGGGTTCGCGGATGGACTGGGTCCTGAACGACCCGGCGACAACCGACCGAGGCTACATGAGCGATCGGAACCTCGACATCGTGGACAGACTCAAACAGTACGCGGCCGACCACGGCCGGACCCTGATCGAGTTGGCCATCAGCTGGCTGGCCGCCCAACCCGATGTCTCGACAGTCATCCCCGGAGCCAGTTCGCCCGAGCAGGTTCTCGCCAACGCCAGAGGCGCCGACTGGCGCATGACCGACCGCGAGCTGTCCGAGATCGGGATCATCACCGCTGGCTAGGGTCCTCACAAGCGGTGGTTCCGGTGTGGACAGTCCAAGGTCGCTTGAGGTCTCTGGGTAGACCATCAGCAAAGCCGGGAGAGTGATGGTGCTGCAAAAGAATGTCTCCGACCGAGAGGCATGAGGTCCTTTATGGCCTTAACGGCCAAGAAATGCTGCAATGACAATGTTTTAATGTTGCGGTTGGCGCATTTCGGCCGAGCAAATCCGCGAATTGCTACAACAATGTAATCCCGTTATCCCGGGGTTGGAATACACCCGTCTGCAAACTCGTTGGAAAGATGCGATCCTGCTGCCACGGTATTTGCATCGTAATGAAGGACGACAATATAATAAATAATGCGACAATAAAAAATGGGGATATTATCACGATGCTTACAGTGGCAGACCTCGGGACATTGATCAGGCGTCTAGACGGAGAATCTGCTGACGAACTGGAAAACGAGTATCTGGAGTTCAAATCGTGGCAGCCGCGCGGGCAAGCCTATAAGAAGCAACTACGCGACATTCGAGAGACTGTTGTCGCTTTTGCCAACGCAGGGGGTGGACTATTGGTGCTAGGGGTGGCAGATCGAGAAAAGTCGCGAGCCGAAGCGATCCACGGCGTAGGCAGTCTTGATGAGAACCGTCTTCGGCTCAACATTTACGACGGCACCGATCCTCACATCCTCGTAGAGATCGAACCGTTGTCTGAGCCGGAGGGCCAGCTTTTGGTGATACGCGTCCCGGCCGGAATCCCTCCTCACACGACTACGGATGGGGTCGCCCGGATCCGGGTAGGGAAGGAGAACAAACCCTTGACCGGAGCAAATCTTGCTCGTCTAGTGGCATCTCGTGGACAGCGGGATCTCACTGCGGAGGTCCTGCCAGGAGTCCGGCCCTCCGACTTGGACCCCGATCAGATTCAATTGCTGCGGAGGACCATCGAAGCGGATCCGGACCCCCTCCGCCCCTCCGGCCTCGATGGGCAACGTCGTCTGGCAAGCCTTTCGGATATCGACCTGTTGGAGGCTCTGGGATTGACTTCGGGAGATGAGGTCACGATGGCTGCAATGCTCCTCGTTGGGCGCAAACCCATGCTGGCGCGTTTCGCCCCGCGACACGAAGTCATCTTCTCCTACAAGCGTCGATCTACCCGCAACGACTTCAGGCGGGACCTGAGGACCCCCCTTCTGCAGACCTTGGAGGAGGTCCAGCATTTACTGCTTGCCAACCTTCGGCTGGCGACAGTCGACCCCAGAGGCTTTGTCCAGCTTGAGATACCTGACATGACTTGGTGGGTAGCTCGAGAAGCGGTGCTGAACGCACTGGTACACCGTGACTATTTCCTCAGTCAGTCAATTCACATAGACCTTTACGATGATCGCGTTGAAGTCATCAGTCCGGGAGGGTTCATAGGCGGTATCACTGAACGGAACATCCTCCGTCACACCCCTGTTCGACGAAATCCCCTCTTGGCGGATGCCCTTCAGGGCATACGACTCGTCAATCGCCAAGGTCTCGGTGTGGACCGCATCTTCGAGGAACTGTTGGTGCTGGGTAAAAACCTGCCGACATATCAGGCCGACGAGTCCTATGTCAAGCTGGTGCTCCCGACCAGGACTAATACCGAGTTCGCTCGCTTCGTATATGAGTCGCGTCGCAATGGGGAGACCCTGGAACTTGACGACTTGATGGTGCTGCGAGGGCTGGTCAGACATAGGTCGCTGGACAGATGGTCCGCGGCTGATCTCCTGCAACTCCGAGAGGAAGGTGCGGCGGCCCGATTGGTTTCTCTCCGCCGGCGGGGCTTTGTTGTGGCACAAGGCAGAGGAAGGGGGACCAGCTACCGACTTGCCCCTCGACACGCTGAACTTCTTCAAGGTGACGATGCATCGGGTGAGGGTGTTTGGATGGATGAAGAGTATGTGAGACTACGCGTGTTGGCCATTCTCTCTGAACGTGGTCGGTTGACCAACGCCGAGATCAGACGAATCACCGGCTATACCCGCACCCAGGTACTGAGGCTTATGGGCGTCCTTCGGAAGGAGGGCCTCACTGAGGTCAGAGGACAAGGACGAGGCGCCCACTACGTGCCAGTCAACCGACACAGGCAGGCGGGTCGGTCAGGCTGACAGTGCGAATGGGACAACAGGACCGGAGGTCAGACCTGTCCTATCGATCACGACGGGAATTCGCGAAACTCTCGAAACCCTATTTCGGGAAGCCCTCCCCCGCCATGCGTGGTTGAATGTTGGGTGCCGGTGGGGGTGGCTCTTCCC
>JAPPLW010000071.1 GCA_028819345.1 bacterium | reverse complement strand
TCTGCTCCATTCTGAGCATGCCCAGGGTGGCGATGTTGAGCACCTGCGTCTCGCCTCGCTGGAAGAGTCCCGAACCGTGGGTCCGCTTCACCGTGCCCACTTCGATGGTCAGGGCGCGGAGGTCGGTGGGTGAGCGTCCATCCAGACGGACGCCTTCTTTGACCACCCGGTCTCGCATCGTGGCCTTGAGGACCTGCTTGAAGGCCTTCTTCGCCTCCGCCGCCGCCTCGGGATCGTCGCCGCCCACCGCGGCCACGGCTTCTTCCCGCAGCTTTCTCTCCGCATCCGAGCGCTGGCGCCGGTCCGCCATCCTGACCAGGTCCGAAAGCCCTGGTCCGGCGGCCTTCTCCACCTGCTCTACCACCTCGGACGAGAGAGTCGGCGCCGACGGCCAGTCGACCGTCGGGATGTCCACCAGCGCCGCCAACTCCAGTTGGAGGTCGATGCTCTCTGAGATCACCGCCTTGGCCTTCGCCAGTCCCTCCACCACCGCGGCCTCGTCGCTGGGTGCGTCTCCCTCGGCCACCAGACGGACGCCACCGGGAGTGGCGCCGGCCTCGACCATCATCACATCGATCTCACCGTCGGAGTTGCGCCGCCCGGCGACTGTCAACTCGAACACCCCCTCGGCGATCTCCTCGTGGGTGGGGAAAGCAACCCACTCGCCCTTGACGAGGGCAAGGCGGGCCGCTCCGATTGGTCCCTGGAGAGGGATGGGGCTGACGGTGAGCGCCGCTGATGCTCCGATCAGGGCGAGAACGTCGAAGGGGTTCTCCCCGTCGATGGAGAGCGGCATGGCCACCACCTGGGTCTCGCAGCGGAAGCTGTCGGAGAACGACGGGCGAAGCGCCCGGTCGATCAGCCTGCAGCCCAGGATCGCTCCCTCGCTGGGTCTTCCCTCCCGCCGGAAAAAGGATCCGGGAATGCGCCCGGCCGCGTACATGCGTTCTTCGAGGTCGACGGTGAGCGGGAAGAAGTCGATTCCCTCCCGCATTTCCTGATTGGCGGTCGCTGTCACCAGCAACTCCACCCCTCCGAGTCGGAGCACGACCGCTCCGTTGGCCGAAATGGCCAGTTTGCCGGTGCTGAGGGTGATTTCCTTTCCACCCACCATCCCGGTAACGATTCGTTCAGACAAGATTACTCCTCAATACGTCTAGATGTCCCCGGCGCGTACTTCTTGTACGCAGGGGCGTTACCTCCGGAGTCCCAGTGAGGCAATGAGCCGGCGGTACCGTTCCACGTCTTGGTTTCGCAGGTACTTGAGCAGCCGACGACGCTTTCCCACCATCTTCAGCAGGCCCCGACGACTGTGGTGGTCGTGGCCGTGAACCTTCAGGTGCTCGGTCAGGTGCCGGATCCGCTCGGTCAAGACGGCCACCTGCACCTCCGGAGTACCGGTGTCGGTGTCATGCGCGCCGTATTCAGCAACCAGCTCGGATGTAGTCCTCAAAGGGAATCCCTTCGTGTGAAAACAGGGCTAATGCGTCAAACTGGACGCCGCCCCGATTAACTCGCCGTCCATTCTAGCAGTCTGCCGGGGACAAACCTATTCCAATGACGTTGACGGCTCTGCCGCCGCCGACCCCAACCGCACCCGCACCTCCGCTATGTCGCGGTCCACCTGTGCCAACAACTCGTCCACCGACCCGAACTTGACCTCGGGCCTGATCCGGTCGCCGATGAAGCACAGCTTCAGCCGTTTGCCGTAGAGGTCGCCCGAGAAGTCGAGGAGGTGCGCCTCTGTCATGAGCCTGTTCTCCCCGAAGGTGGGGCGCACCCCGAGGTTGACCGCCGCCGGATAGCGCTCTGCCTCCACCTCGGCCCAGGCTGCGTATATGCCCATGGCCGGCATCGACATGCGCGATGGGATCTCCAGATTGGCCGTGGGTATCCCCAGCTTGGCGCCCCGTTGCTCACCATGGATCACCGTCCCGCGCAGCTCGAACGGCCGCCCCAGGAGTTCCGCCGCCTCTCCGGTGAGTCCCTCCGCCAGGCACCGGCGAATCCGGGAGGAGTTGATCGGGGCGCCGGAGGAATCCGAGGAGGCGTCGGCGGCCAGGAGACCCACCACCTCCACACCGAAACCGTGCTGCAAGCCTGCCCGGCGCAGGGTCTCGGCCGACCCCTTCCCGCCTTTCCCGAATCGGAAGTTCTCCCCAACAACTAACAGCCTCGCCCTCAACCGCCCCAGGAGCACCTCGGTTATGAAGCCGTCCGCATCCACCTCCCTTACCTCCGAGAACGGCATCACCCCCACCGCTCCGATGCCCATCCCCTCCAGTATCTCGAGACGATGAGGGATCGATGTGAGCATCCTGGGAGCCTTCTCGGGGGCCAGCACCTCCAGGGGATGCGGATCGAAGGTGGCCACCGCCGGGGCGAGTCCTGACTCGGCGGCCCTGCGCACCAACACGTCGAGAAGTCGTCGGTGACCGCGGTGGACGCCGTCGAACACCCCAACGGTGACAGCCGTACCGGGAACGGAGGAGGGAAGGCGCCAACTGTGAGGCGGGCCATCCAATACGATCAACTGCTTTCCCCCTACGGGCCGGCTACCCCTTAAAGATTACGGCCTCTGACACCCGCAGTTTCGACGTTGAGAGAGGGCGGCGGACCGGATACCATTTAGAGCCAATGGCAGAGAGGATCAAGATCGTCGGCTTCTCGGGAAGCCTGCGGCGGGGATCATACAACAGCGCCCTGCTGAGGCTGGCCCCCGAGGTGGTCCCCGAAGGCGCCGAGTTGGAGTTGGTCTCCCTGGCCGACATCCCCTTCTACAACGGTGACGTCGAAGACGCCGGCATGCCTGCTCCGGTGGCGGATTTCCGGGCGAAGGTTGCTGCGGCCCACGCACTGTTGATCTCCACTCCCGAGTACAACTCGTCTGTGCCGGCGGTGTTGAAGAACGCCATCGACTGGGCTTCCCGCGGTCCGGACTCCCCGCTGGCGGGAAAGACCGCAGCCCTCATGGGCGGGGGCGGCGGCTTCGGTTCTTACCGGTCCCAGTCCCATCTGCGAGACGTGCTGCGCAACACCGGCGTTTTCGAGCTGCCCTCTCCGGCCGTGCAGGTCCGCGGGATCTGGAACAAGTTCGACGAGAACCTCGAACTTCAGGATCCCCGCATACGCGACCGGGTGGCGGCGCTGCTGCGGGAGTTGGTCTCCTGGACTCTCGCCATGCGTCATCACCGTCGCTGAACGAGAAGCCACCTTCCGGTGACTACTGGTAGCTGACGAAGACCACCAGAGGGCTCAGTTCCAGGACCTGTTCGGGGGTGGCCAGGGGAGAATCCTCATCGAAGAAGTTCTTCCACCCCCAGTGCCAGCCCTGCTCGTCGGTGCCGGCCGTAAGGGCTCCCCAGGTCTCGTACTTGGTGGCGAGGGGCCCCTGTCCGTCCATGTGGATCACCACCGCCAACTCCGGCGGGGTGGAGATCGTCTCCCGGTCCCGGATCATGGTGAAGCGGAATTGGTGGACCATCAGGAGCTTCTGTGGTAGGCGCTCCCTCCTCACCAACTCCGCAAGCCACTCGGCCACCGCGTTGACCTCGGAGGCGTCCACCGACCCTATCTGGCGCAGGTGCACCTGGTTCGGCTTTAGTCGCCATTCGGGATCGAGCGCCAGCCCCACGTGGGGCAGGACCAGTAGCTCCTCGTAGTACTTGGCCTGGGTCAGGAAGTCGGTCCGTCCCGGTTGGAGGTCCAGCACCACGTAGACACCCTCCCGAGCGGCGAACTCGACCCAGGGCATCAAGTCTTCCACGGAGATCTCTCCCGAATAGTCGCCGTCACGTCCCGCCCGGGCGGTGGCCAGGGTGGCGATCATCTCGAAAGTGGGAATGGTCTGCACTCCGTCGGCCGCGTACTCCTCGAGGTAGGGAGCCATGCGCTCCAGGCCCTCGGCGGGACCCTGCTCCCCCAGCACCCCCAGCACGCCGGTGTGGGTAGCGCCGTAGAAGGCCACCAGTCGCCGGTCGGGAAACATCGTCCTCCCCCCGCCGGGGAGTTCGGGGCCCATGAGCGTTGTCTCCAACCACCACCGATCCGAATCAGCCAATGCGCCGACGGCCCACACCTCCGATGTCCCAACCGCGTGCTCTCCCAGGACTGCTCCAGCCTCGGCCCACCCGACCGTCTCCTCGGGGTTCCAGTAAAGAGCCGTCTCCCCCAGGGAAGAGACCGCCGCGGCCACCGCCAGCCCCGGCGCGGGCCGCCCGGGATCGACCAGCCACAAGCGGGTGGTCTCCGCACCCCAGGCGCTGCCTCCCATGACCAGGTCCGACACCGGAGAGGGTTCGTCGGCAGGACGAATACGGGGCGCCAGCAAAATGCCCAACCGATCTCCGGTCAACACCAAAGAGTGCAGTGCGGGATTGCCTGTTACTGGAGAAGCGCCGGTCACCACCGAAGGATCGTATGAGGAGACCCACTCCATCAGTTCCTCCGCTTCCGCCGGAATGCGGATGATCTCGGCGCCGGAGGTCCGGAGGGAATTAGGCATTCCGTCCATCAACCAGATCCGCCTCGGCGACAGCCGGCCCAATTCTTCCACCAAAGCTGCTTGAGAAGACGGGAGGAAGAAAAGCAAGGGAGAGGAAAAGCGAGCCGCCAACTGGGCGGCGATCACCGCGGAATCGAGGCGAGAGGGATGGGCGACCACCACATCGTCCGCGCATGGATGGAGTCGCTGGGAGATGGCAACGGCAATCGCGGCCGGATCATCCCCCTCAAGATCCACCAGCACGGGCGGACCGGATGCACTCGGACCGGCAAGTACCGGATCGCAGACTCTAGGCGGAAGGGTGGTGATGGTGGTCTCGGGCACCGCGGACGTGGTGGCAGACGGCACCCCACTCTCTTGAGGACCGGCGGTGGTAGTGCGGGTGGGTGTGGTCGGCATCGTGGTGGTCTCGGCGCCCGGAGCAGCCTCGACAGACCCAACCTCCTCGACCGAAGGAGCAGCAGACGGATCCGATTCGCCATCCCGGGATCCGAACCAGAGAACCCCCACCACGATCACGATCACCCCACCCGCCACAGCCGCCACCACCGACCCCCTACGGCTCCCCGAATCCGGATGTCTATGCATCGAAAGCGGTCAGCGGGAGGCGTCGGGACAGATGAACCACTACTTGTCGGGAAGGCTAGAAGTGATCCCACTCCAAAAGCGGTAACCATGTAGCAATACGAGGCAATAGGGGCATCGCCGTTGCTGCCAGACGGGCCGCCGAACCCTCGAAGGAAACCTTGGCGCCACTAGCGGGAAGAATCTTGAGGCTGTCTTCGGGGACGCCCGGCAGGCACAGTTATGCTGTGATCCTGGTGTACCCTAGCGCCCGTGTTACAGCCACGAGTGTGGGCGTTCTCCTCGGATTCCTTGCATTGGGGTACTCCGGGCTGGACATGGGTGACCCCGGCCATGACCTGGTGCCTGCAGACACTGCCGTGGTTCCCCAGGTCGGTCCACCGAACGATGAACTCGTGCTGCATCCGGTCGCCAGGATTGCGGGTGACTTCGTTCCCAAGTCGGTCGTGGCGTCGGGGACCGGGCTGTACTTCGCTCAGAACATGATGTACCGGCATACGATCTCGGTCCTCGACCGCCACAAGAACCTCGTCACCACGATCGATGATTCGGTTGACTTGCGGACGTTCGGGTACGACGTCCCCGGAGATGTCTACCGGGGAGCACCCGTAGAAGCTGCCTTCACATCAGATGGTTCGTTCGCATTTGTGTCCAACTACCGCATGTACGGTCCGGGGTACGACCCCCATGCCGGCAGCGACTCCTGTCGGAAGGGTCAGGGACAGGACAGCTTCGTATACCGGGTAGACAGCACAACATTCGACATCGACCGCGTCTATCCGGTGGGAAGGGTCCCCAAACACCTGGCTGTCACACCGGACGATCGCCTGCTGCTGGTATCCAACTGGTGCGGCTTCGACACCACCGTGATCGACATCACCACCAACCAGAGACTCGCGTCGGTCGACGTTGGTCGCTACCCGAGAGGCATTGCCATCACCAGTGACAGCGAAACCGCCTACGTGGCTTTGATGGGATCCACCGACATAGCCGTCATCAACCTCTCAGCCCTTCTGTCAGAGGACATACCCAGCACGCTCGACACATCCGTACGAACCTACCTGCAAGGCATCGGAGTCTCACCTCGCCACCTGGTGCTTAGCCCGGATGGCGAGACCCTCTACGTCACACTGAGCGGGGAGGACGCGGTCGTAGCGGTCGACCTCAACTCAGGTCAGGTCATCCAACGGGTCCGGACCGGCCAGGCACCGCGAAGCATGGACATCTCCACGGATGGAACAGCACTCTACGTGGTCAACTACGAGTCGGACACCATGAGCAAGATCCGGACGCGCGACCTCACGATCCTCCAAGAACTCGACACGACACCCAAACCAATCGGGATCACCTACGACCCCTTCAACGACGAAGTCTGGGTATCGACCTACACCGGCACCATCCACGTATACGCCGAACGCGGGTAGTGGCTCGGTCTGATCTGGGAAACCAAATAGGAGAGTTGATTCCCAAGCGGGGCCGGTGGGTCAACCCCGCCCCGATTCTTACCTCGCTGTGTTCACAAGTTGACATTCGGGGCAGAGCGTTATTCTTGGCTATTGCGCCTGGTCCCCGGGGTGCTGGCCCAACCGGACGGGATCGTGCGCCACTGGGACGGTCCGCCAGTACTGGCAAGGGTTAACAGGAGTTCAACCGGACGAATGGATCTAATCAACCTCTACGACTACGAAGCGCGGGCCAAGCAGGTCCTGCCGCACAACTATTGGGAGCACATCGAAGCCGGGGCGATGGACGAGCTTACCGCGGCTCGAAACCGCTCTGCCTTCGAGGCGCTGACGCTGAGGCCGCGTTTTATGCGGGATGTCACCGAGCGGAAGATATCGACCACTGTCTTGGGGACGGACATCAGCTTTCCGGTGATGATTTCGCCCGCTGACGGTCATGCCACCGCGCACCCTGAAGGCGAGCGCGCCACCGCGCGCGGTGCAGGGATGTCAAACACCCTGATGATGTGCAGCACCAATTCCAACAACAGCATGGAAGAGATTGCCGAAGCGGCCACCGGACCGCTCTGGTTCCAGCTTGCTCACCGTGGCTACAACTTCACGGAAAACCTGGTCAAGCGCGCTGAAGCAGCCGGTTTCGGGGCGATAGTACTCACCATCGACGCGCCGATTCTCATCCCCACGGAACGGGCCGTGCGCAGCCGTTATCAGCGCCCGGGCGAGTATGGAAACTTCCGTGAACACCAACACCGAGTTTCTGGCGTCAGCAGCGCGGACGAGACCCCGCCCTGGGAGCCGCTCCGATGTGCTCCTCTCACTTGGAAGGAGTTGGATTGGTTACGGAGCCTCACCAACCTGCCCCTGGTGTTGAAGGGGGTTCGCGTCGCGGAAGACGCTCGCAAGGCTGTGGAGAGCGGCATCGACGGGATATTGGTTTCTACCCACGGCGGACGCCGGTTTGATGGTGATATGTCCAGCATCGAGGTGGTGCCGGAGGTCGTTGCCGCCACCCAAGGAAAGGCGGAAGTGTACGTCGATTCCGGGATCCGGCGCGGAAGCGACGTACTCAAGGCGTTGGCCTTGGGCGCTACCGCTGTAGGGGTCGGCAGGCCACTGTTCTGGGGTCTGGCCGTAAACGGCGCACAAGGCGTGCATCACATGCTTGAGTTGCTGAGAGAAGAGTTCGACCGGGCCATGGTCTACTGCGGTCAGCACAGCGTGGACCAACTGGAGGACCGACTACTCAACATACCGCGGGATTGGGGACCCTTCCGCACGGAAAACGACATTGCGGATCATGTCCCGTTTGCGAGAGAGACAGGCAAATGCGGCCGTCCTTAGTCCGAGTGGCTTCTTTCGTTTCGTCCTGAGCCGAGGACCAACGACCCGGCGCGGCGGGTGGCAACACTCCGGGCCCGCAGGTAACAGGCGGCCAAAACCCTCCCTCTGACGTGGCAGCGGGTCAGCCCGGAGTATTACACACAGGGCCTGGCAAACAGGTGAGGGGTTAGACGCCTTCTGCGAGGATCATTCGGGCTCTTGCGGAGCGGTCGATGAGGTCCCGGAGTTCTGCGAACTCGGGGGAGTCGGCGAAGGTGCGCGCCTGGTCCAGGCTGGCGAACTCGATCACCACTACGCGGCCCGGTTGCCATTCACCGTACTTGTGCTCGGTCCTTCCTCCCCGGATCAGGTACTTCCCGCCGTAGGCTTCGACGACGCCGACGATGCGGTCTGTGAAATCGGCGTATGCCTTCTCGTCGGTTACTTCGGTGTTGACTATCACATATCCCAGCATGGCTGGTTCTCCTTTCGTTTCGTTGTGAGATCAGGAATCGGGTAGGGACTCCACCTGTACCGCGACGATGTCGATGCCGTAGTACTTACGGTGCCGCACCGAGGACGCGTAGTGGCGCAGCAGGCGGAACGATAGGTCTCTCGCGTCGGGAGTGTCGGTATGTTCAACCAGGTACGCCAGGTGGTCCTCGATGTTCCCCTCGCCGAAGATAGCCATGAACTCCAGGTCGATCGTCCCGGAACTGCGCTGGGCCGTGACAATCAGACGCGGCGTGGCTTCATCTGCGTAGTCCTCCCGTAGTTCCAACATGGTGGAGAGGGTCTCCTCCCCCGCCGCGGTCAGACGTTCCGTCGAAGGAGGACTCCAGCCTGCACGGGTGGCTAGTCCGGTGAGGAAAGCGTTGACCTTGGGAAGGTCCGACATGTCGAGTTCCACCTCGAGGCGCGTGCGGCGCGGGCTGGACAGTTCCATCAGGGAGGTCATCACCACCACCGCCAGAACGCCGACGACCAACCCGCTGCCGAACAGCACACCCCAGGCGCCATCCAGGAGGTCCGCCAGGACGTCATTGCTCTCCAGACCGACGCCAATCGCCAGGGATGCTCCCGCCACCATCCCCTTGCGGTGGTCCAGACCGTCTTTGACGATGATCCGCATCCCCTCAACCAGGAGCAGTCCCATGATCATCAGAAGGACCGCTCCCATCACCGAACTCGGCGTGGCGAGCATGACGGCGACAACCTTGGGGAAGAACGCCAGCAGGATCAGCAAGGCCCCGATTGTGTGTCCGACCCGACGGGAAGCGACCCCCGTGAAGTTGATCAGCGAGATGCAGGAAGCGGTGACGATGATGGGAGGAATCGTCCCCGCGATCCCCGACAGCAGCATCGTCGTTCCACTGACATTGAGAGTCCCCTGGACCGCGCGGAAGTCTGTGGCTCCGGGACGTCGGCGTGAGACCTGCTGGATCACGGCCCCGTCGCTGCTCGACTTGACCGCCACCACCAGGCTTACGATCAAGAACATCGGCAACAGTCCCCAGAACTCCGGTCCGGGCGCAAGGTCCAATCCGGGCCACGCGGCCGTGTCCGGCAGATCGAACCAGGGCGCCTCCCTCACCGGCTCGAAGTCGTACAGTCCCAATGCCATAGCGACCACCGATCCGGCGCCGATCCCGATGGGTATCGCCCACAGGCGCCAGATTTTCCTGCCGCGCAGCACCAGGAACAGGAAAGTTACGAACGCCGCCCCGGAAGCCGCCAGGCCCAGCGATGGCGACACGCCGGCAGGAGTGTCCGCCAACCTGCTGATGGCGATCGGTATCACCGTCGCCGCTATCAGCACCTGGGCGGTCCCCGCGACGACGGGTGTGATGATCCGGCGCATTCTCGGAAGCCAGGTAGCCACCAGGAACTGAAGCACCGAGGTGACGACCAGCAGCATGGCCAGGGTGGCCGGACCCCCCTCCATGAGCGCCACCACGGACACGCCTATGAACTGGCCGCCCGACGCCATCATCTGAATATGTCCCGCCCCGAACTTTCCCAGCCGACTGGCCCCGAGGATGGTGCCGAACCCGGTGATCGTCAGGGCGGCAAAGACCACCCAGGAAAGATAGGCCCTGTCCTCGCCTGATCCAAGGACGAAAATCGTCACCACGATGACCGTGATGGACAAACTGATCATGATCCCCTGAACCGCCACGCCCAGCGTCAGGCGGGCAGAACACCCCTCATCGGGTTCGTACCGTATGTAATCGTTGACCCGCATCAAGCTCCGGTTCCGTCCGGAACAGGATCACCGCCCCCCGGAAACCGCCTGTCAACCACGGCATTCAGCCTAATAGAAGAGGCGCAATCCCTGTCCTTATCCTGACGAACAATGCCTCCTTGTTTGGGCTTGAATCAGCGCCAGGCAGCAGAGTTATTCTTATCCGGTTGAGCATGAACATTGGATCCGGTGACGCGATTGATCACGATTATGTGAAATTTGTTGAGAAGGTGGTGAGCGAGGAGGATTTCTTCGGCAGGGCCGCCCGGAACGACCGGGAGTCCCGCTATCCGTTCGAGAACATGGCGGCCCTCAAGTCGGTGGGGGTGCCTTCGATGGCCATCCATCCGCAGTTCGGGGGACCCGGCCACAATATCGCCACCCGCACGAAGGTGGCGGAGGCCATCGCCTACGGCGACCCGGTGGCGGCGGCCTGCACCAACATGCACTGGGGCGCGCTCGACCTGATCGGCCCCTATGCCTTCGGCGACCCGAACATGGCGGCCCTGCTCCGGGACTGCGCCGAGAACCAGTCCATGCTCTGCTCGGCCGCTTCCGCGCCTTCCGACGAGTTGGACGTGACCAAGGTGGGCGCCCGGTTCCGCCGGGTGGACGGGGGATGGCTGGGTGGCGGCCGCGGGGGGTTCGCCACCAACTCCGACGGCGCCACATACGTGGGAACCATCGCCTCGGTGGTGGACGACCAGGGAGAGTTGGTGGGTCGGAAGCTCCTGGTGATGTTCGTCCCGGTGGGGACGCCCGGCATGATCATCCACGACGACTGGGACGCCATGGGCCTCCGGGGGACGGCCACCAACTCGGTGACCATCGAGAACGCCTTCGTGCCCGACAAGTACGCGATAGTCCGGGATCTCGATCAGCCCCAGGCCACCTCGAGCGACCACGAAGAGGAAGACCAGCACATGGCGTTCGGTCTTCTCAATCTCTCCGGCGGCGGGATGCAACTGGGTCACTGCCGTCGGATCCTCGACTACATGGCCGGATACCTCCGCAAACGCAAGGGTGGGATCGCGGTCGCCATCAAGGGCCAGGAGGCCTTGACTCGCGCCGACGTGGGATGGGCCCAATCCACGTACGGACGGATGAGCTTCTGGGTTCGTTCGGCGTCCACGGTGCTGTACGACACCGCCGCCAAACTGTCGGATCCCCACTTCCCCAAGGAGAAGCGGGCCTGGATCAGCTTGATGGCGCTCTACCACGTCCGCAGAATGACCGAGGAAGTGGCCCGGGAGTCCTTCCGGCTGGCCGGGGCACACGGGATCGTGGCGGCCAGCCCCTATGAGCGAATGTACCGGGACCTGCTGGCTCAAACCGCCATCATCCTCAAGGCCCCCGAGATGGAGGAACACCTCGGCAGGGCCGAGTTGGGCATGGACTTCGATCCCATACCCGGCGGTTGATCACGCCTTGTAATGGGTGCCCGGGGTGGGACTTGAACCCACACGCCACGAAGGACACTGGATTTTAAGTCCAGCGCGTCTGCCATTCCGCCACCCGGGCCTGCACCAGAGGATTGTAAGCGAACGCCCAGCCGATGACCTCGGAAATGCCTGGTCAGGGGGTTGTGGGAGCTAGGCGGTGACCAGGTCCACCCTTGCAGGCACTACCGCGTCCCCAGAAGCTCGCTAGAGAGCGGCGATCACCCCGTCCAG
Source organism: bacterium (assembly GCA_028819345.1). Taxonomy (GTDB): domain Bacteria; phylum Actinomycetota; class Acidimicrobiia; order Spongiisociales; family ZC4RG35; genus Bin76. Next base: position 11,731 of record JAPPLW010000071.1, on the reverse strand, counting down.
CAGATCGGATTCGGAGATGAGCGACTCGGTGCATGCCAGGCGCCTGAGCGACTCGTGGGCGATCACCGCTCCGGCTAGGAGCACCGGCGCCCGGGCGGGGTCCAGGGAAGGGATGGCGGCCGTCTCGGCGATCGTCAACTTTGCCAACTCGGCCAGAAGTATCGCCAACTGGGCAGCGGTGATCCCCGAATGATGGACGCGCCGGCGGTCGTAGGTCTCCAGGCCCAGGCCGATGGCCGCCAAGCTGGTCCAAGTGCCCGCCACACCCACCACCCTGGACCGGAGGGGAAGGCTGACCTCTCCCAACACCTCGGCGGCCTGGGCGAAAGCCGCCTGGAGTTGTGACCGGGGCGGCGGGCGGTCCCCGAGCACCGACTCGGTCATTCGCACCGAGCCGAGTTGGAGGCTCACTCCCTCGATCATTCTTTGGCGGTTGCGCCACACGAACTCGGTGGAGCCCCCGCCGATGTCGACCACCATGCAGTTCTCGGGCTCGGACAGCTCCCCGACTGCCCCCGAGAAGGACAGGCGGGCTTCTTCCTCCCCTCCTATGGTCTCTGGACGGAACCCCAGCGCTTTCTCCGCCCGGTCCAGGAACATCTCCCGGTTGGGGGCGTCCCGCACCGCCGATGTTGCCACCGCCCTGGCGGTGGTTACCTCCCATTCGGAGATCAACTCCCCGTAGCGCTCCAACGCCGCCACCGTCCGGGCCATGGACTGATCGGCTAGGCCTTTCCCGGAGAGGCCTCTGCCCAAGCCCGTGACCGTCTGCCAGCGTCCCACCTCCCCTTGAGGGGAGACCACCAGCAAACGGGTCGAGTTGGTGCCGATGTCCACCGCCGCCTTGTTCAGGGCTCCCTCCAATCGGGATTGGCCACCGGACCCTCGGGGGATTCGAGGACGCATCGGAGGTGGCAATCCAGCGGCTCCACCCGCGGAGCGGCCCACTCCCCCACCGGATTGTCGTTGCCGGCCCGGTGGTCGGCGTAATGGGCGTGGATGCACTTCACCCCCTTCCGGGAGCCCGCCACCCCGCCGGAGGGGCGGTGCCGGGCGCTGTCGGGAACATCGGAGTCCCGTTGCGTGGCATAGCGGAGGTGGGCGGCTTGAAGGCGAGCGCCGAAGGCCGGGTCACGATCCGACCGGGCGTCCATGGCCTTCACCCCGCCCTCGGACTCGATCCGCGAGACCCTCTTGACCGCCAGGGGGCAGGTCAGCCAGTAACGGGTGGGGAAGGGGGTGCCGTCTTCGAGCAGGGGCGGGATCTCGACCACCACCGGCAGGCCCAGGTGACAGACCGACACCACCCTCGCGTCGGACCGGGGAGGCCGGCCGATCTGGAGGGCCACCACCCGGCGATCCGCTGGGGATTCGACGGCCGGGTCCATCAGGAGTCGGAGGACAGATCGCTCCCGCTGAGATAGCTCCACCATCGCGAGTACCAGGGCTCGTCCTCGATCATCTCAGCCATCTCCACCGGATCCTCCTCCGACGGGGCCGGATCGGGGTTGCGGGGAGACACCACCACGAACGCGGTCTCTCCCTCCCTGACATACCCCAGCCGCTCCCGGGCCAGCCTCTCGATCTCGATGGGAGTGTGAAGGGCGTCCAACCGCTCCTCCAGTTCAGTGTTCTGCGCCACCAACTCATCCAGTTCCTCTGCGTACTCGGCTATGTTGGTGCTCTGCTCCTCCAGGCGATCCAGGACGGGCACCGCGTACACGGTGGCGCCCGCCGCCAGGATTGCGGCCCCGGCGATCCACAGCCATCGGTTTCTCCAGGAGCGCTTTGGTTTCCGGGCGGTCTCTTCTTCGCTCATCTTCCCAATGCCTCCCATCCGCCGAACCGCGCTCCCGATCCCAGTTCCTCCTCGATGCGGAGCAACTCGTTGTACTTGGCGGTCCTCTCCGAGCGGGCAGGCGCCCCGGTCTTGATCTGCCCGGCTCCCGTCCCGACCGCCAGGTGGGCGATGAAAGGGTCCTCGGTCTCCCCGGAGCGGTGGCTGACCACCCTGGTGTATCCCGAGCGGACCGCTCTGTCCATGGTGCTCAGGGTCTCCGACAGGGTGCCGATCTGGTTCACCTTGATGAGGATGGAGTTGGCGACCCCCCTCCTGATCCCCTCGGCCAGGATCGACTCGTTGGTCACGAACAGGTCGTCCCCGATCAACTGGGCCCGACCGCCCACCTGTCGGGTTAGCATCTCCCATCCCTCCCAGTCGTCTTCGGCCAGGCCATCCTCCACCGAGACCAGGGCGTGGTCCTCTGTCAGGGAGGCCAGGTACTCCACCATGCCCTCCGCCGGGAGTTCCCTCCCTTCGAGGTGATAGCGGCCGTCCCGGTAGAACTCGGAGGCGGCCACGTCCAGCGCCATGCCGACGTCGCGGCCCATCCGGAAACCGGCTCTCTCCACCGCCTTGCCCAGAACCTCCAACGCGGCCCGGTTGGAGGGAAGATCGGGAGCGAACCCGCCCTCGTCCCCCACGTTCACCGACATACCCTGGTAGCTAAGAATCCCCTTCAGCGTGTGATAGATCTCGACGCCGGCCTCCAACGCCTCTCTGAACGTGGGGAACCCGGCCGGGACCACCATGAACTCCTGTATCTCCAGGCCGTTGGACGCATGGGCGCCCCCGTTTATCAGGTTGAGCAGCGGGACGGGCAGGATACGGGCGGTGGGCCCGCCGAGGTACCGGTAGAGGGGTAAGCCCCCTGCCGCGGCCGCGGCCCGGGCCACCGCCAGGGAGACGGCCAGGATAGCGTTGGCGCCCAGCCTCTCCTTGTTGGGAGAGCCGTCCAGGTCGCACATGGCCTGGTCCACACCGGTCTGATCAAGGGCGTCGCGGCCCATCAACTCAGGGCCGATCAACCGGTTGACGTTGCCCACCGCCGTCTGGACGCCCTTGCCGGAGAGCGCGGTTCCCCCGTCACGCAACTCCAAGGCTTCCCGGGAACCGGTGGATGCGCCGGAGGGGACACCTGCCCGGCCCCGGGCGCCACCGGCAAGCGTCACCTCCGCCTCCACGGTGGGGAACCCCCGGGAATCGAAGATGCGGCGCGCGGCAACCGCCTCAATAGTGGTGGAGACCATTTGGTGGGAAACGCTACCAGCCGAGGAGCGGTTTTCTGAGGACTATTGCTCCAGCTTGGCCCGTTCCCAGCGCTCCTCCAGTTGGTCGACGGTCAGGCCGTCGAGGGGACCCTCGCCCTCCATTTTCCGGAACCGGTCGCCGAAGCGGGCGATGGCCCGGCGGAGAGCGGTCTCGGGGTCGAGGGCCAGATGGCGGGCCAGGTTGACCGTGGCGAACAGCAGATCGCCCAACTCGGCATCGGCGGACTCCCGGTCGGAGAGGGAGGCCCGCAACTCCTCCAACTCCTCTGCGACCTTGTCGACGACGGGCGGGATCTCCGACCAGTCGAAGCCCACCTGTGCGGCCCGGCGTTGGATCTTGGCGGCCCGCGAGAGTGCGGGCATCGAGCGGGGCACGCCGTCCAGGAGTGACGCGTCCTCGGGCCGGGGCTTCTCCTGGCGTTTGATCTGCTCCCAGTTGGCCTTCACCTGCTCGGCGGTGTCGGCGGCCACGTCGGAGAAGACGTGGGGATGGCGGCGCACCAGCTTCTGGCGGAGACCCTCGGCGACGTCCTCGATGTCGAAGATCTGTGACTCTCGGGCGATGGCGGCATGGAACAGCACCTGCAGGAGGACGTCGCCCAACTCCTCGCAGACCTCTTCGAAGGCCATCCAGTCGGGCTCCGGCTGGGACGCGCCGGCGTCCTGGCGCCCCGCGTCCAGGGGGAGTGCCGCCAGGACCTCGGCCAGTTCGTAAGTCTCCTCCAGGAGGTTCTTGACCAGGCTGTGGTGGGTCTGGCGGCGGTCCCAGGGACACTCGGCGCGCAGGCGGTCCATGACCGCCACCGCTCCCGCCAGGCCGGTCGGCCCGGTGTCGACATAGAGGGACGTGCGGGGACCGGCCAGCGTCGGGTCCACCTGTGCCGCCCGGGAGCGCACCACCTGCTGTCCGGGGCCGCCCAGATCGACCAGCACCGCCACCTCCGGGTCGTCGGCCGCCAGGGTGAGGTGTGCGCAGAAGTCGGCCAGCCCGGCGGCGGTGTCGAGGGCGGCCACCAGGGTGGGACCGCGCAAGGAGAGCGGCGAAGGCAACCGGTGGGCGTTCAGCAGGGTCAGCCCCCCGTCCAGGGGATCGATCGCCAACGCTTCTATCGCCGCCTCCAGGAACGACTCGGCAGGGTACACCCTCACCTCCATCCCCTCTCTTGCCGCCAGGGAGCGGATCATTGCAACCGCCCTCTCCCCCACCAGGGGACTGCCGGGGGTGGCGTAGACGACGGGCTGGGACCGGGCGGCCTCCACGACTCTGGAGGCGATGGCGCGGTAGACCGACTCGAAGTCGTCGCCCTCGAGGTAGAGATCGTCACAGCCCGTCACCGGGCGGATGCGGGCCAGTTCCCGGGCGGCGGGGTGCTCGGTGGTGCGGAGGATCACCCGGCGGGATGGATCGGAGAGGGTGGCCAGCGCCGATGGGGGGACCCGGTCGAGACCGCCGGGGCCCAACCCCATCACCACCAGGCTCAAGAGGGAAGCAGGACCTGTGGCCTGGGTTCGGTCGTCCATCTCCCGTACTGGGGCTCGATCTGCACGTCCGACTCGGTGGCCGCTCGCAGGAACCACTCCTCGATCAATATGGTCCGGCGTTCCTCGTTGTACTCGAAGCGGATGTCGGCCTCGTGATCGGCCAGCACCGGATCGTCCCTCTCGGTGACGACCAACACGTGGAAACCGAAAATCGACTCCACCGGACCGTACGGGACGCCCAGCTCGGCGATGACCACTGCCTCGGCGAACTCGGCCACATAGGCGCTTGCGGCCTGGCAGTCCAGCACCCCCATGGTCTCAGAGGCGTTCGGCTCGACGGAGAGTTCGGCCGCCAGCGCCCCGATCTCCTCTCCGGCCAGGACTCGCTCCAGGACGGCCTCGGCTTCCTCCTCGGTGTCGACGAGAACGTGGGTGGCGCAGACATCGGTCAGCTCCGCCCGTCTGGTCTCGAACACCTCCTCCACCTCCTGGTCGGAGAGTCCCCCTTCCCTGGCCGCCAGTTCCTCGTAAACGACGTTGATCGTCTCCTGGGTCATGATGAACAACCGGACCAGGTGATCGGTCATGCCTTCCTGCTGGAGGGCTGTCTCATAGTCCCCGTGTAGCTCTATCAGGTCGGTCCTGACGGTCTGGTAGGTGTCCTCGAGAATGGACTTGAGCGGTTCCCGGTCGGGGTGGATTCCGAACTCCTCGTCGGCCTTGGTGACCACGACCTCTGTTATGACCAGGCTGTGCAGGCGGTTAAGGAATTCAAACCTGTCGATGATCTCCCCCTGTTCGTCGATCACCTCGCCTCCGACCAGGTCCTCGGGCCCTTCGACGTCGGCCATGTAGATGGAGTTCCCGTTGACCGTGGCCACCAGGTCGCCCTGGCTAGAGCAGGCTCCTGCGGTCAGGAGGATGGCCAGTGACAGGATACCGAGACGCGTCCATCGGGGCAGAGAAGCGCTTTTCATCATCTAGATGGTATTGCGGCGCGAGAGCCTTCCGGCCGCATTGGCTCTGTGGCATCGGGCGGCCACATCTCGCGGATGAATCTCAGCACGCCCGACAGGAGGGGCCGGGGGGCGGGAATGAAGAGAGTCCCGGTGTCCGGCTGGTAGAAGGCGCCCGGCGCCAGGCGCTCGGCTCTGACCCGCTGCGATTCCCGGAGGCTCACCCCCGAGAACCGCACTTCGTCCCTGATCCCCATCACCTGGTCGATCCCCACCCGCAGGCACTCGACGCGGAGCGCCGCCACCCGGGCGAGGGCGCGCGCCCCGGCCGGCAGGGGGCCGTACCGGTCCTCCCAGCCGGCCACCACCTCATCCACCTCCGACTGGGTCGAGGACGAGGCCAGGCGCCGGTACGCCTCCAATCGCAGTCCCTGGTCGGAGACGTAGTGGTCGGGCAGGTGGGCCTTGACCTCCAGGTCGATCCGCACCGACGGCGCCTCGGACTCCGCGGAGGGGGGTTTGCCTTCGAGTTCTCCCACCGCTTCTGCCACAAGTTCGGTGTAGAGGTCCAGTCCCACGGCCTGCAGGTGGCCCGACTGCACCTTGCTGAGAATGGAGCCCGCTCCCCTGATCTCCAGGTCCCGGAATGCAACGTCGAACCCGGCGCCGAAGTCGGTGGCCCGTCCGATCGCTTGGAGGCGCCGGTGAGCCGCCTCGGAGAGGACCTCGTCCACCGGGTGGAACAGGTAAGCGTAGGCGCGCTGGTGCGACCTGCCCACCCGGCCGCGGAGCTGGTACAACTGGGCGAGCCCGATCCGGTCGGCCCGTTCCACTATCAGGGTGTTGACCTGAGGCAGGTCGAGGCCCGACTCGATGATGGTGGTGGACACCAGGACGTCGTAGCGACGGTTCCAGTAGTCGATCATCACCTGTTCCAACTGGGCCTCGGACATCTGCCCGTGTGCAACCGCCAACCGGGCCCTGGGGACCAGGTCCGCCAGGCGGGCCACCACATGGTCGATGGACATCACCCGGTTGTGCACGTAGAACACCTGACCCTCCCTGAGCAGTTCCCGGCGGATGGCCATGGACACGGTCTGCTCGTCATGGGGCCCCACGTAGGTGAGGATGGGCCGCCGTCCTCTCGGCGGGATTCTGATGTGGGAGACGTCCCGGATGCCGGTGAGGGCCATCTCCAGGGTGCGCGGGATGGGAGTGGCGGTGAGGGTGAGGACATCCATCCCCACTTTCATCCGCCGCAGGGCGTCCTTGGCGGCCACGCCGAACCGCTGCTCCTCGTCAACCACCAGCAGTCCCAGGTCGCGGAACCTCACGTCCCGCGACAGCAGGCGGTGGGTGCCCACCACCACGTCGACCTCGCCCGATGCGATCCCGGCCACCACCCTGCGGGCCTGCCCGGGGGTGAGGAAGCGGGAGAGCACTGCCACCTGGACCCCGTGGGGAGAGAGCCTGTCGGAGAACGTCTGGTGATGTTGCTGGGCCAGGATCGTGGTGGGACAGAGCACCGCCACCTGCTTTCTGTCCATCACCGCCTTGAAGGCGGCTCTCACCGCCACCTCGGTCTTCCCGAACCCGACGTCGCCGAAGATCAGCCGGTCCATCGGCTGGTCGGACTCCATGTCCGCCTTCACGTCGGCGATGGCCCCCATCTGGTCGGAGGTCTCCTCATAGGGGAAGGCCGCCTCCAACTCCTGTTGCCACGGAGTGTCGGGGCCGAAGGAGAACCCTGCCGCCGAGGAGCGGGCCCTGTGGAGGGCCACCACTTCCTCGGCCACCACCTGCACCTCGTCTCTCACCCGCTCCCGGGTGGCCGCCCAGTCCTTTCCTCCCATCCGCGAGAGGCGGGGCGCCTCTCCGCCCGTGTAGCGGGTGATAAGGGAGAGCTGATCGACCGGCACGTACAGCCGGTCTCCGCCGGCATAGGCCACCAGCAGGTAGTCCCGTTCCACCCCGAGGATCGCCTCTGAGACCATCCCCTCGAACCGCCCTATCCCGTGCTGGTAGTGGACCACGTAGTCACCAGGGGACAGGTCACGGGTGCCGACCGCCGTCCTCCTCGATCTCGGAGGGGCGCGGTGCGCCCGGTGCCTGCCGGCCAGTTCCCGTTCTCCCAGTACCGCCACCGCCGGTGACTCCAGAATGAAACCCTGGCGGATCCCGCGGGGAATGATCGCCGACCCCTCGTCAGAGAGGCTGTCGCGTCTCGGGATGGCGATTCCCTCCTCCGACAACACCCTCTCCCACCGGGTGGCCGCCGCGGCGCCCTCGATCGCCACCACGACCCTCACCTCCCGGGCGCGAAGTCGGGAGAGGGCGGCGGCGATGGCGGGCCCGTCGCCCGGAGGCGCACCGAAGGTACGCACTTCCAACACTTGATCGGAGGGGCCCATCGGGACAGACGGCACCTGGAGAACCGAACGGCGCGACAGGGCCTCCTCCAGCGACTGGTAGAGCCGGGGACTGCTCTCGGGCATGGCGAGGGCGTCGGACCAGGTTTCGGACAGGTCGGCGGCCAACTCCTCTTCCTCTGAGACCAGGCTGCGGGAACGGCCGATGGAGCGGGGAGGGTCGGCCACCACCACCAGGGTCTCGGAGCCTGCCCGGTCCAGGAGACAGTCCGATGGAGCGAGCCATGACGTCCACGACTCCATGCCCTCGAACATCTGGCGTTGCGCCAACCGGTCCCAGATGTCCGCCGCCCAGGGATGGGTGGACAGGAGCGCCGCCGCACCGGCCGCTACCTCCGTATCCGGGCGGAACTCTCGAGCCGGATAGAAGGACGCCCGCTCGCCGTGCTCGTCGGAGCGCTGTGTCGAGGGGGTGAAGAACCTGATCTCATCCACCTCGTCTCCCCAGAAGTCGAGGCGCACCGGGCGTCCCTCGTCGGCCGGGTAGGCATCGACTATTCCACCCCTGACGGCCATTTCCCCCGGCGACTCGACCCTGGCGACTCTCTCGAATCCCCGGGCGGAGAGGGCGGCGGCCACCTCGGTGGGAGAGGTGGCCTGGCCCCGGGTGATCACCAGGGGGGAGGGATCGGACGGGCTGAGCCGCTGGGTGACGGCTCTGACCGAAGCCACCAGGACGTGTCCCGGCGAGGGTTGTGAGAGGGCATGGACCGCCCGGCAGCGACGGGCCATGGTGGTTACATTCGGGGAGACGCGCTCGAACGGAAGGGTCTCCCAGGCCGGCAGCAGCATGACTCGTGTGCCGAAGAGGGACATGTCGTCTGCCAGTTCCTCGGCCTCCCGCTCCTCGGGGACCACCACCACCAAGGGTGCGCCGCTCCGTCGGGCCAGCGCCGAGAGCGCCACGGCGCGCGCTTCCGGCGCCACCGCCCAGCGCCCCGGGGGTGTGGGGAGGATGGTCGGAGGCCAGCTGTCTACTAAGGATGAAAGCGGCGTTGAAGCCAAGCCCAAGGAATGTTAGGGCGGTTGGGCGCCTACGGGGTCGGGGTGATCAGCCCCTCTTCTTTGTACCATGCCACGAGCTTGGTCAGGAACTCCTCGGGTCCGATGTAGGACATCCCCAGTTCCCGGACCGCCCGCCCCCCGTCATAGCGGTGGCCGTGGCCGATGATTCTCACTGTCTCCCGGCAGAAGGGCGGCTGTCGGCCGAGCAGCCGCCAGGCTCCCTCGATTCCCGCTCCGGCCGCATAGGCCACCGGCCCCGGCAGGTACCGCATCTTGATCTGCCGGCCCACCTGCCGGCCCAGGATCTCCACCGCCTCCCGGATCCGGAGGGTGAAGGAGTTGAGAAGGTAACGACGGCCCGGCTCACCCCGGGAGGCGGCCAGCAGGTGCCCGCGGGCGCAGTCGTCGATGTCAACGATGCTCACCCAGGTGTCCATCATGACGGGAAGACGGCCGTTGACCACGTCGAGGAGCAGCTTTCCCGTTCCGGTCTTTCGGCCCGGTCCCTGGACCGAGGACGGATTGACGATCACCAGCTCCAGGTCTCCGGCCTCGGCGATGACCGCCTGCTCCGCCAGGTGTTTGGAGCGCCCGTAGTGGGAGAGGTAGCTCCCCCGGTGGCTGGTCTCCTCGTCCCCGATTTCCCCCTTGCGCTCGCCCATCACCATCGCCGAGGAGGTGTAAACCACGCGGCGCACCCCCGCGCTGCGGGCTGCCCGCATCACGTTCACCGACCCGTTCACGTTCACCTCTATCAGCTCCTCCGGCCGCCGGGGGCACATAACGTTGAGCCCGGCCACGTGATAGAGAAGGTCCACCCCCTCCATGGCGGGCGCCAGCGTCTCGGGATCGGTGATGTCGCCGTGGACCGGCACGGCCCCCAATGCGGAGACCTGGACGGCGGCCTCCTCGGAGCGCACCAGGGCTCGGGGCTGAGGGCCCTGGCGGGAGAGGTGGCGTAGCATCGCCCCTCCCACGATCCCCGTGGCGCCGGTGATCAGGGTGCTCATGGTCTGGTCACCGGGCTGTTCAGGATACGGATCTCTCTGAGAAGACGGTGTTCCAATAGGCGGTGAGGTACTGCCAGCCCGAGGCGATAGTGAGGATGACGGCCACCCACATGGCCCACTGGTCGAGATAGAGCGGTCCCCATGGTTCCGGCAGGCGCATCATGGCCAGCGCGATCACGGCGAACTGGGCGGTTGTCTTTATCTTCCCCCAGGCAGACGGCTTGATGAGCCCTCCCCCCACCGCCACCAGCCCTCTCAGCGCCATCACTGCGAACTCCCGCATCATGATGGCCAAGGCGGCCCACACCGACACCCGGGACACCGAGACCAGCGCCAGCAATGTGGCGGTCACCAGCAGCTTGTCGGCCGTGGTGTCGAGAAAGCTGCCCAGCACCGACTCGCTCTTCATCCGGCGCGCCAGGTATCCGTCCAGGAAGTCGGTGAATGCCGCCACCAGAAACAACGTGAACGCGTAGCCGTAAGCATGCTCCAGCCGGTCGTGCGCCCTGATGAGAGCGATGATCGCGGGAACCAGCAGCACCCGGCCCACAGCCATCATGTCGGGAAGGGTGATCGTCGTCTCCTCGGTTGGGGCCAGCAGTTCTTTGTCAATGCTACCTTCCGAGGTCTTGTGTTGGCTTGACGGGACCTAGTTGAGTTCACGCCTGCCCCAGCCGCCCACCCCGGTCCCCTCCTCGATCGACATTCATCGCTCCGGCTAAGGAGCACCAATCGGACTGTGGCCTTCCGAACTACGTCTGATCCGATACGCAGCCCTCCTTCGAAAGACGCTTCTCCTGGGATGCTTTGTGTGTGTTTGTTTGCCCATTTTTGTGATATATAGCAGTGTGTTGTCACACCTCCTTGGCATACTGATACACATGGAAGAGACAGTCATTGACGGTCGAGTCGTCAACGAGATCGGGGCGGTTCTGCCCAATCTGGCGGTGGGCGACGCCACCCTGGAACAACTCCAAGCGCGGCTGCAGTCCACCTTCCGGGTGGAGAGCCAGGCCGCGGCGGTGCGCGCTCAGACGCTGGCAGAACTAATCCGCAGAGAAGGCGTCCACATTACCGAGAACAACCTTCGGGAAAAAGGGGTTGCGACCCCGCCGCAAAGCCCGCTCCGAAGTGGAAACCGCAGTCGAGTTGGAAGAACTGCCCAAGACATCGGAGGGTTTGCGGGATGGTGAGATCCCCTATGAGAACGCGCGGATCCTCGCCAGGGCCTCCCAGGAGGGAGAGATAGACGAAACAGAGTTGGTGGAAAAGGCCCGTACCCAGTCTCCTGATAAGTTCGCCGGGACGGTCCGAAAGCACCAACAGCAACGATCAGAAGATGACGGGATGAGCCGCCTGGAGCATCAACGCTCACAGCGGTTCGCCAAGATCAAAACGGATAACACAGACGGTATGACGGTGTTGTACGGTCGGTTCGATCCGATCACCGGCGCTCTGATCGAGACGGCGTTGTCGCAGAAGATGGACGAACTGTGGCGGGAGGAAGACCCCCGTGCCAGGTGTTCTCCCGGTCAGCGAATGGCAGACGCGCTGGCAGGGTTGGTCACCAGAGAAGAAACCAACAAAGACGGAAAGCGTCCCCGCGGTCCCAGGTTGTTGTTGATCGCCGACTACGACGTCATCTCCCGGGAACTCCGGAACGGGCGCCTCGGTGACGGCACCCCCATCCCTGTGGAGAAGATCCGGGACCTGGCCTGCCAATCCGACATCCTCCCCG
>JAPPLW010000086.1 GCA_028819345.1 bacterium | reverse complement strand
GCGATCACCGGGGAGCGCCCGCCAACCCAACCACCTACGCCACACGAATACGCCAAGGCCGGGTTGCCGTGGTTCCTCTTCTACGACCGTGATCGAGAAGAGGTGGACGGAGCCGAACGCTTGGGTGCCCTGAAGACGGTTGCCGAACCGACGCAAGCGAATCGCCATGGATGGCCTTCGTCCAAGACATGCCGATAGGTAGGTAGTGTCTCTCTTAGCACCAGTACAGGGACCGGCGGATCATCGCGGCGGCGACCTAGAAGACGAAACGCATCTGGATCGCCGCCAACCTCGTCGTCTCGTCATACTCCGAATGGTTCCTCACGCCCCGGTAGTAGATCCCTTCTATTCCGACACTCGCATTGGAACGACCGGGCAACGCAATCTGCACCCCCGCGCCCGCAGCGATTCCGGCGTCGCCACCTTTACAGATCGCAGCCAAGTCGCTTTTCTCGCACGACAACAGGCTCGCAACCCAAGGACCGACCAAGATGATCGGCGCCAGCGAACCGGATGTCCGGGCGCGCAGGAGCATTGAGAACTGAAGGTAGCTCGTCGACAGCGTTCCTCCCCGCTGTCGGGTCTCTCCGTTGGCGTCGTATCGGAATCCTGCACCCCCCTTTTCGGCGTAGGCGGTGCCAATCCGGAGACCGAAGACACCGCTGGAGTCGGAGACCGGGATGTCGAGATCGCCGCCGAAGATGAGCCCGCGAACAGCCTCCGGCGCGGCGGGAGGACAATGCGTTTCCGGTGGACATGGAGCAGAACGGAATCGGGGAACAGCCAACCACGCACTTCCCACTCCAGCCCGGATGCCGACGGTCGTCTGCGCGGCTGCGGGCAGCACAGTCGGGAGTAGCATCAGGAAAAGCACGATTCCGCGCATCCGGTGTTTCTCCGGCAGGAGCAGGCCCCTTGGAACCTACCCGATCAACCGCCAACTCGCCCAGTTCGGGATCGAGGCCCCGCAGGTGGCGTGGAGGTGCCGCTGGCGCTGGCCAATCCGCGTCCCGGACAGCATGGAACCCGTTGGACAGGGCACTGGCAGCCCTTCGCCTTGCCTTCAGGGGGCAAGACCGACCTTGACACTCAGGCCCTCGATGTGGGAATAGAGGGGGTCGCGTACATCATCCACGACCGCGCCGCCCTTAGGACGCGCAACACGTGCCTGCTCCACACGATAGCGCACCGCCTTGAGGACCTCCTTGCTGGCGAACCTTCGTTCGCAGGCAGAGCACGACACGGTGTCCTGCTCGTCCGATGGCCGCGGCAGTTGGCTGTCGCAGTTGTCGCACCAAACGGTGATCGACGTGACCTTCGACATGATTCTGTTCATCTCCTTCAACGGTCGGTAAGAGGTGAGCAACGTAGTCCGTTGCGGGTTTCGCAGCCAGCCCGGTCAGACGCCCCACCATGCCTTTCGTCGTCTGCGTGTCACGCCAGTTCGGGCGTGGCACCCGCTCGCTGGCGCGACGAAAAGAATGGGGCAGAATGGTCATGGGGCGGCCCTTTCCGGCTGGAGGGTGTGTGTGATAGCATATGAGGTTTGGCCGCCGGATGTGGAGCAGAAACAACTCGCGATATGCCTATCGAGAGAAGGGAGAAGATGCGAGTGCCGCAGAGAGAGAAGGACCTGAGGGACCGCCGCGACAGCCTAGAGGCAGAGGTGGGTGCCCTGCGGGAGATGGTGAACCACCTGCTTGACCTACCAGGGTCGTCGTTGAAGCAGCAGGCCGACGCTCGCAAGGCCCTCCGCCAATTCGTCAGAGAGCGGCACGACTACTATGGGCTGAAGGAGGTCCGACCGCTGGTGATCCAGCACAAGCACCTACGGGATGCGTACCTTCGGTGCGCTGTGGAACTCGGAAACGAGGGGCGGCTCAAGGAGACCGCCGACCCGCTCCGGAAGCAGGAGTGATAATCAAGAGGTCACGAAGGTGTCAATCTCACTCTAAACTAAAGTGTTTGGTAACAGCGCTGTACGGCGTTTTTCGGACGGCTGCGGGGCTGGCTTGACCCACGTTACGGTGGGCCGGACCTTCCCGTTGACCCGGTCGTGCAAATCACGCGGGAATCTGCATGATTATGGGAAACAAGCCA
>JAPPLW010000065.1 GCA_028819345.1 bacterium | reverse complement strand
AGACTGGGCACTTTCGGTGATCGACTCTGGGCACTTTCGATGATCGCCGTCACTACCACCGTAGCAGCATTATCGCCGGTAGTAATGCACTTTCCATCATCTTCCAAACCACGGTCGGCGCCAGCGCCACGGAACAGATCAACAGCCTGGCCTTCCACCGGAGCGAAATCATCACTTCGGTATGAGACCACGATCACTGCGTCGGTAATAGCCCCGTAGTCCGAGACCTTGTCAGCCTGGATGCTTAGACCGGCGGGACGAGCATTGGAGTGATCCAACACCCCAGCCATGAACCCGGCCATCGCCGCACGGGTGATGTTGGACTCTGGAGAAAAGGACGTGCCGGAGACACCCGAAGCAACACCCAACTCGTACAACTGGGTGATCGCGTCATAGGCGTCCTTGGTAGCCCTACCAAGGTCAGTGTACGGAGAGGCAACCGGCTTAGCATCAGTAGCCTTCACATCCTTGGGGATGTTGCCGTACGGGGTGCTCCCATCCGCGATCGGGGACATCTTGTTCATCAAACGCTGGATGAACAACGCCATGTGCCCCCGCTTGACCGGATCGGCAGGCGAATACGTGGTGTCCGACGTGCCCTTGGTGATCCCCAGATCGGCCAACTGCGCAATAGCGTTCTGTGACTCATCAGACAGATCACCGACGTCGGTGAACCCGGGGTCGCTGGGATCGGAAGCCATCTCGATGCCAACCAGACCCGCCAAACGGGTCAAGAACAGTGCCATGTGCTCACGGTTCACCGACATCAGCGGCGAATACGTGGTCGCCGAGGTGCCTTTGGTGATCCCGTAATAGGCGATACAGTCGATGTCTCCCGCGTTGGCGTGACCTGCTGAGACATCTTCGAATCCCGACGAAGGCACGTCCATGCACGCATCGAAAGAAGCCGTGTAGTCCGCCTTCGGATCAGCAGCAACAGCAGGCGCCGCGACCAGCACACTGGCCAACATAGCAAGCGCCGTCAACACTGCTGTCTGCCGTCGGAAACGGCTCAAAGAAGCAAACATAAGTTTACTTACCTCCTTATAGCAAGCTTGCATTTTCCAAATCGAGAGCCTCGTAACTCAACGAACGTCACACACTGCTCCCGACAAGTTTTCAAGACCCAATCCTAGGCAAATCGTTACACGCGGGAACTGCATTTTGAGCCCCCTGCGCCAAGGGCCGCCGGAAGCTCCCCAATGCCGCTACGAATACTGAAAACACCAGGTCAGAGCCCCTTTATGGGGAAGGAACCGCTACGAGCCCGACCGTTACACCATCTGCAGGGTGAAAACCGGCGTTCCTGAGGAAGTTTTTTCACACCTTTTGCCGTGAGCGAGGGGACGGTGAAGCCCCATCTCCACCTTGCAGCCCGATCCGTTCCTGAAGGGCTACGCGCCGCGGGGTGCTGTGGGGTTCGCGATGCTTCCTCGAGGACGTTGACACCTTATCCAGACAAAGAAAGGGACCCCGTGCGTTCCGGGGTCCCGTCACCGCGGTATATCGGCTACATTCGGCCAACGCCTACTAGCCGGACCGGCAGGCTGATCCTTGATCCTAGCTCTCTCCGCCGCTGTGGAAAGATCCGATTCCCCTGCCGAACTCCTGGAACGGGGCTCGCCAGGCGGTCTGAGCCTCAGTAGACGGAGAAGCCTCCGTCGATGCGGATCTCGGCGCCGGTGGTGAAGGCGGAGGCGTCGGAGGCGAGGTAGACGGCGATTCCCTCGAACTCCTCTATGGTCCCCCACCGTCCCAGGGGGACGCGGTTCTTGATGTAGCGGTTGAAGTCGTCGTGCTGCTGTTGGAGCCCGGTCATCTCGGTGGCGACCCATCCCGGGCTGACCGCGTTGACGCGGATGCGGTGGGGCGCCAGGGAGACCGCCAGGGTCTTCACCAGTCCGAGTTGTGCGGCCTTGCTGGCCGCGTAGTGGGGGAGGTAGGGGATGCCGAAGTGGGCAGCGACCGACGAGGTGACCACGATGGAGCCTCCCTCGCCCTGTTCGATCATCCGGGCGGTGGCGGCGCGGACTGCGAGCATGGTGCCGGTGGCGTTGACCTTCATCACCAGTTCCCAGTCCCGGGTGGAGATGTCGGGGAACGTGGCGCTCCGGCCGATGCCGGCGTTGGCGAACAGGGCGTCGATCCGCCCGAACCGCTCGAGGGTGGCCTGCAGGGCGTTTTCGACCTCTTCCTCCGATGAGACGTCGCAGGAAACCGCCAGTGCTTCGGCGCCCAGGTTCCGCAGTTGGTCCACCGCGGCCTGGTTGTGGTCTTCCGAGCGGCCCCACACCGCCACCGCGGCGCCCGCCTTGGCCAGCCCCCGGGCCATCCCGAGGCCGATCCCCCGGTTACCTCCGGTGACCGCGGCCACTCTTCCCGACAGATCGAACAGGTCCATGGAGGGGACAGGTTAACAGAGGGCTCTCTCTGCCCGGCTTGCGCCTCGGGCATCTTTATACTTCAGGATGGCATTAGAGGGAGCGCCTTGCAGAGGGCGCCGCCGGGGAAAGGGGTATAACGATGGCGGAAGCCGAAATCCGACAGCAGTTTGAGAAGGACGACCGGTCCGGCGATCTCAGGGAGCAGGTCCATGGGGTTCGCCTGGAGGTCAGGGATCAGATCCAGGGTGTACGCCTGGAGGTGGAGAAGGTGCGCACTGAAGTGGCCAGAACGGAGACGAGGCTGGTCGAGAAGATCGGCGGGGTTGAGACGAGGCTGATCGAGAGGATGGACGGCCTCGAGAGAAGCCTCCGCGGTTGGCTGATGATCGGGGTGTCCGTCATCGGGGCGATGATTGCTCTGATGGGGCTGTTCGGCTGACAGCCGTCGGTAAAGGGGGCCCGTGCCGATTCGAGGATGGGACAGGTTGACAAAGGGCTCTCTGCCTGGCTTGCGCCTTGGGTGTCTATATACTTCTAGATGGCAATAGAGGGGAGCGCCTTGAGGAGGGCGCCGATAGGGAAAGGGGTATAACGATGGCGGAAACCGAAATCCGACAGCCGGAGTACGACAAGACGGGCGATCTCAGGGATCAGATCCATGGTGTTCGCCTGGAGGTCAGGGATCAGACTCATGGTGTTCGCCTGGAAATCCAGGAGGTTCGCCTGGAGGTGGAGAAGGTTCGGTCCGAGATGGCAAAGATGGATACGGGCCTGTCTCATCGGATCGGCGGTGTTCGTCTGGAGGTGGAGAAGGTTCGGTCCGAGATGACTGATCAGATCGGTGGGTTGGAGAAAAGAATGTCCCAACAGATCCAGGGGGTGGAGAAGGGTCTGCGAGCCTGGATGGCGGTGGGGGTGTCCCTTATCGCGTTGCTGGTGACCTTGATGTCCGTCCTGGGCTAGGGAGATAGGGATCCATCGGATTCGAGGGGGAACACGAAGAGGCACTGCCGGGAAGGGCGGGTTACCGGTTGGTTGAGATCGGGCCGGCCTCGCGCCGAGCCGGGGCGGCGTCGGGTCAGCGGGGGCCCGCCACGTTGACGGTGACGATGTCGACGTCGTGGTACTTGTGGTGGCGCACCGAGGAGGCGTAGTGCTGTAGCAGGCGGAACGACATCTCCCGCGCGTCGGGTATCTCCTGGGCGTCCCTGATATAGGACAGCCGATCCTCCAGGTTCTCCCGGCCGGATCCGCACAGGAACTCCAACTCCACCCCGTCGCCTGCGGGCCGGGCCGTGACGACCAGGTGCCGGGGCTCTGTGGAGGAGTCGTCCTCTTCGGCCAGGAGGCTGGAGAGCGTCTCCTCGCCCACCAGCACCAGCCGGTCCTCCAGGGCGGGGTCCCAGCGGGATCGGGAGGCCAGGGCCCGCAGGAGGCCCTCCAGTTTGGGCAGGGCGTCCCAGTCCAGGGGGAGGTCCAGCTTCTTTCTTCTCGAACCTGTGGCCTCCATGAACGCCATCATGAGGATGGCCACTATGGCGCCGCCGGTCATGCCGTTTCCGAACAGCACTCCCAAGAATCCCTCGCCGAGGAGGTCGGGGAAGATCCACTGGTTCTGGAACCCCGCGCCCATCCAGAAGGAGACCCCGACCAGAAGGGCCTTTCGGTGGTCCAGGCCGTCCTGTACGACGATCTTGGCGCCCTGGACGAACAGCAGGCTCACGAGCACCAGCATGTAGGCGGCGGCCACGGGCGGGGGAATCGAGATCAGCAGGGCGGCGGCCTTGGGGAGGAAGGCGAAGCCCAGGAAGAAGGCGCCGATGACCACGCCCACCCGCCGGGAGGCGACGCCGGTGACCTCGGCGAGGGAGATGCTGGTCGAATAGGTGGTGTTGGGGAGGGTCCCGGCGATGCCGGACAGGAGGTTCCCCATGCCGTCGGCGTTGAGTGCCCCCTGCACCACCCGGAAGTCGGTGGCCCGGGGGACGCGGCGGGAGACCCGCTGGATGGCGACCCCGTCGCCCAGGGTCTCTATCGCCCCCACCAGGGTGACCACCACGAACGCCGGCAGGAGCTCCCAGAACTCCGGCCCGGGGGTCAGGTCCAGTCCCGGCCAGGACGAGAACGGGGCTCCGATCCAGGAGGCGTCGAGGACCGGATCCAGGTCGTAGAGGCCGAAGGGCGCGGCCACCAGACAACCCACCGCCACCCCTATCACGGGCGACCAGAGGCGGAAGGCGGGGGGAGCCCGCAGGATCAGTCCTCCCACCGCCAGCAGGGTGACCAGTGCCGCGATCGGCGCGGCGGCGTCGCTGGCTTCGGCGGGCACGTCCGTCAGGGCATCGAAGATCAGCGGCATCACTGTGGCGGCGATCAGCATGATCACCGTTCCGGCCACCACCGGGGTGAACACCCGGCGCAGCCAGGAGAGCCGGTTGGCCATCAGGAACTGGAAGAGCGACGACACCACCACCAGGCTTGCCATGGTGGCCGGGCCACCGTTCACCAGGGCGGCCACGCACACCGCGATGAAGGCTCCCGAGGTGCCCATGATCAGCACGTGCCCCGATCCGATCCGTCCCAGCCTTCTGGCCTGGAGGGCGGTGGTGAGCCCGCTGATCACGAGCGCGGCGAACACCCCCCAGGTGATGTAGCTCTCGGCCTGGTCGGCGATGCGGGCCACGATCACCACGGTGAGGACCACCGGCGCCACGATCACCGTGGCGGCCTGGAGGCCCGCGCCGAGCGCTACCGGCAGCGGCGGGGACTCGTCCGGCTCGTAGCGGACCTCTCTGTTCTCGTGCGCCTGGGTCATGGGTGGGCCTCGGGGTGTTGCTTGGTCGCCGGGTCGAATGATATGAGCGCGAATCACGTTTTCCTAAGCAATCGACGAGGAGCGGTCGGGATTGTAGGTCGCGGGGGTGCTCTGTCAGGAGCGCCCGCCGGGCGCGGCTTCACCTCGGTGGGTGGCGCTCCTCCGACTCGGATCGGGTCATGCGTAGGGGGAATGCCTGAAGGGGCCGTGCTAATGCGGAGTCCAGAAGGCCCCCGGTCCCGATTTCCCGGAGATGCGGCATGATTGAGGAGGGCCTCATCACGAAGGTCTGTGGCCTCGTTGTCAGACCCAGTTCGGTTCCTTCACGAGTCGGCGAGTTCAGCCAGGACATCCTGGTGACGAGCCATTTCTTCTTGTATCAGGACCCAGCGATCTCCTGAGGAACCCAAATCCTCTCGCAAGGGCGGAAACTCTCTCCTCTGTTGGTGTTGGCCGTCATCCCGGACGCGGGCGTCCTCCCCGGTTGGCTTCCTGACCCGTTGCCATGTTGTCCCCCATCGGTTGGTTGAGGCCCAATCTTAAGGTTGGCCGACTCCCGCCGGCCGAGGGGTTCGGGTCGGCGGACGGTCGGGCCGAGCGGCGAATCTGCCAGAATGGGGCCTAGGAACGATCGGAGGAGTAAGCAGAACATGGAACTGGCGGACCGGGTGGCGGTGGTGACCGGCGGGGGGAACGGGATCGGGGAGGCGATGTGCCGGAGGTTCTCGTCGGAGGGCGCCTCGGTGGCGGTGGTGGACCTGGACGGAGACGCCGCTCGGCGGGTTTCCGGGGAGGTCGGCGGGCTGTGGTTCCGAGCCGACGTTTCGTCGGAGACCGACACCCGGGCGGTGGTTGACGAGGTGGAGGACCGCCTGGGGCCGATCGATCTCTATTGCGCCAACGCAGGCATCGGGATGGAGGGGGGCGTGGAGACCTCCGATGCCGACTGGCAGCGGATCTGGGAGATCAACTTCATGTCGCACGTGTACGCGGCGCGGGCCGTGCTGCCCGGGATGCTGGCCCGCGGCGAGGGCTACCTCCTCCACACCGCGTCGGCGGCGGGGCTCCTGACCAATCTCGGCGCGGCCGCCTACTCGGTGACCAAGCACGCGGTGGTGGCGCTTGCCGAGTGGATGCAGATCACCTACGGCGACCGGGGCCTGCGGGTCTCCGCGCTGTGTCCCCAGTTCGTCTTCACCGAACTCCTGGACGACCTGCTGCCCACCGGGATGATGACCATGGCCCGCCAGGTGGGTCTCTCTGCAGACCAGGTGGCCGGGGCGGTGGTGGAGGGTCTTCGAGCCGAGAGTTTCCTGATCCTTCCCCATCCGGAG
This sequence comes from bacterium, assembly GCA_028819345.1. GTDB lineage: Bacteria > Actinomycetota > Acidimicrobiia > Spongiisociales > ZC4RG35 > Bin76. The sequence continues at coordinate 17,174 of JAPPLW010000065.1, read as the reverse complement.
GTGAGCGAGTACTTCGCCTACAAGGCAGGTGACTACGACCGGTGGCTCCAGGGGATGCGCCGGCTGCAGGGCCGCCTGGGGATCGAGATGCCCTCTCCCTGATGAGGCTGCTGGTCGCCAACCGGGGCGAGATCGCCCGGCGCATCTTCCGTACCTGTGAGGAGATGGGCATCGAGGGAGTGGCGGTGTTCTCGGAGGCCGACCGTGAAGCGCCGTTCGTCTCGGAGGCCGACCTGGCGGTGAGCCTGGGAGGACACAGCGCCGCCGAGTCCTACCTGCGGGGGGACGCCATCGTGGACGCGGCCCTGCGGGTGGGGGCCGACGCGGTGCACCCCGGGTACGGCTTCCTGGCCGAGGACGCCGGGTTCGCCCAGGCGGTGACCGAGGCCGGGCTCATCTGGGTGGGCCCTCCACCCCGGGCGATCAGGTTGATGGGGGACAAGCTGGCCGCCAAGGAGTTGATGGCCGCAGCCGGGGTGCCGGTGCTCTCGGGGATGCTTCCCGAAGAGGCTTCTGAGATCGGGTTCCCGGTGATGGTCAAGGCCGCGGCGGGCGGGGGAGGCCGGGGGATGAGGATCGTTCGCTCGGGCGAAGAACTGGCCTCCGCGGTGGAGAGCGCCCGGCGGGAGTCGGAGGCGGCGTTCGGTGACCCGAGGGTGTTCCTGGAGCCGCTGGTCGAAGAGCCCCAGCACATCGAGGTGCAGGTCATGGCGGATGCCCACGGCAACACCGCGGCGCTCTTCGAGCGGGAGTGCTCCATCCAGCGCCGGCACCAGAAGATCGTCGAGGAGGCGCCGTCTCCCTTCGTGGACGCAGAACTGCGCCGGAGACTGTCGGATTCGGCGGTGGCGGCGGCGCGGGCCGTCGACTACGTGGGAGCGGGCACGGTGGAGTTCCTGGTGGCCGCAAGCGGGGAGTTCTGGTTCCTGGAGATGAACACCCGCCTGCAGGTGGAGCATCCGGTGACCGAGGAGATCACCGGCCTTGACCTGGTGCGCCTCCAGATAGAGGCCGCCCGCGGCGAGGACCTGTCGGCGCGCCTGGAGGGGGTCTCGGCCCGGGGGCACGCCATAGAGGCGCGGATCTACGCGGAGGACCCCGGGGCGGGGTTTCTACCCACCGCCGGGAGGATGCACCGCTTTGAGCTCTCGGCGCCGGGAATCCGGGTGGAGTCCGGCGTGGAGTCCGGGGACGAGATCGGGGTCCACTACGACCCGATGCTGGCCAAGGTGGTGGCCTGGGCGCCGGGGCGATCCGAAGCGGCGGCGCGCCTGTGCCGGGCGCTCCGGCGGGCCGAGATCCATGGGCCTTCGACCAACCGGGACCTCCTGGTGCGGATCCTCGAGCATCCCGAGTTCCTCGCCGGCCGCACCGACACCGGGTTTCTGGAGCGACACCCTCCGGCAGAGTTGGGCCGCCCGCTGCCCAGCGCCTCGGAGGAGCGGCTGGCGGCGGTGGCCGCCGCGCTTTCGGCCCAGGCACAGAGGCGGCGTTCGGCGGGGGTGCTGTCGACCATCCCCAGCGGGTGGCGCAACAACCCCTCTGAGCTGCAGGTGGTGGACCTGGTGGGCGCCCGGGGCGAGATCCGGGTGGGCTACAGCCTTTCGGGCGGGGTGGTGGTCGAGGTGGACGGGTCTCGGGTCCCGGTCACGGGCCTGTCTGAGTGCGGTCCCACCCGGGTGGGGCTGGAGGTGGACGGGGTGTTGGGGTTCTACCGGGTCAACCGGGTGGGAGACACCCACTACGTGGACGGCCCGGGAGGGCTGTCGGTGCTGGTCCAGAAGGACCGCTACCCGGCGCCGGGCGGCGCCGAGCAGTCGGGGTCGCTCCAGGCGCCCATGCCCGGGCGGGTGGTGGAGGTGATCTCGGGGGAGGGCGATCAGGTGGAGAAGGGACAGGTGCTGGTGGTGATGGAGGCGATGAAGATGGAGCACGGGTTGCGCGCTCCCCACCCGGGCAAGGTGGTTTCGGTGCTGGCCGCACCCGGAGAGCAGGTGGAGAGTGGACAGGTGCTGGTGGTCATGGCAGAATGAGAACCGAGAAAGGAGGACGCAGTTGAGCGAGAAGCTTGGATTCATCGGGCTGGGGATTATGGGAGGGGGGATGGCGGCCAACCTCTTGGCGGCCGGCCATGAGGTGACGGTCTGGAACCGCACGGCTTCGCGGATGGAGCCGCTGGTGGAGATGGGCGCCTCGGCGGCCGGGTCGCCCCGGGAGGTGGCCGAGGGCTCGTCGGTGGTGATGATCTGTGTCTCCGACACCCCCGACGTGGTGGCGGTGACCGAGGGGCCCGACGGGGTCCTGGCCGGCCTTTCGGCGGGTTCGGTGGTGGTGGACCACTCCACGATCAGCCCTTCGGAGACCCGGCGCCTGGCCGGTCTGGCCGAACAGGCGGGCTCGGGGTGGCTGGACGGGCCGGTCAGCGGGGGGAGCGAGGGCGCCGCGCTCGGCACACTCTCGATAATGGTGGGCGGCGAGGCCTCCCAACTGGAGCGGGTGCGGCCCTATCTGGAGGCGATGGGAAAGAGCATCACCCACACCGGTCCGGTGGGGTCGGGGCAGATGGTGAAGCTGGTCAACCAGGTGCTGGTGGTGGTCAACCAACTGGCGGCCTCGGAGGCGCTGTTGCTGGCCGAGGTGGCGGACCTGGACCTCGAGGCGACCCTGTCGGCGGTGACCGGCGGTGCGGCCGGGTCGTGGATGCTTTCCAACCGGGGACCGCAGATGATCGTGCGCGACTGGCGCCCGGGGTTCACCATCGACCTCCAGCAGAAGGACCTGCGCCTGGTCCTGGAGGCCGCCGACGAACTGGGCGTGCCCCTTCCGGGTACCGCCCTGGTGTTCCAGCTCTACCGGGCCCTGCAGCGCCGGGGACTGGGTGCGGAGGGCAATCACGCGCTGGTGAAGGCCCTCGAGCACATCGTGGGCGCCGAGGTGGGGTCGCAGGCCGAATAGGGATGGCGGACTTGATGACCCAGGTGGTGTCCGACCTGGCCGGAGAGCAGGAGGCGCTGGACCGCCTGGTGGCCGGCCTGGACACCGCCGGGTGGGCGACCGACACCCCGTCTGTCGGGTGGACCGTGGCCGACCAGATCAGCCATCTGGCCTACTTCGACCAAAAGGCCGCCCAGTCGGTGACCGACCCCGAGGCCTTCGCGGCCGAGGTGGCGGCGCTCATCGCTTCCGACGACCTCAGGGGACTGGAGGGTGAGATCATGGCGCGGGGGAGGGCCATGTCGGGGGCCGAACTCCTGGGGTGGTGGCGGGAGGCGCGCGAAAAGCTCCATTCGGCGATGCGGGGGTTCGATCCCGATCGGCGGGTCCCCTGGTACGGGCCGGCGATGCGGGCGTACTCGTCCGCGCAGGCCCGGCTGATGGAGACCTGGGCGCACGGCCAGGACGTCGCCGACGCGCTGGGCGTGGACTACCCGGCATCCGACCGGATCTACCACGTGGCGGAACTGGGGATCAAGACCTTCTCGTGGAGCTTTCGCAACCGGGGCCTTTCCGTGCCCGACCAGAGGGTCCGGGTGGTGCTGCGGGGATCGTCGGGACGGGTCTGGGTGTGGAACGAGGGCTGCGACGCCAACATCACCGGTCCCTTGCGCGACTTCTGCCTGGTGGTGACCCAGCGCCGCCATGCCGGCGACACCCGCCTGGTAATCCAGGGCGGACCGGCCCGCCGATGGATGAAGATCGCCCAGGCCTACGCCGGCCCGCCCGGTCCCGGGCGTCCCCCCTCGGGGGATTAACTCAGGGTCCCACTCGCAGCGCGGCCGCGCACGCCTATGGCGTAGGTTTGGCAAAACCAGGAGTCCGGATTGGACCAAAATGCGTTTGGAGGGGTTGTAAAGTGCCCTTGCAGGTGATCCGCTGCAAGGAGGGAGTTTTTACGGTACGGCAGAACGCGTTGGCAATATTTGACCTGCTTATGGGTTACCAAGACATCACCGTTGAAGATGCACAACGGAGATTGCACCTCTCCGATGAGGAACTGGAAGAAGCCCTAGACGTGATTCGTGAGGCGTACCGAAAAGTCTTCGGTGAGCTAGACAGGCCTGTGACTGTTTGATGGAGTGGCTGGAGGACCGGAACAGCAAGGGTGGCAAGAAAACCGCGGCCTGAAGCTTGACTTCCGCCGCCTTGTCGGTTGATACTGCATAAGACAGTTGCAAGAAGCCTCTTGGAACCACGAGCCAGCCCGGTGGGTGGGCGCCAGAGGCAGAGGAGAATGAAACCCCCAGTTTGCACCGCAGATTTCACGGCGATCTGCCACAGATGGCGTCTAATCTGAAGAGTGCTCTGACACGAAGTGGAGACCGAATCGTGACGGATGCTGTAGCCCAAAATCATGCTGCGTACAACCAAAGACACAAACATCGGTTGGAGAGAGAGCACTTCGGTCGAGTGGCGCTCATGAAAGATGGCGAGGTTGTCGGGATCTACAACGACATGAGTGATGCCTACTCGATCGGCCACGAGAAATACGGATTGGGCAACTTCTCACTAAAGAGAATCGGGGAAAGGCCGGCCCAGCTCGGGATCCTTGCGTTCACCCTTTAACGCATGCCCACCTTCGCTGACCAGGTTAGAGACAACCAAATCCGTCTGTAGGTCGGGGTCGCGGTGCTTCTACCAAAGGCCGGACCTCCCCCCTCCTTCCAAGCTTCTGGTGGACACAGGAGCACAGAAGACCATGGTTTCCCCCAAAGTTGTTGAACAAACCGGTGCTATCAGGACGGACATTGCATCGTTCGTGCCCGCAAACGGTAAACCTCAAGAAACAGATGAGTTCCTGCTGAACATCAGCATCCCCATCGCAACGGGCCCCCAAAGCAGCCGAACCACCTACTCCAGTGGCCGGGACCTTACCGTATTACTTCTGCCCTACAGTCCCCCAGGTTTCGATGTCCTCTTGGGATTGGACTTTCTCCGCCCCTACCACATCACCATGTGGAACGGAACCTTTGTTCTTAGCAACTAGCAGAGGTAGGTGCGGGCCGGAGTGGCAAAAAACGCCCCGTCCGAGGGTTGACTCGCCTGGTCTCTCCGGTTGATACTGGGAGGACAGCTACATGAACCTCCGGTCCGGGTCCAGAGCTCACCCAGTCCGCGAAGCCAGAGGTCACACGACGGAAAGATCAGCCTCACCCGATGCTGGATTTTCGCGACTTCACAGCTGGTGGTGGCGGTGGGGGAGGGCCCGTAGGGACCCCCGCCTCCCCCCGGATTTTCGCGACTTTTCGACGGGCTTTTCGCCGTTCCCGAGGGCCTTCGGCTAGAAGGAGATCGGGGTGAAGCTCGTGAAGAAGGCGACTCCGCCGAAGATCAGGCCGAGGAGCGACTGGACCTGGCGTTCGGGCTGGCGGATGGCCACCCACCCCATGATGGCCGCGATGCCGCCCAGGATGAAGGAGACAGGGTACTCAGAGTAGGTGAACTGGGAGAAGAAGTAGGAAAAGGCCCGGGCGGCCAGGGCGAGGCTCCCCACCACCAGGGTGGTGGTGGCCAGGTAGTTGGGGGGCTGTTTGGCCATTCGGCGGTCCTTCCGGTCTTCGTCCCCCTCGCGGCGGATACTACCGGGCGGTAAGATGGCGGCAGATGAGTGACACCCCCCGGATCGACTGCGTGCTTAGGGCTGACGCCGGGCTGGGGGAGAGCCCGGTGTGGGACACCGAACGCGGGGCGCTCTGGTGGGTCGACATTCCCGGGCGGGCGGTCCACCGCTACGACCCGGGGCCGGATCGGGACGCCGCAACCTCGGTCCCCGTCACGCCGGCCGCCCTGGCGGTGAGGGAGCGGGGCGGGCTGGTGCTGGCCACGAACGACGGGTTCTGGGCCTTCGACCCCGATGACGGGGGGATCAGCCAGTTGGCTCCCGACCCCGAGCCCGATCTCCCCCGCAACCGGCTCAACGACTCCCGCTGTGACCGCCAGGGGCGCTTCTGGGCGGGCAGCATGCACGACCCGACCTCCGATGGGGTGGCGGCGGGACGGCTTCACCGGCTCGATCACGACCTCTCGGTGAGCAGCTTTGGAGGCGGTCTGGGGGTCTCCAACGGCCTGGCGTTCTCTCCCGACGGGCGCACCATGTACCACGCCGACACCTGGGCCGAGACGGTGTGGGCCTACGACTACGACACCGACGGGGGCGTCCCCTCGAACCGGCGGGTTTTCGCCGAGTTCCATGACCTCCCGGGCCGTCCCGATGGGGCGGCGGTGGACGAGTCCGGGTGCTACTGGGTAGCTCTGGCCAGGGGGGGACAGATCGTCCGGGTGACCCCCCGGGGGACCCGGGACCGGGTGCTCTCTTTCCCGGTGAGCGCACCCACCATGGTGGCCTTCGGGGGACCGGGGCTCGACACCATGTACGTCACCACCATGGGGTCGGGGGCGGTGGGCCCGGATGCGGCCCGCCCGGGGCTGGACGGGGGGCTGTTCGCGTTCGATCCGGGGTGCCGGGGGCTCCCCGAGCCGAGATTCGGGGGTTAGGGAATGATCCGCAACCTCGCCAAGCAGAAGCTTTTGTCCGGGGAGACGGTGGTGGGGTGCTTCCTCAAGTACGCCGAGGCGGACCTCGCCGAGTACGTGGCCCTTCTGGGCTGGGACTTCCTGGTCTTCGACGGGGAGCACGGGACTATCGAGCCGGGGGACCTCTCCGGTCTGGCGCGGGCCTGCGAACTCCACGGGGTCACCCCGATCGCCCGGGTGCCCACCAACCTCCCCCACCCCATCCTGCGCTTTTTGGACACCGGCGTCCACGGGGTGCACGTCCCCTGGGTGAACAGCCCCGAGGCGGCGGAGGCGGCGGTCCGGTCGGTCAAGTACCACCCCCGGGGAGTCCGGGGGTTGGCCAGCAACCGGAGCGGTGACTACGGGCTTTCCGAACCCGTGGACCGGTTCATGGAGCGGGCCAACCGGGAGACGATGACCGTGATCCACATCGAGACCATCGAGGCGGTGAACTCCATCGAGGGGTACCTGGAGGTCGACGACCTGGACGTGCTGTTCCTGGGGCCCACCGACCTGTCCCAGTCCATGGGGCTGGCGGGCCAGAAGGGCCATCCCGACCTGGTGGCCGCCATGGACAGGGTGGCCGCGGCGGTGGCGGACTCCGACAAGGTCCTGGGAGTGTTCGCCCCCAGCCTGGAGGACGCCGCCGAGTGGGTGGGGAAGGGGGCGCGCTATGTCGTCACCGGGATGGAGGGGTTCCTCCGGGCCGGCATGGCCGAATACATCGACGGGGTTCGCCGGCTGTAGGGATCAGCCCCCCGTCACCAGCCTCATGAGATTCCGGGCGCGCGGGTCGAGATCGGCGTCTTCCCTCCAGACTCCCACTATCTGTCGGCGGGCCACCAGTGGACCCTCCGACAGGACGTCTCCGGGTTCGGCGACCTGGCGGGGGAGGACCGTCCGGGCATAGCCCAGCACCGCCATCTGGCGGAGCACGGTGGGGTTGGCCGACTCGAGCGCCACCTGGGGGCGGATTCCCTGCTGGGCCAGGCCCTGGTCGACCAGCAGCCGGGTCCGCGAGCCCGAGGGGTAGAGAGCCCAGCCCTCGGGCGACCGCCGGGGAGGGGAGTAGATGTGCATCCCCTCGGTGGTGATCGGCTCCGAGCGGTAGGCCGGTCCGGCCGGACCCACCACGAAGGCCAGGTCGATCCGGTAGTCGTCGAGCATTCCCAGGAGCGCCCCCGAGTCGTCCACCACCAGCTGCAGGTCGATGCCGGCGTGTTCGGCCCGGAGCCGGGCCAGCCCGGAAGGAAGGGTGTAGAGCCCGACGGTGTCGATCATCCCCACCCGGAGGGTCCCCACCTCCCCTCTCTCCCAGCCCTGGAGCCAGCGCAGGAGCTCGGCGGTCTGGCCCAGCACCCCGTCGGCGTAACGGGCCACCCGCCGACCCGGTTCGGTGAGCACCCGGCGGCGCCCGGCCTTCCGGAACAGCGGCGCATCGAGGCGCCGGGACAACTCGGCCAGCGAGTGGGACAGGGCGGGCTGGCTGATGCGCAACTCGGCGGCCGCGTCGGTGAAGGACCCGCGCCGCTCCACCTCCTGGAGACAGCGCAGGCTGGTGAAGTTGACCGACGGTAAATCCATAGCGATTACTTATGGGTCATTATAAAAACATTTATTTGACTAATCAAAGTCGGCCGGGCAGACTGTTCGGTATCGGACACACAGAGGATGTAACAGTGAAAGAAATCAGAGTGGCCATAGTGGGCGTGGGGAACTGCGCCTCCTCGCTGGTGCAGGGGGTGGAGTACTACCGTGACGCACCCACCGACCAGATGATCCCCGGGCTGATGCACCCCTCCCTGGGTGGATACCACGTGCGCGACATCCGGTTCGTGGCCGCTTTCGACGTGGACGCCGCCAAGGTGGGACAGGACCTGTCCAAGGCGATCTCGGCCGGGCAGAACAACACCGTGACATTCTCCGACGTCTCCCACCTGGACGTGACGGTGGAGCGGGGACCCACCCTGGACGGGATCGGGTCGTACCTGGCCGGCCTGGTGGAGGAGTCGGCGGTCCCCGAGGCCGACGTCGCCGAGGCGTTGCGCCGGGCCCGGGTGGACGTGGTGGTCTCCTACCTGCCGGTCGGCTCGCAGGAAGCCACCGAGTACTACGCCCGCGCAGCCCTCGAGGCGGGGTGTGCCTTCGTCAACTGCATCCCGGTGTTCATCGCCCGCACCCCCGAGTGGGCCGAGCGCTTCCGGGAGGCGGGAGTCCCCATCGTGGGCGACGACATCAAGTCACAGGTGGGCGCCACCATCCTGCACCGGAGTCTGGTGAATCTCTTCCAGGACCGGGGAGTGAAGGTGGACCGCACCTACCAGCTCAACTTCGGGGGCAACACCGACTTTCTGAACATGCTGGAGCGGAGTCGGCTGGTCTCCAAGAAGGAGTCGAAGACCAAGGCGGTGACCAGCCAGTTGGAGACCCGCACGCCCGTGGAGGACGTCCACATCGGGCCTTCCGACCACGTTCCGTGGCTGACCGACCGCAAGTGGGCGCACATCCGCCTGGAGGGGACCGCCTTCGGGGACACCCCGCTGTCGGCGGAGGTGAAGTTGGAGGTGTGGGACAGCCCCAACTCGGCGGGGGTGGTGATCGACGCCGTCCGGTGCGCCAAGCTGGGCCTCGACCGGGGGCTTTCGGGTCCGCTGTACGAGGCCAGCGCCTACTTCATGAAGTCGCCTCCCGACCAGATGCGGGACGAGGCGGCCAGAGAAGCGCTGGAAGCCTTCATCGCGGGAGGTGGAACCGACTAGACCTCTCTCATCACAGACCGGCGGAGGGCGGGCACGAGCTTGGGATAAAACCCTTTCGCGAACCCTCGTCTCCATTCGCGATAGTCACCTTCGATCTTGCCCGCCTAGCCGCCACTCCTGTGAGGAGCCCTCTAGTCGTAACGCCATCCTGACCAACGATGTCCCGGTCGGTGGGAGAGGCCGGTATTTCCCCGGTCTGCCGCCAGGGACCGGTTCCCGCAGGTCGATGGGTTATTCCCGGAGGCTCTCGATGTCCCTCCATCCGTAGGCGACCTCGGTCAGGTCCTCTCCTCCGATGGTGATTGTCTGCGTCCCGAGTTCCTCGCCGCCCAGGGACTCATAGAAGGAGCGGGCGCCGGGGTTGTCTTCGAGTACCCACAGGAGCATGGAGGAGAGCCCTCTCTCAGAGAGCGCCCCGGCCAGGGCGGAGACCAGGCGCCGTCCCACTCCCCGGCGCTGGTAGTCCTCGTAGACGTAGATGGCGTAGAGTTCGGCCCCGAAGTCGGCGTTGGCCTCCCGCTCGCGCCCCCCACCCACAAAGCCCACCACCTCGCCGCCCGGGGCTTCGGCGACGAAGGTCGACATGGCGGGCGGGTCTTTTGCGAGGATCTCTTCCCACCACGACGCACGCTCCGGATACGAGAGGCTCCGAAGGAACCCGGCCGGCATCAGTCCCGCGTATGTGGCTCGCCACGAATCGATGTGCACCCTGGCGATGGGCGAAGCGTCGGTGACGCGCGCCGCCCTGATGCGCACCATGCTCGGCTACGGGGATGCCGCCTGGAGGGCCTCCCAGACGCGTACCGGGGTGAGGGGCATGTCTAGGTGGTCCACTCCCAGGGGTCGGAGGGCGTCGATCACCGCGTTCTGGACGGCGGCGGTGGCGCCGATGGTCCCCGCCTCGCCGATCCCCTTGACGCCCAGGGCGTTCTGGATGGTGGGCGTGACGGTGTGGTCGATCTCCACCGAGGGCAGGTTGGAAGCGGTGGGCACCAGGTAGGTGGTGAGGTTGGAGGTGAGGGGGTTGGCATCGGGATCGTAGAGGACCTGCTCCAAGAGCGCCTGTCCGGCGGCCTGGGCTATGCCGCCGTGGATCTGTCCGTCCACCATCCGCTGGTTGAGGATCTTCCCGCAGTCGTCCACCGCCACATGCCGCACGTAGCGTACGTCGCCGGTCTCGGTGTCCACCTCCACCACCGCGATGTGGGTCCCGAACGGGAAGGTCGCCTCCGCCTGGTCCAGGGAGAGTTCCGCAGACAGGCCGTCTTCTGCTTCCTGGGCCAACTCTCCCCAGGTCATGGCCGTCTCGGGTGACCCCGCCACCGCCACCCGGCCGCCTTCGGTGACCACCACGTCGTCCAGGGCGGCCTCGCGGAGTTGGGCGAAGAGCCTCCGGCCCTCGTCTGCCACCCGGCGACCGGCTTCCAACATCGCCGGGCCCCCTAGTTGCAGCGAACGCGAGCCCATCGTGCCCCCGCCGCTGGCCACCCGGCCGGTGTCGCCCTGGATGTAGGTGATCCGCTCCATGGGGACCGACAGGACGTCCGAGACGATCTGGGTCAGGGAGGTCTCGTGCCCCTGGCCGTGGGAGGAGAGGCCGGTGGCGATCTCCACAGTGTCGTCGGGGTGGACGGTGACCGATCCCCATTCGGTCCGCCCCTGGGGAGCGGTGATCTCCACGTAGGTGCTGATCCCCACCCCCAGGCGCCATCGGTCGTCCCGGGCCGCCCGCTCGGCCTGGTCCCTGCGCAAGCCCTCATAATCGGCCATCTCGAGGGCGCGGTCCAGGGCCTTCTCGTAGTCGCCCGAGTCGTAGAGCTGGTCGGTGGGGGAACGGTAGGGGAACTGGTGGGGCTGGATGAAGTTGCGGCGGCGGACCTCGACCGGGTCGAGGCCCAGCTCCTCGGAGAGGAGGTCCATGCATCTCTCCAGGTAGGAGGTGGCCTCGGGGCGGCCCGCTCCCCGGTAGGCGTTGATCGGGCAGGTGTTGGCGACCACCGACTGGTAGGTGAAGCGCACCTTGGGGATGTCATAGGCGCCGTTGGCCACCATGATGCTGAACTCGGGCAGGTAGGCGCCGAAGTAGACGTAGGCGCCGGCTTCGGCCACCACGTGCACGGAGAGACCGGTGAGCGTCCCGTCCCGGCGGGCGCCCAGCTCCACGGTCTGGTAGTGGCCCCGGCCGTGGGGGAGGGACAAGAGGTTCTCCTCGCGGGTCTCCTGCCAGCGGACCGGGCGGGAGAGGCGGTGGGCGGCGGCCGCGCACAGGATCTGTTCGGGCATGGGGGCGATCTTCACCCCGAACCCCCCGCCCATGTCGGGCACCCGGACCCGCACCAGGTCCCGGTCGATGCCCAGGCAGCGGGCTATGGCGTTGCGGTGGACGAAGGCGTTCTGGGATCCCGTCCAAACGTCGAGGCGGTCCCCGTCGGGGACGGCCAGGCAGTTGCTGTTCTCGAGCGGCACACCGGCCACCCGCTGGTTGTAGAACTCTGCCCGGATCACCACCTCGGCGTCGGAGAGGGGATCGTCCGCGGTCTGTCCGGTGGTGTCGAGGGCCACGTTGGTGCCCACCTCGGGAAAGAGGAGGGGAGCATCGGGCGACAGGGCGTCGACCGGGCTCCCCACCGCGGGAAGCGGGTCGATCTCCACCCACACCTTCTCGGCGGCGTCGGCGGCCTGCTGGTCGGTCTCGGCCACCACCACCGCCACCGCCTCGCCGGTGAACCGCACCCGGTCGGCGGCGGGGACGGGTTGGCCGAAGCCCGGGTCGGCGCCCGGCGATCCCGCCGGCAGGGTACGCAACCCCAGGTCCGAAGCGGTGTAGACCGCCACCACCCCGGGTGAGTCGATGGCCTCGGCGGTGTCGATCTCGGTGATGACCCCGTGGGGGAGGTCGGAGCGCACCACCTTCATCCACAGGGCGTCGGGTCGGTCGAGGTTCCCCACGAACCGGCCGCGGCCCCGGATCAGGCGGGGGTCCTCGACTCGCTTGACGGATGCGCCGATGACAGAACTGGGCATTGGGCGTATGGTAGGGCGGAGAGGCCGGTCTCTAGTAAGCGACTAGACGCCGGGCGGCGGCGGCTATCTTGTGGGCGTCCGGCCGGTAGGCGTCCTCCAGGGGAGGGCTGAAGGGGACGGGAACGTCGAGCCCGCCCAGGCGGGTCACCGGAGCGTCCAGCCACTCGAAGCACTCCTCGGAAATCCGCGCCGAGACCTCGGCGCCGACCCCGGCCAGGCGGTTGGCCGAATGCACCACCAGGGCCCGCGAGGTCCGGGAGACGCTCTCTGCCACGGTCTGGAAGTCGAGGGGTTTGAGGGAGCGCAGGTCCACCACTTCGGCCTCGATCCCGTCGGCGGCCAGGTCTGCGGCCGCCGCCAGCGCCTGGGAGACCTGCGATCCGTAGGCGACCACGGTGAGATCGGTTCCCGGCCGGACCACCGCGGCCTCCCCGATGGGCACCAGGTGCTCGCCCTCGGGCACCGGTCCCCGCAGGGACCGGTAGAGGGGCTTGGCCTCGAAGTAGATCACCGGGTTGGGGTCTCGCACCGCCGAGCACAATAGGCCCTTGGCGTCGGCGGGGTTGGAGGGCGCCACCACCTTCAGTCCGGGGGTGTGGACGAACCAGGCCTCGGGGTTCTGGCTGTGGAACGGACCCGAGCGGATCCCCCCGTCCGAGGGCGCCCGGATCACCCAGGGGACCTTCCCGCCGAACCGGTAGTGGATGGTGGCTGCGGACTGGACGATCGAGTCGAAGCCGGTGGAGATGAAGTCGGCGAACTGCACCTCGACGATGGGACGAAGGCCCATCAGGGCCATCCCGTTGGCCATGCCGATGAAGGACTGCTCGGCGAGCGGGGTGTTGAGCACCCGCCGGTCTCCGAAGCGGGCGGCCAGGCCCTTGGTCACCTTGAAGGCGCCCCCGAAGTCGCCTCCCACGTCCTCGCCCAGCACCAGCACGTCGGGGTCCCTCTCCATCTCGTGGGAAATGGCTTCGGAGATCGCCGCGATGTAGGTGAGTTCCCTCATGCGTAGATCCGGTCGGAGACGGTCCCGGGATCGGGGAAGGGCGCCGCCTCGGCTTCGGCCACGGCCGCGTCGATCTCGGCCCGCGCCCAGGCGTCTATCTCCGCCAGTCCGGCTTCTCCGGACACCCCCTCCGAAAGGAGGCGTCGGCGCTGGTGGTCCACCGGATCGCGGGCCTCCCAGCGTTCCAGGAGTTCTCTGGGGACGTACTCGGCGCCGTCGTGGATGGCGTGGCCGAGCATGCGCATGGTCCGGGCCTCGATCACCGTCGGTCCCCCCCCGGAGCGGGCCCGGTCCACGGCGGCCTTGATGGAGCGGAACATGGCCTCCACGTCGTTGCCGTCCTCGGTCCGGGCGGTGAGCCCGTAGGCGGCGGCCCGCTCGGTGATGGCGAAGGTGGCCATCTGCTGGTCGAGGGGAGTGGAGTAGGCGTACTGGTTGTTCTCCACCACCAGCACCAGGGGGGCTCCGTACAGGGCCGCCATGTTCAGGGACTCGTGGTAGGGGCCGGTGGTGGTCCCCCCGTCGCCGCAGGCGGTGAGGGCCACCCGGGGTTCGCCCCGGTACCGAAAGGACATCGCCATCCCCAGGGTGATCGGGATCTGCTGGGGGATGTGGGAGACGTATCCGATGATCCCCAGGCTCAGGTCGCCCATGCCGTGCAGGTTGGCGTCCCGCCCTTCGCTCGGGCCGGTGACCCTGCCGAGGAGGTTCCCGAACACCCGGGCCGGGGTCATGCCCCGCACCAGGTACGACCCGACGTCCCGGTGCATGGGAGCGATCACGTCGTCGGGGCCCAGCGCCAGTCCCATGGGCACGCTGATTCCCTCATGGCCCCGTCCGCTGAACGTCCCTCCCAGGCCCCTTCCCTGCTTCCACATGGCGACCATGGTGTCGTCGAGAGTGCGGGTTAGGCGCATCCACCGGTAGAGGTCGATGCGCAGATCGGCCGGAAGGTCGGCGGGCGCCTCCTCTGAGTGGGGTTGAGGCGAGGGCGGCTCGGGCGGCGGCTCGGGTTCCTCGGGCCGAGCCGGCGTGGCGAAGAGAGCCTCCCTGATCTGGCTGCCCAGGGGATCGCTCATTTGAGGAGGGTCCGCCCGAGTCGGCGGGAGGTGATTGCCAGGCCCACCAGTCCCACGGCCACCAGCACCCCGGCGTGAGCAAGGAGGGTCCAGTCGAAGCTTCCCAGGGTGAAGGCCCTCAACAGCTCCGTGCCGTGATATAGGGGAGAGATCTGCATGATGGGTTGGAGAAAGGAGGGGTACACGCTCAGAGGATAGAAAGTTCCCGAGAAAAGGAAGAGGGGCAGGATCACCAGCTGGATCATGTCGAAGTCGTGCCAAGTGCGCATGAAGGTCACCGCTGCGAAACCGGCGGCGGAGAAGGTGAACCCCACCAGCAGGGCGCCGAGGATCGCCACGACCGCCCAGAGGGTGTCGGTGAGCCCCACGATGTACATCAGCACCAGGAACCCGCAGGCGTAGATGGCGGCCCGCAGCTGTGACCAGAGGATCTCCCCCACCGCGATGTCCGCCACCCGCATGGGGGTGGACAGCACCGCGTCGTAGGTGCGGTTGTAGTGAAGCTTGAAGAAGATCGGGAAGGTGGACTCGATGATGGCCCCGTTCATGGCGGAGGCCGCCAGCAGCCCCGGCGCCACGAAGGCGGCGTAGCTCAGGGAGACCCCTCCCTCGGTGGTGACCTCCCCCACGAACTCGCCCAGGCCCACCCCCACCCCCAGGAGGTAGAACACCGGTTCGCAGAATCCGGCGATGATCACCAGCCAGATGCGCTTGTAGACCAGCAGGTTCCGCTGGATGAGCCGGCCCGCTCCCCGGGTGGGGCGGGACTGGGGCGGGATCCATCTGGTGAGGAGGAGACTCACAGGTTGAGCGTCTTTCTGAGCTGGCGGATGGCGGCCCACCAGCCCACGACGGTGACCGCCAGGAGGTAGCCGACCTCCACCCAGAGCGACAGGGTGAGGGGAGTTCCCAGGGTGATCGACCGGCACAGGTCGACCCCGTGCCACACGGGGCTCACCAGCGCCAGGGGCTCGAGGAAGTCGGGGAGGCGGTCGATGGGGAAGAAGGCGCCCGAGAAGAGGAACAGCGGGATGAGGCTGAACCTGAACAGGGCGATCATGGTGGAGTCCTCCTTGAACCAGGCGGCAAGGAAGGCCATGGGGGAGGCGAACGCCATCCCGCACAGCACCGCGGCGGGGACCGCGGTCAGGCCCCTGCCCAGGGGGGCGGCGCCGAAGGCCCAGATCACCACCGCGAAGGCGGTCGAGACGAACACCAATCTGATGAACACCCAGATCATCAGCCCGTTCAGGATGTCGTCGGGGGTGACGGGAGTGGATATCTGCGCCCAGAAGTGCTTGCGCCACTTGATGCCGGTCCGCACCGGCCAGGAGGAGTCGGTGATGGCGGTCTGCATGGCGGAGGCGGCCATCAGGCCCGGAGCGAGGAAGGCCAGGTAGCCCGCCCCTCCCAGCGCCTGGTCGGCGGTCCGGTCGATCAGCGTGCCGAGTCCCACCCCCATGGCCAGGAGGAACAGGATGGGACGGAGCCAGGTGGTGATGACCGTACCCCGCCAAGTGCGCTTGTAGTAGCGCCACTCCGACTCGACGATCAGGAGCGCCCGGGGAGTGGTCATTCGATGAGTTGGCGGCCGGTGAGCCGGAGGAAGACGTCCTCGAGGGTGGAGCGGCGGATCAGGGTGGAGATGGGGTGTATGTCCCGCCGGGCCAGGTAGGCGGCGACCTCGTCGGCGTTGTGGGTGTAGATCATCACCCTGTCGGGGAGTTCCTCGGTGCGTTCGGCGACCTCCTCGATGACGGGCATTGCCTGGAGGTGCTGGTCGGCGTCGAAGCGCATCTCCAGCACGTCCCGGGTGGAGTAGCGCTCGAGGAGTTCCCGGGGTGATCCCTCGGCGACTATCCGGCCCTTGTCCATCACCACCAGCCGGTCGCAGAGTTGTTCGGCCTCGTCCATGTAGTGGGTGGTGATGATCAGGGTCACCCCCTCCCGCTTGAGCTGGTAGAGACGATCCCACACCACGTGCCGAGCCTGGGGGTCAAGGCCGGTGGTGGGTTCGTCGAGGATCACCAAATCGGGCTCGTTTATCAGGCCGCGGGCGATGATCAGCCGCCGCTTCATGCCCCCCGACAGGAGATCCACCCGGTCGTCACGGCGCTCCGAAAGCTGCACGAATTCCAGCAATTCGTCGATCCGGAGGTCGATCTCGGCCTTTTTCATGTGGAAGTAGCGTCCGTGGGTGAGGAGGTTCTCGTACACCGAGAGTTCCCGGTCCAGGTTGTCCTCCTGGGGGACGACGCCCAGCCGTCCCCGGATCTTGATCCCCTCGGTGCGGGGGTCCATCCCCAGCACCGACAGGCGCCCGGAGGTGGCGGGGGAGACGGCCCCGATCATCCGCATGGTGGAACTCTTGCCAGCCCCGTTGGGTCCGAGGAAGCCGAAGGCCTCGCCGGGATAGATGTCGAAGTCGATGTCGTCGACCGCGGTGAAGTCTCCGAACTTCTTGCTCAACCCCCGTCCGACCACCAGCGACTCGACCATTGGGAATAGGCTACCCCCGGCCGGGCGGACCTTGGGCTCAAGCCCGTTCCGTCGCGGAGTGTGAAACAAACTTGAACATAGGGGTTGGTTTTGTCGCACCGGTGGTTCATGCTGTTGGGAACCAAGCACTGAGACGGTTCGTGCCGGCGTCGTTCGGGCCGCATCGAAGGATCAAACCCGACCTGCTCAACGGCCCGAGTTCGGGGCTGTCTGGGCAGCTCAATTCTGCCCTGGTTAGGTGGTGAGCTCCTATGTCAAATTGGGGTGGGTTTGGAGGTGTTTGTAGACGCG
>JAPPLW010000021.1 GCA_028819345.1 bacterium | reverse complement strand
TCGTTGCCGCCGAACAGCTTGACGGTGAGAGACGTGTCGGTGTACTCGGCCCTGATCAACACGTCGGCCGAGGAGTCGTTGCGAAAGATCAGGTCGATGTCGGGCCAGTTGATGGTCGCCTCTATCCCCTCGGGGTAGCGGGAGAAGTAGCTGCTGTGGGGCATGTGGATGACGTCCTGGTAACCGCCCCAGAAGACCGCGTTGTTAGAGGGTGGTGGCGAACTGGCTGATTCCCCCTCCCACACTGCCGATCAGGGTGCCGTTCACCAGGGTCGGCGCCTCCAGGAACCCCTTCTCCAGGGTCCGCTTCCCGACCCGCCGGTTGAGGCTGAACCGCTGGCGGGACTTCACCACGGCGCCATCGACCAGGTCGGCGATCAGGTGGATGTTGGTCACCCGGGCCGAGCAGCAGTAATGGTAGGTGGTGTACTGCGACACCAGGTGAAGGTCGCCGACCCGCTCCAACTCCCGGACCGGTTCCTCCTGGACGGCCTGCGCCCTGGGCACCAGGTTCACCGCCCGAGCCAGGAAGGTGGCCATCTCCGCCCGGGTGACCGGCCGGTCCGGACAGTACCGGGCGGGACGGGTGGAGCACCCGAGGGTGATGTTTGCCGCGGCCAGGGCGTCGATGTCGTCGGAATGGACGTTGCCGACCGTGTCGGTGAAACCGGCCGGCTCGGCGGTTGGAAGACCGAAGGCCCGGGTGAGGAAACTGGCCATCTCCGCCCGGGTAACCGGCTGGTCGGGACAGTACCGGGCCGGGCGGAGGCGACAGCCCCGGGTGATCCCCAACTCCGCCAGCGTCTCCACAAAGGGCGACCACCACGCGTTACTGTCCACATCCACAAACCTGGTGGACCCGTCACCGGAGGGATTCGTGCCGAACGCCGCTCGCCCAAGCCACACCGCCATCACCCAGCGCGACACCGGGTCGGTGGGGCAGAACTTGCGGTCGGCGCAATCGGTGCCAATGAAGACACCCGTCGCACCCAGGGCTCTGACCGCGGCGGCGTGCTCCCCCGCCTGGGCGATGTCGTCGTAGTCGAAGATCGCGGCAGTCGCCGGGGCGGCCGCCGGCCCAGGGGCCATCGACGCCAGCACGACCACCACCAGGACGGGCAAACGAGACAGGACAGTTCTTAGACGGGACGCCGACAAGCCTTTTCCGAGAATAAACGAGGCGCATCGCGGCGGAAGGTCTTTCGACGGCGCCTTCGGCTCGCTCGCTTCTCCGGACCGGGCCCACCGGCGATGCGGATACCATCAGAGCACCACCCGTCTTCCGAAAGACGCCTTTGTCCAAGAACCCGCAGTCTCTGTCGCCCGCCGCGCTTTCCTCCGGGATCCCGGTCCCCTGGGGCGTGGTCCTGGCCGGGGCCGCCATCGCCTTTTTGGTGATGGGCGCCCGCCAGACCCTCGGCATCTTCCTGCGAGCGGTGACCGAGGAGTTGGGATCGGGCCGGGAGCCGTACAGCTTGGCAGTGGCCATCCTCAGCCTGCTCATGGGTCTGCCGGTGGGCGGCTACCTGGCCGACCGCTTCGACCCCCGGCGGGTGCTTCTGGGGTCCGCGGTCATATACGGGGTGGCCATGGTGGGCGTGGCCCGCCTCAGCTCGGCGGCCGGTCTGCTGTTCTTCCTGGGGCTCCTGGGGGGCATCGGGTTCAGCGGGGTGTCCCTGGCCCTGGTGATGGGGTCGGTGGGCCGGCTGGTCCCCGCCGAGCGGCGGTCGTCGATGCTGGGAGTGATAACCGGAGGGGCCTCGGTCGGGATGTTCCTGACCGTTCCGGTGGCCCAGGTGGGCCTGGACACCATCGGATGGCGATGGAGCTTCGGCATCATCGCCATGTCCGCCGTGCTCATAGGGGCACTGGCCTTCCTGTTCCCCGGCCGCGGGAGCGAGGGGGCGCCAAGCGAGGACACCATCGACGAGCCCTTCGTCGAAACCCTCCGCAGGGCCCGGCGCAACCGGAGCTACCTGCTGTTGATCTCCGGGTTCTTCGTCTGCGGCTTTCATGTGAGCTTCATTGCCATCCACCTTCCGGCCTTCCTGACCGACGCCGGCCTCAGCGGCGGGGTGGCCTCCATCGCCCTGTCGATGATCGGGCTGTTCAACATCCTCGGCTCTCCCCTCTTCGGCCGCCTCGGCGA
>JAPPLW010000061.1 GCA_028819345.1 bacterium | reverse complement strand
TCTCCTCCACCCTCACCCGGTAGCGGTCGTAGACGTCGCCGTGGGTCCCTACCGGGACGTCGAACTCGTACTGCTCGATCCCCGAGTAGGGGAAAACCTTGCGGAGGTCCCAATCCACTCCCGTTCCCCGCAGGATGGGGCCGGTGATGCCGTAGGCCCGGCACTCGTCGGCGGTGATCACTCCCACGCCCTGGGTGCGCGACAGCCAGATCGGGTTCTCCTTCAGGAGGTCGTCGTACTCGCCCAGCCGGGCCGGGATTGTCTTCAGGATGTTCGCCACGTCCTTCCGCCATCCCGGCGGCAGGTCGGCCGCCACCCCGCCCGGGCGGATGTAGTTGTGGTTCATCCGAAGGCCGGTGGTCTTCTCGAAGAAGGCCAGGATCAACTCGCGCTCCCGGAACCCATACATCATCATCGAGATCGCCCCGATGTCCATCCCGTTGGTGGCCAGGGCCACCAGGTGCGAGGAGATGCGGTTCAACTCGGTCATCAGCACCCGGATGGCCGCCGCCCGGGGCGGGACCTCCACTCCCAGGAGCTTCTCGGTGGCCAGGGAGAACGCCAGTTCGTTGTGGAGCGGCGCCAGGTAGTCCATGCGGGTCACGTTGGTGGGCCCCTGCATGAAGGTGAGCGTCTCGGCGGTCTTCTCCATCCCGGTGTGGAGGTAGCCGATCACCGGCTTGCACCGCTTGATCATCTCCCCCTCCAACTCCAGTTGCAGGCGCAGCACCCCGTGGGTGGAGGGATGCTGGGGACCCATGTTGATGATCATCCGCTCGTCTTCGGAGACCTCCTCCTCATACAGGTAGTCGTCGGTGACCACCGTCCCCAGTTGCTCGCGGAACCGGTAGCCGCTCTCGGTGAGGGCCATCTCCTGGGCGCCCTCGCCGGTGGCCGTCTCGTCGGGAACCTCGGTGCCCGACACCCATTCCTCCACGTACTGGGTCTCAGCCTCGCGGTCGGCGGAGACTGCGGAAGGACCTGAGGCCTCGTCCATCTCAGACCACCTCGGGGGACTCTTTGAAACGGACGGGGACCGACCCCACCGAGAAGTCCTTCCGGAGCGGGTGGCCCTCCCAGTCGTCGGGCATCAGGATCCGGGTCATGTCGGGATGGCCCTCGAAGGTGATCCCGAACAGGTCGTACACCTCCCGTTCGGGGAAGTTCACCCCGGGGTACACCGGGTACAGGGAGGGGACCGAAGGATCGTCGGCGGGAACGCCCGTGGTCACCCGCAGGCGGCGCCGGTGCTCATGGGACAGGAGGTTCGCCACCACCTGAAAGCGCGGGCGGCGCGACCGGTACCAGTCCACCGCGGTTACGTCCACGCACACCTCGAAGCCGGCGTCGCGGCAGGCGGCGGCCAGGTCGGAAAGTTGGGAGCGGTCCACATCCACCAGCCACTCGGCGCCGGAGATCTCCCACCGGGCCTCGGGGAACTTGTCCACCACCGGGGCGATCACCGGATGGGGCGCCTCCGTTTCGGTGGCGTGGCCGGTCGGCTCCTCGGACATGGGGCCGGGTCTATCCGGAGACCTTCTGGCCGGTCATTATCTGGCGCTGCAGGGTGAGGATCCCGTGCATGAGGCTCTGGGGCCCGGGGGGACACCCCGGGACGTACATGTCGACCGGCACCACCTGGTCGACTCCCTGCACCAGCGCGTAGTTGTTGAACATCCCGCCCGTCGAGGCGCAGGCGCCCATCGAGATCACCCACTTGGGCTCGGGCATCTGGTCGTAGACCTGGCGGAGGACCGGCGCCATCTTCTGGCTCACCCTGCCCGCCACGATCATCAGGTCGGCCTGGCGGGGAGAGGCCCGGAACACCTCCATCCCGAAGCGGGCCAGGTCGTTGTGGGCGGTCCCGGTGGCCATCATCTCGATGGCGCAGCACGCCAGCCCGAAGGTGGCCGGCCACATCGACTGGGTCTGGGCCCACCGGGCCGCCCAGTCGATGGTGGTGGTAACGATGTTGCCCGGAGTGGACCTGCGGGCCATTGCTAGCCCGTTCTCCCCGAGACGGCGCCCGGCAGGTAGCGGCGGCGGCCGGGGACGTTCCAGTCCAGGGCGCCCCGCTTCCACACATAGATGAGGGTCTCGATCACGAAGAAGGTGAAGATGGCCATCGCCGCGATCCCGAACCAGCCCAGGGCGGTGAACCGCGACGCCCAGG
>JAPPLW010000042.1 GCA_028819345.1 bacterium | reverse complement strand
GCGGTTGGTGCATGAACTGGGACTCGGCCACCTTGGCATCCTGGGCGACGGTGAGCAGGTCGAAAACGGTCGCGTGTACACGCGGGGTCCCCGGTCATCCCGAACGCCCGACGGTTGTGGTTCATCCACCCTGGATCCTGGATGTGGAGACGATTGTCGGGGTGGCGATCACGCTGTTAGCGATCCTGGTCTCGTACGTTGTGGCACGGGTAGCTCTTCCTGGCGCCGCTCGCGGCGGCGGGACCGGGATGTTCTGCCACGTCTGTGGCGATCATCCGGTCCCGGTGAGCCGGCACCCCGCGAGCCCGACACGGCCTGAGCATCGGAGGCCGTCGATACCTGACGGCGCTACACGGCGGGTGGGCTCCTGAACCGCGCGCCTCCGCCAGATGCGGGGAGCTGGGCGGCGGGGGAGCGATCTCGCCCAGGATTCGAGCGAGGCTGCAGGGCGATCCCGGAGCCGACCGCGCGCGGGCACCGGTGGGGCAAATGTGAGTTGGTGCTGGAGCGCCCGGCGCTGGCGGCAGAGCGCCGCGACGGAGCAACCGAGGCCGAAACGCACGCGAGAGGCGCATGGTTGTCGGCGCGCCCGGCGCCCCGGATGCTTGCCCGTGCCTCCCGTGCCTTATTGGGGCTGTACAGCCGTGGTGAACGACCACACGTCGCCATCGGTCGTGCCGCCATCATTCTTGCTGTCGATTCGCCAGTAGTAAGTGGTGTCGGGCTGCAGCTCCGCATCGAATGTAGTACTGATCCGCTCGCCTTGCCGCTCGTTGTTACCAAGCGATGGTGCGGTGCCGAAGTACACAATATAGCTTGTCGCGCCGGGCGCCGCGGACCACGAGAGATCATGAAGTATGTCCACGCCCGTGGCGCCGTCCTCCGGTTGTGGGCCGGTCGCCTTCGGCGGCGGCTTCACCTCCGTAGTGAACGACCACACGTCGCCGGTGGAGGTGCCGCCAGCGTTCTTGGTGTCGACGCGCCAGTAGTAGGTGGTGTCGGACTGCAACGTCGTGTCAGGATGGAACATAGTACCGGTCAGCTCACCTTGCAGCTCGTTGCTGTCAGGCGATGGTGTGGTGCCAAGGTACACAAAGTAGCTTGTCGCGTCGGGTGGTGCAGACCATTCGAGGGATGTGGAGCGACTCACATTGGTGGCGTTGTGAGCAGGTATGGGGGAGGTGGCCTTCGCCGGCTTGGGGATCGGGATGGCTTCGGTTCTGAACCTCCACGCGTCGCCGGTGATGGTACCGATTTTGTTCTTGGAGTCGACCCGCCAGTAGTAGATAGTGTCGTACTCCAGCCTCCCTGGATCGAATGAGGGCTCCGCCTGTTCGCCCATAAGTTCGTCGCGGTCAGGTGTCGGATCGGTGCCGAAGAAGACCACGTAGCTTGTCGCACCTTCCGCCGAAGACCATTCGAGATTGGTATCGAGAGTGACCCGAGTTGCACCGTGAGACGGCTTTGGGTCGGTCGGCTTGCCCATCGGCGGACGCGGGTTGTCGTCTGGATCATCCGTTGTTGGGGTCGGGTCCACCGCTGTCTTCTTTGTATTCGACGCTTCCGGACACCCTGTCATCAGCAGTAGTACTGCCAGCAGTAGTGCTGCGGTCGACGCACCGTAGCGTGTCGTGATCCACATGAGGCCAGTCAACTCCTACCACGCATATCGGCAGCTTGCCAAAGCACCTGTATGTGCGGTCGACCGCGCCGGTAATTGATTGGAAGGGAGCAGGCCGGGTCACTCCGATGCACACAGGAGAGTAAGTTAGTCGATATCGTAGGGATAGTTGACCCGAGGGCGACGCCATGCTTGGCCGGCCTGCAGAAGCCTGTTCGGGCTTTCGCCGCTCGACCGCGGCTGAGAGTTCCAACAAACCGCCGCTCTCACGCGTACAGCGATGTGTCACAGCGCGGCGTCCACAGGTGCTACCGCCTGCTGTTACGCGTGGCGGGAAGCGACGTGTTGCTGGAGGCAGCTGACCGCGCCGAGCGCCCCGCCCATGTAGAGGCATAGGTCCGGGCAGTGGGTCAGAATCGGTAGCTGATGCCGAGGTCGATGTTATGAAGCAGGATGTGAGACTTCAGGATGTCGTCGGTATCTGAATCTATAGCGTTCCAGGCGAGCTGAGCCTCGGTGGTGCCGAACAGACGGTAGCCGAGCCTGAGGGCCAAGCCG
>JAPPLW010000075.1 GCA_028819345.1 bacterium | reverse complement strand
TGTCAACGCCGGAGTAAAAATGACCCGGTATCGCCAGTTTAGATTTGACCCACCCCTGGCTGGTTGTTGTGTTCCTCTGACGAAGAGTTCAGCAGACGTTGCGAGGTCATCAGGCCAGCCTGCCGTTTGTCTCTGAGTCTGTAGCTTTCCCCCCGGATGTTGATGACGTGGCTGTGGTGCAGCAGCCGGTCGAGGATGGCAGTGGCTATGACGGAGTCGCCGAGCAGTTCTCCCCACTCTGCAAAGCCCTTGTTCGACGTCAGGATGATGCTGCCCCTCTCATACCTGGCGGAGACCAGGCTGAAGAAGGCGGTGGCTGAGTCGCGGTCGTAGGGCCAGATGCCGAACTCGTCGACGATGAGCACCCTGGGTGCAAGGTAGACCCTCATGCGCCGGTCCAGCCGATGCTCGGCCCGTGCCTTCCTCAGGTCCTCCATCAGGTCGTAGGCACGTACGAAGTAGGCCCCGTACCCGTTCTCGATCGACCGCAGGGCCAGGGCCACCGCCAGGTGTGTCTTGCCGACACCGGGAGGTCCCAAAAGGAGCAGGTTGGTGGCCTCTGAGACGAAGGCCAGCGTGGCCAGTTCCTTTACCTGGCGCTCGTCGATGGAGGGCTGGAAGCCGAAGTCGAACTGATCGAGAGTACGGCGGAACGGCAGGTGAGCCATCCTGGTCCTGGTCGTCAGGTATCGCTCCCTGCGGGCCGCCACCTCGATGCCCAACAGGTCCGCCAGCATGTCCGGATACGGCATCTGTTTCCTGGCGGCTGCGTCCAGGCAGCTGTCCAGCACCTCCACCGCCTGGTTCAGGCCCAGGGTCTCAAGGTGCTGGCGGGCCTGCTCCAGGGCGATCATCGAGCACCTCCGCAGGCCAACATCTCGTATACGTCCAAAGGCCGCCGCTCGACCTCGCCCGATGAGATCTGCATCGCCACCGCCTCCCTCCTCGGTCTCTCGCCACCGCTGACCAGCCCGTCCCACTGGCCCGGCAGCGTCAACCGCTCTCCCCGCCTGTGAGCCCTGGGATGCACCGCCACTCTCTCCTGGCCCGACCATATCTCCACCGTCCCCGGCCCCACTCCCACCTGCACTGTCCTGGCAGACCATGTCCACGGCACCCCGTACCATGCTCCATCCCAGTTCACGTACCCGTCTCGACCCACCTTCCGCTCCTCCCGCAGGTACGGCGCCAGGACCGACCGATCAGGCATCGGCAGCATCTGAGCTCTCTCCTTGCCCAGCAGTGCCTTCGGCTTTCGCATCGTCGTACCGTGCACACGCTCGTTCGCAACCGCATCGCACCACTCGATACCCTGCCTGTTCATGTCAGCGTCGTCGCTGAACCGGATCGTCGGCCACAGGTTGCGGCGCACGTACTTGACGCCGCTCTCGACCTTTCCCTTGGTCTGGGCACGATACGGCCGGCACAGACGCATCTCGAACCCCACTCGCAGCGAAAGGTCCAGCATCCGGCTGTTCCACTCGGGACGACCCGCATCATCACGTCCCAGTACCACCACCTTCGCGTTGTCGTACAGACACCTTCGCGGCACGCCGCCGAAGTACTCGAACGCGTTGACATGGCATCGCATGAACGTCGCCGCATCAGCGCGCCGGACGAACTCCACGTAGATCGCCCGTGACCAGCTCAGTACCATCACGAACGCCCACATCCGACGCTTGCGACCCTCCCGGGTGACGTACGAAAGGCTTCCCCAGTCAACCTGCGCCTGCTCTCCAGGCTCAGTCTCGAACCGCACCGTGGCTCGCGGCTGCCGCGGTCGTCGACGCGGCTGAACGTAGTCCTTCAGGATCGTGTATCCACCTGCGTAGCCACGGGCCCGCAGCTCCCGCAGCAACACCGCGCAGTTGTCCATACCCTCCGACAGCCGTCCATCTATGTAATCTGTGTAACCGTCCAGCTTCGATGCCCGGCGCGGTCTCGGCTTCGCCCTCGGTACCCCCGAAGATCGCAGGTACTTGCGCACAGAGTTGCGCGAGATCCCCAACTCACGCGCTATCCCGCGGATCGACCGTCCCTCTCCCCTCATCTCGTACAGATCCTTCACTGTCCCACCTCTCAACAATTCCTCTCATGCACCTCCACTTCGGGCTTACTCCCGATTCCAAGGTGCTATCTGACAGGGGGTGGGTCAATTCCATTCCGGCCATACCGGGTCATTTTTACTCCGGCGGTGACA
>JAPPLW010000085.1 GCA_028819345.1 bacterium | reverse complement strand
GAGTTATCGAGGCGGTCCGGGCGACGCCTGGGCGGACCGTCTCGGTGTCTGGCTCCTATCACCATGAACTGTCAATGGGACAAAAGCAACCTATCAAACCGGATTTCTGGCAACCTGTGAAAAAAGCTGCGCCAAACGTCGCCCCGACGACCACTACAAGGACACCCTGTCCGGCATCGCCCGATGATCACACCCGCACCCGGGCGGGTTCCCCTGGCTGAGGCCGGTTACTACTCCTCGGGTGTCTCTGTCGGCGTCTCCTCGGGTGCCTCCTCGGGGGGATTTTCCAGGAGTTCCTTCACCCACTCCATGAGATCCTGGAGTGGCATGTTGGGAATCTCGGTCCCGATGTCCAGGGGGACGCCGGTCTCCCCGATGTCGATCCCGCCCGGGGTGGTCCACTTGAGGGTGGTCAACCTGAAGACGCCCTTGTTATGCAGATCGAACAAGCGCTGTCCGGTGTTCTTCTTGCGTGAGGGCTCACCGATCACGACCGCGCCCCGGGCCTCCTTCAGCAGCCCGGCCAGCGCCTCGGCGGCCGACGCCGAATTGCCGTTCACCAGCACCGCGATGCGGGTGTCGGCATCCAGGAGAGGCTGTCCGATGCCGTCGACGTCAAAGGTCTCCTCCAGGGTATGGAAGGTCATCACCGGCACCTCCCCCACCAGGGACCCGGCTATCTCCTGCAAAATGCTCACCAGTCCCCCCGGGTTGTTCCGGAGGTCGAGAACCAGCAGTTCGGCGTCCGCCGCCTCGGCCAACCGTCCCGCGAACTCCTCGAGCGCCCCACCCGGCGAGGCGTCGAAACTGGTCAACTGGATGTAGGCGATGGACTCGGTGTTGTGCAGCTCCGCCTTGGTGTACGGAGTGACTATTTCCTTGCGAATCAGGGTGAAGGTGTACTCGTCACCGTCCCTCTCGAAGGTGATGTCCACCGGGGTGTCCACCTCGCCGCGGATCAAATCGGCTGCCTCCCGGAGAGTCAGGCCATGAAGGCGGTTGCCGTCCACCGCCACGATGAAGTCCCACGGCATCAAGCCGGCCTCATAGGCGGGACCGCCCTCGAAGACATCCAGGATGAAGATGCGGCAGGTCTCCGAGAGCGGGGTGCAGAACGGCTTCCACTGGTCGTCCACCGTGATCACCCGCACGCCGATCCCCACGTAGCGGCCTTCATTCTCGATCTCCATCCACTCCTCGGGATCGTGATAGGCGCTGTTGCGATCCAATGCCGTGACCATCTGTCGTACGGCAGACTCCGCCAAGCTTCGGAGGGGAGTGTCGACCGCGTTCCATGCCCAGGCGCACAGCGCCTCGAACGCCAAGTCGGGAATGGCGCAGTCGAACCGCGGGCGCCTCGCATCCGACCCCTCCGCCTCGTCCAATACCTGGCTGGCCGCCTCGGTCACCGGAGCCGCCAACTCCTCCACGGTGGCACCCAGCAAGTACCTGGTGTCGATGTACTCGTACACCTCGCAGAACAGGAGCCACTCATCGGGGTCCTCACAATCGGAGATCGTGTAGGGGAGATCCAACACCCTCCCTATCAATGTCTCCACCTCCCCAGGGGATATGGCTTCCTCGCCGCAGAAGCGCAGCGGATCCACCGCACATCCCCTGACGATCCCCTGGGAGAACAGGCCATTCGCCGCATCCTCGTAGGCGGCGCCTGCGGGTATGTCGGTGAAAGGCTCGAGATCGGTCGGGTAACGGTCAGGGAAGAACGCCCGGTCCAGCCAGATGGCGAACCGGCCACGGCTGATCACCTCGTCCGGGCGGAAAGTCCCGTCGAGGTCCCCCTTTACCACCCCCGCCAGGGCCAAGGCCTCGATCGTCGCCGCGTCCTGGCTGCTCTCCCCCACATCGGAGAAGATGCCCTGCCAGATGGCGTCGGGAAGACCCATTGCGCCGGCCAGCAGCACCGCCGCCTCCCGGTTCGTCAGAACACCCCCGGAATCCCCGGCGGAGATCAAAGCCGGCTGCGGAGACTCATCCGCGGCCGGGGTTTCTTGGGCAAGGACGGGAGCTGAGCCGATCAGCCCTACGGTCAAGACGGCGACTAGCAACCGCCTCGCCTGATTGGAGATAGAGGTAACCATGCGGGTTATTTTACGGCCCCGCGGGACTATGAGTAGCAGTTGGGAAACCTCCCCCTGCCGTACAGTCCGACAACCCTTGATCACGGGCCACGCGCCCGATTGGGAAGCTCCCTCTCCTAGGTGTGACGCCTTGAAAGTTAGGTTGTCCGGCGGTGACCTACTCTCCCGGGGTTTTGCA
>JAPPLW010000118.1 GCA_028819345.1 bacterium | reverse complement strand
GAATTCTGCCACTTCGGGGGCCGGCATGACCCTGCGAAATCCCGTTCGGGAAACGCTCTTCGTTGTGGGCGAACTCGACCACACGTTTGCACTAAAGGGGTGCCCACAGCAGATTTCGGGTGGGCAGCCCCCCAGTATCTTGGGGTGGCGGAGGCTGGTTCGAGTCGGGTTCGGGCGTCTTTTCCTAGGCGTTCGCTGCGTCTTACCGGTTTTCTCATCGGGTATGTCTCCCGCGAACGGCTGCGAACGTTTGACAGTCGCGGTCGGTGTTTCCCCAGGTCAGAGGCTCAACGAACGCTGCGAACGCTGAAACGAACGGTTTGCGAACGTTTGGGCTGGAGTGTTGTTGCATGGTGGAGGGCATGAAACACAGTACGCCTTGTCCTGACAGCTCCCCTCGGGCGTGGTCGGTCCCAGTCATCGCTGAACCGGGCCCGGCGGGTGGGAGGCTTCAGGTGTTACGGATGCCGGCTGTCCTGGCCGCTACCGGTCTGTCGCGGACCACTTTGTGGCGTCTCCGCCGAACCGGCGAGTTCCCTGCTCCGGTCCGTTTGGGTGGTGATGCCTCAAGGGCTGTTGGATGGCTGAGAAGCGACATCGAGGAGTGGATCCTCAGCAGACCCGCAGCCTAACCAAACGGCCCCGCACCCTTCAACCAATCACCCTGGATAGGGATTCAGAGGAGACCTAGCAGGGTCATCGAGGAGTGAATAGCAAGGAAGTGTCACAACCACGGCAACTGCGACAACCAGTCCGGGTGGACTTCAATCCGTCTTATGCGGCTGGTTTGGTGGCCTTGGCAGAGAGGTGGGGGATCTCTCCTGTGGCGGTTGCTCGGCGGATCGTTCGTGAGGCCCTCAGAGAACACAAGGTTCTGAACCGTCCCCAGTCGCCTTCCCAAAACGAAGACACCAGGCCGCGGATGGTTCACCGAACCTTTCGGATCACTGCTGCGCAGTCCTCGTGTTTGACGTCCATGGCCAAATCGAATCACATGAGCCGCTCTGAGACCGTGCGAGGGGTTCTGACCTTTGCCACTCGCCAACCCGTCACTCACGACCACCTTCGCCGGGTGCCGTCCGTGAAGAGAACGGTGCGTTGGTCGGTCCGCATCACCCCCCGCCACGACGCTCACATCCAAAGGATCGCGAAACTGCTGCATTGTTCCGAAACCGACGCGGCGGCCGCGCTCCTCGTCTCCACAGCGGCCCGTCGACAGTTCCTGCAACAGCTCTAACACCGCCTTTTTGAACATCGGCTGAGAGACACCCCCGGGTGTGGTATCCGCGGGAACAGCGCTCGGATGCTCCGCTAACCCGGACCGGGCTCCCCTCCAGTATTGCCGCTGGTGCCCGTGATTGGTAAAGCGGCCAAGTGTGAAAGGGACGCCCTCCGGGTCCGCTAGACATCCAATAGGTCAGCGAGGTCCTTCCTGGCTTTCCGAAGCGTCTCCCCCCACACATCCCCGTCCAAAAGCACCTGTATGCAGTCCTCTATGGGTGCACCCGAATCAACAACGGCAGCCATTCCGCCTCCACTGCGAGAAGACGCTTCGCCTCGTCCGGACCGTCATGGCGAAAACCCCATCAGGGGAAACCTTCGCCTCCTGATAGTCGGTGCGGGTGTCTTTGACCAATATTGTTGGTGACGCGGTCCGGCCAGGCCCGAAGCAACCGGTATAGCCGGAACCTGTCGATCATCAAAACATACCACCGGCCCTCATGCCCTCCCCTATGCAACATCGCCAGCTCCGAAACGTTCGCAAACCGTTCGTTTAAACGTTCGCAGCGTTCGTTGGAACGTTCGCAAACCGTTCGTTTAGGCCCTGACCTGGGAAAACGCCGACTGAAGTGGTCAAACGTTCGCGGCCGTTTTCCGGGGGAGCATCCCTCGTGAAGGGGCTGGTGAACAAGCAGGCGAACGCATCTGTTAGAAGCCACCTGGGCCGACCTCGCATCAGCCGACACCACCCGATTTGCTGGTGGCTGCCCACGCGAGATCGGCTGTGGGCACCCCTTTAGTGCAAACGTGTGGTCGACCTATCCCACAATTGAAAACGCCTCGCTCTCCCCCGTTATAGGCATCCTGGGGGATGCGATGTCGAAGCCGCTCGGATCTCACCTTGTTGGGATCTCGATTCCGGTTCTATCGACCTGTTCTCCCTCGTTTTCGATCTATTGGTCTCGCACGTCTCCACCCGTCATCAGTGACGGCGATCATCGAAAGTGCCCAGAGTCCTGCCGTTTTCGCGGTTTGCGCCCCTCTTTTGGCGCACCGTCAGCAACCAA
>JAPPLW010000001.1 GCA_028819345.1 bacterium | reverse complement strand
CGGTGAGCCCGACCGGCGCCGTGGACGTCTCCCTCCTGCCCGAGATCACCATCAACATCGGACATTCGGGCGCTCCGGACGGCTATGCCGATGTGGCGGCCGTCAAGTTCAAGGAACTGGTCGAGGAGCGTTCCGGCGGTCGCATGACCGTGGAAGTGTTCCCGTCCTCGCAGATCGGCTCCGAGCGTGAGTTGGTCGAGGGCGCCCAGTTGGGTTCCATCGACGCCGGCGTGGTGTTCGCAGGACTCCTGGAGAGCTTCGTTCCTGAGATGGGCGTGGTGAACCTGCCCTTCCTGTTCGACGGACAGGACCACGTTGACGCTGTGTTCGATGGTCCGGTGGGGCGTGAACTTCTTGGCCTGGCCGAGGAAGTGGACATCAAGGCCCTGGCCATCGGCCAGTTCGGTCTGCGTTCGATGATGAACAGCCAGCGGCCGATCGTCACTCCCGACGACGCTGCGGGCCTTAAGTTCCGGGTTCCCGAATCTGACATCTACATCCGTACCTATGAGTTGGTTGGCGCCAATCCGGTGCCGCTGCCGGGTCCGGAGATCTTCACCTCCCTGCAGAACGGGGTGGTTGACGGGACCGGCGCGCCGATCTTCGCGGCGGTCACCCAGAAGTACTACGAGACGCCGGTCAAGTACCTGTCGCTCACCGAGCACATCTACGCGGCGCTTCTCATGTTCATGGGTGGCGAGTTGTGGGACGGCCTGGGTCCGGCCGCACAGCAGTTGGTGCAGCAGGCTGCCATCGAGGCCGCCGCGCATCAGCGGGCCGAAGCGGCCAAGCTGGACGCCGGTTACCTCGCAGAACTGCAGAACCAGGGCTGGGAGGTCAACGACGTAGACAAGGACGCTTTCCGCGCTGCGGTTGCGGGCGTCTATGACGAACGGCCCGAGTTGGCCGAGTGGGCGGACCGCATTCGTGCGGCTGCTCCGTGAGCTCGGTAGCCGGATTAATTAGCAAAGGCAGTCGGAGCACCATTTCGGTGCTCCGACTGCTCCTAGCCGTGCTGCTGGGCGGCCTGTCGCTGCTGATGTTCGTGCAGGTCGTGATGCGGTACGTTTTCAACTCTTCGATCGTGTGGTCCGAGGAGGTGCCCAGAATCATGCTCATCTGGTTGGTGTTCGTGGGTCTGGCCACCACCATGAAGGGAAAGCACCTGATCATCGACGTGGTGCGGGAGCGTCGCTGGATAGCGGTGGTCTCCATCGTCTTCAAATGGGCCATGCTGATCTTCTTCGTTTACTACGGGACGGTCCTGGCCACCAAGGTTTCGGGCCAGACCATGCCGATCACGAAGATCTCCCGCTCCTGGCAGTACGCGGCCGCTCCGGTGGGCGCCGCCCTGGCGCTGATCCTGGGGGTGGACGAGATCGTCGATCTGTTCCGGTCCTCCGATTCCGAAGAGCCGTCCTACGCGGCGGCTGCGGAGGCCTGAGCCATGCTGCTGTTGGCGGTGTTCGGGACGCTGTTCCTGCTGCTTCTGCTGCGGGTGCCGATCTTCGCGGCGCTGGGCGGCGCCACCATCGTGGGCGTGCTGCTGCACCCTTCGGCCTCCCTCATCGACGTGGTGCGCAACTCCATCAACGGGATCGACTCGTTGGTGCTGTTCGCTGCACCTCTGTTCGTGCTGGCCGGCAATCTCATCCTGGCGGGAGGCGTATCCCGGCGCCTGATCGGATGGGTGGACCTTCTCTTCGGTTTCAGCAGACTTCGCCTGGCATATGTGAACGTGTTCGGGTCCATGTTCTTCGGAGGGATCTCCGGTTCGGCCACCGCCGACTCCGCAGCCATCGGCTCGGTTCTGGTGCCGGAGATGAAAAAGGGTGGCTACCCCACTCCCTACGCGGCGGGGGTCACCGCCGCCTCGAGTTCGATAGGGATCATCGTCCCTCCCAGCGTGCCGATGATCCTGGCGGGGGCCGCCACCAGTGTCTCGATCACCAAGCTGTTCGTGGGAGGGTATGGCCCCGGAATACTGATCGCGGTCTCCCTGGCCACGGTGGCCTGGATAAGGCGCCCGCGTTCGGGCGTGAAGGCCGATCCCGAGAGGTTCAGCATCAAGCGCATGGGCACAACCACCTACAAGGCGTTGCCCGCCCTGGTCTTCCCGGTGGTGATCATGGGAGGGATCCTGGCCGGAGTCTTCACGGCCACCGAAGCAGCGGCGGTGGCGGTGGTCTATTCGCTTCTGGTAGCCATCTTCATATACCGGGAGATGGGATGGAAGACCTTCTTCAAAATTCTCAAGGAATCGGCCGAGTTCGCCGCGGTGTTGTTCATCATCGTCGCCACGGCCCAGGCTTTCGGGCGGTTCCTGACCCTGGCCAAGGTGCCCCAGCAGCTCACCGAGTTCATGCTGGGATTCTCGAGCACCCCGGCGGTGGTGATCCTGATGATGATCCTCCTCCTCCTGATCATCGGCACCTTCATGGAGACAGTCCCCATCGTGCTGGTGCTCTATCCCATCCTCGAGCCGATCGCCACCTCACCCGAGGTGGGGATGGACCCAATCCACTACGGGGTCACCTTCATGGGCGCCATCGCGGTCGGCCTCCTCACTCCCCCCTATGGAGTGCTCCTGTTCGTGAACTCCAAGATCGCCGGGATCCCCTCTGCCGACCTGATCAGGGCCGTCCTGCCCTTCATCGCGATCCTCATCGTCGACGTGTTGATCATCGCCTTCTTCCCACCGCTCACTCTGGGGCCGGTGAATTTCTTCTTCGGCTAGCTTTCCATGAAAGGTCCTTCCATGTCCAGAGACGACTTCCGCATCCTCTCCTTCGTGAACCACATCCCCGTCCACCCCAGGGTGGATGAGTTCCTGGCCGAGACGGCCCGCCGGGGAGTGGACGCGGTGTGCTCGCAGGGCACCGGGATGGACTTCGGCCCGTACATGCTGGGGAGCGGCACCCAGTTCACCAGCGAGAACTTCCGGGAGAACGTCCGACCCTACATGCGCTTCGCCAAGGAACAGGGCGTTCCGTTCGTCTTCTCGGTGGGGATCGCCGGGGGGCGCACCCAGTTGGACGAGTGCCTCGATCGGGTGGACGAGATCACCTCGGAGGAGGACCTGCCGCTCCGGATCGCGGTGATCGACGGAGAAGTCGACAGGGAGATGCTGGCCGAGCGGATCAGGAGCGGGGCGAAGGCCCCCCGGGCCGTGGAGTCACCGCACCTCTCGGAGATGCTGACACCCGAGGACGTCGAGGCGTCCGAACACATCGTAGCGCAGATGGGACCCGAGCCGATCATGGCGGCCCTGGAGGCCGGGGTGGACGGAGTGATCACCGGGCGGGCCCTCGATGTGGGGATATACATGGCCCCTCCGTTGGCGGCCGGATTCCCCCGGGGCTCCACCACCCACATGGCCAAGGTGCTGGAGTGCGCCGGCCTGGCGCTCCATCCCGGCGACCCGTCCGAGCCGATCTACGGAGTGCTGGAGCGAGACGCCATCGCCGTCTACCCGGTGTCGGACACCCAGGCCGCCACAGCTCGGTCCATCGCCAGCCACTCCATGTACGAGCGGGACAATCCCTTCATGGAGAAGAACCCGGGAGGTTATCTCGATTTGACCGACGCCACCTACACCGAGGTCCCCGGTTCAGGGGTGCGCTCGGAGGGGGCCATCTGGGTTGACACGCCCTACACGATCAAGCTGGAGGGCGCCCGCCGGGAGGGGTACCGCACCATTGCCGTGTTCGGAGTGCGGGAACCGGCTTTCATCGACTGCCTGGACTGGTTCCTGGACAACATCCGCTCCACCATCTCCGGGTCACCGCGCTTCGGGCACCTGGATGAGGGAGAGCATTACCAGATCACCTTCGACCAGTACGGGCGAAACGGCGTGCTGGGTCCCAACGAGCCGCTCCGGGGACGGACGCCCCATGAGATCGGCCTGCTGGTGGACGTCATCGCCGAAACCCAGGAACTGGCCGAGAACCTGGCCTACTTTATCTGCATGGAACTGTGGATAAAGCCCTATCCGAACCGCCAGACGTCGGCGGGGAACCTGGCCACCCGGTTCGCTCCCCCCACCATCAATGTCGGCCCGGCGTTCTCGTTCAATGTATGGCATCTCCTGGAAGTGGAAGACCCCCTGGAACTCTTCCCCTACCAGGTGGTCGACTTCCCGAGGGGCCGCTGATGCCTCGGCTTCGCGACTTCGCCAAGACCCTCCGGTCCAAGAACTGCGATCCCTTCAACACCACCTTCGATGTGTTCTTCGACTCCGAAGAGGCTTACCGGCAGGTGAAGGACTCGGGACGGATCACCGCCGAGGTGCTGGCGCCGCTGTACGGGCTCACCCACGACCAGGTGCTGGGCATCTACTTCTTGGACAATGCCCTGGCCTTCAAGGTCACCATGGTGAAGGACATCGCCTCGTCCGATCCGGCCTGCAAGGACGTGTTCGGAGCCCACCAGCACCTGATGCTCGCCGATCTCGAGATACCGGAGGAGAAGAGATGAGACTGTTGGACCCCCGAGCCGAGGAATACCGCCGGCTGGAAGGCGCCGATCCCCTCAAGCCCGTGGAAGCGGTGGAACTGAACGTGGGCATTCTCAACTCCCGCTGGGAGTCGATGACCCGCATCGCGGCGCTGGTGGACGAACGCCTCCGGCGTCTGTCGTTCATCAGAGACGTCAGGCACTGGAAGATCAAGCATTCCGAGCCCACGCCCCAGGAGGTGATCGATCAAGTGGTGGGTTACAGCCACTTCGCGGTGCTGGGGCTCGGCAACTGAGGGGCTTGCACAGCGTGGAGTTGCCACGATGGAACCGAGTTGAGAAAGCGGGGGCTGGGGACGGTGGTGCTGATCACCGAGGCCTTCGAGGAGTTGGCCAAGGCCACCCTGGCCAGCAGGGGAGTGCCCGACCTGCCCATGGTGATCTTCCCGCACCAGACCGAGGTGATGACCACCGAGGAGTTGCGGCCCTATGTGGAGTTGGCGGTTGACCATGAGATCGTCCCTCTCATCGAAGCGGTCCGGGAACCCTTGGCCTGAGCGGCCGGAGGACTGCTACTAGATGGAACTGTTGTCCCGGGAGCTTGACTGTCCCACCGATCTGGGTCTGGACGCGATCCAGGACTGGTTTCACGGAGAGGACCTCTCCGACGGACTGCCGGTGATACCCCCCACGCCCGGGCGGGTGGCCGCCATGGTGGCCGGGAGTGGACGCGACCCGGGTGAAGAGATCGGGATCAT
Source organism: bacterium (assembly GCA_028819345.1). Lineage (GTDB taxonomy): Bacteria > Actinomycetota > Acidimicrobiia > Spongiisociales > ZC4RG35 > Bin76. The sequence continues at coordinate 20,214 of JAPPLW010000001.1, read as the reverse complement.
CGACCCCAAGCGGGGCGTGGCGACCGTGGAGAAGCTGGCCATCAACGCGGTGATGGCCGGATGCCTTCCCTCTTACATGCCGGTGATCGTCGCCGCCGTCTCGGCCATGTGCGAGCCCATTTTCAACCTGCACGCCATCCAATCCACCACCAACCCGGCCACGCCCCTGGTGGTGGTGAACGGGCCGATCCGCCGGGAACTCTCCATGAACACCGACCGGAACCTGCTCGGCCCCGGCAACCGGGCCAACGCCACGATCGGGCGGGCCCTGCGGCTGGCCATGCGAAACCTGGGGGGCGCCTACATCGGCGTGGACCAGGCCACTCACGGAAGCCCGGCCAAGTACAGCCTGGTGGTCCCCGAGGACGAGGAGTCGAGTCCCTGGGAGCCACTGCACGTCCAGTTGGGGTACCGGCTGGATGACTCCACCGTCTCGGTGGCGGGCATCGAGTCGGTGATCAACTCCACCGCGGTGTGGTGGACGCCCGACTCCCTGGCCAAGATGCTGGCCAAGACCCTCCGCTCCACCGCCACCAGCCAGTTCTTCTCCCGGGGGACGCTCACCTTGTTGATGAGCCCCGCCCACGCCGGCGTGTTCGCCCGGGACGGGTGGAGCAAGAAGCGCCTGGCAGAGCACCTGTGGGAGATGGGGAAGGTCCCGCTGTCCGACTACCCGCCCGAGGGCAACATCCCGCAGGGAGACTGGACGGTGGATGAAGACCGCGTGTTGATTTGCGAGACGCCCGACGATCTTCGGATCGTGGTCGGAGGCGGCACCGAGGGGAACGCCTCCCACTCGGTGTTCTTCTCCGGATTCTGCCTTTCCAAGGGCGTGACCAGGAGGATCGAGTGACAGGCGACCTGCTGGATCATCTTCGCTCCGAGGTGGAGCCTCGGGTGGACGCCTGGGAGGAGGAAGGCCACGTCCCGCCCGAAGCCCTCTGGGATGTGGGGCGCCGCTTCGGGCTGCTGGGGATGATGACCCCCGCCGACCGGGGCGGGCATCCCCGGCCGTGGGGGGAGATCGTGGCGGTGGCCGTCGCTCTGGGCCGTGTGTATCGACCCTTCGGTTTTCTGCTCACCAACGCACTGATCGCCGGGTATCTGGCGGAGGTCACCAACGACCTGCAGTGGAACAGGCGCGGGCTTCCCATAGCGGAGGGTCAGGCGGCTTCGGTGCTGGCTCTGAACGAGCCGGACTCCGGCAACGACCTGGCGGCCCTGGCGACCATTGCCGAAGAGAGTGATGGCGGCTTTCGGCTCACCGGGACCAAGACCTACATTCCCAACGCCGATCAGGTCGATTTCCTGCTGGTGGCCGCCCGGGAAGCTCCCGACGGCGATCCGTCGATCTACGCGGTCGATCCCGGCGCGCGGGGATGCGAGGTGCGGCGACTGGGCCCGACCATGGCGCTGCGAGGAGTTCACCTGTGCGAGGTCGAGTTCGACGGGTGCCTGGTGGCCCCCGACGACCGGATTGGGGAGATGAGAGATCTGTGGCCCCATCTGGGAAGGAGTCGACTGCTCACCGCCGGGCTGGCACTGGGATGCGCCACCGAGGCACTCGACTTGGCTCTCGACTACACCGCCCGAACCCGCCGGTTCGGAAAGCCCCTCAACCGCCAGGGCGCGGTGCAGCAGAGCCTCGCCGGGATGGGAATAGCGGTGGAGACCGGCCGGATCTATCTGGATCACGCCGCATCGCGGGTCGATGCCGGCGAACGGGCGTCGCTTCAGATCTCGGCGGCCAAGGTGTATGTGACGGACCTGGCGATGAGTGTGACGACCTCGGCCACCCAGCTAATGGGAGGGTGGGGATACCTTTCCTCCGGCAAGGTGGAGAGGCTGATGAGGGAGGCAAAACTCAACCAGATCGTGGACGGGGCAAACGAGATCCACCGCACCCTGATCGCCAGGGAGTTGTCCGATCGATACTCAGAGAAGGGAGAGAAATGAGCGATCAAGTTTCTTCTGTGGCCGTGATAACCGGCGGGGCCAGCGGCATCGGCTGGAAGACCGCCGAGTTGCTGCTGGAACGCCGCCCGGATGTGGCCTGCGCGCTGGTTGACCTCAACGAGGCCCAGTCCGCAGAGTTGATCGAACGCTTCGGCGAGGGCCGGGTCCGTTTCGTGCGCTGCGACGTAACCGATCCGGCGGCAGTGAACGCCGCTGCGGAGGAGATCGAGAGATGGAACAGCCCGATCAGGATGCTGGTCACCTGCGCGGGGATCCAGATCGTGGGGGATAGCTTCGAGTTGCCGGTCGAGCATTGGCAGAAGGTAACCGGGGTGCACCTGAATGGGACCTTCTACTGGTGTCAGGCGGCAGGGAGGGCCATGAGGGACGGGGGAGGGGGATCGATCGTCACCGTGGGTTCGATAGCACAGGACTTCGGGTTTCCCGGACGGGCCGCCTACACCACGTCGAAGGCGGGGATCGGAGGCCTCACCAGGGTGCTGGCGGTGGAATGGGCCCCGGCGGGGATAAGGGTCAACCAGGTGATCCCCGGGATGGTGGAGACCCCGCTCTTCCAGCGGGCCGCCGCCCAGGGAATCGTGGACGCCGAGGCTGCCGCTTCGGAGCATCCCCTGGGACGGCTGGGGGCCACCGGGGAGTTGGCCGAGGCCATCGTGTTTTTGCTGTCGGAACAGGCAAGTTTCATCACCGGGGAACTGGTGCATGTGGACGGGGGCTTCCGGGCCCAGCGTCTCGAGTAGAAGGAGCACATTCAAACATGGCAAACGACAAGATCAACTGGGACAGAGTCAACGCGTACATGGAGCGGAGCAAGACCCGCGCGGTGCTGAAGCCCTACGGGTTGCCCGACATCACCAATCCCTTCACCTCCGCATACGCCGATGTAGACGTGTCGCCCCGCTGGCCCATCTCAGAGGAGGTGGCCATCTCGGTTGCGCTTACCGGTGGGTTCTTCATGACCCGCCACAATCCCGCCCAGCCCATCACCGAGCAGGAGATCATGGAGGCGGGGAGGGCGTGCATGCGAGCCGGGGCTTCTGCGTTGCATATACATGTTCGCAACGAGATGGAGTTGTCCATCCTGGACCTGGCCCGGTTCGTCACCATCATCGAACCGCTCCGTGACGAGTTCGAGGACCTGTACGTGTCGGCGGGAGAAGTGGCGATCGGTCCCGACGACTGGAACGAGATGATCAAGATCTCCAACTCGGGCCTGATCACCGGGTCGCCGGTCAACACCACCGCCACCTTCTGCGGCGACACCCTGTTCGCAAAGCCCCCGGCGGTGGTGATCGAGAAGACCCGCGTCCTGATGGAGGCGGGAGTGAAGCCCGAGATCGCGGTCTACACCGACGCCGACGTGGACAACGCCCGCCGCTACCTGATCGAATCGGGCCTTCTGGAAGAGCCCCTCTACTGGGTGGTCCTGCCGGCGCTTCCCGGTGGCAGCCCCATGCACAACCCCCGCCAGATGATCCAGGGCCTCACCCGCATCGTCGACTCCATCTTCGACATCAACCCCAACTCGATCATCTCGGTGTGCGCGGCCGGTCGTCCCTCGGTCTACCTGGTCACCCTGGCCATGCTGATGGGACTCCACGTCCGCCTGGGAATGGAGGACACCGTCTGGCGCTACCCGCACCGTGACGAGCTGATCGCCTCCAACCTCCAACAACTGGAGGCCGTGATAGCCATAGCCGAAAACCTAGGCCGCACTCCCATGTCCGGTGCCCGCTACCGCGACCTGCTGGGAGTGGCCTGAGGGAGGGTGACTCCGGCCGGTTGACCCGGCGACCCTTTCGCTTCTTCCGCCTCGGGGCGGAAGAGAAACTCAGGAAGAAGACTCGTTAGGGACGTTCGAAGATGGCTGCCATGCCTTGGCCTCCGCCGATGCACATCGTTACGATGCCGCGGCGGCCGTCTATTCGCTCCAGGGCTCGCATGAGCTTGATGGCGAGAATCGCCCCAGTGGCTCCGACGGGATGGCCCAGCGCGATGGCGCCGCCGTCCACGTTGGTCTTCTCGGGGTCGAGGCCCGCGTCGCGGATCACGGCCACCGCCTGGGCGGCGAACGCCTCGTTGAGTTCGATGAGGTCGATGTCGTCCAGGGAAAGGCCGGCCTTCTCGAGCACCTTGGGAACTGCCAGCGCGGGCGCGTAGCCCATCACCTCCGGGTCGATGCCGCTCACCGCCCAGGCCACCAGGCGCAGGAGAGGTTCGGCCCCTCGGGCTTCGGCCGTCTTCTGGCTCATCAGGACCACCGAGGCGGCGCCATCGTTGATTCCCGACGAGTTCCCGGCGGTCACCAAACCGCCCTTCTGGAACACCGGGCGGAGCCGTGCGAGCCTCTCCACGGTGGTGTTCGGTCGTGGATGCTCGTCGACCAGGAACGGGGTGTCCTTGGGACGGTCCACTCCCACGATGTCCTCTTCGAAGAGTCCGTCTTTGATGGCGATTGCCGCTCGGCGCTGGCTCTCGGCGGCGAAGCGGTCCTGGTCTTCGCGGCTCACGCCGTAGCGTTCGGCCACCTTCTCGGCGGTGGCGCCCATCGGATACCCGCCGAAGGGATCGCTCACCAGTGACAGGGTGCCGTCGATGATCTTCCTGGGGCCCAGTTTCCAACCGTCACGGGCCTGGTAGTCCAAGAACGGCTGGCTGCTCATGTTCTCGTCGCCCCCGGCGACCACGATGTCGGCCGATCCCAGCATGACCTGCTGGGCGCCGGTGATGATCGCCTGGAGACCCGATGAGCAGAGCCGGTTGACGTTCATGGCGGTGGTGGATGTGGGAAGACCCGCCTCCAGCGCGCAACGCCGTGCGTTGTAGGCGTCGGGTCCCACCTGGCCGATCTGGCCCATGACCACCTCATCCACCTCTCCGGGCTCCACACCGGCCCGGCTCAACGACTCCTTGATGGTGACGGCGCCGAGCTTGTAAGCATCGATGCCGCTCAGCGACCCTCCGTATGTTCCTATGGCGGTCCGGGCCGCTCCAACCACCACCACAGGATCTGTATCAACAGCCATGTCGCCTCCTTTTAGCCCTCGTACTCCGGGTCCCGATACCAATCCGCGTTGATACTACTAGGCGTGTTGATCAGTCTGACTAGGGCATTTAGAGCAAATGGGATGTCCCCACTTTTGGAACCACCCAACAGGGATTCAGCCATTGGACGCGGTCCCTCAAACCTGGGAACAAAGGTGGTTTCGGTCGACACGGTCTATAGGCTTTGACATGGGATGAGGTCGCGGAACAAAAGGTGGAAGAGTTTCTCTAGGAGAGTTACCAGCGTAGTGATTATTGCCTTGATCGTTTTGGCGTGCGGAGATCCTTCCCGGGCGCCTGATGGGGGTGTTGAGTTAGGAGACTCTTCTGAGGTGTCGGGTGTGGTTGAGGGGGTGGACAAGCCCGAGGTGTTGGGGGATTCTGAGGTGGTGGATGTGGCCGAGGAAGTGGACGAGCCCGAGGTGTTGGGGGATTCTGAGGTGGTGGAAGTGGAGGAACCGGAGGAGGTGTTAGGTGATGCGGATGCGAGGGACTCTTCTCGGGTGCCGGATGTGGGTGTTGAGTCCGGAGATTCTCCTGAGGTGGAGGATGTGGCCGAGGAAGTGGAGGAACCGGAGGAGGTGTTGGGTGATGCGGATGCGGGGGACTCTTCTCGGGTGCCGGATGTGGGTGTTGAGTCCGGAGATTCTCCTGAGGTGGAGGATGTGGCCGAGGAAGTGGAGGAACCGGAGGAGGTGTCGGGTGAGGCTGAAAGTGGACAAGATGGGAACATTGGGTTCACTGCAGTGTCTGCTGGATGGACCCATTCGTGCGGGCTGCGGACAGATCGCACTGTTGCCTGCTGGGGTGAGAACAGAAACAGCGAAGCGAACTCTCCGCCTGGTGAGTTCATCTCCGTCTCAGCTGGAGGAGATCATTCGTGTGGTTTGCGGGCAGACCAGACTGTGGCCTGCTGGGGCAACAACCACAATGGTAAGGCGAGCCCTCCGCCCGGTGAGTTCATCTCGGTATCGGTTGGCGGTAATGGTTCGTGTGGGCTGCGGGCAGACCATACGATCCATTGCTGGGGACTTGTTTGGGAAGAACCTCCGCCCGGGGAATTCATGTCAGTGTCTGTGTCAGTGGGTGGGCGTCATTCGTGTGGGCTGCGGGCCGATCACACGATTGCCTGTTGGGGTGAGAATAGATACGGCCAGGCAAGTCCTCCCCCGGGTGAGTTCGTCCTCGTGTCAGCTGGTGGCAATCATTCGTGTGGTTTGCGGGCAGACCAGACTGTGGCCTGCTGGGGTCACGACTTTCGTGGAATGGTGACGCCGCCCACTGGGGAGTTCGTCTCGGTTTCGGCTGGCGCCATTGCTTCGTGCGGTTTGCGGGCTGATCACGCTGTTGTTTGCTGGGGTGACGACGATTTGGGCCAAGGTAGCCCTCCTCCGGGTGAGTTCATCTCAGTGTCAGCGGGCGGTGTGCATTCGTGTGGTTTGCGGGCAGACCACACCGTTGCTTGCTGGGGTTGGAGTTTGGTGAGTGTTCCTTCTGGGGAGTTCATCTCCGTGTCCGCTGCTTCAAGGCATTCGTGTGGTTTGCGGGCGGACCACACCGTTGTTTGCTGGGGTAACGACGACTTTGGTCAGGCGAGTCCACCGCCCGGAGAGTTCATCTCCGTATCGGTCGGTGGGGAGGACTCCTGTGGGTTGCGGGCGGACCGCACTGTTGACTGCTGGGGTGGGGTTTACCACTCCTATGTGAGTCCTCCTTCTGGGGAGTTCACCTCGGTGTCAGTCGGTGGATCTCATTCCTGTGGGTTGCGGGCGGACCGCACTGTTGAGTGCTGGGGCGACTTCTCCGACGTTGCATTGAGTGCTCCTTCTGGGGAGTTCATCTCGGTGTCCGTTTCGTGGGGCCATTCGTGCGGCGTGCGAACCGACCGCGCGGTGGTTTGCTGGGGTGACGACAGCTTTGGGCATACGAGTGCTCCCTCTGGGGAGTTCACATCCGTGTCCGTAGGGTGGGAGCATTCCTGCGGTCTCCTGGTCGACCGAACCGTAGCATGTTGGGGTGAGGGATTCGAAGGTGAGGCGAGTTCTCCTGATGATGAGCTGAGTCCGCCGGATGGGGAATTCATTTCAGTGTCTGCTGGAGCGGGATACTCGTGTGGGCTGCGAGTCGACCGAACCCTTTCCTGCTGGGGTCAAGACTTCGGTGGTGAGGCGAGTCCTCCTGATGGTGAGTTCATTTCGGTGTCCGCCGGTGGTACCCACGCCTGTGGTGTGCGGGTCGACCAAACTGCTGCCTGCTGGGGTGGTTTCAGAAAGCCTGCGCCGAAAGACGTTGACTGGTCTCCAAACTCGCCAGAGCGTTAATGCGTTGCGGACTCCTGACGTTCAGAAAGAGTGGCCAGACGTAGCGCATCAGTTTCCTCAAAGGTGACGGTCGGGATCGGGGGCTCTACTTGGTGCCGAAGATCCGGTCGCCGGCGTCGCCGAAGCCGGGCACTATATACCCGGAGGGATCCAGGCCCTCGTCCACCGCCGCGCAGTAGATCGGGACGTCGGGATGGTACGTGTGTAGGTAGTCCACCCCCTCGGGAGCGGCTATCAGGCATATGAAGACCAACTCTCTCGGGTTGGTGCCCTTGACCCGGGTGATCGCCGCTTCCGCCGAGTGACCGGTGGCCAGCATGGGGTCCACCACCAGCGCGGTGCGGTCGGACATGTTCCGGGGCGCCTTGAAGTAGTACTCCACCGTCATCTGGGTCTTCCGGTCCCGGTAGAGGCCGATGTGTCCCATCCGCGCCGAGGGGATTGCGTCTATGATGCCGTCTGCGATGGCGGTGCCGGCTCGCATGATGGAGATCACCACCAGCTTCTTTCCGTCCAGGAGCGGCGCCGACATGGATTTGAGGGGGGTGTTGATCCGGACGAATGTCAGGGGGTGGTGGCGAGTCACCTCGTAGGCCAGAAGGCCCGAGATCTCCGAGGCGAGTCGGCGGAAGGCGCTGGAACTCGTCTCACGCTTCCTCATCAGGGTCAGCTTGTGCTGGACCAGGGGATGATCGATCACGTGGACCCGGGTACCGACGGTCTGAGAGGTCATGCTCAGAAGATAGTCCCGTTGCTGAGCACTTTGACTGGCGGGCTGGCATCGGGACGGGCGTCGGCGGCCAGTTGCCTTCCGGCCGCCCATGTCCCACCTTCGAGGATCTGGGCCATGGAAAGTCTTGTGCCTAACTCCTGGCGGACCATCCCGGCCAGACGGCCGAGCAGGGCCACGGTGAGGGCGCGCCACTCCACCACCAGGGGAGAGGAAACCGGATGCCTGGCCGTCTGCCACCCGGGAGTGACGGGAGTCAGGACGCCCCCGTCGATGAGCAGCCCCCCGTTCCGGTATTCCGCCAGAGGAGTCAACCGGTCCACCTCGGTGACGGTGATTCCCGCAGTGTGCAGGGGTTCTATCAGAGAATACGCCAGCCACTGGGTGAGCTTGTGAAAGGGCACCAGACCGAGCGGAGGGTAAAGCCAGACGTCTCCCAGATATTCGCCGTCTCGCATCATGGAGTCGGGCCACAAGGGCGACAACTGCTCCAGGAGCATCCCCAACAGGGCCACCGCCGACAGGCGTCCGTCCGATGAAGCATGGCCGGAGAGCAGATCGTAGAGACCTCCCACCCGTCGGCCCGGCCACCCGGACGACACCCTTCCCAGGGCTCGCAGCAGCGCGGCGCGGTCTTGGGTTCCCACCAGGGGATTGTCCTCTCTCACCTGAAAGGCCTCCGCCAACGCCTCGGCGGTGAGGTTCGAGAGCGCTTCGGAGTCCGCTCGGGAAAGACCGCGGTTGGAGAACACACCTCGCTCCCAGGCCCGGAAGCTGGCCACCGCCAAACCTTCTGATCTGCTCAACTCCCCCTGGATCCGGTTATCGACGTAACGCCACCGAGGCCCGCTCCCCGCGTCCAGCAGCACCGAGACAACGATGAGTTCCAGGTCGGATCTGGCCGCCTCATGCGGGTCGGCGGGGCGGGGGCGCTCCTCCCAGAGGTCGATGTCGCCCACCCTGAAGTGAAGACGTCGGCCGTGCATCGGCACCGTGAGGTCCGGGTACCGGGCGCGGGTCAACTCAGCTACCATCCTGCCCAGGCCCGGGAGCTTGTCCAGGTCGATCTCCCAGCCCTCCAACCTGCCCTGGGTGGCGAGGGTGAGCATTCTCTCGGATTGGCGCCTGATGGTGTCGGGATGGCGGAGCCGGGTCACCTCGGAGAGGGTCAAAGAAGGGGGCGTCCCTTGGTTTCGGCCAACTCTCCGGTACTGGGAACGGAGCCGTCGGTGAAGTAGCCGGCCGCCACCTTGGCGTCCAGTTCCACCCAGGCGTCGGCGGGCACCAGTTCGGGTGGGAGGGAGAGCCGCTCGCCCACCTCTATGCCCGATCCGGTGATCGCCCCGTACTTGTCGTCGGACATGGACACCAGCTTGTCGATCCGCGTGATGCCCAGCCAGTGCAATGAATCGGGCATCAACAACTGGTGGCGGGCGTCCTGCACCCCCGCCACACACTCGGTCCGTTCGAAGTAGGCGTCGGCGCGATCCCCGCCTTCCTGTCGCTTGCGAGCGTTGTACACCAGGAACTTGGTGACCTCGCCCAGCGCTCGGCCTTCCTTCCGGTTGTAGACGATGATCCCGGCTCCTCCCGCCGAAGCGGTCTGGATGCAGACCTCGATACCGTGCACCAGATAGGGTCGGCAGGTGCAGATGTCCGATCCGAACACGTCCGAGCCGTTGCACTCGTCATGGATGCGGGCCGCCAGGGTCTTGTCGGGGTGGGCCAGGTTAGCCGGATCGCCGAATATGTATATGGTCTGTCCTCCGATGGGCGGCAGGAAGACTTCCAGGTCGGAGCGGGTGACCAACTCCGGGAACATTCCCCCGGTCTCTTCGAAGAGAATCCGCCGCAGGTCGCGTTCGGGGACATCGAGCCTCTCCGCCACGCTGGGAAGGTGCCACACCGGTTCGATGGCTGCCTTGGTGACCCGGCATGAGCCGTCGGGGAGGCACAGGGACCCGTCAGGGACTATGCGGCCCTCTTCTATGGCGTCCTCCAGCTCGGGTATGAAGATGTGAGCGGTAGTCACGGCGATGGTGGGCCGGATGTCGTAACCGGAGGCCAGCAAATCCGGGAAGGATTCCGCGGTCATCGCTCCCCAGGGATCCAGGGAGACGATCTTGTCGGGCTGTCGCCAAGCGGGATGGGGCCCGATCCGATGGGTGGGCGCGGTGTTGGTCAGGTCGGCCCGGTAGTCGCGATCGAGCTTTCCCTGGGCGATCGAGACCGCCCGGTAGACGGCGTAGGAGCCGCCGTGGGTTCCCACCACGTTGCGATGGTCAGGGTTGCTCAGAGTAGCGATGACCGGACCCCGGGCGGCTGCTGTGGGGGCTCCCCATCGGATGGGGGGAGGCTGGGGTCCGTGACTGTCGATGTGAGAAGTTAGGCGGATATGCCGGGTCCTCATCGAATAACAGTTTACCATAGAAAAATAAGCATGCCATGAGGAAGCGGGCATGCCATTCCACCGCTCTGGCTTCTCCTGCTTAGAGAGTTAAGGGAGTCAGGGGCTATTTACGTACGGTTCCCCAGAGAGGAGGAAACTATGGAACTCAATACCCAACGCAAAGTCGTATTGGGAGTTCAACACACGATTGCCATGTTCGGCGCCACCGTGCTGGTGCCGCTTCTGACCGGACTGGACGCATCGGTAGCCCTCTTGGCGGCGGGCATCGGAACCCTGATATTCCATGTTCTCACCAAGCTGATGGTCCCGGTGTTCCTGGGTTCGTCATTCGCCTTCATCCCACCGATAGTCGCCGCCCTCAACGACGAGGGTTTCTCCATGTCGGCCACCGTGGGAGGTATCGCGGCCGCCGGCGTGGTCTATGCGATCGTCTCGGTGATCGTCCGGTTCATCGGATCGGACAAGATCAAGAGGCTGGTCCCCCCGGTGGTTGCCGGGCCGGTGATCATAATCATCGGAATCACCCTGGCGCCGGTGGCGGTCGACATGTCCAACGCCAACTGGTGGCTGGCCATTCTCACCCTGCTGGTGACCGTGGCTGCGGCCATCTTCATGAAGGGCCTCTGGAAGATGCTGCCCATCCTGTCGGGCGCAGTGATCGGTTACGTGGTGGGCGCCATCGCCGGAGAAGTGGACTTCGACGGGATCGCGGATGCAGACTGGTTCGGCCTGCCCGACTTCACCTTCGCCACCTTCGAGTGGGGCGCCATCGTCCTGATCGCACCGGTGGCGTTCGTCACCATGATCGAGCACGTCGGGGACGTCATAACCAACGGTCGAGTGGTCGGGAAGGACTTCTTCGAAGAGCCGGGCCTGGACCGCACCCTCATGGGTGACGGAGCGGCCACCTTCCTGGCCGGGTTGGTGGGCGGTCCCGCCAACACCACCTACTCGGAGAACACCGGAGTCCTGGCGGTGACCAAGGTCTATGACCCTGCCGTCCTTCGCATCGGGGCGATCGTGGCCATCATCCTGGGGATCATCCCCAAGGTGGCGGCGGTCCTGCAGTCCATTCCCCTCTCCGTGCTGGGAGGCCTGTCCATCGTTCTGTTTGGCATGATCGCCGCAGTGGGCCTCCGCACCCTGGTGGAGAGCCAGGTGGAGATGCACAAGAGCCGCAACCTGATCGTGGTGGCGGTGATCCTGGTGCTGGGTCTGGGGACTTCGGGTCTCGAGAACCTCCAGATCGGCGGAGTCGCCATCTCCGGGCTGGCATTGGCCGCGGTGGTGGGCGTGGTGCTCAACCTGATACTCCCCGCCGACGACTCCTGAGGTAGACAAACCTGGGAGGGGGACCCTTCGCTCCCTGATGAGATATCAGGGAGCGAAGGTCTTTTAAAGGCCCGAGCCGCAGTAGCGGCACTTCACCGCCTCAGTTCTTATCAACTCGGCGCAATACGGACACTTCTTGTACGCGCCGCTTTGAATAGCTTCTCTTTCAATACTGACTGCGTTGGACGGGATCACCAGGGACAGAACCAGGCCGAACGGGCCGAGGAGCGCTCCCAGTACCAACCAACCACACCCGCTGCGCCCTTTGTGCGAGGCGACGAAGGCGCTGATCGCGCCGCACAGAATCCAGATGGTGACGATGTCCATGTAGCGCCTCCGTAGACGCAGGTTGGGTACTGGATCACGATAAGGCGAGGGTGTGACATCCCTGCTTCCGGATGGAGCGCCGGGAGGTCGTTGGGTCTCTTTCCGATCAGTGCCAATCATGGGCGGCTGGCATCGAGACCGGGACGTCGACCGCTTCCAGGGCCGAGACGATCACCGACGTGGTGCCGTCCCATCGGGATATCACGCCCCGAACCAGGATCACCTGGCTCCGGAGTTGCTTTTTGTACCGGGCGAAGACATCCGGCCAGATGATCACCTGCACGTCCCCGGTCTCGTCCTCGATGGTGACGAACACCGTGCCGCCTGTCCCGCGGGGGTGCTGTCGGGCGATGGGCCAGCCCGCCACCAGCACCTCTTCGGTCTCGGCGCGCTCCTCCACCTCGGCGGTGGTCAGCACCTCTTCGTCCAGTGTCTCCCGGAGGTACTCCATGAGGTGGCCTCCCGGATGGGTGCCCAGGACCTGGTAGTGGCTCGCCATCCTCTCGTAGTCGGTGAAGTCGGCCAGGTCGGGTTTTCTTCCTCCCCGGGACGTGTCCAGGACGGTCTGTCCGTTGCGGGAGGGACGGACAGACAGCCCCGCGTCCCAGATAGCGGTGCGACGATTGGGCGAGAGGCTGTCCAGGGCGCCCGCCATCACCAGAGCGACCACGGCCTGGGGCTTCAAGCCGGTGCGTCGGATCAGGTCCCCTGCGCCGTCATAGGGACCGCAGCGCCGCCTCTCGGAGACGATCGTCTTCCCGGACCGGTCTCCCACGTCCTTGACGATTCCCAGACCCAGCCGCACGGCGCCATCTTCGGGAACGCACTTGACGTCGCTCCGGTTGACGCAGGGACCGAGGAACGGCACCCCGAATGTCTTGGCGTCCTGCTTGAGGGTCTCCAGCGGGTAGAACCCCATGGGCTGGTTGTTGATGAGGGTCGTGAAGAACTCCAGGGGGTGATAGCGCTTGAGCCAGGCAACCTGGTAGGCGGTGACCGCGAAGGCGTGGGAGTGGGATTCGGGAAACATGTAGTGGCCGTTGATCTTGGAGAAGATCTTTCGCGCAGCTCGTTCCGGGACGCCCCGCTTACGGGCGCCTTGGAGGAAATCTTTCCAGTGCATGGCTATCAGGTGCTGGTTGTTGGAACGAGCGAAGGACCTTCGTATCTCATCGGCCTGGGCGGCGGTCATCCCCGCCACGTCCATGATGAGTTGGACCACCTGTTCCTGCCAGACGATGACCCCGTATCCCCGTTCCAGGGCTCCCCTCTCCAAGGGGTGGTCGTAGTCCCAGGAGGCACCGTGGCGGTATCTCTCCAGGAAATGCGAGACCGCGCTTCCCTGCACGCCCACACCCGGGCGGATCAGCGCCACCTGGTAGGCCAGGTCCAGGAGGTTCTCGGGCCGGAGGCGCCGTCCCATCTTCAGTTGAGCCGGCGACTGGAGCAGGAACACCCCCTTGGAACGGCCTTGTGTGATCATCCCGTAGACCTCGGGATCCTCGGGATCGATCCTGGAAAGGTCCGGCCGGTCGCCGGTCCGCTCTTCTATCAGATCCAACGCCTCGTGCAACTGGTCGAGCGCCGGGAGAGAGAGGAGGTCTATCTTGGCGAAGTTGGCGTCGGCGACGTTGTCCTTGTCCCAGTCCATTATGTAGCGCCCCTCGATGGCCCCTTCCCGGACGGGGACCATCTCCGGGATGGGGGTGCTGCTGAGGATCATCCCTCCGGGGTGCTGGCTGAGGCCTTTGGGCGCCCCCATCAGTTGGGGGGAGATCTCGATCAGGTTCTTCCACCCGTAGGCGTCCACCCGGTCCCGGAAAGCGGGAAGTTCCAGCATCTCTGCTCTCAGGTCCGCCGCATGGTGGGAGTGGAGTTGTTTGGACAGAAGGGTCAGCTCCTGGCTCGGCAGCCCGAACGCCTTGCCCAGGTCCTGGATGATGCCCTTGGCGGTGTAGGTGGAGATGGCTCCGGTCAACACCGCGTTTTCGGGGCCGAAATGCCGGTGGATCCGCTCGATGAGCTTGTCCCGGAGGTGACGGGGAAAGTCGAGATCGATGTCGGGAAGGAGGGTGGTGTCGTCTGAGATGAACCGGTCCAGGGTGAGGTTCCACCGGAGGGGGTCGACGTGGCTGATGCCGATCAGATACCCCACCAGCAGGGCCACCGACGACCCTCGTCCTCTCCCGGGCGGCTGTTCTTCGAGCGGCGTGCCGGGGCGTACCAGGCCCTCGTCTTCCATGATCTTCTGCGCGATGAGCACGATCTGCCGGTAGAGCAGCAGGAAGCCGGAAAGACCATGCATCTCTATCAGCCGGAACTCCTCGGCCAGTCGTTCCCGGACCGGCGGGGAGACGGATCCGTAGCGGCGGCGAGCGGCCTGGTGGCAGAGTTCTCGAAGGTAGCTGTCGGGTGTGTGCCCCGCCGGCACCTCCGGCTCGGGGAGGCGGTAACCGAGGTCGGTGCTGAGATCGAAAGAGCACTGCTCGGCGATCTTCAGGGTGTTGGAGAGCGCCTCGGGGAGGTGGCGGAACAGTCGCCCCATCTGTTCGGGAGACTTGAGAGAGAGGTGGTGGTTGGGCCTGATGTACCGGAGAGCCTGGTCCATGGTGATGTTGTGCCTGGCGGCCACCAGCGCGTTCTGGAGGCGGTAGCGCTCCGGTGCGTGGTAGTGGACATCGTTGGTGGCCACCACCGGCAAGCCTTCGTTGTGAGCCAGGGACTCGAGTTCCCGGTTGCGCCGGGTGTCGCCCTCCAGGAGGTTCTGCTGCACCTCCACGTACACCCGGTCGGAGCCGAACCAGTCCCGGTACTCACCGAGGAGATCCCGTGCCTCTGAAAGCCGGGCGGAGAGCGCCAGTCGGGAGAGGCGGCTGTCGCGCCCTCCGGCGAGGAGGACCAGTCCCTCCGAGTGCGCCGGCAGGTGCACGGGATCGAGGCGCGGGTTCTGGCGGTCCGCGCCGTTGGCCAGGGTGAACAAACGGGACAGGTTGGCGTATCCCTGGCGCGTCCCGGCCAGAAGGACGAGCCGGGTGTCGTCGGTGAGGGTCAACTCTCCGCCGGTGATGGGCCGGATGCCCAGGCTGTTGGCCAGGCGGGCGAACTCCAGGGCGCCGCACAGGTTGGTGTCGGTGAGGGCCATGGCCGGATACCCGTGCTCGGCGGCCCGGGCCAGCAGTTCGTGGACGTGTGACGCTCCTGTACCGAAGGAATAGAAGCTCTTTGCGTGTAGCTCCACATAGTCCGAAGCCATACTCCCACCCTCCCGGTTAGCCACTCTGTCGGTACCAGCATTCTGCTCGCTGGTCGTAGAAGAGGGTGACCCCTCGCCCGTTCTCTCCTCCCAGCCGGTAATAGGTCCGGGTGATCGGTCGCGGCAGCCACCACAGGTCAAAGGTCCAGAGGTCGGCTACCCGGCCCACCGGTCGCCACCGGTCGTCCAGCAGCACGGCCACCGGCCGGCGAAGGTCTCCTTCCCGGACCGAGACCCGGGTGGGCGCCGCCACCGGTTTGATGGCGTAGTCACCCGATCGGTCGACAGGCACCTGGACCGACCGCATCTCCGGCGCCGGATGCCAGGGCGCCACCTCCACCACCCGGTGCAGGATGTGGCCTCCTCGCGTCCGGGAGCGGAGTTTTCTCTCCGTGTCTCGGATCCGGCGCCATCTGACCTGCTTCGGGTCCGCCCAGAGGCCCAGTTGCATCCCCGACACTCCGCTGAGATCGGTGAGGGTCAGCCGGATCTCTTCGATGGGGATCCGGGGAGGGTCCGTCTCCAGTTGGCGCCTGACGATCGGAGTAGCCTTCTCCCATCCGTGGACGCCTCGCTTGAAACGGATCGCTTTGCTCCACGACGGAGCGCTCTCCGCTCTGCAGTCCAGAATCACCCCGGCCGCCTGTCTCCCCAGCATGCGGCGCCGGGAGAAGGCCTTTCTGAGCAGGAGGTCCACCGTCACCAAGAAGAGTTCCAGGGAGGCCGAATGGTCGGGGAAGGAGGTGTGTTCGGTGATGGTCTCGGTGACTTGCAGGGGAACCAGGGGGCGCTCGTCGATGCCGTTGCAGAGCGACCAGGCGGCCGATCCCTCCAGGCCGAACTGGTCTGCCAGCAATCCCTTTGGCAGCGCGGCCACTTCTCCCATGGTGTGAAGACCCAGAAGGTGCAGGTTGGCTTTGATCTCCGCCGAGACGGGAAGCAGGTCGACCGGATGGGGAGAGAGGAATCGCCCGGCATCGGCGGGCACCCGGTTCACTGCCATCGTCTTCCCGGTTCGGGCTGCCACAAAGGCGGGGAACTTGGCGTTCCCCACTCCCACCGCCGGTTCCAGGTCGTGGGGAACGGCGCCCAGGAGCATGTACACCAGGCGGTCCTCGCCGCCGTACAGGGCCGCGAGGCCGTCGAGACGCGCATAGACCGCGCCGAGTTCCGGACCCTCCACGCGATGGCCGATCTCCATCAGGGACCCGAGCACGTCGTCGAACACCTGTCGGTAGTAGGGCTCGTCGGCTTCCAGAACGACGCAGTTCGCATGGTTGGAGATGGCCTGTTCCAATGTCATCCCGGCTCTCACCCCGAAAGCCTGGGAGGTGTGATCCACGACCAGGGGGACCGTCCCCGTCCGGTCGACGATCACCGCCGGCCGGCCTTCAAGACCCGCGTCGCGCCGCAACTCGGACTTGACTCTCAGATGAGAGATGAGCAGGCACGCAACCCGCATCGCACCTCCTTGCCAGACCAGATTTCAATTGGGAATCCGTATAGGGTAGTCGAACATATGTTCGACTACAAGTAAAGGAGAGGGAGTAAAATCTGGTTTTCATCGGCAATCCGGGACGACCGCAACAAAACCGAAGGGGAGTACGAGTGAGAGATCGAGCCCACGACGTCGTTGAGAAGTTGCTGGCCACCGTCGACTATCTACGCATCACGGTCGGCACGGCGGAGGAAAGTCGGAGATGGCTGGTATGCGACCATCTGATCGCCGATCCGCAGCACCTGTTCTCGGTCGTGCGGCCGACCGCCGAGGAGTGGGGTAGCGACGACATGGTGGCGATGTCGCTCTTCGTTCAGGGATACGCTTTCCGGATCGCTACGGCGGCTATCGGGTCATTCGTCCTGTCGGGCGATGTGCTCTCGGTCCGACCGCAGTCCACTGCCATCGGAATGGAGCATCACCGTCTCAACGCTGTCCGGCTGGATAGCGCCGAGCTGGTAGCAGCCGAGGGTGACTTTGCCGTGTTGCATCATGTCTTGATCGATGAACACCTGGCGCGGTTTGTTGAAGCTGTGCACCGATCCATGCGGATCGGCGAGCCATTGTTGTGGGCCAATGTCGGTTCATCGTGCGCCGCCGGCTTCGGAGCGTTCGTCGGGCCGCTTCCCGACCGCGCCGAGCGAATCCGCGACCTGGTGGAGGGGTTTTTCGCCACTGCACGCGGCGAGTTGCGGCGGTCGGGACGTGTAGTCCGGATCGGGCGGGGTCTGCGGTGGGCGTGGGAGCGCAACGCCTGCTGTCTCTATTACCAGACCGAGGCCAGCAACGGCGCAAAGTGCTCCGACTGCTCGTTATGGACAACTGCCGAGCTGTCCGCCCGCTACACCAGGATGCCGGAGGATATCTGAGTCCACGCTTCGTGTTGCAACCGGCCCGTATCCTTTCTTGGATGTCCAAACTATGTTTTGTGGACGATGAGCCGGTAACCGACACCAACGATGTCGGCGTTCTCCTTCTGAAACCGGTTCAAAGTAACCCCTTTATGAATAGAACCTGGGTCCGTTTTTGTTTGGGTCTACTGGCAGTTGCCGGCATCGTTTTCCTAAGTGGCCCCGCGGTGGCGGACCACGGGCAACAGGCCGATCCCTTGGAACTGATCGCCGGGTACGATATAACGACGCATTACAGCCTCGGCGACGATCTCTGGGAAGTTTGGGTTTGCGAATCTCCCGACGGTGATCTCGACCTTTCCGCATCCGAGATCGTGAAGGTCTTTCAATCGGAATTGGTTCCCTATTTCAACTGGCTGTCCGATGGCCGGTATCGCCCGGTGTTCCGGGCGGGCAGTCCCGGCAGTGTGACGGCCTCGGGTTTTCGGCAGTGCCTCGACGAGGTGGCAGGCCATGTCCAAACGGGCGTGGAAGGTGTGGTGACGATCGTCAATCAAGAAACTGGATTCGCCCGGGGGGACCCGGGAGGTACGTTCGCCAGGTCGACAGGAGGGGGTCCATGGGAGATCGTGCAGGAAGCGACTCTGTTCCCGGAAAGCGGACGCAGCGTGAATGCGGGCGGAGAGATGGTTTCCCCTCCGCTGATCTCGATCATCGCTCATGAGTTGGGCCACGCTTTGTGGTTCCCGCATTCATATCGATTCGATCCCGGGGAGTACGACAATCCAATGGACATCTTGAGCGATGCCGAGACCGCGCCGGGTCTGCAGGTGGGCACTATCGCCATCAATCGGTATGCGGCCGGTTGGATCGACCGGGACGATGTCGCGGTGTATTCCGGTGAAGGCCGGTCCAGGTACGTGTTGGCTCCCCCGGGCGATACTGGAACCCAGATGCTGGTGCTGCGGGGCGAGGGCGGTTACGTGACCCTGGGCGCCCGGGTCAAGAAGGGCTACGACGCGGGGTTGCCGATAGAAGGCGTCGAGTCGTACTTCATCGATACCGTGACAGCAAACTGTGGTGGTCCGGGGGATAGCCCTTGTTTCGGCTTGAGACGCCCGACCCAAGCGGTGGCCACCAACCCCACCGTACCCCTCGACTTCCAAGATGAGGTTGCGCATGTCATGGCCGTGGGCGACGGATACACCTACGGGGACATATCGGTCCGGGTGGTCGAGCGACGGGGAGATACCTATGTGGTGGAGGTGGCCGATGAGCCTTTGGAGACCGCGGGAATCGGCGCTTCGCCTCCGGTCAACACCGAGGTTCCCGAGAGCTTCCACCGACCCTTCGTTGAGATTGCCTACGACGAGGACCCGCTGGATTTGATTGTCGGGTACGGTTCTACGACCGCCTACACCCTTGACGACGACGTGTGGGAGGTATGGATTTGCCAGGCGTCCGACGGCTACATAGATATCACTCCGGAGCATGCGATCAGCATTCTGGAGAGCCGGATTGCCCCATACTTCACAGAGCTCTCCGGTGGTCGCTACCGTCCGGTGTTTCGGGTGGGTGGGTCGGTGGAGTTCGGCCCCGACATGTACTCGGCGGAGTATGGCAACTGCGAGACATTGGTCGGCGAGATCATAGAAAAGAGGACCTCGGGCACCGCGCCGGAGGGGGTCTTGCTCATAGTGGACAAGGTCGTGTTCGAGAGTTCAGGTGGCATCGGCGATCCTGATCGAAGGTTCTTGGAACTGAGGTTGCATGCCCGGACCTATCCTGAAAACAATCGGGAGGTGCGTCTCTGGGGAACCGTGGTGGCTACACCGGACATCATCCGCTGGGATATGGTTCCGGAATGGGCTGTTCCCTATCTGTCCGATGATCGGCTTCTGGATGTCGCCACGATAGCTCACGAAATGGGTCACGCCCTCGGCTTTCCACATTCACCGCGATTCTCGGATTACGACAACCCGATGGACATCATGAGCGGTGTTGAGGATGACCGCAAACTCCAAGTGGGGACGATTGCGATCAACAGATACGCGGCTGGGTGGATGGAGCAATCTGAAGTGGCGATCTATGGAGGGGAAGGAACGCAGCGTTACAGGCTCAGTCCGGCAAATGAGGGCGGCACTCAGATGCTGGTCATAAGATCAGAAGGCAGCGGCTTCCTGACCCTTGGGGCCCGGGTCAGAAAAGGGGTCGACTTGCTGGTACCCCAAGAGGGTGTCGAGGTTTACCTGATAGATGAACGGTCTCACGATTGTCGGTTTTTCTTCTCCTGCGTCTGGGGAAGGAGACCCACCAAGGCAGTGATGACGAATCCGACTGTTCCCCTCGATTTCGACGAGCTTTTTGCTCATGTGATGAGTGCGGGAGACGGATTCACCACATGGAACAACATTACGATGCTCCTATGTTTTGCAAATCGGGTTTGGGGGGGTGGTGAGCCAGGTTTGGT
>JAPPLW010000047.1:3584-25886 GCA_028819345.1 bacterium | reverse complement strand
ACCGCCGAACCCTCCACCCAGCCAAACAAAGAAAATAGGCCGCCCCGCCCTCCCCCGCAAGGACAGAATCACCCTATGCGCCCAGGGCCTCGATTCCTTCCGCCGACGTGTCCACGAAGGAGATCGGCGCCGTTCCGGCGGCGAGGCGGCGGCGCATTACCGCCAGGGCCTCGGGGTTGTTGTCCACCATGATGAACCGGCGGCCGAGCTTCGAGGCGACCGCCCCGGTGGTGCCGCTTCCGGCGAAGAAGTCCAGCACCCAATCGCCCTCCCGGCTCGATGCCTGCACGATGCGGCGGAGCACCCCCTCCGGTTTCTGGGTGGGGTAGCCGGTCTTCTCGCGGCCGGTGGGCGACACGATGGTGTGCCACCACACGTCGGTGGGGAGCTTTCCCCGTTCGGCCTTCTCGGCGGTCACCAATCCTGGCGCCATGTAGGGCTCCCGGTCGACGGCCTCGGTGTCGAAGTGGTAGCGGCGGGGGTCCTTGACGTAGACCAGGATGTTGTCGTGCTTGGTCGGCCAGCGGCGGCGGGCCTTCCCTCCGTAGTCGTAGGCCCAGATGATCTCGTTCAGGAAGCAGTCGCGGCCGAACATCGAGTCCAAGAGCACCTTGGCGTAGTGGACCTCCCGGTAGTCGAGGTGCAGGTAGAGGGTGCCATGGGCGGCCAGGAGCCGCCGAGCTTCCAGCAGGCGAGGCTCAAGGAACGCCCAGTAGTCGTCGAAGGAGTCCTCGTAGGCGGAGGTGCGGCCCGCCACCGTCCGGTATGACGCTCCCTTGAAGCCTCGCCGGTCGCCGTCGGGGTCGGCGGTGGTGCGCAGCGTCCTGCGGGTCTGGCGCCGGCCGGTGTTGAAAGGGGGGTCGATGTACACCAGGGTCATGGTCCCGTCGGGCAACCCTCGGAGCACCGGGAGGTTGTCACCCGACACCACCAGGTTGGGGCCGTCCAGACGGCCGTTGTGATATTCGAGCCCCCCGAGGCCCACTTTGGGCATCACATGTCGCCCGGAGAGGGCTCGATGCGGACCGGGTCGCCCACCCGGATGACCCCGCCCTTCACCACCTGGGCTGCGATGCCGGATCTTCCCTGGAGGGCTTCTCGCGCCTGGGGGCCGACGGTCTCATACATCCGCTCGCAGGGCGGGCAGTCCCGCCATACCGACAGGGTGGCCTCTCCGAGATGGATCAGGGCGCCGGTGGTGCGGGGAAGGCGATCAACGTCCACCGTGATGTTGCGGCGGGTTGCGCCCGGTGGTATGGGGTATCCCAACCGGTCGGCGGCTTCACCCAGTTCGCCCTCGGCCACCAACGTCACGTTGCGGGTGGTGCCCAGGTAGCGGTCGCCTTCCAGGCCCGCTCCCTCCACCGCGAACACCTCGGTGACCTCGATCAGGTCGGCCTTGTGGAGCGGCGCCAGGTGGAGGTGGGTCACCGAGGCCATCGGCCTAGCTGCAGCCGAGTGACGCCCCGCAGTTGAGGCAGCGGTAGCAACTCCCGTTGCGGACCGTCATGTGACCGCACTCGTCGCACATGGGAGCGTCTCCCATCATCTTGCTGAGGAGGATCTGCGCCGAGGAAGGCATCAAGGCGGTCCCGCCTGCGCCTTCGGCCTCGGGAAAGAGTTGGGCTATCAGGTCGGCGCTCGCCGGAGAGTCGGCGAACTGGGCGGCTTCTTTCACCGCTTCGAGGTTGTCCTCCTCCTGGGCGGCGGCGAGGGGCAACTGCTGTCCCCGGTCCGAGACCGTCGGGT
Organism: bacterium; assembly: GCA_028819345.1. GTDB lineage: Bacteria > Actinomycetota > Acidimicrobiia > Spongiisociales > ZC4RG35 > Bin76. Next base: position 24,137 of record JAPPLW010000047.1, on the reverse strand, counting down.
GGGGCTCCTCGGGAAGCTCCCGCAACTCGGGGGTCCTGACCTGGCCCAGGTCTTCCCGTTCCAGGTACTCGATGGCCAGGGCCCGGAAGATGTAGTCGACCATGGAGGAGGCCATCTTGATGTTGGGATGGTGCTGCACCAACCCCCGGGGTTCGAAGGTCTGGTACATGAAGGTGTCCACGAACTCTTCGAGCGGGACCCCGTACTGGAGGCCCTTTGAGACGGCGATGGCGAAGCAGGAGAGGATGCCCCGCAGGGTGGCGCCCTCCTTGGCCAGGTCGATGAACAGCTCTCCGAGCGTGCCGTCGTTGTACTCGCCGGTGCGGATGTAGAGCTTGTGACCGCCGACCCGGGCTTCCTGGGTCCAGCCCGCCCGCCGGGAGGGGAGGAGGAACCGGGGAGGCTTCATCCCGTTGGAATAGGCCTGGGAGGGAGAGGTTCCCTCCGGGAGGGGTCCGTAGGCCAGACGCTGCTCGATGCCGATCGCCTCGTCGAGTTCCGGCTCGTCCTCACCGGAGGAGTCGTCGGCTGCCGAGGAGAGCGGCTGGGAGGCCTTGGAGCCGTCCCGGTAGAGGGCCATCGACTTGAGACCCAGCTTCCAGGACAGGTCGTAGGCGTCCTTGATGTCATCGGGGCTCACGTCGCTGGGCATGTTGATGGTCTTCGAGATGGCGCCGGAGATGAATGGCTGGGCGGCGGCCATCATCCGGATGTGCCCGTTGTGGTGGATGAACCGCCGTCCGTGGCGACCGTTGCGGTTGGCGGTGTCGAACACCGGAAGGTGCTCTTCCTTCAGATGGGGAGCGCCTTCGATGGTCTGGCGGCCGCAGATGTAATCACCGGCGGCGTCGATCTCGTCGGAACTGAAGCCCAGGAAGGAAAGGAGGTCGAAGTCGAGCCGCTGGGACTGGGAGGGTTCCACGCCCAGGCGCCGCAGGGCAGGCTCCCCGACCGCCAGCACGTTGAAGGCGTGCCGCAGTTCGAACATTCCGGGAAGGGACTCCTCGATCCGGTCGAGGTCCTCGTCCGCAAAGCCGTGCGCCCGGAGGCTCCTCCGGTTGATGTGGGGAGACCCCTCCAGGGAGGAGGTGCCCACCACGTAGTCGATGATCTCCCGCTTCTCCTCAGGCGTGTAGCCCAGGGTGTCGAGAGCCGGACCCACCGACTGGTTGACGATCTTGAAGTACCCGCCTCCCGCCAGTTTCTTGAACTTGACCAGGGCGAAGTCGGGCTCCACGCCGGTGGTGTCACAGTCCATCTGAAGACCGATCGTTCCGGTGGGCGCAATGCAAGTGACTTGTGCGTTGCGGAAACCGTGGAGAGTTCCCAGGTCCAGGGCGACATCCCAGACCTCGCGGGCTGCCTGGGCCAGGTCCAGGGGGCAGAGGCGGCTTGAGATACCCGCCACATGCTGGGAGATTCCCTCGTACTCCGAGGCCGGGGCGTCGTAGGCGGCGCGCCGGTGGTTGCGGATCACCCGCAGCATGGCTTCCCGGTTTTCCTTGAAGCGCGGGAAGGGTCCGATCGCCGAGGCGATCTCCGCCGAGGTGGTGTAGGAGTGGCCGGTGAGGATGGAAGTCAGCGCCCCGGCGATGGCGCGGCCCCGGCGGGAATCGTAGGGGATGCCCATCTGCATCAGGAGCGATCCGAGGTTGGCATACCCCAGCCCCAGGGTCCGATAGTCATAGGAGCCCTGGGCGATGGCTCTGGAAGGGAAGTGGGCCATAGCCACCGAGATTTCCAGCACCAGGGTCCACAGGCGGACAGCGTGCAGGTAGCTGTCGATGTCGAATACGCCTGTGCGGTCGTTGTAGAAGGCAACCAGGTTCACAGAGGCCAGGTTGCAGGCGGTGTTGTCCAGGAACATGTACTCCGAGCAGGGGTTGGAGCCGCGGATCCGGCCCCCGGCGGGGGAGGTGTGCCACTCGTTGATGGTGGTGTCGAACTGCACTCCCGGGTCGGCGCAGGCCCACGCCGCCTCGGCGATCTGGTCCCACAGGTGCTCAGCGGAGACGGTCTTCATCACCCGCCCGGTGGTCCGCTCGGTCAACTCCCAGTCGTCGCGGCTCTCCACCGCCCTGATGAAATCGTCGGTTACCCGGACGGAGTTGTTGGAGTTCTGTCCGGAGATCGTGGCGTATGCCTCGCCGTTGAAGTCGGCGGGATAGCCTCCCTTTTCGATCAGGAGGCGAGCCTTGTCCTCCTCCACCTTCTTCCAGTTGATGAAATCCTCCACGTCGGGATGGTCGATGTCGAGGATCACCATCTTGGCCGCCCGCCGGGTGGTCCCCCCCGACTTGATGGCGCCCGCCGCCCGATCGCCGATCTTGAGGAAGGACATCACCCCGGAGGAACTGCCGCCGCCCGAGAGCCTCTCGCCCTCGGCCCGGATATCGGAGAAGTTCGAGCCCGCCCCCGATCCGAACTTGAAGATGCGCGCCTCGCGGAGCCACAGGTCCATGATCCCCCCCGGGTTGACCAGGTCGTCCTCGACCTTGAGAATGAAGCAGGCATGCGGTGCGGGGCGGGAGTAGGAATCGGGGGAGACGGCCAACTCCCCGGTGTCGGGGTCGACGTACCAGAAGCCCTGTGCGGGGCCGGTCAGCCCGTAGCCCCAGTTGAGGCCGGTGTTGAACCACTGCGGAGAGTTGGGCGAGCCCATCTGGTGACAGAGCATGTACTTCATCTCGTCCTCGAACGCCTGGGCGTCCTCTGGGGAGTCGAAATAGCCATGCGTCTCGCCCCACCACCGCCAAGTGCCCGCCAGCCGGTCGAAGACCTGGCGGGCGGAGCGCTCCGAACCCAGCTTGGGTTGGCGACTCTCGTCCAGGAGAGGCCCATTGTCGTCGGAGAGAGGCACCCCCGCCTTGCGGAAGTACTTGGAGACCACGATGTCGGCGGCCACCTGCGACCAGTGTGCCGGCACCTCGGCGTCCCTCATCTCGAACACCACCGAACCGTCCGGGTTTGTTATCCGAGAATCCCTCTTCTCCCAGTTCAGGGTCTCATAGGGATCCTCCCCCAGACGGGTGAAACGCCTGTCTACCTTGAGTCCCTTGGTCACTTGCCTGCCTCCTCCTGGTCCTTGGATCACTCTTTCATAGCCCGCCGGGGGATGCCCGGTTCGCCCTCCATCAGGGAATTACATTAATGTAACAAACCCCCCGTGGGCGACCAAGCCTTTTCCCATGGGACCTGGCCCAAAAGAAAGCCCAGGTCAGACCGAATTCTGGTGCACGCCGGCCATGTTCCGGCAACACTCCGCTTCCAGGCGGTGTCTCTGTACTATTCAATGTCCTAGCTGGCTATTCGTGTCTAACGGGTTGGCCGAAAAGGCGGAGGAAAACTTCCCATGAATCTATTTGGGAGAATATAAAGTCGTTTTTTCCGCGACTTCTGGGCAATTTTTGCCATTCTTCGTCCTATACCTCGCCGAGCATCCGCAGGTCGAGACGACCTCCGGAGATTCGGGTCCGGGCGGGGAGTAAACTAGAGGTCTGATGTTCTTTCCGGTAGGCACCAGCCGCCAACAACAACCGCCACGCCGCCGCCGCCTCGTCTGGGTGTTCACGGGGATCGCCCTTCTCTACGGGATCTTCACCGCCCTGTCCCGGGTCTGGACCGATTATCTGTGGTTCTCCTCGGTGGATCAGACGGGGGTCTGGTGGGTCCGGTGGGTGTGGCTGGCCGCGCTGGGTCTTCTGGGGGCGATCGTCGTCTTCGCGGTGATCTGGGGGAACATGAGGCTCGCCCGGTACCTGTCGGTGCGGTACGCATCATTCAGCACCGTCCCCGAGGACCCGGCCGTGGCGCAGATACGCCAGGCCGTGGGCGCCAGAGTGGGGCTTCTGGAATGGGCGGCGGCCATCGGCTCGGCCGTGGTGCTGGGCCTGGGAGTCTCCGCCTGGCGGGACCAGGCACTGCTCTTCTTGAACTCCGAGCCGTTCGGCGTCACCGATCCCCAGTTCGGTCTGGACCTGGCCTTCTACATGTTCCGGCTCCCGTTCTGGTCGACGCTGGTGAGTTGGCTGACCGGGCTGGCGATCGCGACCCTGATCACCGTGGCGCTGAGCTATTTCGCCCTGGGGGCGGTCAAATTCCCGGTGCGCCGCCTGCCAAGATTCGACACCCAGGCCAAGGCGCATCTCTCGGCGCTGGCGGCTGTGATCGCCATCCTGCGGGCGTTCTCCTATCGGATCGACACCTACCAGTTGCTGTACTCGGACAACAACGTGTTCGGCGCCGGGTACGCCGACATCAACGCCCGGTTGCCCGCCCTCAACCTGCTGATCGCAGTCTCGGTCTTCTCCGCCATCCTGTTCGTCATCAATATCTGGCGCCGGGGGTGGGTGCTGGTGGCGGTGTCGGTGGCCGCCTGGGTCTTCGTCTCCTTGGCCGCCGGCGTGGCCTATCCGGCCATCGTCCAGCGTTTCCAGGTCCAGCCCAACGAACTGGTGAGGGAGGGACCCTACATAGAGCGCAACATCGCCGCCACCCGGTCCGCCTACGGCCTCGACTCGGTGGACGTGAGGCCCTTCGGAGCCTCTTTCGACCTCAATGCCTCCGACATCGCCCGCAACGCTCCCACCGTCGACAACATCCGGCTCTGGGACCCCGACGTCCTCAACCGGACCTACCAGCAACTCCAGGAGATCCGCACCTACTACCGGGTAGACCATGTGGACACCGACCGCTACCCGATCGGCGGCACCGACACCCAGGTGATGCTGGCGCTTCGCGAGCTGGACGAGCCCAATATCCCCGCCCAGGACTGGCAGAACCAGAGGCTGGTCTACACCCACGGGTTCGGGTCGGTGCTCAGCCCCGCCAACGTGGTGGCGGTTGACGGCCAGCCCGACTTCCTGCTGCGGGACATACCGCCGGAGACCACCGAGCCCATCCTGGAGTTGACCGAACCCCGCATCTACTTCGGGGAGACGTACGAGCGGGATCGTCCGGTGATCGTCCGGTCGGGCGCCGAACCCCAGGAGATCGACTATCCGGCCGCAGCGGGAGGGGGAGCGGCGGACAACCGCTACAACGATTACGAGGGGGAGGCGGGAGTGGAGATCTCGGGGATACTCCACCGGTTGGCCTTCGCCCTCCGCTACGGGGACCTGAACATCCTGATCTCCAGCCAGATCAACCCCGACAGCCGGGTGCTGATGCAGCGCAACATCCAGAGCCGGGTGGAGGCGGTCGCGCCCTTCCTGGTGGCCGACGCCGATCCCTACCCGGTGGTGCTGGATGGACGGATCATCTGGGTGGTCGACATGTACGCCATAAGCGAGAACTACCCCTACTCCCAGCCGATCGGGGTGGGGCTGAGAGGCTTCGACACCGCCCGTGTATCCAGCTTCTCCCAACTCCCCATCTCGGGGTTCAACTACATAAGGAACTCGGTGAAAGCCACGGTCGACGCCTTCGACGGCACCATCAGTCTGTACGTGGTGGACGAGTCCGACCCGCTGGTGGCCGCCTGGCAGAGGGTCTACCCGGACCTGTTCACGGATGCGAGCGAGATACCTGAGGGACTCCGGGAGCACTTCCGCTATCCCCAGGACCTGTTCAAGATCCAGAGCGAGTTGTACCTCGACTACCACATGGTGGACGTGACGCAGTTCTTCCAGCGCAACGACGCCTGGTCGATTCCATCCGATCCCTCCACCATCCGGCGCATCGAGTTGCTGCGGGGCGACTTGATCGGCGGTCCGGACGGATCCATCGTCCAGTACCTGCGGGAAATGCTCCCCTACTACCTGTTGATGACCCTTCCCGGCGAGGAAGACACCTCCTACGTGCTGCTCCAGCCCTACAACCCCCTGGAGAAGCCCAACATGTCGGCGTTCCTGATAGCCGACTCCACGCCCGACCGCTACGGACGGCTCATCGACTACCGGATGCCCGCGGGCTCGCTGGTGGAGGGCACCGGGCAGGTGGGCAACCGGATCGACCAGGACGATGAGATCTCCCAGCAGTTCACTCTCTGGCGGGGCCAGGGCTCCTCGGTGGTGCTGGGCGACATGCTGGTGGTGCCGATCGGCGAGTCGGTCCTGTACGTGCAGCCCGTGTACCTGGAGGCCGAGCAGGGAGGACTTCCCGAGTTCCGCCGGGTGGTGGTCGTTCACGGCGACGACATCGAGTGGGACGACACCCTCGATGGGGCGCTGGCCAAGATATTCGGGGCGGCCGACCTGGCGGCTCCCGCTCCGGACGACCAGCCTGATGACCCCGGGGACGGTACCGAGTCCGAGGAGACCGCGCCCCTGCCGAGGACGGTGAGGGACCTGCTGGCGGATGCATCCGAGGCTTTCGATCAGGCCGACGAAGCGCTCCGTTCGGGGGACCTCGCCGAGTATCAGAGGCTCATCGAGGAAGCCGCCCGACTGGTGGAGAGGGCGCTGAGCACCACCGGCTGAGCGCCGATACGGGGTTGCGAACCTCCGAGCCAGCCTCTATCATCCAGCCCACACACCGCGGGGTGGAGCAGTCAGGTAGCTCGTCGGGCTCATAACCCGAAGGTCGTGGGTTCAAATCCCACCCCCGCTACCGATGCCTCAGGGCCATTTAGGCTCCGGTCATGTGGGCCATTTAGGTCACATTTCTTCCCTTTGCGTGTTATCCGGGGTTTCCAGTGGCTATGGGGGTGCTCGGGGATCCTCTGGGATTGCGTGGGAGCTTTGCGGGGCGTGGTGGTGGTTGTCCGGGCGCGCTAAAGCCGACAGTGGGGGTTACTGTCGGCGCTGGGGGTCACAGGCCCGTAGGAACTGCCGATCTTGTTGAGGCTGGTCCTGGCTCTGGGTCAGGCCTGCTGCGACACTGCCAAGGCTTTCCCGCGTTCGTCGCGGGCCATGCGACAGATGTCGATACGCCTACGAAGCCGAGCATCTGTGGGGATTCCGAGTCGTGTCATCAGGGCTCGGAACGCCCGCGGATAGGGCGCGGCGGTCCCAGCCGTCCAGGAGGGCAGACGGTGCCGTTCCACCCTTCCCGTGTTAGCCCGGTAAGGCCCTGCCGGATTCAAGTTTTTCGTGACTCCGGGAATGGTAGTGACCCAGGGACCTATGGTTGTGGGCGATGCCGCGCTGCGGTTTGGCAGCTGAAAAGGGGGTCGTTCCGCACCGTGCGGTAGCGAAGCTAAGTCCAAAGAGGGGAGACAGGTTCCGATGTCCAACAATCACCCGATCCGTGGCAGGGGTGAGACAGCGTCCCCGCTTCAAGGTTTGGTGTGGACCGTCGGAGCGCTTCGGCAGCGTTTCGACGAGTGGATTCGGGACCACCCGGAGACGATGGATATAGATGGAGCCGTTCTGTTGGCGGTCAAGGCCGAGTTCAGCGATGACCTCGCCGCGGAAGACGGCTCTAACCTACGGGCCATTCTGCTCGAGCCGGCAGATCTCCGCACGGTCATAAAGCAGGGCTGGTACATCCTGATAAGGAAAGACACCAGCACGGCGCTCCACGCTGCGGATGTGTGGATGACATTGAACGCCGAAAAGAAACCTTTGAGGCGGGAGAGTTCAACAGGCGGGCTTAAGAGATCGGGCAGGTTCCCCTCTGGTCAAGCCCGTGCCCGGCAAAGCGCAAGCTCCGGATGCCTTCATTCGGTGTCGAACGATTCCACGTGCACCACCTCAGCGTCGGTAATACAGCGAGCCAACCGGCTCAAAAGCTGCCAGGTTTTCTATGGCTGTCCCGGAGTTGTTCGACCCCTGCGCGGCGCGGTGATAGTTGTACAGGTTGCGTATACGCATCATGCAATCCCTCCGCAAAGGACCTCGCCGGGGGTGACGCGAATTGTGGCGCGCAATTCGCTCTTGATTGGTTGTGGTTGTCGGGAGAGAGAGTGTGCCCCCACTGTGCGGAATCGGAGGTGTGCTAACGGCCCCTACCCCTTGAGTGATCTCGATCTCGACAGCCCATTCAATGGCAGGTTCGGCTCTGTGACCGTTCGGAAACCCCCTCAAAATCGAGGAACTATCTGTTTGTCGGTCCTGATCCTGCCTGTCTCTAATGGCCCGAACGGTTGGTTTCATCATGTTCGGATAGCGGGTGAAAGGCTGCGAATTCCGGTCGTGGAGAGTCCCTGCGACCTGGCGAGTGTAGTGGGCCTTTCGGATAACTACGGTTGGATTCGCTTTGTCGGGTGGAGTTGAGGTTAGGGGGTTGGGAGTAGGTTGGTGATGCGGTGTAGGAAGGTGACGATCTGTGCTCGGGTTACGGTTCCGTCTGGGTCGAATCGTCCCTGTCCTGTTCCGGTGGTTATTCGGTTGGCGGCTGCCCATCCTATGGGTCTGTCCGCTTGGTGGCCGGCGGGGATGTCTGTGAAGGTGTCGGATCCCATCGGGAAGGCGGTGGGGGACCACGATTGGGATGTCAGGTATTTGAAGACCATGGAGGTGTCTTTGGTGAGCTGGTGTTGGCCTGTTCCGTCGGCGTTCATCACAAAGAATTCAAGTCCTGTGCCCGTGTCGTTGCCGTATAGGAGTTTGGTGCTGTTGGCTGACCAGGTCAGACCACCGAGATTGTGGTTGCCTTGGGTGAGTTGGCGCACGTTGGTTCCGTCGGCGTTCATCACCATGATTTCGTTGCGGCCGTTCGTTTCCCTGTTGAAAGCGATTCGGGATCCGTCCGGAGACCATGCCGGGTCGCTGTCGTTGTGGCCGGATGTCAACTGTTGCTGGTTGGTTCCGTCGGCGTTCATGACAAAGATCTCTTCGTTGGGGGGTGTGCCTTTAGCGAAGGCGATCTTGGCGCCGTCGGGAGACCAGATGGGACTGTCGTGGTTGGTGGGAGCTTTGGTGAGTTGGTGTTGGTTGGTTCCGTCGGTGTCCATCGTGAAGATTTGCCATCCCCGGCCGAGGTCCCGGACGAAAGCGATTGTGGTTCCGTCGGGAGACCAGGTAGGGAATGCGTCAAAGTGGGAATTGTCGGTGAGTTGGTGTTGGTTGGTTCCGTCGGCGTCCATCACGAAGATCTCGAAGTCTCCGTCCCGATCGCTGTTGAACGCGATCTGACCGCCGTCGGGAGAAACCGCCGGTTGGTCGTCCCGGCTAGGGGTGTGAGTGAGTTGGAAGATACCGTCGGGGTTCGCTTTGAAGATTTCGAAGTTGTCGTCTGCCCAGGCATCAAACACGATCTCGCCGTTCTGGAGGACAACGGTGCTGTCGATCCGGGTTGTGTCAAGCAAGAGAGCGGTGCGGTAAAGCAACGTTACGATGTCCGCTCTTGACACATTCCCGTCCAGGTCAAAGGTCCGGTCGCTCGTACCGGTGAAGATTCCGTTAGTGACCGCCCAGCCAATGGCCTCGTCAGCCCAATGCCCCACAGGAACATCACCAAACATGTGGGAACCCCTCCTTGTACGCCGCCAAGCACTACTTCTGACTGCGTCTTCGGCGCTGTTTTTGGTGAGTTGACGCACATCAGTCCCGTCGGTCTTCATCACGAAGACCTCTAAGTCGCCGTCCCGGTCGCTCCCGAATAGGATCTCTGTTCCGTCGGGAGACCAAACCGGAAATACGTCGTCATGGGTGTTGTCGGTAATCTGGTGCACGTTGCCGCCGTCGCTGTCCATAACGAACAACTCCCAATCATCATCACGGTCACTGGTAAACGAGAGCTTGGAATCGTCCGGCGACCAAACCGGGGCAAAGTCGTCATAGGTGTTGTTGGTGACCTGACGCACATTCGCGCCGTCGCTGTCCATAACGAACAACTCCCAATCATCATCACGGGAACCGGCCAAAGCAAACCGGGTTCCGTCCGACGACCAGGAAGGATAAACAACGGAACCAAGATCAGCAGCCAGTCTGCGCAGACCACTTCCATCAACACCAACGACAAAGCTCTCAAAGGTCGTCCCGTCGCTGCCACTCGAAAAAGCGATCTGGGTTCCGTCCGGGGACCAGGTCGACCAGAATTGACTACCGGGAAGAGTCACCAACTGACGAAGACCGGACCCGTCAGCGTTCATCACCCACAACCGGAGATTCCCGTCATCGCCGCCCCGACTGCTGGAAACCACCACCCGGGCGCCGTCCGGCGACAAACTCGCCGCCTGGTGGAACTCGTCACCCTCGGTGAGCTGACGCACGTTACCGCCGTCGCCGTCCATCAAATAAACATGGTAAAAACCGTCCCGGTTACTCGTGAACACAATCGAGCCCTGCCCGGTACCGATCGCGTCGGAATCGGTGAACAGCACAGTACGGAACAACAAAGTCAGAATCTGCGCTCGGGACACAACCCCATCCGGACCGAACCTTCCCTCGCCCACGCCCACAGTCACACCATTCTTCACCGCCCAGCCTATAGCCTCATCCGCCCAATGCCCCACAGGAACATCACCAAAAACATGGGGATTATAAGGCTGACTTGACAAAGGGGCTTTGACCTGGTACAATAAGTGGGTATGAAGACAGGATACAAAGCACCAGGCAAATCCTACCGTCAGGGCATCAGCGTGTTGCAGGTGGCAGATATGTTCTCCACCGAAGAGAAAGCGGTGTCCTGGTTCGAGTTTTGGAACTGGCCCACAGGGGATCTGTCGTGCATGCGTTGCGGTTCCGAGGACGCCTACCGCGTCAAGTCCGGCAAGCCGATGCCGTATCGGTGCCGCAAGTGCCGCAAGTATTTCTCTCTCAAGACGGGAACGGTGATGGAAGACAGTAAGCTCCCGCTCCGTGTATGGGGATGGGCCATCTACCTCGAACTGACCAACCTCAAGGGCGTATCTTCGATGAAGCTCCACCGTGATTTGGGGATATCTCAGTCGGCGGCTTGGTTTGTGTTGCATCGAATAAGGGAGGCGTTTTCTCAGGTAGGCCCACAAGTGTTCTCCGGGCCGGTGGAGGTTGACGAGACTTATGTGGGCGGGTTGGAGCGCAATAAGCACGCTCACAAGAAAGCCAACCTCGGGCGGGGGCCGGTCGGCAAAACCGCAGTAGTCGGAATGAAGGACCGGGCCACGAACCGGGTGGTGGCGAGGGTGGTACCCAACACTTCGGCGGACACTTTGCAGGGCTTTGTCGAGGAACACCGCGTACCGAATGCGCCCGTTTACACGGACGGTTCGACCGCTTATGACGGGTTGCCGAATCGCCAGGCCGTCCGGCATAGCGTGGGGGAGTACGTGAGCGGGAAGGCTCACGTGAACGGGGTCGAGTCGTTTTGGTCGATGCTCAAACGGGCGCATAAGGGCGTGTACCATCGCCTGAGCCCGAAGCATCTCCAACGATATGTTGACGAGTTTTGTGGTCGTCAGAATATCCGCGAGTTGGACACCCTTGCTCAGATGCAGCATGTAGTGGCGGGGATGATGGGCAAGCGGCTCATGTACTGCGACCTCACCGCCGGTACACGCGGACACGCTACATGATCACTCGGAATCGCCTCTACCGCTCCGATTGCAAGATCATTGCGGACGAGCTCATACGGGAGGGCATCAAGGTTGATCTGATCTATCTCGATCCGCCGTTCAACAGCAACCGTACTTACTCGATGATCTTCAACCACGGCGGCGTCACCGCTCAGCAGAAGGCGTATCACGATATGTGGGACTTCACCGACAGCACCCGCCAGTTGGTCTTGGATTTCCGCGACGAACTCGACAGTTGGGACTTGCCGGAATCGTTCAAACAGTTTGTGCATGCCTGGATAGCGATCCTCGAAGGCGGAACCGCCGATGACCGCAAACTGTTGAACTATCTGATGTACATGACCCAGCGGCTTGTCCGTTTCCGTGATCTCCTAAGCCCCACTGGGTCGTTGTACTTCCATTGTGATCCGACCGCCAGCCACTACCTGAAGATCATCTTGGACGGCGTGTTCGGACGTCGCAACTTCCGATCAGAGGTCATCTGGAAACGGACAAGTGCCCACAGCGGGGCTAGACGATACGGGCCAGTCCATGACACGATTCTGTTCTACACAGCCTCGGATTCATACGCCTGGAATCGCCTCTACCAGCCCTACGACCCAGAGTATGTGGAGAGATTCTTCGACCAGGTGGACGACAAGGGGCGCCGGTACAAGAGAGGGGACCTAACCGGGGCCGGAGTAAGTGAAGGTGAAACCGGGCACCCCTGGAAGGGGATCGACGTTACAGCCAAGGGACGACACTGGGCGCGAGTGCCAGCCGAGTTGGACCGACTGGACGCTGAAGGCCTCATACATTGGCCAGCTAAGGAGGGGGGAATGCCGCGGCTGAAACAGTATGAGGATGAGGCGAAGGGGGTCGTGCTGCAGGATGTATGGACCGACATTAGACCGTTGCACAACCTGGCGCGTGAACGCCGCGGGTACCAAACTCAAAAACCCGTCGATTTGATGGAGCGCATTCTCGATTCGTCAACCGGCCCAGACGCGGTTGTGTTGGACCCGTTCGGCGGCTGTGGTACCACTATCGAAGCGGCGGAGCGGCTGGGCCGACGGTGGATAGCCATTGACATCAGCGGAGACGCCGTAGACCAGATCACAGACCGCCTAGCGGACATAGGAGTGTTCCACCCCGAGCATTACGACATTCACGAGGGCAGTCCCGACACGATGGCCGAATACCAGCGGCTCAATCCCTTCGAAAAACAAGAGTGGCTGGTCCGCCGATGCGGAGGGTTGCCCAATCCCCGCAAGTCGGGAGACCGTGGCATAGACGGAGACATGACCTTCCACATGGGCACAGATCCGGCTGGGGATGATATTTGGGGTCGGCTGATCTTCTCGGTCAAGACCGGCAAGCAGCGAAGCCCCGCTCACGTCCGCGAGCTACGCGGCACAATGCGAAACGAGAAGGCACAAATGGGCGTTCTTATCTTGGACGGAGACCCCACACCGGGCATGGAACAGGCCGCCGCCGCGGGTGGCAGGTTCACCTATCAGCCGATAATCGACCTTCCGCCCAAGGAATACGACAAGGTACAGATCGTGACGGCATACGAGCTGATCGATGGGGCACGGGCTGATCACCCCCCCACGATGCAAGACGTGAAACGTTACCGCCAAGCACAAGGAAAACTGCGAATATGAACACAAAACGCCAGCGCGCGGACGGTACGAATCCTCCCATCTCTGGGCAACCTCCGACTGTGGTAAACCCCCGCTATGAGGGTGCGACTATGGTGGAGGTGGCGCGGCTGGTGATGCGACCGGCAGACCCGCAAGCGCGGGAAACGCTGCGACAGCTACAAGCCCGAGTTGCCCCACCCGTCAAGTCAGCCTTATAATCCCCAAAAACATCAGACCCCCTCGGCAAATCAACCCCCTCACCCACCGCCGCGCCCGTCACAAACAACACCACAACCACCACACCAACAATCACTGCAACCCGAGTACCCGAGCCCACCCCGCCTAAGAGCGTCAAATCAATCTCCTTACAAGAGACATATGGCCGCTTCTAAACCCTAATGCGAAACGAGTCACCCTCGCTATCAACCCAGCAGTGAACACCCAAAGCGCCGCCATTCCTTCGGTCGTGAGTTGACTACGCGGAGAGCGGACCGACGACCCGTATCGACTCGCCAACGCTATCTTCGAGTACCTAGAAATCTTCCACAACCGCCGCCGGCGCCACACCTCCCTCGACATGCTCACCGCAATCGAATACGAAAACACCTACAACGACCGAACCATCACACCCCTGATCCAAGTGAGCTAACTCCACGAAAGCGGGGGACCATCATGCGGATCGACGGCACGGGCTGTCTCCTCCGGCGCCGGTTTGTGGCAGTGGACCTGGCTGTGCACACCGGCGGGGCACAGGGTGCGGGTCCAAGAGTTCCGATGAGGCTAACTCAGTGAGCGTGCACCCCTCCCTGGATAACCCCAGCAAAGCGTGGTACGGTCGGGGCGGATCCCGCAGGTGTTGAACCGGCCGGCGCTAACCGCGGTGAAGGTTATGTCTGGCGCATCGGTCTTACCGTGGTCGTCGCTGCCCCAGCATTCGACTGTTCCGTCGGTGTGGAGCCCGCACCCGTGCCGAGACCCGGCGCTTACCGCGGTGTAGGTTCCGTTAGACGCGTCGCTCTCGTCGAACATGTAGGCGTTGTATCCCCAGCAGTCGATTGTGCTGTCGGTGCGGAGCCCACATGGAAGTAAATCGCCGGCGCTTACCGCAGTGAAGGTTCCGGCCGGCACCTCGGTCTGACCGTAGGCGTTAATGCCCCAGCAGTCGATTGTTCGGTCGGTGCGGAGCCCGCACGTGTGCTGAACCCCGGCGCTTACCGCGGTGTAGGTTCCGGCCGGCGCGTCGATCTGAGTGTGTTCGTTGTTGCCCCAGCATTCAACGGTTCCGTTGGTGCGGGTCCCACACGAGTGCAATCCGCCGGCGCTTACCGCGGTGAAGGTTCCGTCCGGCGCCTCGGTCTGACCGAAGTCGTTGTCGCCCCAGCATTCAGCGGTTTGGTTGGTGCGGAGCCCGCACGAGTGCACTCCGCCGGCGCTTACCGCGGTGTAGGTCCCGTTTACCACATCGCTCTCCCAGAAGTCGTTGCTGGCCCAGCATTCGATGGTTTGGTCGGTGCGGAGCCCGCAGGAATGTATTCCGCCGACGCTTACTGCGATGTAGGTACCGTCCGGCACGTCGTCCTGGCCAATGTCGTTATTGTCGTCGTCAACCCAGCATTCGATGGTTTGGTCGGTGCGGAGCCCGCAAGAACCAAAGAGCCCGGCGCTTACCGCGGTGAAGGTTCCGTCCGGCACCTCGAGTGGACCGAAGTAGCTGTAGTGGTCGACCCAGCATTCGATGGTTTGGTCGGTGCGGAGCCCGCAATTTGGTCCCTCGCCGGCGCTTACCGCGGTGAACGTTCCGTCCGGCACGTACCGTTCACCGTAATTGCTGGGGTAGTTGTCGCCCCAGCATTCGATGGTTTGGTCGGTGCGGAGCCCACATGTACGCAATCCGCCGGCGCTTACCGCGGTGTAGGTTCCGTCCGGCGCGTCGAGTTGACCGTAGTCGTTGTCGCCCCAGCATTCGATGGTTTGGTCGGTGCGGAGCCCACAGGAATGCACTGCGCCGGCGCTTACCGCGGTGTAGGTTCCGTCCGGCGCGTCGAGTTGACCGTAGTCGTTGTCGCCCCAGCATTCGATGGTTTGGTCGGTGCGGAGCCCGCAGGTGTGCAATCCGCCGGGACCCCCGTCGTCGAAACCCCCGCCGGCGCTTATTGCGGTGTAGGTTCCTTTCGGCGTCTCGTTCTCAACGTAGTCGTTGTCGCCCCAGCATTCAACGGTTCCGTCGGTGTGGAGCTTGCACGCATGCCAAAACCCGGCGCTTACCGCGGCGACTTCTTTGACTCCAGTCTCCTCTGACAGGTGGGCCGCTGTCGACTTGTCCGCACCGACCCTCGTCGACTGTTCGGTGTCTTGGGTCAGAACTGTGGTGGTGCTCGTTACTTCGTCAGCTGGGGAGGACTCTTGGGGGCGTTCGACTGTTGGAGGTTCGGTCGTCTGTTCAATCTGCGGCACCTCTGAGGAGGCTCCACAGGATGTCGCTATGAGGACCACCGCCGCTAACCAGGTGAGTCTCAGGGCACGATTGTCCCTTGGCTTCGCAATCACGGGTCTCCTGCCACAGTCACAAGTGTCCCATGCTGGAGAATCTTATCTTTTCCTTTCTTCGCTTCCTCTCGTCACAACATGTCCTTCAAGCCACCATGATCGGCCAATGCTTTGGACCTCGTCTATGAAGCCGTTTACCCGTTGAAGGCGGTAGTTGACGGGCCTTTGGTGGTTGCTGTGAGAGTGTCTCCCTTCGGGGTTGTACCAGCCCTCGATGTATTCGAAGATGGCAAAGATAGTTGCGGGCGGGGGTCCGTCCGGTTCTCGGTGCAGCAGTTCCTTCAAGGGGTAGCGAAGAACGCCTACAGTTGAACTTAGAGGTATGAGGTCTGGTGTGGGTAAGCGCTTGCGCAGGGTCGGTCCGTTGACGGTCCTGGCGGTGTTGGGGTTGGTCGTAGGCGTGTTGGGGCCGGTGGCGGCCGATTCCTACACCGATGATGACGGGGGGTTCTACGAGCCGGCGTTTGACGCCCTGCAGGCACGGGGGATCCTGGAGGGGACCGAGTGCGGGGAGGGCCTGGTGTGTCCCGAGGACGACATGAAACGGTGGGTGATGGCGGTGTGGCTGGTGAGGGTGCTGGACGGCGCCGACCCCGTGGGGGTGACTGCCACCCGGTTCGTGGATGTGGACCCCGAACAGTGGTGGATGCCTTTCGTGGAGCGCCTTGCCGAGTTGGGGGTGACCAAGGGCTGCTGGGTGGATCCGGCCGAGTACTGTCCGGACGAACCGGTAACTCGTGAGCAGATGGCGAGTTTCCTCACCCGGGCTTTCGATCTGGAGGCAGCCGGCGCGGCGGGGTTTGTCGATGTTGGGGGTAGTGGCCACGAGGCGGACATCAACGCCCTGGCGGCTGCCAACATCACCCAGGGTTGTGACACGGAACCGGCCCGGTACTGTCCCGGGTCGAATGTGACACGCGGGGAGATGGCCACCTTCCTGGCCCGGGCGCTCGATCTGGTTCCCCGCCCGCCGCCGGTTGGCCGGAGCACCGTGGTCGTGGAACCACCGGGGATCCCCGAGGCCTCGGTGCGGATAGGTTTCTACCCGTGCTGCGCCGACTTTTCTCTGTGGCAAATCCCGATCGAGAAGGGCTGGTTCGAAGAACTGAACATCTCCATAGGATCGGACTCGCACCTCTATTCCTTCAACTCCAGTGTCATCCACTCCTGGTTGCTCGAAGGAGACGGCGACGTGGCGGTAGCCTGGATACCGGGGCTGTTCGGCAACCTTGAAGCCTACGCACGGGAGCTTCCACCCATTCTTTTCAAAAGCGCATACCTGGGGTACATGATCCTCGTCTCCCCGAACAGCGACGCCAAGACCACCGCGGAGTTTATGGATCAAGGGATGTCTTATCCCGACGCGGCTCAAGCCGCGATCAGGCAGGTAGTTGGAGAGAATGTCTACATCCCACCGCACAGCACACAACAGTCCCAGTACGCCGACCCGTTATTCGCTTACCTGGACGAGTGGTGGCAGGACCCGAAACCCGAAATTCCGCTCCTCGACAGCAACGGCAATCCCATGGTGCAGTTGGACCGGCAGGGAAATCCCGAAACGGATCCCAACGGGAACCCGATCCGCATCAAGGTCGACAGCCGGGACTGGCGATACTACGCCAAACCCCAATACACCGACGACCCGGGAATCGTGGAGTTGGCGGCCCTTCCCGGTGGCCCGGTGGAGTTCGCCATGCCCTATTACTCGCGGACAATTAGACGAATGATCCGGCAGGGATGGGAGCCTCTCAACAGCTATGCAATGATGTATGAACTGGACGGGGCCTCACCGCAGGCGGAGCTGGCCAGCCCCACGGTGGGTGGTACGGGCCTGATTGCCCGCCGTGAGTGGATCGATGACAACCGGGACACCGCGTATCGCCTGCTGTCGGTCGGATACCGGGCAATGGCCTACCTGGAAAACCCGGGAACCCAACACGAAGGTTGGACCATCCTGGCGAACCGCATCAACCTCGCCCGTGATTTGAGATGGGACCCTGAGGACATACAGGTTGATCTCGAGCACCTCACACCGTTGTTCGACTGGGAGACGCAGCAAGCCACATGGGATGTCGACCTGGCCGGCTACCATCCCGAGACGGCCTTTGCCTCCCAGATCGACGGATTGAAGGCAGGGGGGAACCTGTCGCCTGGCTTCGACACCGACACAGAACTGGCAGAGTGGCTGCTGGCCAAGACCCTCTACCACGAGATGAAAGAAATGCAACATAAGTCCGACGCTCTTTTCGCCGAGGCCGAACAGATGAACCTGTCGCCCAGTCAGACAACCGTGGTGGAACAGGCCCGGGTTTTCTACGACCGCTACAACTTCCTGGACTCCCTGCGGTACCTGAAGGCGGCTCTCGAGAAGTGATCCGGGACTCTCGGAGTAGAAGTGGGGAGTGGTGATTCCGTGTATGTGAGTTCGGTATGAACGCGCCACCGGTCGGGAGGACTTAACCGACGAAGGCTGTTAGGAACATGGCGTTTTTTGAGGCGGTGGTTGCCTCCTCGGTGTTGGGTGGTTCGGTTGTCGCAGGTACTATGACTTTGGTCTTTCAGCGGTTGGGGTGGATATCTGAGGAATCTCCGTGAAAATGGAGTGGCGTGGTTAGTCGTTGGTCTTTGCCCAGAACGGTTCTCGTCCACCAGCCGTGATCTGTTTTGTGTGGGTTCCGTCTCGGTCGGTTATGAAGATGCCTTCGCTGTATTCGGGGTAGTCGAAGTAGCGGGCGTAGGCGATGCGGGTACCGTCGGGTGACCAGGAGGGGTGGTCGCCGTGTTGGTCGACTGTTGTCTGGTTTGTTCCGTCAACGTTGATCGTGACAATCCCCCCGTCGGTTCGAGTGAAAGCGATTGCGGTTCCGTCGGGTGACCAGAGGAGGTGGGTGCTGCTGTCTGGGGTGAGTTGCTGTTCGTTTGATCCATCTGCATTGATGACGAATATCCCCAGGTCGGATTTGGTGAATGCGATCTTGCTGTCGGTTGGTGACCAAAACGGGCCCGTATCAATGTCAGGAGCGACCTGATAAGGGTCTGTCCCATCGGCGTTTATGACATAGATCGCACTCGGAGGATCCACCTTGATGGCGATTCTTTTCCCGTCGGGTGACCACGAAGGACCAGCGCATCCCCCTCCCGTACAGGTGGTGACAAGCTGGTGGTTGGTTCCGTCGGCGTTGACAGTGAACAGTGCATCTCCCCAGCGATCCAGGTAGGCGATTCGGGTGCTGTCGGGCGACCACTCCGGGTTGTAGCTGTCTTCTTCGAGGGGTTGGTGATGGTTGGTTCCGTCGGCGTCCATCACGAATGTCCTTCCGCCGCTCCGCGAATAGGCGATGTGAGTGCCGTCGGGTGACGGAAACAGCCGGCCGCGGTCGTCCCAACGCCATGGAAGGGGCCAGTACACGGGATGAGTGAGGTATCTCAATTGCGCTTCCTCCACGTTCACCACATAGACCCCATCCATGTCTGCGGAAACTATCAACGCGCCGTCAAGCGACCACACACCATCGCCTGCCGCACGAGGGCCGTTTGTTAGCTGTCGTTCGTCAGTACCGTCGGGATTGATCACACGGGTACCGAGGCTATTTTGTCTGTGCCGGTTGAAAACAATGCGGGTGCCGTCGGGTGACCATGTCGGGTCGGTTTCTGCTAGGTTGGTCAACTGTGTTTGCTGGGTGCCGTCGGCGTTCATCACAACGATCCCGCCCTTGTTGAAGCCGGTGGACCGAGCGTAGGCGATCTTTCCGCCGTCAGGGGACCACGAGATAACGTTCTGATACCAGAAATCGAGGGACTCTTCGTCATGGGTGAGCTGGATGGTGTTGGCGCCGTTCGCATCACTAACGAACACCCCCTCTCCTTCTCGGCTGTAGGCAACTCTGGTACTGTCAGGTGACCAGAAGGGACCCGAGTCGCTTTCGTCGGTGATTTGAACCGCGTCGGTGCCGTCGGCGTTCATGACAAAGATGCCGTCGCCGTCCACTGTTATGTCCGAGGCGTCGGTTTGGTAGGCGATCTTGCTGCCGTCGGGTGACCAAACGGGTTTCCTAGCAAGCGCCGGCATGCTACCAAGTTGTTCCGGGTTGGTGCCGTCGGCGTTCACAGTGAAGATCGTCGTGAAAAACGACTGGTCGATTGAGCCGATGCTTTCGTAGGCGATGCGGGTGCCATCGGGCGACCAAACCGGATTGGAACCACCACCGTGAGTAACTTGCTGTAGGTTCGCCCCGTCAGCACCCATTACGAAAATGTTCTCGTCGAGCGATTTGACCAGATTGCCCTGGTTTATCCACAACTGCGGGGTTGTCCGGGTGAAAGCTATTCGAGTGCCATCAGGCGACCACCGGGGAACGGTGCCACCTCTATGGGTTATTTGCTTGAGGTTGGCGCCATCGATGTCCATTACAAAGATCTGAAAATCACCGTCCATGTGCCGGTTGAAGACGATCCGGGTGCCGTCCGGAGACAACGAAGAGTGTGAGTCCCTTTGAGTGTGGGTATGTTGTTTTATGGAGACATTCGCGTCCACCACTACGACGGCTGTGCCGTGCTTACCTCCGGCGGCGAGGCGGGTCCCGTCCGCAGACCATGCGGGGGATTCTCCATGGTGGAAGATCAACTGGGGCTCGTCCCCTCCATCAGCTCTTCTCAGGAAGACTCCGGCTTCGTTCTGATAAGCCATACACGCCCCATCCGGTGACCAAACCGGGCTCTCCCCGCCTTGGTAAGTAAGTTGTCTTTGGTTGCTCCCGTCGACATCCATCACGAACACCTCCCACACATAGTCTTCGTGCCTCTCATAGGCGATACTTGTGCCATCGGGCGACCATTGGGGACTGGCTCCGCCGTCATGGGTGAGTTGCCGCTGGTTGGACCCGTCGGCGTCCATCACGAAAACCTGGAAGTTGCTGTCTTCGTTTGGGTTGCCGGTGTAAGCAATCCTTGTGCCATCGGGCGACCATTGGGGACTGGCTCCGCCGTCATGGGTGAGTTGCC
>JAPPLW010000047.1:0-3484 GCA_028819345.1 bacterium | reverse complement strand
GCTGGTTGGACCCGTCGGCGTCCATCACGAAGATCCCTACCCTGTCTCGAGCGTAAACAATCCACTGGCCGCTGGGTGACCACACCGGTCTGCGGTCATACTCCCCTGTGAATTGGTGTTGTTGTCCACTATCCACGTCCACGACATGAATGCCGTAGAAGGAGGAAAAAAGAACCCGCCTACCGTCGGGTGACCACTGTAAATCCCGACTGAACCCATCAACAGAGTTCGTCAGCTGTCGGTAGTCACGATCGGGACTCACCGAATAAACATCCACGGTACGCCAAACCGAAAACCCTCCATGGAACTCGGCCACCTCCGACTTCTCATACTCGTAGGCAACACGGTGACCTGTGCTCTCAACTGCTGCCAAGTCTCCAAGACAAGCCACACCGGTGCTAGCAACAATCCCACCGCTATCCGTCGGTTCTTCGGTTTGGGTGTCCGCCGTGTCCTCTGTGGGGGGGTCTGGTGGTTGGTCGGTTTGGGTGTCCGCCGTGTCCTCTGTGGGGGGGTCTGGTGGTTGGTCGGTTTGGGTGTCCGCCGTGTCACTTCCCGGGAGGTCTGGAGCTTCGACAACCGTATCATCAACCTGTCCGTAATCATCAGAAACGCCAGGCGTCGAATCCTGCCCGCAACCGGCCGACACCAAACCCAACAGCAGAACCGCCCACCCAACACCGAGAAACCACCGGAACCCTTTGCTTGTGGGCCTAGCCATCTGTATCCCTCCTGAACGACTAAAGAACCCGATCCCTCGGATATTAGGTGAAACCCCCGGCGCTGGTGTCCGAAACCCGCGTGGTGGTGCTGACAGCGACAACCCCCTCCGCATGCCAAGGCCCCGGGTTGACAGAGACAAGTTAGGTGAGGATTCGCAGGCGGCCTCGGCGGTCGCGTTCGGCCACGGCAACGCCATGTAGGCGGTCGGGAGTGTTGCGCGGTTTGGCGAGGCAAACGACCTGAGTGGGGCCGATCCTGGCCTGTTGATCGTAGTGCATGTGACCGCAGGCGTGAATCTTGGGCCGCAGCTTCAGGTGAGTTGCCGAAGAGACGGAATCCCAGATGCCACGAAGGCAACACTCTTCCGATTTGCCGTCCCCGGTGAATCGAGCCGCCGTCGGCCGTTCGCCCCGCCACTCGGACCCGGGCGCACCGGGTCTGTGGTGACTTATCCCTCGCGCCGTTTGTTCTGAAGGCGTTTCCTGTTGCGGGCGCGGACTCCGGCGTCGAGAGTTACTTTCCGGAGGCGAATGGCATGCGGGGTGACCTCAACGCACTCGTTATCTGAGATGAATTCGAGAGCCTGCTCAAGGGAGAAGATGCGAGGCGGGGTCAGACGAACCGTGTTGTCGGAGCCGCCGGCGCGGACGTTGGTCAGCTTCTTCTCCCGGCAGATGTTGACGTCCATGTCCTCGGGACGCGGGTTTTCGCCGATGACCATGCCTTCATATACCTCATCGCCCGGGGCGACAAACAACGAGGCCCGGTCCTGTAGGGCGGCTATGGCGTAACCGGTCACAACACCCTGGCGGTCGGCGACAATCGAACCTGAATGCCGGGTCCGAAACTCGCCCAACCACGGGGTGTAGCCCTCGAACACGTTGGCTATGAGGCCGGTTCCTTGAGTCTCGGTGAGGAATGCGGTACGGAAGCCGACCAGGCCCCGGGCCGCCACCACGTAGTCCAACCGGACCCAACCGGCGCCATGGTTCGACATGTTCACCAGGTTGGCTTTACGCTCACCCAAGAGTTGGATCACCGCGCCGACAAAGTTCTCGGGGATGTCAACGGTGAGGCGCTCGGTTGGCTCATGGAGTTGTCCGTCGATGACGCGGGTCACAACATTGGGCTTGCCAACGGTCGTCTCGAAGCCCTCGCGACGCATCATCTCCACCAACACTGCAAGCTGCAGTTCGCCTCGCCCCTGAACTTGCCAGGTGTCGGGACGGTCGGTGTCAAATACCCGGATCGACACGTTGCCCACCAGTTCGGCATCCAGGCGACTCTTGATGAGGCGGGCCGTGACCTTATCGCCGGCGAGTCCCACCATGGGAGACGTGTTGGTCCCGATCGTTATCGAGAGGCTTGGCTCGTCCACCCGGATAATCGGAAGGGGAATGGGGTTGACGAGATCGGCGATCGTCTCGCCGATGGTGATGTCGGGGATGCCGGAGATGGCGATAATCTCGCCAGCGCCGGCTTCGTCGGCGTCTACCCGGTCAAGACTTTCGGTGACATAGAGATCGGTGACTCTGGCCGTCGTCATAGTTCCGTCAGTACGGCACCAGGCCACGTTCTGGCCCCTCTTCATGGTTCCGTGCATGACGCGACACATCGCGATGCGGCCGACGTATGGGCTGGAATCAAGGTTGGTGACCCAGGCTTGGAGGGGATGCTCGGGGTCATGCCGGGGCGTGTTGACGGTCTCGATCAGTGTTTCGAACATGGGGCGGAGGTCGGTGCCCGCCTGGAGGGGATCGAGTGTTGCAGTACCTCGACGAGCGTTTGTGTAAACGATTGGGAAGTTGATCTGATCCTCGGTTGCGTCGAGGTCCAAGAACAGTTCGTACACTTCGTCCACGACTTCGGAGATGCGGGCGTCAGGGCGATCGATCTTGTTGATCACCAACACCACAGGTAACTTGAGCGCCAGAGCCTTACGGAGGACGAAGCGGGTCTGTGGCAGCGGTCCCTCGCTCGAGTCAACCAGGAGGAGGACACCGTCGACCATCGTCAAGGCTCGCTCGACCTCGCCGCCGAAGTCGGAATGGCCCGGCGTATCGACAATGTTGATCTTGATCTCTTCGCCGCTGTCGCGCACATAGCGAACCGCGGTGTTCTTGGCGAGGATCGTGATGCCCTTTTCCCTCTCCAGGTCCATCGAATCCATGACGCGCTCGGCCACCGTTTCATTGGATCGAAAGGCGCCGGACTCCCACAGCATGGCGTCGACGAGGGTGGTCTTGCCGTGGTCGACATGAGCGATGATCGCCACGTTGCGCAAGTCTGGACGCGTTACCAGATGTGGGGATGGAGACACTTTGGGCCTTATGGGGAGAGGGTGCCGCCCGAGGGATGGTTTGGGAAGCCTTTGTCCCCAAACGCGGGACAACGTTCCTTGAAATCGGGTGGTCCAAACTAGCTTACCGGATGCGGAGAGCCCAGTGGAAACCGGATCCCCTGCAGAGGCGTGGAGAACCCATCCTTACGTCGGCACTCGCCACCCCCCTTCAGGATCGCCACTCGGAGTCGCCGACCCGTGACGCCTCGAGATATTCGTCGGTTATAGAAAAAGACCGTCCGGCCGGCAGCGTAATCATCTGTTGGAATCGTGGATGACTCCCATGTAGGCGTCCAGTTCGGCCAGGGTGATTGCCTCCGGGTCAGGTGCGGAACCTGGCATGGCAGCCTCCTTCTCCATGCGCTCTAGGTGTCCTTCCCACAGAGGTGGTTTACAAGTCGGGTGATGGGTGGTTGGTCT
>JAPPLW010000108.1:7814-26320 GCA_028819345.1 bacterium | reverse complement strand
CGAAGGGGCCGAGAACAATGACTCTGGACGAGGGAGAGCGCCTGGTAGGTGCCCGGGAGTTGTGGAACCACGAGGAGCATGATTTCACTCCGTGGCTGGCGGACCACTTGCACCTGCTCGGCAACGAAATCGGCCTGACGCTGGAGTTGGTCGCCCGGGAGAGCCCTGTCGGTCCGTTCTCTTTGGACATCCTGGCCAGAGAGCCAGACACCGGTGTTTTGGTTGCCATCGAAAACCAACTGGAATGGACTGACTTCCAACATTTCGGCCAGTTGCTGACCTACGCGACCGGTTCCAAGGCACAGGTGGTGATCTGGGTCGCTCCGGTGTTCCGCTACGAACACGCCCAAGCGCTGCATCGTCTCAACGAATGGACCGTAGATGGTGTCCGTTTCTATGGTGTCAAGGTCGAAGCAGTGCTGTCTGGCGGAGGTTCGGCTCCCCAGCCGAGGTTCCGCAAGGTCGTCTATCCGGGTGGTTGGAACAAAGAACAAACGTGGCAGTCGGGGTCTGTGTCTCCCGAGAGCCTGCTCTACCAGGACTTCTTCGAACCCATGATCGCCGAGTTGCTCTCCTCGGGTCCGTTTGATCGGCTCCCCATCCAAAGGTGGGGTCCCAGCGGAAGGTACTTCCTCTCCCCGATCAACGCCGGGACATGGTACGCGATAGGCCTCGGGCACCGCCCCAGCGCATGGGTTTGTTTGCACATTGAAACCGACGGCAAAGACAAAACCAAGCGCATCTTCGACGCCCTTCTGGAGGACCGCCCGCACATCGAGGCTGCCATTCCTGCAGAACCTTCGCAATGGAGTTGGAGCAGGCACGACAGGTGGAATTACTCCAGTGTCTTCATAAGCATCGACGCTTCTATAGCCGATCCACCGGAGAAGCAGAAAGCGACCAAAACATGGATGCTCAGCCTCCTTCCCAAGTTCCAGCAACATTTCGACCCTCGAATCAAGGCGATACTCGACGACCTCGAAGACAACAGCTGAGTGAGCGTAGGCAGCCTCGCTGATTCTGCGAGTGTTGATCCGAGGGTGTGGGAGGTCAGAGATCGGTGGACAGAGGCTGCCCGGGCGTGGCTGGAGGGAACCGGAGGCATCAATGAAGTAGCGGTTCACTTTGAGGGGTAGGGCCGCAGGTCAGAGAGTCAAACCAAACTACTACCCCTGTGATGCCTCAGCGTCGCTCGATATCACATGCCCGTCGGGCGCGACAAGCATCCGCTCCTAATTGACAGCAACTCTCGGGCCTGTCCCGTTCTTCAACTCCACAGTAGGCCACATCTTGTTTGCGTACTCCTCAGAGGCAAACACAATGCAATAGCGGCACTTGTCCTGGAACACCTCTCTGAAGTACACGCCTAAATCGCGGCCCCAGAGGTCAGCCTGTTCATCGGCATCGTAGAAGACCCGTATCCCGCGGTAATCAAGTTCCTCCGCTACTTTCTCCACATAACCGCGCTGCTCGCCAGAGAACGAGAGGCCAATGTCGTACTCGTAGCCATGCTCATCCACGTTGTCCTCTACGTTCACATTCGCACCGGCACCTTCCACAAAACGGAGAACCCCCAAGCTCTGCGTCTAGGGTAACGGAAGCCCCCCACACCACCGAGGATCACGGGGCACAAAACCCCACAACGAGAAGCCTTCCTCCACCCACCGCAACCCCGCGCCGAACAAACCACCCCCACCATTTTCAGACCGTTCCCTTAGCAACCCGCTGACCGCAGCGTTCACCTCAACAGCAACCTGTCGGAAACCTCGACACACTGAAGCGCAGTCACCGCCGAACAAACCACTACCGCGTCTGCTGATACTGTGCCTCGGGGCACGCCGCAGCCCGGTGACCATCCCGAGAGGGCGGACGGTATTGCTTCAAGCACCCGGTCGGGCCAGGCTACATTCCCGGGTCCGTGTCGGAAGGACAAGGGCTTGATCAAGTCGGCGCGGTGTGAAACGGAACGCCGTTCTGTCAATACCAGTGCCTGTGAGGAACGGTTTGGGTCTGCGACGTGGTTCACCACTGCACTGGTTCGAGGCGTTTGGGTGCGGACGGTTAGGTGGCCAGGGAAATGTGACAAACAGGCACATCGTGGAGCCCCCTGCGGGAGGGACAACGTGCGAAACAGAGGGGACCGCACTCGGGTGTTTGTCGTGGATGGGCACCGGCCCGGGCCGACACGGTTTCCCGGTTCCATCCGTGCGCGAACAGGGCCGCGGGGATGTTAGATGAGTGAACGCCGAGCCAACCCGGCGGTGGTGTATCTCCTGGCTGTCCTGGGGCTCTCCGCGTTTCCTCTGGTGGTCGACTGGGGACTGGGCGCAGGTGACAATCCTTGGCTGTTCCAAACGTGGCTTGTCATCGGGAAAACCCTGTCGTTTGTTGCCGTTGCCGCTTTGTTTTACCGCGATGTGACCGCCGAACCGGGCACGGTCGCTTGGCTGCTCCGCAGGAGCTTCGACTGGTCGGCGCTGTGGAAACCCTCTTGTGACGCTGAACGTCGGACACAACGACGAGCAGTAGGACTGATAGCTGTTTGTTCTCTCAACCGCCTCCACGACGGCCTGTTCGCCTGGTCCACCCAGTTCGTGGACGCGGCCGTTTCCGCGGTTGTGCACAGCGTGTGGCCGATACTGTTCATTGTCCTTATATCCCGCGACTATCGCCATAGGTACACGAGAGTGTCACCAGCGAAGTGGGTTTTGGTAGCGGCGGCGTTCGCGGGCGTGTCAACGGCCATAACGGGCGCCTCCGGCGGGACCGGCGACACGGTTCGCACATGGGAGTCGTCCCTGACGGGTGCCCTGTTAGCGTTGGCGGCCACCAGCATAGGCGTGCTTGCCGCCAAGAGTTACACCTGGGGCACCGACCGGGCGAGGGAACTCGGCAAAGCGGGCAACGGCCGCTTGGAGG
The DNA here is from genome assembly GCA_028819345.1 of bacterium. Taxonomy (GTDB): domain Bacteria; phylum Actinomycetota; class Acidimicrobiia; order Spongiisociales; family ZC4RG35; genus Bin76. The sequence continues at coordinate 23,401 of JAPPLW010000108.1, read as the reverse complement.
TGCTGTTCGGTATGGTGGCTCAAACTGTCAGCGACCTTCTTTCGATACCGTTGGGACTGTCAGCCGCTGTTCTCGCAGGCAGTGGAATATCATCAAAGGCCGCACTCGCTGGTCTCGGTTTCGGAGCGGTCATTGGTTTACCCGCCGCGTTCATGTTTCGCAAAGCCAACTTTGACTCTCCCAGTTTGATGGTCAACAACCTGGCGTTTTTCCAGCCATTGTTCGCGTTGGGATGGCTGGCGTTGTTCTCCAACATCACGGTGGGCAACATCCGACTGGTCCTAGCCGGAGCAACCATAGTTCTCGTGTCCAACTTTTTGTCTGTTCCTGCTGTGCTTCCCAAACGGCAACGCCGCGGGCCTCCCCAAAGCCGCCCCTTTCAGCCGACGGTCTAAGTCGTTGCATGCCCTCCCCGCTGGGAACCTAAAACGCTGAGAGGGGAGCGTTCCTCACCGCAGCATGCCTGACGGGCGAAAACCCCCGTCCTTCCCCGACAACAACCGGCAGGCCGTGCCATGATCGCCTTCACGGCGCTGCCTGAACGTCTCCTAAGAGAGCGTCGGCCATCACCTTTCCAAACCAAGGCCGGCCCACCATCCCGACCAGGACAACCCTCTTCAGAGGCAAGATCCGTCAGCGAAATCGAATAGTTGGATCTTCCGCGGGCGGTACCACCGGACCAGCATAGGCCCGACGTCATCAGGACACTCAACCTCCCTGGACCAAAGGGGAGCAGCAAAGCAGCGGCCAATCTGTGGGCGTTTCGGGCTTTCCTGACAGTGATGCTGAAGCCTACATCCTGAGCCACCTGCTTGATGCCGTCGGCGGTCTCATGGAGCCGTCCGACCAGTCGTCCGCTATCCGACCCGCCGGGCAGTTCCCCCAACAGGGTTGCAGAGGCACTAGCGGTAAACGCCGAGAGACATTGGCCCGACTACCTGACACCCATGTTCACGACACCTCCCCTAGGGTGTGCCGCAGGCCGGTTCTCAAAACCTCGGGGCTGGTGGCGAATCCCTTCTCGATTGTGGTTGTCCACCGGGGTTGCCGGTATTGTCCAAAGGGCAAGGGACAACCAGTGGAGAACCAGGATGGACAATCGACTCTTTGTTTTGGCTGACCTCATTTCCGATAACCCGTACATCACCCCGGAAGAGGTCAGAGAAAAAACGAAGTGGAATGTATCAGTTTTCTGGGAGGTGGTGGACGCCCTCAAAGCGTGGGTTGATTCCGGCCTGCCGCTTCCCCCGAGAACCGCCTGGGGCCATCCCCAGCCTCTTAACGAACAGCCGGCATGAGGTTCTGGAGAAGCGAGGGCCCAGGTCGCGCTGGGAGGAATCGCTTCTCAGGGGCTACCCGCATTCAAAACCCGACCCTTGGGGTGCAGTGAGTTCCTCACGCCTACCCCACTGTAGGGCCACCCAGTGCCCAGAGCACTCGGCCATAGACCCTCGGTTGCTGCCCATCCACTGGCGATTCCAAGAATTGCTGATCGAGCACCGCTCTGTCAGGGGAGACATCAACGCTATCTACCAGTTGGCGTTGAAGGTCCACCAGACTGTCAAGGAATTCTTGCCGCAGGATCACGAAGTCGTGGAACGGGCGCAAGCCTTGAGGCATGATCTGGCCCGGTTGGACTTTGTGAGGGGTCGGGGCCGCAAACGAGAAATTGATCGGCGGCTGAGGGTTGGTGTCAGAATAGATTGCTACGGGATTCTGTGTTCCGCTGCTTTCGCGGAGCGCGGTGACGACTCCACGTTCTTACGAGTGGTGGATTTGCATCCGTGGGTGGCTGAGCCAGCCGAGACATTGTCTTTGGATAACCATTGGGGCGAGGCCGTAAAGGCGGCCAGTGACAATGTGAGGACACAGTGGCGGTCGGTGCTCCAGTTAGGAAGTGTGACGCCGGAAGGCAAGAGAGAGATGAACCTCTGGGATTCGTTCTCTCCAAGTCCGGCCTCATCTGGTGCACCTCGTCTGCGGTTCGCCTGTTTCGACCGCAATCGGGATCGGCAGGAATGGAGCAATGCCCATTTGGGGGCGAGGTCCTTTGCGGAGGGATGCATGATGCGTATACGCAACCTGTACAAGTATCACCGCGCCGCGCAGGGGTCGAACAACTCCGGGACAGCCATAGAAAACCTGGCAGCGTTGAGCCGGTTGGCTCGCTGGATTACCGACGCTGAGGTCGTGCGGGCGGAATCGTTCGACACCGAATGAAGGCATTCGGAGCTTGGGCTTTGCCGGGTACGGGTTTGACCAGAGGGGAACCTCCCCGATCTGCTTAAGCCCGCTTGTTGAACTCTCCCGCCTCAAAGGTTTCATTTCGGCGTTCAGTGTCTTCCACACATCCGAGGCGTGGAGCACTGTGCTGGTGTCTTTCCTTATCCGACTTGTCGATGATGGGTGCCTTTGGGAGCGAGATAGACGATGTGCTGATAGCAGAGCCTGACCCGCCTGTCCAACCCTACCGAGTAGGACCCAACCCGCCGCCGTTAGATGTGTGCGTTTGTTGGGGAATATGTCACAGCATGCTGATAGATTGCAACCTCATGGGTAGATACCGAAAGAAGCAATACAGAAGGCGAAGAGGCAGGCACCGGGGACGATCCCCAAAGGCCAAAAGAGTTCGCGGCTATACGCTCCGAGACCGGCGGGGGAGAGTGAAATATGTGGGTATCACCAACAATCCCAGACGGAGGGCGTCGCAGCACAGACGATCGGGAAAGCGAGGCAAGCTGCGAGTAGAGACCGGTCCCCTCTCTCGGAGAGGAGCCCGACGTTGGGAAGGGGCGAGGCTCGCAAGACATCGCAAGAAGACCGGCGGGAAGAACCCTCGGTACAACAAGACGAGGGATGGTGGCTACCGCCGCCGGTCGAAGGGACGGTGGTAGGAGACAGCCAGGTTCCTTATTGGGCACTTGCTCCCGGTGTTCCTATATTGTTCTTCCCAGTGATTCTCCCTGTGCGCTCACCATGCGATTCTCCGGGTGGTTTTCCCCTGTGACCGAGGACTGGGTGACGGCCGCTACCGACGGTTCGGGGTCGGGGGGCCAAGGCCCGGCCGGCTGGGGCTGGGTAACCAATGAGGGGCGTTGCGCCTGGGGCAGTGCACCGAAGGCAACCCACCAAGAAATGGAAGTAACAGCCGTATTGGAACTTCTACGCAGCCACCCGCCGGGGCCGTTGCTTATACAAACGGACAGCAAATATGTGTACGACGTTTTCACAGAGTTGCTGCCCCGATGGGAGAAGCGGGGCATGCGTACCGCCTCTGGCAGGCGTCCTGTGCACCAGGACCTCATCCAACAGATAGCAATGTTGCTCAAAAGCCGGAAAGTGGTATGGGAGCGGGTACCGGCTCACTCTGGGCATGCTCTCAACGAATCCGCTGACCGGCTCGCTAAGTTCGGGACGGCGAAAGCCAGACTGGAGTTGGAGTTGCCCGGCTTTTGCGGACCTTCCTCGGCTTGATTCAAAGAGGGGTTCCCCACACAAGGCGGCCCGCCCTGATGAAAGACCACGGTCGGTGGCCTGCTGCCACTAGGTTCTGGAAGCCTCTTCATGGCAACGTCATTTGGGAGGATGCACGAGGCCACACGTGCCCAAAGGGAGGTCATCGTGGCCTAAACGGGTTTGTGTCCCTGCCAGCCCTAAATAACAACTGATCGATGGAGATTCTCTTAGTCAACTATGGGCCGTAGAAGCAAAGCGAAAGAGCGACGCGGCAAGCGCAACCGAAGGAAAACAGGAGGGAGGCCTTCGCGGCCGCGCTTCGCTAAACCGACCCGTTCGCCACAAGGCACAACGTTCAGGGGACCAGAAGGCCTGACGCCGATGTCCCTTATCTTTCATGGTCCCGAAGATGCCGTCACGACGTTTCTGGTGAATCTGGATCCACAGGGCGAACACCTGGGAGGTGTCGAGAGTCCCACGGAGGTCACATTGGTGAAGGGATGCCCAACCCGATACGCCATAGAGCACTCCAACAGCATTCGGGTGTGCACACTTGGTTACTACCGGGAGGACGGACCGTCGCTGGTTTGGGACTTACAAGAAGGCATCGTCACGGCCGACCCGCGGTTCGAAGAACGCCAGAATGACCCCGTGGACCTGCGAGAACAAGAGCGGATCGACGCGGAACTGTTCCGAAAAGACCCTATACGGAGAGCAATGGGTGAGATGACCACCGAGAAACTGACCGTCCGTCAGACTGTGCAGACCTCACTTGCCTATGGGGATAACTGTCTCATATGGTGCACGTCGTTCCAACCCCGCGATGACAGGGAGTGGTCCGCCTGGCGGGCCTCGCTCGAGCCATCCTATGACCACATGACCACCATCTACGACCCTCACCGCTTTGCCCGGGCATTGGGATCCATGGCGTTCCAACAGAAGAGCCTTTTAGGAAACCCCCTGATGTTCCGAAACCCTAAGACCGGGCAGGTCGCGCAGTGCCGCAACTTGCCCGTGGTGTATGGACCCGTGGTTTACATGGAGGACCGTCGCGGGTTCATCGAGGAATCGCCGACCCCGGTGGACTTCGTGGTCCGAGGCATCTTCACAAAAACGATGGAACATCAACATCAGCAAGAGTTCCGATTCGCAATACTGTCGGACCGCACCCTAGCCGAAGACACTCTGCACCTGAACGTCTCCCCCGAGATGAGCCACTCGCTGCGACCACTACATGATCCCGACGACGATGGGAGCCCGAAACAAACCCCCATCATCGGCGGCTGCATGCCATCTCCCGCCATCCGGAAGACCTTCCCGGACTCAACAACATCACGACTCGGAACACTTCCGGTGGAAATCACCCTCACTTCGCAACTCAAAGCCAGTTTGCCCCTCACCGGAACCCGACATGTGACCACAACCACCACTCGCGCCGCTGTTCACAACGTCAAAGAATCAGATGATGAACAAATCGAACAGGCAATAAGAGCGGGGTCCAAGTCGCCCGGGGACGCCCGGATCGCGAAGTTCGTCTTCGATGCCGGACCTCGGAACGTCTTCCGCCTCTACGACCTGGACGGCCTGAGCGGAACCTACCGGCTGGTCGAAAAGTCCGGGCGGGTCACACTGAAAGCCAGTTTCCCACCACCTGAGAGCGGTGAGCAGATCGCTCGCCTCCATAACCTAGAAGAATTCACAGGAGCCTTTCATCAAGAGCCCGGACCAATACAACTGAAGCTGTCCGCTACTCTGATGAACCGGGCGGCCAGTGGGAAAATCGTCTCTCATGTCACCACCCCAGACCTGTCATGCCACTGTGTGAGCCTCCCCGCCACCGGGGCGCACATCCTCATAACAGCGACCTCCGAAGACGAAACAACAACGTCCACTTTCGAGATCGTCATAGACCGCAACCTAGGTGTGAGGTTCTAGCCGGCCCGGAAGTCTCCGGCTCGGCTCGGGAGAACCCTAGCCCGAGCTTTGTCTACCTTAGAGGCCCGAAACGTCTATCCCCAAGGGCCGAATTCGGCAAGGCCCCTCATACGCTCCGAGATCGGCAAATACAACTGGTCCTTTGCAGGCTCGCCGACGGTGCTCGCCACCGTCACCTGCCACTAGTGTGCCGGTGGGGTCCGCTCTCGTCTAGCTGGCTTGGAGATGTGATGATCGCCGCGGAGTGTGATAATCCGGGGCGACGCCCCTGACCTGACACGGCTATCCATCAACTCAGGGGAGATACGCACCCATTTACCCGTGACCAATTTGGCAGGAGGCAACGGCTGGCGATTGGCTTTCATGAGGTCGAAAGCGTAGCAGCGGCCATGCCAAATACGTGGAGTGTCCTGAGCACACCGGCTACCCGGCAGAGGCATCCCAACCCGAGCATTCACGCGGGATCGCCGATCACTAAGAGTCCACACTCCTGCCGATGCCAACTGGTCCATAGAGATTGGGGACCGCCGAAGGGTTACTACACGCGTGTAGCAACTCCTGCTGGGCGACGGAAGGGCCGGATCGCGCGCTGAAATGGGCCGGATCGTGCTCGGGAACGCCAGTTTTGGGTGCCGAAACACCCCCCACAGCGCGCCCGGGAACCCAGAAAATGGCGCCGAGACGGGCCATTCCGCGCTCGAGACAGCCAGTTTTGTACACAAAACGGCTTCGGACCCCCAGAATGGGCGGATCCGGGCGGCAAAGTCGGGGATTCTCTTGATGGTCGGATATCCACCCAAGGTGCAAGGTGCAGGAGGGAATCTGCACCTTGCACCTTGGGGGTGAACGTGCTCAAATCGGTAGTGGTTCGCTTTGAGGGTTGTGCCGCAGGTCGGAGAGTCAAACCAAACTACTACCGACATGCATTGGCTGCGCGTCCTGTGATGCCTCAGCGTCGCTCGATATCACATGCCCGTCGGGCGCGAAAAGCATCCGCTCCTAGTTGACAGCAACTCTCTCAACATCCTCCAAGTTGTGCCACACATCAAACATTTCGTGGACTATGACATCAACATCCAAAACTACGCGGTCGGGAAACACGGTTAGCGTCTCTCCCTCTCCGGTGGCCGAGAAAGACCGAATGGCGTTGTATCCCAAACCGTGCGCTCTCATGCCTACAGATTGGGTGTCGCTTCCTCGCGGTCCCCGGATCACGGTTTCGCTGGTTCTCACGAGAGACCTTCCTTCGCTCCCGGTCAGGTCCAAGACATTCTCGATGTTGATGCCGTATCTGTACAGATGGCGTGGGAAGATATACGGGGGGTGACTCAGAAACTCCATCGCCGAGCACTCCGGCGTCAAACACAGATAGAGAACTGGGAACCCCTCGGGATTGAACCGGCCCCCGCGTTTCCGAGCACCGCAGGAGCAATACGGATTGGGGAACTCCGCGGAGAAATGCTGCGGCCATGGGCACCCACAGCGGTCTCGCATGACCACAAAGACATGCCTCCACCCCATGCCAGCATAGGGGCCGAAACCGCGGCCGGGCATCGCCTCCTCCCCTGGCTGCTACTTAGACGGGAATGAAGTCCGCTACGAAAACGAGGTAGTCGAACGCTTCTTGGTAATCGCCGCTTTCCAAAAGCTCGATCATGTTCTTCCCGCCCAAGTCCTGGTCGTTCTTCGTTCTTACCAGAGTGATAGCGGACTCTGGGTAGAGACCGCTCATACCATGTACGACCTTTTGGATCTGAACAAAATCCCCATCCGCCATGCCATCCGGGCGGGACACATTGCCAGCACCGTGGCGGATCATCTCTACAACGAGGTGGTCCATGTCCACCGTTTGGGCAGTCTGCGCCGAAGTGGTCATGCACATCAAGCATAGTCCACCCTCTCTTGGGTCGCGGCTCGCTTTGACGGGGTAGTACCGCAGGTCAGAGAGCCAACCTCAACCACAACACACCGACGAATCCGGTACGGTGTCCTCCAACATCGTCGCGTCCGCGGAGTGACCCTGTCCCAAGACCGCGGACGGCAATGCCGTCCGGCACCCGGTCGTGCCAGGCTATATTCCCGGGACCGTGTCGCAAGAACCAGGCTTGATCGGCCGTCACGGCGTGGAACGGCTCGCCGCCTCGGTTCTGACAATCCCTGCTGGTGATCCCCCGAACAGCTTCGGCCGATCCCCCGAGCAGGGCCGCCCCCTCACCGGACAGACACGAAACTCGAAAGAGCACCAGCCCGTCGGCATCCTTCCAGAGCCGCGACATTCACCCTCGGGCACGCTCGGCAGTTCCCCATGGAATACGAGACCAGCACCCTTCATGCCGGGTCCCGGTGTTTAATCAACGGCCACACCTTGACTGTGAGGCCCCGGCGCCCCAACTAGGCAGGGCATGCGAATGACCACTGTGAGAACCTGCGGCCAGTGCGGAACAGACACCGCCACCTATGTCGAGTGTTGCGGGACAGTGCTGTGCGCCGACTGCGCAGATCCCCGCAGTTGCGCCGAGCGCCACTTCGGGAACCACACCTGGTGCGTACTGTGCCTGGCCTTGGAAGATAAATGCTCTCTCGCTACCCAACAGTTCTACTGGCCTAGGACCCCCGATGGAGGCGAACCCGAACCAATGGACCTTTGCCAAGAGTGCGCCGAGTACATGGACCGCAAGTTCGAGCAGCACGGTCTCGATGGCTTCAGGACGGCCAACCCCCTAGGGTCCGAGACTCGTCAGGAACCCGCCGATGAGCGTCCTCGGCGTGAACGAAGACAACCGTCAACCCGGACCCGTCACGGTCCGCTTGTCCATTACCAGATCCCAGAAATGACCGCTGCTCTGTGCGGTCGCCGCAAACCTGCTCAGGTCACTGACTCCGAAACTGAAGTCACCTGTGAGCAGTGTATCGGGATACTCCGGTTCCCGATATTCCGGTATTCACCGGGAAGAGAACGGTACCTCCGCAAACATCGCGGGTAGCGGATAGTGATGCAATACACGAACCTAGGTCCCGGGCATGCCAACTGCCAGACGGCCGGTTGATGCTGGACATAGCCATACCTGTCGTCGGGATCGCGGTCTGTGTGTGGGCGATCTGCCGGGTAGTGGCCGCTCGGTGGCGCCTCGACGCGACAAGGGCTGAGATCGCTCGCCAACTGGCCCCCCAGACCGACCCGCCACCCGACACCCGGGAGCGTTGATGTTCCGAAGGAACAACACGCCAGCCGTCGAACACCGCATCATCGTCCGGGTCGCCACAAACCCCGAACGGCGGCGCGGCGGCGTTCACCTGTTGGTTGGGTGTCCAGGGGCCCCATCCCATCCCCGTGGGCGACCTTCCCACACGCATTGCGAGTTGTGTCCGGTCAAGAAGGCGTGTTGATCGGCGTTCCAACTGCTAGAACTTCTCGCCAGTCCCTGTGTCCGGGATGTTCTATCCGTTCATGAGGGGGGTGGTTCCCTTCGTAGATCCACGCATCAACTGACGGACTCAGCATCATCACAAGTCTGCGGCGGTAGGGAGAAGTGTCCGGCTTCGAAGCGTCGAATCCTTCCCACCTGTCGAGGACCTCGAACACCGAGCAGTCCAGCACCCTGTACAACTCGCCTCTGACGGCACGGCCGAGACGATCGCCACCCGGCACGGACGCCACCCCGCGGCGGGTTGGGTGGAGCAGCTTTTGTTTCTGTCAGGAGCGACCAGCCCCGAGATAGTTTGTTACACGCGTGTAGCAATCGCTCCCGCGCGCCGGAACGGCCCCGACCGCGCTCGGAACCGCCCGTCTTCGGAGCCGGAACACCTCCCAGACCGCGCCGGAAACCCCCAAAAAGGCGCCGGAAAGGGCCGACACCGTGCCGGAAACCCCGATTTCTGTACACAAAACGACCCAGAACCCCCGGAATTTGGCGGATCCGGGCGGGAGCGGCAGAAAGCGGCGCAACCTCCGCCAACCACAAGACCAGAAGCGCTTCTCTAATCGAGGTCCGGTGGGTTCTCGCTCCCGACCAAGTCGGAGGTTGATCGGTCTGCAAACCGCCGCGCTGGTTGACATCTACGACGACGAACCCGCAACTACGTGCTTTCTGCAGGAACTGCAATGTTGACGGGGCGATGCCCAACGATGTCGGCAACGACTATTCTCCCGAAGCCCTGGACAAGTTGCGCGGGGCCGCCCTGCGGAGCTACCTAGTGGACTGATCCTGAGAGGAACAGGCGGAGTTCCCCCGCGGCCTGTCCGATACTGAAGCACCACTGTTTTGGAGGATCGCCAGTCCCGAATGGGTGGCCATCCCGGAGGGTACAGCATGATAAGGAAGGCCCTTCTGGCCCCTCTATGATTCTTCGCCGCGATAGCGATAGCAACTGTCGCCGGCCTGTGCCTGATGGGGCCGTGAGAACAGTATGACTGTTCACAACGAGCCGCATCCCAATCCTTGCGAAGGCTGCGAGGGAGAAACCCGTACGGATAAGTGAAATGCTGCGGTCGCGTCCTGTGCATGGACCTCGTAGATCCGGACTGTTGTGCCGAGGGACACTTCACAAAACCTATCCGCCCATCAGCGAAATTGTCCCTACGGGCTATTCCTAGTTAAGGTCTGTTGGGGATGGTTGTCGGGTCATGGACAGAGTTCATTGTGGGCGGAGGGAACCTACTCGCTTTGGTCTTGGGGTTTCTCGCGTGGCATCAGGCCAGGAGGGCAACACACTGGGCGGAACAGGCAACGCACTGGGCGAAAGTGTCAGCAGAGTTGCAGGACGCAGCGTTGCCCGTGCGTTTCAATGCCAGGATGCACCACCAGGAGCACCACACCGGAGACGAACCGGGACCACAGTTGCGGGCATGGCTGGAGATCACCGTTAAGGGTTCCACCCCTGTGATCCTCCACGAAGTCGAGACCCTTCCCGGAGCACAGTTCGGTTCGGGCGGGCAGATAGATCTGGATGATCTGGGCCGAGAACAGCCGGTCAACGCGGCGTTCGATCACAAACTGCCCCGGCGTTTACTTCCTGGTCAGACGATGGTCTTCAATAACCCTTGGTCGTCGTACTCGCCCAGACCGGGGCCGAACGCGTCAGCAAGGTTGCAACTCTTCTTCTCCGTGACGAGCGAGTCGCCCAAGCGAGGCACACAGATAGACGTCCAGATCGGAGACGCAGACTGCAACACGTAAAGAAGGACACCGGGGCGGGTCGGGCACATTATCTCAAGTGACCCCCACAATGCCCCGCAGGTAGCGATGGATATGTCCGCACGTGACATCCCAAGAACGCAATGCGGGGATTCGTACATCCCACCCCGGCCCCCACTCCAAACATCAACTCGGCTGCAACCTTCCGAGGGAGAGGCGATAGTGGTAGGTGGGGGAAGCTGAACAGCCATGAGATCGCTTCTCCCTGCCAACAGTGTGTCGGGTCCCGCTACGTGTGCTCAGGACATCCTAAAGAGCATCAGTCCAATCAAGGCAACCACTTGGTGGTGCCATCAGGAGGTAGCGTCAGAACACCCTCCTTGGCGAAGTAACGTCCAAAGGCAACGGCTTCGACAGTCCTCCCGAAGGAAAACGCCTCCTGTAGCTTTGCCAACAGAAACGAGAAGCTACGGTCCGGGTGGACCACCGAGTAGATACTGTTGGCTTGCTGTATCGAGTTTACGATAGAAGGGTTGTGGAGGTCGGTGGGAATGGACAGTGGACACACGACGGTCCCGTCCAATGCCGCTACCAGGTTCGGGCTCAACTCATAGCCAGTGTCAAGAGCTAGCTGCAAGAACTTGTCGCAAAGGGTCTCAGCGGAGAGCGCGACGCGACCCGCGAGGGAAAACCCGTAAATCTGGTCCCTCGGATTCCCTGTCTGGTCGTAGTCACCAGGCTTTGGGGTTGCAATGCCACTGAGGGAGCCGTATTTTCGGTAGGCAACGTAGTCCCCCACTCCGGGTGGTCCACCCGGAGTGGCGCGCGCGAATCTCCGCAGTTTCTTGACACTGTCAATCTTTTCGAATGTGTCGATCAGGGCATTCGAATCAAGAACGCTCTTGATCTCGCCCACGGCAATTACCCCTTCGCATGGATAGTAAGTCGATGCCGGGTCCTCGTTGATGGCGAACACGGGACAAATCTCTCTTTCGTAAAGAACCACATCCATCTGTCTGCTCGTGGCGCCAAAGCTGTCGATCACGAATCCAGACCCCACGCCGACTCCTCGCGGGAGCAACTGCATAAACTTCTTCCTCGCAGGCACTTCACGGGCGGAACCGACCTGAGCAGGAGTGGTAGCGAATGATCCGGCTTCGAAGGCTGCGACAAGCTCGCGTCCCGCTTGGATGACGTAAGCAATAGGATCGAATGCCTTCGACATGGGTATTTGGCGGAGTCTAGGCAGATCAGCCAAGGCGTCGCTCAGTGTCGAGTCGTCGTTCATTTCAACCGATCAGGCGGTAGCCGATACCGCTTACGACGCACAGTTCCCGGGACTTGTGTCCGGAGGCAGCGAGAGCACGAACGCCACTTCGAAAAAGTCCGCCTGGTCCTTGGGGGCCTCTCCGCCGCTCCTGCAGATGAGGTGACCGCCATTGGGGATGCCCTCGAGGGCCGCAGCGCCCAAAGGGATGGCACCGGGTCGGCCGGTTGCTACCCACAGGCGTAAGGGTGGTGTTCCCTTCCGATGAAACAAAGCGGCCACACCCCTTCTGAGGGATCCGGCCGTTAGGAGACGCGGTCTGGTTGCCATCTCGGTGGCAAGGGGAGTTACCTTCGAAGGGGGTAACAGGCCCGGGACCGGAACTGGTCTGTTACACAACTTTGGTGCTGTTTGGCGGGCGGTTCCTCGCGTAGGGTTTTGTTTCACCCAGGACAAACGGACCTGTTACATGTAACACGTGTGGTCTCGATAGGTAGAAACCCGAGGGATTGGACTCTTGCTCGCCGCCCGGGGGATGCGGACACCAGACATCGGATGCCTTCCCCCGATGGTCCTTGTCCAAGGCAGTCAGGGGTGAACGCCTTCAGGGCGTTGGGGAGGGGCTCGACCCGCGCCGTGTCCTTAGAGATCGCTGCCCCTGGCGAGTTGCTACACGCGTAGTAACTCGCTGCGCGCCCGAAACGGACCGGATCCGGCGCCGGGAACCACCTGTTTGGGCGCCGAAAACACCCCCGAGCGCGCTGAAAACCCCCCGAAACCGTGCTGAACTAGCCGATTCCCGCGCGCCGAAACCCCATTTTTGTACACAAAACGGCTTCGGACCCCCCAGACGGGCGGATCCGGCATGATAAGAGGAGAAGCCTCGGATCCCCTCCTTGGTAAGGCCCCCAGGTGCCGGAACGGTTCCTTGGAGCCTCCCCCGCGAATCAGGTGGGTGGGTAGGGTAGCTGAACAGCTACGAGAGCGCTCTCTCCCCTTTGCCCGCACTTGTGTCGGGGCGGCTGTCCGGATTGCGCCTCTCCCGCCGGCACTGCCCCGGGCTATGACCTGGCCGTTTTGTTGCCTGGTAAGCGGTTACCGTCCGCATTTTTGGGGAGGGCCAAGCGGGATCACGGCTTTCGCCCAACGTCCGCAGGTTGGCCACCGGTGCCAGTTATGGGTGACAACGGGTTGCTATAGGAGTATTCCTGAGAACCCGCGACGCTCGCCGGCCCGCCCCAGGATCGAAAGGGGTGATGTCCACGGCAAAACCCGAAGTAGACCACATGTAGGAGGGGGGGCTTTGTTCCGCTCCCACCCGGTGAGGCGACCCGTTTATGGGGCATGCCCTCAGGGGGCCGTACCGCCTGGGATTGGCCGGGTTGCCGTCGAAAGGCCGCCGGGTTGGCGGTTCCCTGTCGATGCGAACATGTCCGCGCCCCTCTGGGGCAGCTGCTGCCGATGGGCCTACCGATTGGGGCTGTTGTTTTCCTGCTGGTTGCTATAGTAACCCGTTTCTTACCTCTGTAGATAGCGATTTGTGGCACCGCAACTTCGTCAGGACAGAAGGGCTGCTGGCAAGCTCAATAAAGCGTGGCGCTGCCTATAAACAGTCTTTCTGTACTGGTCAACAGCTACAGTCTGTTGACTGGCGGCCCAGCGTACAGGACCTACAGGAACCCAAAACACCTAGCGTAAACACCCCTATTTACCGTTCGATGATCCTTGCAAATAGACCACAAACAGCTGTCTGAAAAAACTGTCACTAACGGTGAAATACGTTCCGGCGGGGTGTTACTGTACAAAAAAGCTACGAGGAAAGGGTCAAACAATGCGACAATGGAAAACCGCACTAGCAGCACTGGTCATGCTGGCCGCCGCATGCGGCGGCGACCCCGCCCCCACGGATACAACCGCACCGGAGGAAGCGGTGGTGATCGAACGACCCGCGGTCAAAACCGAGGCGCCTCCGACCACCGCTTCCCGGGAGGAACCCCCCACCGCCTCTGAAGACGAAACCGTGACGGTCCCGTCCGAACCGGAGACCACCACAACGACCCCGACGGAAGAGTGCCCCGAGGGTTTCGCGCCCATAGAGGGAGGCGGGTGCCTGCACGTACCCGAAGACACACCCGAGGATGGGAAACCCGCAACACAGGATGCGAGCACTCAAAGAGAATGCGAGGCCTCGGGCGGCGTCTGGGATGCCGACGCGTCGACCTGCGCCCGAACCGGTGTCGAAGCGGCGGACGGGGAACCGGTGAGGGTGGTGGCCGAGTTTTGGCGACACGGCCTCGACGAGGAAGCGTTGTCTCTGATCGATCCCGAGTCGGTCGGAGCAGACAGGTGGTCAAAGAGGGGCGAGGGTTCCGGGTTCAGGGAGAAGGTCTTTTACTCGTTCTATTGGTTCAACGACCCCTACGGCGATGTCGAGACGGAAATAGAGCTGTTGGGAGACGCGCTGAACATCGCCCGCTCCAAACTGGAACCCCCGAACACCATCTACCACCCGGTCCGCTACGACCTGCGATGGGCCGAACATCCCACCGAGGTGGTCATCACCGGCTACTACCCGGTGGGTGAGATACGCACCCTCACGGTTTTCTTCGAAGACCCGCTGTGGAGAGCCGACACCATCGTTTACACACCGGGCGACTCCACGGATGCGGGCGAGGGTGTGGCGATACCCGCCGGTCCGCCCATTAAACCCACCACATCGTTTGCCGAACCCCGCTGGCCCGACACGGCCGAGGCGTTGGGGCGGGACTGCCCACCCGTGGAACAACTCTGGACAGCCAACGGCGCTCCCGTGAAGGACCAATGCACCCTCGACGCGATAGACACGGCCCTGCGGTACGCGTGGACCAGTCCTTCGGAGTTGCGACAAAGAGCTATTCGCGACGGACATGTGCTCACCGACCTCTTTGTCCGGTTCGACAACCAAGACGAGATCAATCCCTTCGTAGGCACATGGTTGGATGAGGAGGGACGTTCTCGCATCACCGTAAATGTGCAGAACATGCACTGGGCGGGATACTGGCCGGGTGCCTCGATGATCTACCTCGAATACCAACTGGTGTGGGCCAACCGGGAAATGACCGAGGAAGAGCGACAGGGAGGTATACGCCTTTACACCCTCGGTGTTGAACAGGGGTACGACATTGAGCCAGAACGCCTGTTGGGGGAGTTCGACCTTAGCAACACCCGTTTCTGGGAATCGGCGTTGATGGTGCGCGCGGCTGATGGCACTTGGAGGGTCTCCTACCGCTCGTTCTGCCGCTATGCCCAGATACAAATCACATTTGAGCAACCCCGGTTCCTGTGCCCTGACGACCCGACACCGCACTTTCCCGATTCCGACATCTATGACGAGGACATCCACTCTCCCAAGCATCCCAACTACTACAACGACCCCAGGGCGCGGGCACCCGAAACCCCCGTCCATGACGGAGGTGCTCCTCGGCAGAACACTGAATATGTGGGGGTGCCGCCCTCGTGACCGCAGAGCAGATACGCCGCCGCACCGCCAGGACCGTCCTATGGTCATCCTTGGCGGTGTTGGTGCTATCTGCTCTGCTTGTGATCATCGGCAACTCGCAGGCCACCGCTCACTGCCAGTCAGGGTGGAACCCCCTAACAGGCGAATGCAACGACCTGGCGCCCCATCAGCACGGCACCACGCGGCCTCCAACCACGCGGCCGCGGGCCCCGCCCACAGCTGGGGCCCCCGCCCCCCCAACCCCCCAAACCCCCGCACCCACCCCCCCCCCAAAAACCCCCCCCCCAACCCCCCC
>JAPPLW010000108.1:0-7804 GCA_028819345.1 bacterium | reverse complement strand
CCAACCCAAAACCCGCATAACCCACCCCCCGGCCCCCCAACCCCCCCCCCACCCCGCGCCCCCCCCCCCCCCCCCCGCGGCCGCGGCCCACTGGTGGGCCCCCGGCCACCCAACCGACCCTCGCCCCTACCCGCCCGCCCACTACGCGGCCCCCGGTCACCCACCCCGCTGAGACCGCCACCACGTCGCCAGCCACGACACGGCCTGCCACGACACGGCCGCGGCCCACCTACGATCTGCCCACCCAACCGACCTTCGGCACCTTCCGCCCCCCAACGACGCGGCCCACCACCACGCGGCCTCCGCGGCCTCCCGTCACCAGCCAGCGGCCAGTAGTGATACCCCCCGGCACATGCAACAGTGAATTTCAGGGCCAAGATTGTCAGGGGCAAGCCGGATACGAGAACAACCCGAATGAGCCCGGTGCTCAGCAGTTGCACATATGGGTGTGCTGGGGCGCCCAATGCCTCGACGACGAAGAAGATGACGACGAGAGCACCACGGACATCACGCTCGGCCCCACCACTTGTCCTCCGGGAATGGGCCCCGGCCCCGGCGGGATAGCCTGTGTCTGCCTGTCGGGCATCCCCGAGAATGGCCAGTGTGTACAACCCTGCCCGGGCAACCTGATACGCGTTGGCGATAGTTGCAGATGCCCCCAAGGACAGGTGATGACCGGGACAAACACCTGCGGAACCGAAATCGACGACTGTTCCTCTGGACAGCACAGGCACGGCACGAGCGGTTGCCACTCCGAGACGCCGCCTCCATGCCCCCAAGGCCAGGTAGAAACCGGGCACCACACCTGCGACACCACAACCACCATCACCACCATATCCGTCTGCCCCAGAGGGCAGCACAAGCACGGCAGTAGCGGTTGCCACTCCGAGATGCCGCCTCCATGCCCCCAAGGCCAAGTGGAAACCGGGCACCACACCTGCGACACCACAACGACCATCACCACCATACCTCCATGCCCCGGCGGGCAGCACCGGCACGACGGCGGCAGTTGCCACGCCGAGACGCCGCCTCCCTGCCCCCAAGGCCAGGTGCTATCCGGCCACCACACCTGCGAAGACGAACCCGTAGTCAATCCCTGCCCGAATGGCGAGCACCGCCACGGCAGTCACGGTTGCCACGCCAACACCCCGCCTCCCTGCCCCCAAGGCCAGGTGCTTTCCGGGCATCACACCTGTAGCTTGGAGCGTCCGCCGCCTCCGCCTCCCTGCCCGAATGGCGAGCACCGGCACGACAGTTACGGTTGCCACTCCCTCACTCCTCCTCCCTGCCCCGACGGGCAGGTGCTTTCCGGCCACCACACCTGCGAAATCGAAAACCCGGTCACTTGGACACATTGCTGGAACGGAATATGGACAACAGGTACCTGCCCACCCACCACGACCACCACAAGGGCACCTACCACAACTACTACTCAGGACCCGCGGTGTCCAGCTGGGGAGCATTGGAACGATTACACGAGCAGTTGTCACTTGCACCACGACCCTCCGACATGTTCGAACCGTTACGAGAACACCTACGAGGTTCACGACCCCGGCGAAACGGACGGTCACATAACGGCCGTTGTCACACAGTGCGGCACCAACACGCCTCTTCCCCCGAACCCGCCGACATGCCCCTCAGGTCAGCACTTTCACAGGATCCCCGACGCTTGTCACGAGCACGACCCCGACCCTCCGTGCCACCCGACCCAGTATGTGTCCTACTTGAGACATCTCTCCAACCGCAACGACCATTTCTGGAGAGTCAAATATCCCTGCCCCGTCACAACCACCACAACAACGACGACTACGACCACCACTACGACCTTGACCTCCACCACTTCACTGGTGACCACCACCACTGCAGGGCTCACGTGCGGCGCCATACCCCAAACCCAGCTGGACGGGGTGAAAGCCGCCTACGGATGGGACTCCGACTTTGATTACTCCTCCACCGCCCGGGCGGGTACCCCCATTCCGCAGGGAGGAGGGACCAACAGCCTGTTCGTCACCTCCGACAAGATGAACTCGCCCGGAGCGGCCGAACCCCAAATATGGCCGGTGTTCCCCACCGCTCCCTCCCTGGTCACCGACGGAGGAGGGTGCGTGTGGGAATCGGCAGACATACGGTCGGTGTGGAGGGAACTCTACATATGGAACGCCGCCGACCGTCTGCTGATCGGCAGGGTCGTCCCATCGTTCGTGACCAGGTGGAACAACCTGTCAACAACCCAGCAAGACATTCTCCGCAACGGACACTCCCATGTGTCCGCCTCCCCGGGCGACTGCCCGATGACCACCACCAACCCTGAGGACGACTGCCCCTTCTACTTGGCCCATCCCATGGTGTACGCGTGGCAGCTACAAGTACGGTTCGAAACCAATAGCGGAGGACCCACACAAGAGTCGTGGGAAACGCTCCACTCGGGAACCTCGTATCTGGTAAGGCTGATCGACTACGCCGACTGGCAATCAACGATCACCTACTGAGCGAACATGATGACATCGACTCTCGCCACCTGCAGCTTCGCACGATCGTTGCCTGTTCCTGGCACAGGTCGACATCTGACCGGGGGATGTGCGTCCCAGACCCGTCCGGGTTCCTCGAAGTCGCTTGGGGCCATCTCAGCGCCTCACACGGCACCTCCCAGTCCGAGATTCCCCGGCGGAGGTTCCGCCGATCCTGCTCCTTCTACAAAGACCTAGAAGGATCGGTAGGAGTGGGAACCTCGCCGAGGTGCCTCTATAGAAGGAAGCAGACGCTAGCGGTCGCGGCCGGTTCCGGCGACCCCGGGCAGCAGACCGAAACCCGAACGGTTCCACACTACAACCGCGCAGGCCGACATGAGCGAGATCCGCGGATGCTCGCAACGCTGCGACTCGTGTCTGTCTCGGCAGAGCAAAGCCGGGCGCGGATGATTCACGGCGTCCTGCTCACTATGTGGGTCCTGTGGAGCGTCATGGTGCTGGCAGGACGGGGTATGTCTACATCGCCGGGGACCCTGCGTGGTGGCACTTCGCGGCTTGGTGGTTCGGCTTGTGGGTGGGACTTCTCCTGCTGTCGGTTTTGACATGCGCGGTGTCACCGCGCCGCCACAAGGTCGTCGGCATGGTCGCCGAGGACGTGTCAGCGGTCGTGGCAATTAGTGGGAGAGTGGAACAAGGACCCGCTGGACGACCCTGGGCGCTGCGGCGAGGAAAATGCCTGGTGCGAACTGTGTCCGTGGATCGGAGACAAGCCCGTTCCCGCCACCCAACGGCGGTTCTGGCACGCTACCCCACTGGGGCCCTCTACCTGCCGAGAAGTCGTCCTGTGCAACGAATGCGCAGAGACGGGCACCGGCATCGAAAGGCGCACCTGCCGCTACTTCGATTGTCCCTTCTATGTGCCGACAGTTCTCCGCGCATAGCACTGCGAGCAGCAGCCTCGGCGATGCGCAGCGGTTCGGCTTTCGCTTGGAACAGCCGGTTTGTGCGGGATGCCGCCGGAAAACCCTTGATGCCGTGGAAAGCGGCATTCGGTCCTTGATGGACCTCGATGGGCGGCGTACTGGGCAAAGACGCCGGTTCCCAACGCATCCTCGTAGCGGACGGCAGGGTGAGGGCGCAGCCCTACCTTGTAGTCGGGAGGGCTGGCAACCGGACGGGTTCCCGGTCTACTATCGGCCAGCGGGCCGTAGCTCCCGCAGCAGTTGGGCGCCGGCGCGCCGAGTCCGGGCATCGCCGGATTCGAGCAGGTCAACGGCCACTACCGCGGGTGGCGCGACATCTTCGTCGGGGCCGAAGGGCCACAGTTGATCGGCCACGACTCTCAGGGTGGCGTTTGGCCGTGCGGCGCCTTCTTCCAAGGCGAACTTTTCGATGAGGGCGGGCAGCGCGGATTCCGGGATGTAACCCTCGAATTGGTAAACGGCCACTATGTCGAGGCGGTAGCGAGCCGCTGCGCTTACCCCTGAGGTGACAATGTCCGGCTCGGCCGCCAGGATGGGGAGGGTGGAGGGGTGAGCGTAGCAGGAACGGATGGCACAGCGCGCCGTCAGTTGCGCCAGGTGGCTGTCCAGACCCGCCTCGAGGCGATGGCGGGTCCGGGAGCGCTGAGAGGGAGACAGGGCGACATCGCGCCCGGAGGCAACCGCCAGCAGCGCCCATGCCGACTCCGGCTTCCATGGCCTGCCACTGCCGAGACGCCGCTGCCTCAAAACATCCAGTGCCTTGGGGTTGATCACCCATGTGTTCCCCACGCGCTGGCCTGCGATCGCGCCGCTGGCGAGCATCTGCCGAACCCGTCGGCGACTGACGCCTATTTTGGCCGCTACGTCAGCCACCCCCAATAACGCCATATCCACAGTAATGGCGTTAATATACCATTAGCGGAAGGGTTATGCAACACTGCTGCTGGCGGTATCGGATTGCGGTGTGGTCGGGAACACCCCTGTCGGGGAGTGCAACGCAGCCCCAGTAACTCCTGTGTCACTGCGGAAAGAGCGACCGGCGGGTATCCCCTGCAACTTATCGCCACAAATAATGGGAATCAGCCGAACGGCTGTCTGATCTCGCGGCGCATGGCCGAGGAAGCCCGGAATGGGTCACGGTCCCGAGGCGACCAGGCAAAGGAAACTGTGACCGGAGAGGGATGGCACCGGCCCAGCATCCTTTCGGGTATGGGGAGTCCATCCCTGATGCAGGCAGCATGAACGAGCGCGGGCACCGGCCGCTCCGGCACGATCATCCTCGGAAGGTGAAACCGTGGATCTGGAGAGCGACCAAGAATGTACCGTTTTGGGGATGAGCAAGCCACCCACAGAACCTGGCAGCACGGCTGAGCAGACACAGAGCACCTCCGACATCCCCGTTGGAATGGCGGAACGCATTCCCGAGAGAGTCAACGAAATGGCTCTTGCCGCAGTCTCCCAGCTAGCCGCGATTGGATCAAACGTGCTCGGTGGAGACTGGGATCACGGGCACCTTACGATCAGCACCGGCTATCGGTGGACAGAAGAAGCCGACCTCCTGGAGTACGGAATAGACATCGGGCTGACTCACTGCCCGACCTGGGTGTGCGGCCAACCGGACGACGGCGGGACGGTAGGGTGGCATCGGGCCCCCCACAGTGGCAAGCTGGTCGACAGCGAATGCCGAGGGGCCAGATCGGACGAAGAGTTGGCCGCTCTGGCGATACGGAGAACATGCACCGATGCAAGAGTGCGGAAGATCCCCGACACAGAAGGGTCGCCGGATCTGGCCGTTGACTTCCCCGAAAGAAGCAATGCCAACGATGCCATCGTCGAGGTCACCATGCACACCGATGGCAGAAAGCGAGCGTTGAGCAGGGGGGCTCCAAAGCGGCAATGCAAGGAGTTGAGACGGGACTGGGATATCCGACTCATCGACAGCCGCTTCATCGGCTCATACGATGCCGTGGATGTCCTCTCGCTCAAGAGAATCGCACGGATGATGGTCAACGCCCTTATACATGTTGAGAGGGAGGACATTGACGAAACCGCTCGCATTGCCGAGGCGTGCGAGCAGGCAATAGCCGACAACTGGCCCCCGCACCTCAGATCTCTGGTCAGAAACAGCGCACCCCTCACGGTGTTCGAAGTGACAAGCCAGCCATCCGAGGGATCAGCGGGAAGCATCCGGGTATCGGTAGCACCTCTGACTTTCAACCTCCGCAATGTGGTGGATGTGTCCGACCTCAAAACGGCCATCCAAGCCAGAATCGACACCAAGCTCGCCAAGAATCAGTGGGGAGAAACGGAAAAGGAGAAGTGGCTCGCGATAGTGCTCGATGACACCGAAGCAGCCACCCAGCTACAGGGAGATGCCTTCGCTTTCGAGGATCACGCCCCCGACTTCAGCGAGATCGAATTTCGGGGCATTGACGAGGTGTGGGTTGTCGCATTCAACGACAGCACCCTCACCATCCTGCGCTTTATCGGAGCAGGCGCCAACTGGAAACACTACGCAAGAGTCCCGGTTGCGTAATGAAAGGACGAACAACCCCCTATTTGCCGGAGCCCCGATGCACATGACCGATTTTTTCCAAGAGCCTTCGGTTAGCGGAGCCAACCAGGTGCGGCTGAACGACACCATCCTGCTAGGGATCCTCAAAGGGTCAGGATGTTGGTCGTAGCGATGTTGAGGTAGCCGAGGCACTGGCGCAACTCGTTCGAGAAGAGTTGACCGCATATGGCACCGACGGGAGCCAACGATTTGACTCACCCGAACGTGGTATTCGACTGGATACTTCAGACACAAGACGACTATCAGAACCGGATGAACAGACTTCAAATGATGCCCACAGCCAGCGCCATGAGGGCGGTAGCCAACTTGAGCACGTTGCTGATGCAACAGGCAAAAACGCCGTATGAGCACATTGAGGAGGTACACACACTTCTGAAACGGTCTGTGGCTTCCGCCGAAATGTTGATAGATTTGCAGCGTGACTAACAGACCATGGGCCAACAGACCCATTCTCTAGGAGGATGGTCGTCACCGATCCCTGTGGGGTGATGGCCCACGAACCCGAGGGCGACTATTCGACGAATACCCCGTCGGGTTTTCCCCGCCTAGGTTCCCGGCTCGACTAGGAACGGCAATTAAGTTGGTTTCTCAAACGCAGCCCGAGTACCGCTATGTCCTAACGCGCTGTCTACGGGTGCCGTCCTCGTCTGGTGTTCCGCGCACTGTTCTGTTCTGTCTGCTAAACCCTTCCACTGCTGACGAAACCGAAGACGACCCCACCATCCGCAGAGTTGTTAACTTCGCAAAGCGAGAGGGCTATGATCACCTGTCCGTAGTCAACCTATACGGTGTCCGCTCAACCGACCCAAAGGCCCTTGCCTCATTTGATGATCCCATCGGACCCGACAACGACAACACCATCCGTACCGAGGTATCACAAGCAGACCTCGTTGTAGCGGCCTGGGGAGTCCCCCCTCCAATTCCCGACGCAGACAAGCGCGTCAGACAAGTGCTCGCACTTCTGACTGCCGACCAAGAGGTGTACCGCCTTGGCAAACCCACCAAAGGCGGCCACCCCCCACACCCGCTCTACCTCCGCAAGGACACCCCCCTGGAACTGCACGTAGCAGCCCCGTCGAAAGAACAGCAACACACCCAGATCCCTCCGACTGGACAGGGGCGATAGAGAGAATCGAACAGGCTTTCGAACATTCTCCCTTCCCCAAATGCATAGCCGAGATCTTGTCGTGCGGCTGTAACGTCGACGTGCCATGCTTGACTATTGTCTTCTGCGTGTCCTACGAGCCTGGTGGCGTCGGCCCTTCAGTTGGCGCTATCGACTACGCATCTTGGGTTCTTTCCCTACCATCTGGCGGGCATTCTGTAACAACTGCGGTGTGCGGCGTTGGATCGTCGGCAACGACGAGAGGCATCACCTTTGCATGGGATGTCTCACCGGCTTCAGCCGAAGCGCCTTGCTGGAGTGGGGCCCAGGCCGGAGCCGGATGCGCGACAGCCAAGAGTGCGAACGGATAGGGGACTTGGGACGCTTCGGCCGGCAACTATGCAACAAGAGAGGGGACAACGGGCAAGGGGAAGACTCGGAACCTTAGGAGTTCAGTGGGGGGTGAGGTGGTGGAGTCGATCTTCAACCCATCTGTCAATCCGTCGGACCCGTACCTCCCGTCCGCATGAGTCGTCGTCCCAGGGGGAAAAACAGGGAGGCTGGCCCGTTACGGACGGCGGGGCATGGCCTGGGCTGGTTTGCCGCACCTGATGGAGAGTGAGCTCCTATGTCAAGTTTGGGTGGGTTTGGGTGGTTGGAGGTGGGTCCAGAT
>JAPPLW010000084.1 GCA_028819345.1 bacterium | reverse complement strand
TCCGGATCGAACTGACGGACCGCCCGGCCGAGATGACCTGGCCGCGGATCGTCACACCGGAGCGAATAATGACGGTGGGGTCCGGTCGCCCCGCCGAGAGGGCCTTCCGGATCGCCGCCGCCGAGTTGGTCCGATGGCTCCATGCCGATTACGGCCTCCCGCCCGAGGAGGGCGTCCTGCTGCTCGGCCAGGTCGTGGAAGCGCGGGCCACCCAGGTGGTCAACCCCACAATCACCTACGTGGCCGCGGTCCGCCACGAGATCCTGAAGGGACTCCGGAAGTGATCCAGCGCCAGGGGCCTTCACCCCTCTACTACGAGACCAGCCCCCACAACCCGCCGACGCTGTGGGTGGACCCGGGCGAGACATTCGAGGTGGCCTCCCACATGAGCCGGGGCCCCGACCTGCAGGTGGTGCCCCCCGACCTCCGGGAGGAGTGGTTGAGACACGAGCCCTACGCGGTGGAGCGGGGCAACCCCTCCTCGGGCGCCGTCTGGGTGAGGGGCGCAGAGCCCGGGATGGCGGTGGAGGTCTCTATCGAGGCCCTGGAATTGGCCCCGGTCGGATACACGATGTTCGCAGGCGACAACCTGCTCTTTCCCAGGACGCCGGTCACCACCTCCAACCTGCCCACCGCCCGGGTGGTCCCGGTCCGGGACGGCCATGTCATCTGGGACGAGAAACTGGCGATCCCCGTCCAGCCCATGGTGGGGATGGTCGGCGTTGCCCCCGCTCACGAGGCGCAGTCGAACCTCCGAGTGGGGGAGTGGGGAGGGAACATGGATGTGCAGGAAGTAGCCCCGGGCGCCAAGGTGCGCCTGGTCGTCAACGTCCCCGGCGCTCTCCTGCACATCGGCGACGTGCACGCACTCCAGGGCGACGGCGAGATAGGAGGCTCCGCCATCGAGACCTCGGGTGTGATCCGCCTGCGCGTCCAACTCATGGACCGCCCCGAAGAAATGACCTGGCCCCGGATTGTTACACCGGAGCGAATAATGACGGTCGCCTCCGGCCGACCTGCGGAAAGAGCCCTCCGGATCGCCGCCGGGGAGTTAATCCGCTGGCTGCACGCCGATTACGGAATTGAGCCGGAGGAGGCCCTGCTGCTCCTCAGCCAGGTTCTGGAAGCCCGTGCCACCCAGGTGGTCAACCCGACAATCACCTACGTGGCCGGAATTAGACGGGAGCTACTGCGGGGCCTGTAGGTTGGTGGCCTACCTGGGTCCTCGTTCCCTGGGTGGAAGCCTCGGTTTAATCCAGCGCGAGAGCGGATCTCAGAGCAGTGTCGATCCGTGACTGAGTGGGAGAGTCGATCTGACCTTGAAAACCACGCAGTTGGCTCCTGTTAACCGTGTGCAAATCCCCACAGAGCGCGAATCCTTCGACTACACCAACACCAATCTCCACATGCTCAGGGTACGAGCGAGAACTTCTACTGATAGGTGCCACAATCACCGTTCGTCCCGCTCTGTTACCAGCGTCCTTAGAAACCACCAGAGCTGGCCTGTGGTATCCAGGTTCAGAACCTCGGGGAGGCGGTAGGGCAACCCAGTAAACGGCGCCTCGCCGAGGCCAATCCGGAACGCCCGCCACTAACCCTGGGGCCAGTTGTCGGCAGTACCTTGTTGGAACTCTTCTCTAATCTGGTCCTCGGTGGCCTCCACCCAATCCTGGAATCTTGCGATCCGCTCCATCGGTTTTGGCTGGACACCCGATGCAGCGACCTCGATGGCGCGACTTTCCTTGCCTTTAGGCGGCAAGCCGTCGCTCTCCGTCTGGGTGATCGCCCTAGTTGATGAATCCACGATCAACTTGGCTCGTCGGGTGAAGTCACCGCGACGCGCGGGTGCCTGAGCTTCGTGGTGGTCATGGTTTGGTTGTGCATCCTCTCTCCGTTTCGCTCACTATAGATCCCCGCATTTGGTACCGGTTGCCTCCGACGCACAGTCTGAAAGGCGCTGGGACGGACTGGGTAGGTGCTTGTATCCCCTCAATGTGAACTGCCCTTGTGACAGAGTCAACCGGCGGGCGCTCGTTTTTTTGACAACCTCCGGGACCGGCGAATGAACCGCCGGGCGCCACGATGGTGAATTGTCGTCTAAGGGGTGTGGGGACCGGCCGGTCCCTGCCGGGAGTGGCCGCGCCGGCCGCCGAGGTTCCTATTCTCTGGTGGCATGAGGCTAAAGGCCCGTTCGCGGGTGACCGAGGGAGAAGGAGGAGATCCTTGGCGACGGTTCCGGGTCGGGTTAGGTGTACTCATCCTGGTGATTATTGGGGGGACCTGCGGTTACGCCGTCCTGGGCCTCGATCCCCTCGACGCCCTTTACCAGACTGTGATCACCATCTCGACGGTCGGTTACCGGGAGGTGGGACAGGTGGGAGAGATCTACCAGGTATTCACCCTCTTGCTAATCATTTTCGGGGCGGGCACCTCGCTGTATACGCTCAGTGTGCTGATCGAAACCATGTTCG
>JAPPLW010000083.1 GCA_028819345.1 bacterium | reverse complement strand
TCAAGCTTACATGCTTGTAACCCCACCCCGTCAACTATTAGCTATAATTCCCAAAGCAAACGGCCATTCCAGGTGTCAACTTGACAACCTTCTTCTCATCGGTCTCGGTCTCTCCACCGAGCCGTTCATCACCATCGATCGCCAATGCGGCAGCCACCTTGTCGTGAAGGGCCCGCTCCTCTCTAGTAACTACCCCGTCGGCCAGGATCTGTCTAACCAGCCGCTCGTAGTACCTCCGGTGCAGATCAACCCGATGCCTTTCACTCACCTGCAGCGCCCTTGCAGTGGAGTCCAGCCAAACTTGCTCCTCTTGACTTAGCTCAGCGTCGTCGAGGCAACGGTCGAGGGTGTCCAAGTACAACACCTCCGCCTCGGTGGTTGTGCGAGGCCAAGCCGTCCGGAGTGCAAGCATGCTCAACGCTCCTCTCCGGGGTGGAGCACCAGGTCGTCTAACGGTCAAACCGGTGGAGTTAATGTTCGAATGGCAAGTTGCGGGAGAAAAGTTTCCATCGGCCCATTGGCTTGATCGAGTGAGCAACAGTTGTGCTGAAACCCTTGCGTCGCCCAGAGCGGTGTGATCTGGCTGACCAATACCCGCCTGCTGCGCTGCTACTGATAGCTTTTGGTTCGTTAGGCGATAGGTGCAAATTCCTACTCCCGCATCGAAGATCATGGTCGGGACCCGCCTGATCTCTTGAGCCAGCATCCTTAGGTCAAAGCTGATTTTATGAGCCACGAGCACCGCCCCATTTAAACGAGCGGCGATGTCTCCGGCCACCGAGTCGAACTCGGGTGCCGCCTCAAGCATCGAGGGTGTTATGCCGTGAATGTTTACAGGACCCGGATCCCGATTGGGCTGAAGAAGAGTCTCATACTCTTCCACAATTTCACCGTCCACGATTGTCACACACGCGAATTCCACTATCCGATCAGTACGATAGAAGCCGGTGGTTTCGGTGTCGACAACCGCGATTCTGGCTTTGTTGGCAGGATGTCTCATCATTCGAGCATAGATTAGACGCTAGTTGTGACAGAGGCTGGGGCTGAACATTCCGTACCCCAAGTCTGTCCTAGGCTTACCAGGAGGGCGTGAGGGGAATCCTTACCAGAGGGGCCAGGGAAGGGCTGAGCGGCCGGCGGGAGGGTGAGGGTGTCGGGGGTCGGCGAGGAGGCCCTCGGTGCGCCGGATGAGGGCGTCTGCTTCCGGAGGGGTGAGGAGTTCTGCTGCCCGGAGGGCCATCTGTCCTTCGAGGGACTCCCGTAGCCGGGCGATTGCCTCGACCAGGGGATCGGGAATCGGCTCTCCGGCGAAGGACCACAGAACGGTGCGTAGCTTCTGGTGGGCGTGGAAGGTGAGCCCGTGGTCGATGGCGAAGAGCCGTCCGGTATCCGACTCCACCAGCACATGGCCGAGTTTGCGGTCGGCGTTGTTGGCCACCAGGTCGAAGACCGCCACCGGCCACAACCGGGGATCTAGTTGGTTCTCGAACCACCCGCGATAGTCGAACTCGGTGTCGGGATCCAGGTAACGCTGCGCCGCGCCCGGTCCCAGCGGACCGGAGGCCTCGACCGTCTCGGGGATCAGATCGAGTCCCATCCAGGTGCTGACCTCGTAGGCCATGATCTCCCGGTTGGCCAACGAGTCGGGCTCGAAGTCCCAGAGGTGACGCACTCCCGCCGCCGGTTTGTAGACCCACAGGACGCCTTCGGGGTCCTCTCCGAGGAAGGTGGCGTTGGAGGCGGAGGCGAACCTCCCCACCAGTTCCGTGATGATCAACCGGTCGGTCCGGTGCTCAGTTGCGGGCGGGACACTCATGACCTTCGGGGTTCCGCGGCAGTCGGCACCAGGGGCAGATCGGGCGTCCGGCCCTGACCAGCCTGCGGGCTACCAGCGCCATGGCCCGGAATTGCTCGGGTGAGACCATGAACATCAGACCCTGGTCGTCCCGGTCCGATTCGAAGGAGATGTTCATGAGTCCTGACGGTCGGATTCCCACGTTGATGGTTCCCACCCGAAAGTCCTCGGTTCCGGCCGGGTCGTCGATCTCCAGGTCGGAGGAGAGTATGGATTCCACCGCCGAGGCGTCGACCTCCACGCCTGACCGCTGCAGGCTGCGCCATCCCTGGGAGGCCAGGGCCTCCACCTGTTGCTTCTCGGCCAGCAGGGAGTGCCGGTTGCCGTCGGCCACCACCTGGAAATAGAAGCGACGCTTCCCCGGCGGTCCGATGGCGCCCACCACGAACCATTCGGCAGGTCCGAGATTGTTCATTGCCATGAGCTCGGATCCCCGTTGGTGTTAATGGCGGTGACCGTCACCCCGCCTTTCTTGGAGATGTCCAGCACCGACACCGAGGTGGGAGAGACGGTGAGTCTGGACAGGAAGTCAAGCGGCTGTCCCAGGTAGAACCCCAACACCAGGCGAATGATATCTGAGTGGGTGACTACCGCTATGGCCCCGTCGGGGTGACGTCCCACCAGTTCCTCGCAGACCCGCACTCCTCTGAGTTGTGCTTCCGCCAGCGACTCCCCGCCCGGAAAGCGCATGCGGGAAGGCTGGCGGATCACGGTCTTCCACTCGGGCAATTTGTAGAGTTTCGCCAGTTCCTGGCCGGTCCACTCCCCGTAGTCCACTTCCATCAGGCCTGCTTCGCCGACCGGCGAGTGGCCGTGAGGCTCGGCGATCTGGGCGGCGGTCTCCCTGGTGCGCTCGATGGGTGAGCAGTAAACAGCCTGGATTTCCACCTTGCTGAGTCGCCGGCCGAGTTCCCGGGCGGCGGCCAGTCCCTCCTCGGTGATGTGATGTCCCGGCTGCCGTCCGTAGAGGACCTTCCCGGTGGTGGGCACCGGGGCATGACGTATAAGCAGCATACGGGTCACCGCCCCAAGGCTACCGGAGCTATCGTATTGCGAATTGTGAAGGACGCAAGAGTGGCGGAGCAGTGGGCGGAGACCCTGTTCGAGTCCTACCGGACCGGGGTGGCGATCGAGCCGCTCTCGGACGCCGATCCCTCCCTGGACGCCGCAGACGCCCACCGGATCCAAGGGTTATTCGCGTCCAGGCTCATCGACTGGTTGGGCGGGAAGGTCATCGGCTACAAGCTGGGCTTGACGTCCGAGCCCATGCAGAAGCTCCTGGGGGTGGACACCCCCGACTTCGGGCCGGTGATCTCCACCATGACCCACAACTCCGGCGAGCGGGTGGGACTGGATAACGCCATCGCCCCCAAGGCCGAGGCGGAGATCACCCTGATGCTGGGGGAGACCCTCCAGGGGCCGGGGGTCACCGCCCTGGCCGCGGCCCGGGCCGTGGAGGGTGCGGTGGCCTCCATCGAGGTGGTGGACTCCCGGGTTGCGGACTGGCGCATCAAGCTGGTCGACACCATCGCCGATCTGGGCTCTTCCCGGGCGGCGGTGTTGAGTGATCGGGTGGTGCCGGTGGATTTCGACCTGCGGTGGTGCGGGGTGGCCGTCTACCACAACGGGGATCTGGCCGGAACCGGAGCGGGAGCGGCCTGCATGGGGAGTCCATTCAACGCCCTGGCCTGGCTGGCGAATGAACTGGCCCTGCACGACGAAGAGTTGCCGGCGGGGTGTTTCGTGCTCACCGGCGCACTCCATGCCGCTTTTCCGATCAATGCGGGGGACACGGTCTGGGCCTCCTTCGATCGGCTGGGGTCGGTCTCGGTAAGCTTCGACTGATCCGAGTCACTGGAGACCCTTTCTCATGCAGGTAGAGATCACAATCACCAACCCGGCGGGACTTCACGCCCGCCCGGCCGCCGAGTTCGTGAAGCGCGCCAAGGCTTCCCCGTCCGAGATCAAGGTCACGTCCGGGGAGAAGACCGTGAACGCCAAGAGCATGCTGGGCATCCTCAAACTGGGCGCCACCGAGGGAACCACCATCTCGGTGGAGGTTGACGGCGACGATGCTGACCAGGTCATAGCCGACTTCAAAGCGTTGCTCTTGATTGAGGGCTGAGGATTCGTCCATCGACAGCCTCAACGATTCGCCACCTTGAACATGTCTGAAATGATTCGCAACCTGCGGGAGAGGTAATCCGGCTGCCCACAGAGTTTATCTCACCTGTCCCCATCAAGTCCTTCCTGTCTCTGCCCGGCCGGTATTCATATGAACCTGCCCGGCTCGGATAGGCCACGGGCGATGGACGGGCAAATGGGAGCGAAGCGGCGTCATCGCCAGGCAGTGGCGCTGATGGCTGTGGCGGTGATGTTCTTCTCCACCAACGCACTCTTCATCAAGCTGACCCTGGGAGACAATGACGCCTTCCTGTACAACGCCGGGATCTGGGTGGGGATGTCACTGGGCCTGGGAGCCGCCTCCTTGCTGTTCTACCGTCCGGCCTTTGCCGACCCCGCGGCACGAAGGGTGCTATTCCGGCGAGTGGCCGGTTTGAAGACCGATGGTGTGCGGAGATGGGACTTGATAGGACTGCTGTGGGTGGGGGTGGTCGGGAGGTTCGCGGTGGCGTTCTTTGCATGGGCCACCCAGTACGTGGAGGCCGCCACGGTCTCGGTGCTGCATTACGCATGGCCCGTCATCTTCATCCTGGGGCTGTCCAGATGGGACCGCTCCAAGCGGAGAAGGTACCGGAGGGTCACCGGTTTCTCGTGGACGGGCCTGGGTCTGGCGTTCGTCGGGATGGCCGCGGTGGTGATCGGGACTCTCGGCTTCGACCTCACCGAAGCGGATCTGGTCGAGAGAGTGTTCGGGATGGTCCTGGCGGTCATATCGGCCCTTCTGCTGGCCTGCAATACGGCGGTGGGCTACCCCATGAGCGAGAGTATTTCCTCCGAGATCACCGAGAAGACCGACGCCCACCCGGACGAGCACCGGTTGGAGTTCGGCTGCCTGCTGTTCGTCGGATGCGCCTCGGGACTGCTGGCGGTTGTCCCGAACCTCCTGATCGGTTGGGCTGTCGGCGGGGACATCGCCCCGGCTACGTTCGGTTGCCGTGGCCGTCGGTCTCACTTTCGTTCCGGGAGGGGTCCTGGTCCGGAAGGCGGTCCTGATCACTCCCGACCTGGCTGTGAACGCCCTGATCTACGCATCTCCGGTGGTGGGCCTCCTGTGGTTGGGGTTGTTCACCGAGATCGTTGTTGCGCGCCTCGATCTGCTGGTGGCGGGGAGCCTCTTGGTGGCGGTGGCCAACGTGTTGCTGAACCGGCCGAGCGCGGGTGCCGACAGGGACCGGCTCCGGTTTGATCGCGGGCAGCGGCGGACGTGAGCGTGGAAATGAAGAGCCGTCATGGCCGGGCGGTGGCGTTGATGGTGGCCGGGGTCGGGTTCTTCTCCACCAACGGCCTCTTCGTGGAACTGACTTTCGACGACAACCACCCCTTCCTGTACAACACCGGGGTGTGGGTGGGGACGTCCCTGGGGCTGGGGGTCCTGCTGTTCGTTTTGCACCGTCCGATCTTTTCCGATCCCGTCAGTCGACGGGTGCTCTTCCGGCGGTCGGTGGGGTTGAAGACCGACGGCGTCCGCAGGTGGGACCTGGTGGCGCTGCTGTGGTTGTTGGTGGTGGGGCGCTTCGCGTTCGCGTTCTTCGGATGGGCGATCCATTACGTGGACACGGCCACGGTCGCGGTGCTGCACTACACGTGGCCTGTCCTCTTCGTCCTGGTCCTTGCCAGGTGGGACCGGACCATGGGGGGAAGGTACCGGAAGGTAGGCGCCTTCTCGTGGTTCGGGTTGGGCCTGGCGTTCATCGGAATGGCGGCGGTTGTGGTCGGGACGGTCGGCTTCGACGCCCGGGGGACCGTTCTGGCGGGAGGGGTGTTCGGGATCGTCCTGACGTTCATATCCGCCCTTCTCCAGGCCGGAGTCGCAACCCTCGGGTTTCCCTTCGCCTATGGCGTTGCTTCGGAGATATCCCGGAAGACCGATGCCCGCCTGGAATGGGAGAACCTGGAGTTCGGCTGCCTGCTTTTCGTCTACTGCGCTTCGGGGCTGATAGCAATCCTTCCGAACGCTTTGATCGGGTTTGCCACGGGCGGGAGCATCTCTGCGGATTCGTTCGGTTGGGCGGTGGCGGTGGGGGTCAGTTTCGTTCCGGGGGCGGCCCTTGCCCGAAAGGCCGTCCTGATCACCCCGGACCTGGGTATCAATGCCCTCATCTACGCATCGCCGGTGGTGGGCCTGCTGTGGCTGGGGCTGTTCACCGACATCACGGTTGCCCGCCTCGATCTCCTGGTTGTCGGAGCAGTAATCGTGGCGGTGGCGAACGTGTTACTGAACCGAACTTCGGGTCGCTCCTACAGAAGGCTTGGCAGGCGGAGGCTCCCCGGCGCACCCGGCTGAGGGATAGGGCCTCGGTCGGGAGGAGATCCATCCTGAATGAGACTTGGAGGGACCTCACCCGTGGTCTATGGCGAAGCGTCTCCAGCGCTTCGAGGGTTTCGACCACTCCACCTCAACCCCGGTCACCGCCGCGTAGCGAGGCCCCACCCAGAGCCCTTCGACCAACTCCTCCAAGCCTGCCCGGCTCCCCTCCGCCATCACAAGTACGGTGCCGTCCCGCCGGTTGGAGACCTGTCCCACCAACTCCAGACTCCGGGCCAGTTCGTGCACCCACCAGCGAAACCCCACTCCCTGCACCCGCCCCCGGACCACCGCCCGCAGACTGGCCCGATCGGATGGCTCGGTCACATCCCGCTCAGGAGTTCTCTGGCCTCTCGGGCGTCGGCGGCTTCCAGGCACCGAGCGGCCACCCGGCGACACTCTTCCAAACTCAGTGATCGCACCTTGTCCTTGATGGCGGGCACCGCAGGGATGGCCACCGAGAGTTCTGTCACGCCCAGTCCGATCAGCACCGGCACCGCCAGGGGATCTCCGGCCATAGCTCCGCAGACTCCGACCCAGCTCTGGTGGGCCTTCCCGGCGCTGGCGGTCTCGGCGATCAGGCGCAGCACCCCGGGATCGAAGGGATCGGCGAGATCGGCCACCTCCCGGTTGGTGCGGTCCACCGCCAGGGTGTACTGGGTCAGATCGTTGGTGCCGATCGAGAAGAAATCGATGTGGGGAGCCAACCGCGATGCGACCAGCGCCGCCGAAGGGACCTCGATCATGATCCCCACCTGGTAGTCGGTCGAGAAGGAGAGCCCGTCTGCCACCAGCGAACGCTCGGCCTCCTCCAGCGCCGCCCGAAACGCCATCAACTCGGCCCTGCCCGCCACCATGGGCGCCATGATTGCCAACCGCCCGGCGGACCCGGCTCGCAGAAGCGCCCGCAACTGGGCCTGCATCATCTCCGGGCGGGCCAGGGTCAGCCTGATGCCCCGGAGGCCCAGGAAGGGATTGAGCTCTTCGCCGATCTCTATCCCCGGAACCTGTTTGTCCCCCCCGACGTCGAGGGTCCGCACCACCACCAACTGGTCACCGAAGGTCTCAAGGACCGTCCGGTAGGCCTCGTACTGCTCCTCTTCGGAGATGGGTCGGGTCCTGTCGAGGAAGAGGAATTCTGTCCGGAACAGCCCCACCCCCTCGGCGCCCAACTCCACCGCCCGGACGGCGTCCTCCTCGGCGCCAATGTTGGCGGCTACCTCTATCCGTACCCCGTCAAGGGTGACGGCCGGTTCATGAGCCCGCTCGGCCGCTCCTTCCCGGCTCCGACGCTGCTCTTCCTGCTGGCCGCGGAGCCGGTCCACCACTTCGGGGGAGGGGTCGATATAGACCGTCCCGGTCTCGCCGTCGAAGGCAAGCAGCGTCCCCGGTTCCAGTGGGGGGAGGTCGACTCCCACCACGGCCGGAAGCCCCATGCCGCGGGCAAATACCGCGATGTGGGAGGTGGGGCTTCCCTCCTCGGTGCACAGCCCGAGGGCCATCCCCGGGGGGATGGTGGCCGTCTCGGAGGGAAAGAAGTCCGACGCCACCAGCACCGAGGGAGCCGACAGGTTATCCCAGGTGTCCAGGGGAAGCCGCAACACCGCCCGCAGCAGTTGGGTTCCCACGTCCCGGACGTCGGCTGCCCGCGCCGCCAGGTACTCGTCTTCGAGGGCCTCCAGCATCCCCGCTGACTCCTCGGTCACCCGGACGGTCGCCGCTTCGGCGCAGAGCGACTCGCCCTGGATGAGCGAGCGGATCTCCCCCGTGAACTCGGGGTCTTCCAGTAAAAGGAGGTGCGCTCCTATCACCTCGGCCTCCTCGGACCCTTCCCCGTGTAGCGCTTGGAGTCCCTCCAGCCGTTCCCGCACGACGGTCTCGGCGCGGGTCAGCGATTCCACTTCTTCGTCGGGGCGCTCCACCCGGCGGGGGACGATGTCGGGGAGAGTGGAGGAGTGGAGGTACACTGGGCCGATGGCGATACCCGGAGAAGCGCCGATCCCCTTTCGTTCTTGCATCATGTCCCGCTTTCGATCATCGAGTCCTGCAGTCGCCTGAGCGACACGATGGGCGAGGACTCGTCCATTTCCACGTCTCGATAAGTGAGAGGCTCGCCGGTGCTGACCGGCGAAGTCACCACCGATCCCGGCGCCAATCCCACCGGAAGCAGTCCGCCTCGGGTGGCGACGTCGGCCCTCTCGATCATTCCATATACACGGTACCCGCCCAGATCGCCGATCGTCTCCCCCACCGCCAAGTTTCGCTTGGCGAAGGCCACGGTCTCGGCTGTGGGAGGATTGTCGGTGGCGAGGGTGGTCTCTCCGGCCAGCACCGCCCGGACCATGGAGATGGGCGTCTCGATGTTGGCCAAGTGGTAGGGACGGTAGAGGGCGTAGTAGGGACCGGGACCCATGGACAGGTATCCCAGGTCGCGGATGATCTTGGGGTGGTCGGTGGTGAACACCACGAAGACCCCCGGAGCGATTCCCCGCCCGTAGTCAACCAGTCCGTGGCGGGACAGAATCCCGCCTAGGGAGGAAGGGATGTAGGTAGTGGCGATAGTGTCGATGGTGACCTCCGGGCCGTGCATTCCCCTCACGTCAGGCACGAAGCCGATGCCGTTGGCCAGGGAGGTCATCTCCACCATGGTCTTGGTGCCGTCCACGAAAGACGCCAGCATCTTCGGGTTCATACGCCGCTGCTGCGCCAGTGCGGCGACCTTGTCGGGGGTGGCCGTCCGATCGAGCCGGTTGTTCTTTCCCTTTCCGGCGCTGACCACTTCCAGACCCAAAGCCGTGACGAAGTCATAGAGTTCCATGATTGCTCCGGGCTCGTCACCCCCCGAAAGGGTGTACACCACCCCGGCCTCCTCGGCCATCCGGCGCAGCGCGTAGCCCACCGTGGCGTCGGTCTCCACATTCATCTGCAGGACATGTTTCCCCGCCTCGATGGCGCCCCTAGCCACACGGGCGCCCACCTCGGGAATCCCGGTCGCCTCCACCGAGATGTCCACAGGATGGCACCATGCAATTGAGATGTTCGAGGTGGCTACCCGCCGGCTGTCTGACAGGGCGGCGATCGCCTGGTCGGCATCGTCGGTCTCCACCACCTGGGAGGGAGGGGTCCCCGCCGAGACAAACGCCTCCCGGGCCCGCCCGGGGGCCGAGTCAACAACCACGCTCGGCTCCATCCCCGACATCCTCTCGAGCATCACTGCCAAGCCCTCTCCCATCTGTCCGGCGCCGACCATACCCACCCGGATCCCGCGACCCGTTCTCTCCAGGTCCTCCAGGTGGCGGTGCAGCATCAGGAAAAGCCCTGCTGGAGGGTTTCGAGGAACCTCTGGTGGATCAGCCCGTTGCTGGCCGCAACGAACGGCGTGCGGGTGCCGACGGGGTTACCGCTCTGATCCGTGACAGCCCCGCCCGCTTCGGTCACCATCAGCACCCCGGCGCCCATGTCCCAGGGGGAGAGGTCCTCTTCCCAGTAGCCGTCCAGTTTCCCGGAGGCCACCATGCACAGATCGAGCGACGCCGCTCCCAACCGGCGAATGCCCTGGGCAACGGCCAGTACCTCCCGGAATCGGGTCTTGCAGATTTCGGTCCGCTCCCTCCGGTCGTAGGGGAACCCGGTGACGATCAGAGCCTTGCCAAGGTCGCGTGTAGCGCTCACCCTGATCGGGGATCGGTTCAACCATGCTCCCCGCCCGGCGACGGCCGTGTATTCATCGCCGGTGGTGACGTCAATCACCACGCCAACCGCAGGAGCGTCATCGACCCAGAGCGCCACTGACACACCCACCCAGGGAAACCCCCGGATGAAATTGGTGGTGCCATCGATGGGATCCACCAACCACACCCGCCCTCCATCCGGAAGGTCGCCGCCGCTCTCCTCCCGCACCACGGGGTCATCGGGACTGTGCCGTGAGAGGACATTGAGAATCGCTCGCTCGGACCGGTGGTCCACCTCCGTAACCGGATCGGAGTCACCCTTGAAGAAGACATCCGTCGGCTGGTTCAAAGCCGCGGTAACCAACTTCGCACCCGCCCGGGCCGCCCCCAGGGCTACCTCCAGATCGGATCTGACATCGAGCCTTGGTGGGTACTCTGTGACGCCCCCGGTGAAAGTGTCCATCTCCCTAGTTGATCTTAACTCCCGCCAGGGTTAGGAGAGTCACCGCTGCAGGCGGCCAGTGTTTGTGGCTTCTTAGCGTTTGCGGGGGAGGTCGGCGGCTTTCAGGGTTGAGCCTTGGGCGTCGAGGATGCCGATCTTGGTGCCGATGGTGGCCGGGCTGGCTGCGAACAGGTCGGCTCGGTTGATCACCAGGAACCGGTAGGTCATCAGGGGCCTGAGGCGCTTCACCACTTTCTTGATCTGCTTGTGGTCTTCGGCGATTCCCAACGTCCCCTTGGAGCAGACCAGGTCGGCCGTCCCGGAGGGGTCGGGTTCGGCGGCCAACTTCTCGATCATCGATTGTTTGAGTTCTTCGTGTGTCAAGCGGGACATTTCTCACCTGCCGGGGGTCGTCTCGTGCCTCTCCCGATCATATACAGCCGGGTTGACTATGCCGGCGGCGCCAGGCGGTCCTCCAGCATCTGCAGCAAAGGTTGGTCTTCGGTGCCGAGTCCCACCACCGACCGCCACCCCGACCCCGAAAGAGCATCCCGCAACTCTTCCGAACCGGGTACTTCGGGGTCATTCACCGAAAGCCCGGCGGCGATCGCCTCGCACAAGGCGTCGACCGGCAGGCCCCGGCGGACGGCTTCTCTTGCCGGTCCCACGAGACGCTCGGTCGGGGCGAGTTTTGTAAGCGGGTTCCTCGCCACTCTCCGGATGGGATCGACCAAGGTGGTGGTCTCGAATCGTTCCAGGTTGTAGCGCCCGTACCCGGCCAGTTCCTCGCGCTGCCAATCAGCGGACTCGGCGGAGAGCACCGCGGCCATGGTTCCTGTGATCTCATCCAGGCGTTCCCGGATGATTGGGTCGGAGACCGCCTCCGCCACGGTCTCATGACCCCTTCGCAGCCCGATGAAGGCGGCGGCGGCATGCAGTCCGTTCACCAGCCACAGTTTTCTCTTCCGGTGAAGAGCCAGGTTTTCGACAAGCGTGAACCCCGGCACTTCGGGGTCTTCACCCACCCACTCCTCCCGGGAGACCTTGAAATCGAACCGTGCCTCCACTTCCACCGACAGGTCGTCCCCGCTGCCTCCGGGAACCATCCGGTCCACCAGCGTCTCGGGAAACCCCACTGCGGGGGACGACTCTCCCAGGAGGCTCTCCACATGCTTCCGGAGCGCCCCGCTGTTGGGATCGGCGTTCTCACAGGCCAGCACGTTACCAATGCGGGAGTCATTTCTGGACAGGGCGGCGGCAACGACGGGCGCCACCCGAGACAGGATTCCCACTCCCACCGCGGTGCAAACCACCTCCGCTTGGGATGCTTCCTCGGCGGCCCGATCGGCGTCGGTGCTGTTCACGCCGCGTACGCCGCGGATCAGTCGGGTAGATCGATTACCGTTTCCCACCTCGATAACCCGGTATTCGCCCTCCCGGTTCAACAGGTCCACCAGGGGGGCGGAGACGTCCAGGAAGACCACCTCCCAACCCGCCCGGCCGAACAGCCATCCCAAGAGCCCCCTCCCGATGTTCCCGGCGCCGAAGACGGCGACCCGCCGTCTGGTCATTCAGGCTCGGTGGCCAGGGTGTCCCGGACGAACTCGGAGTCGGTCGTGACCGCCAGTCGATTGCACAGATCCTCGTCGTCCAGCACTTCGGCCAGATGCGACATCACCGCCAGGTGCTCCTCGCCCACCGCGGCCAGGCCGAACACCAGGAAGGCCCGGTCGTCCTCGTCTCCCCAGGGGATCCCGGCGGGGTACTGGGCCAGCACCAGGGAGGTGCGTTTGATCAGACCACGGTCCTCGTAGGTGCAGTGGGGGAGGGCGATCCCGTTGCCGAGGAAGGTCGAGATCACTTCCTCGCGGGTCCGCATCGAGTCCCCGTACCCGGCTTCCACCGCTCCCAAATCAAACAACATTCCGGCCACCCGGTCGATGG
This sequence comes from bacterium, assembly GCA_028819345.1. GTDB lineage: Bacteria > Actinomycetota > Acidimicrobiia > Spongiisociales > ZC4RG35 > Bin76. The sequence goes on along the minus strand of JAPPLW010000083.1, from coordinate 15,060 downwards.
CCTCGCTCTGGGTTTGGGCCTCCTCGCCCAGCGTGATGGCCTCGATGGAGGTGACCGACTTCTCGGCCATGTCCGTCTAGATCCCGACCACGTCCCCGCCGGCCGAGAGGGTATTCACCAACTGGGTCAGGGCGGGATCGTTGAGAAAGGTGCGGAAGGGCACCACCGCTGCGTGGGGCGCCACCTGTTTGACCCGGGCGGACAGTCCCTGGTGGGTCACCACCACGTCGGCGGCTCCCGGTATGTCATGCACCGGAGAGTGGGTGACCTTGATGTTGAGCTTGGCCTTCTTGACCTTCTTCTTGAGGGCATTGGTGACCATCAGACTGGAACCCATCCCAGCCTCACAGGCCAGGACGATCCACTGGACATCCGCTGCTGCCTTTACGACTGAACTCATGTTGCGAACCTCCGGAAAAGAGAGTGGGGAGAGCCTCCTAGCAGGAGACTCTCCCCACTTTATACGAGAGGGAAGTTGGTTTAGCCGGTCGGGACGGCGGGCATGGTGCCGATCATCTCGTCCGTGCCCTCGGTCTCCTTGACCGGTGCGATCCGCAACAGCAGCGTACCTACCACGAATGCCGCCGCGACCGCGGCTGCCATTCCTAGATACACACCTAGGTGTTCGCCCTTTGGCGTCACCGCCAGATAGGCGAAGATCGAGCCAGGCGAAGGCGTTGCTGAAAGTCCCGCATCGAAAGCCACGAAGATGATGTCAGCGACGATACCGCCGGCCCACATCGAGAGAATCATGATGGGATGCATGAGAACATACGGGAAGTAGATCTCATGGATTCCACCGAAGAAGTGGATAACGATGGCGCCCGGAGCCGAAAGCTTGGCCATTCCCTTACCGGCGAACCAGTAAGCAAGCAGCAAACCGAGGCCCGGACCGGGGTTGGTTTCCAGCAGGAAGTAGATCGACTTGCCTGTTTCGGCAGCGTCCGCTGCACCCAGTGGCGCCAGGATTCCGTGGTTGATGGCGTTGTTGAGGAACAACACCTTTCCGACTTCGATTGGTATGTCTGCGACCGGTAAGAGTCCTGCATCGGTGATGCCCTCCACCAGGTTCCCGAGAGCATTGGCGATACCGCCCATGATCGGGCCCATGATGTAACGACCCACGATGGCAAGGCCGAAGCCCAGGATGCCGAGCGAGAAGTTGTTGTAGAGCATCTCGAAGCCGACGGCAACCTTGTCCTGGAAGGCCTGGTCGATTTTCATCATGATCCAAGCCGCCAGGGGACCGACCAACATGGCGCCCAAGAACTGAGGCGGGTCACCGGTGGCGCCGCTTTCCAGTGCGAAGTCGGCACCCACGATGATCCCCATGGTGGCAATGGAGCCAATCACGCCTCCCCTGTGGCCGTACACCATCTTGCCGCCTGTGAATCCGATCAATACGGGCAGCAGGTAGACAATGATGGGGCCTACCAGTTCGAGCAGATCGTCGTTAGGAGTCCATCCGGTGGGAATGAAAAAGGCGGTGATCAATCCCCAGGCGATAAACGCCCCGATGTTGGGAATGACCATACCCGCCAAAAACCCGCCAAACTTCTGTAGACGTGCGAGCATCTGTCCTCCTTACTTATAGTTTTGTTGTGCCTTTACCTTAGAGGCTGAGACCGCTTCGCGCAACTGTTTCCCCATTGGTACGCCCAGCCTTGCTCGCCCCACAACGGCAGCGGTTCGGCTCAGCGGGAGGTCAGGATCCGGTAAGCAGCGGCCATGATGGTCGCCACCAGGGAGACGGCTGGGGCTCCCAGCACCCACAGGGCCATAACGCCCGGAGTGCCCGCAACCTGGAAGAACAGGAATATCGCGGGGGCAAAGAACAAAAGGGCGGCCAGCATCAGGCCCAGGAGCGGCATCCGGTTTCCCCTGCCCAACTCGGAACTAATGGCCAGCGATGCGAAGCCCTTGGCTTTCTTGTCCACGATTACGAAGGGATAGAGGCTGTAGATCATCAGAACCAAGATCGCGGGCACCACCAGGAACACGGTCCCCACCGCCACCGTGAAGCAGAACACCGCCGTGGTTCTCACGAATCCGTCCCGCACCCACCAGTCGTCATCGCCGGGGGTGTAGTCGGGGGACACCGCGGCGAGAGCGGTACGGGCCAGTGGCCAGCCCGCGTACCCGGTCGCCACGAAACCACCCAGCCAGATCAGCAGGTAGAACCAGAAGAAGAGCGAGTTGGTCCCTCTGAGGTTCTCGGCGGACTGCCACACCAGAAGGACCAGGCTCGGCACGGCCATCAGAACCAGTGACCGGATCAGCAGCGGCGCAGGGGATCGCAGAAAAGCCCCCGCTCCTTGGCTGAAAGCCGCGCGTATCGGGAAGGGGGAGACGTTGTTGCCCAGGAGAATCAGGCCTTTTGGAGGGGAGTCTTGAAGGCTACTCTAGGGGGACTGTGACCGGAAAGCGTCAGCCCGATATCGAGTCAGTCGTAGCGGCATTGCACCCCTTTTCGTCGGGCTTGGAGGCCGATGGCTACTCGTTGCAGGTGGGGTTGGTGGATGGCGAAGGCCTTCATGTGGAGATCGTGGCGGGACCCGAGGCATGTGAGGACTGCCTGATCCCCAAGGAGATGTTCACCCCGATGATTGCCTCCACCCTGAACTCGAAGGGGTTGGACTTCGACCAGATAACCCTCGTTTACCCGAACGACCGGAATTGATTTGATGGGAGGATCCTATTCGGGCCTCGAACTCCCGGCGCGGGACTTGTTCAGTCTCCCCGGCGGGGTTGTCTGGCTGAACAGCGCGTACCTGGGCGCTCGGGCGATCCCGGTTGCCGATGCCGTGGCAGCCTCTGTCAACCGTCCAGTCTCGGAAGTGGAGGTCTCGGACTTCTTCACACCCGGCGACCGGATCAGAAGACTGTTCTCCTCCCTGGTGGGTGGAGATGCAGAGGGGGTGGCGCTGATTCCTTCCGCCAGCTACGGCGTGGCCACCGCTGCTTCGGCCCTGGGTACGGGCAGCGGCGACAAGGTGCTGATGCTGGAAGAGCAGTTCCCTGCCATGGTCTATCCCTGGACCGAGAGGGGCGCCGAGCCGGTGTTCGTAAAGCGTCCCCTCGATGACGACTGGACCTCTGCGGTCCTGGATCGCCTGGACGAAAGCGTCTCGGTGGTGTCGGCGCCTGCATGCCATTGGACCGACGGGACGCGGCTGGATCTGGAACTGGTGGGCAAGGCTGCCCGGCAGGTCGGCGCCAGGTTGGTGCTGGACCTCTCCCAGAGTCTTGGCATGGCTCCCTTCGACGCCGGGGCTATCCAGCCTGACTTCGTGGTAAGCGTCGGATACAAGTGGCTGCTGGGCCCTCCGGGGATGGGGTATCTGTGGGCCTCGCCGGAGAACCGTGACGGAAGGCCGCTCGACGGCAACTGGATGGCTAGGGCGGGGAGCGAAGACTTCTCGCGGGTCAACGAGTACCGCTGGGAACTCGCCCCCTCGGCGCGGCGCTACGACGCAGGCCAGACCTGGAACCTATGGCTTACGGAGGCGGCCTGCAGCGGCCTGGAGATCGTGACAGGAGTGGGGGCAGACCGGCTCCAGGCCTACACCCGGTTGCTCACCGACCACCTGGCGGAGGAAGCCGGCGCACTGGGGCTGGCGGCTCCCAGCCCCTGGGTTCGCAGCGCCCACCTGGTCGGACTGCGACTGCCGGAGGGCGCCGATCCACGGTCCCTGGTGGCGGAGTTGGCCGAGAGGAAGGTGCACGTCTCATTGAGAGGCAACTCGGTGCGGGTCTCGGCTCACATGTGGAACCCCCGGGATGACATCGACCGCCTGCTGGAAGGCTTGGCCGCCTGGGTCGGTTAGCTGCCCGTAGGAGGGTGGGTTTGGAAAGTCAGTTCGCACTAAGCGCGACTCCGGCCCAATTGCAGTCGAGTGTGGCTGTCGTCAGGCTTGGGTTCTAGTTCCCACCCCTGCTACGCCGGATCAAATCATCGAGTAACTCAGTGTGCTGCGCCAACACACCTTTATTTGGGATCGTGACCCGGTAGGAGCCCCACTTGTAGGGGAGTGTGCCGATACCGGCTTCATCGATCATGTCGGTTACTTCCTCCGACTGCTGGATACGAAATTCAATTACCACTCTTCCCTTCCGTGGCTTCATTGCGACGTAGTTGTTCGCTACTCCGTCCTTGGCGAGACCGATGTAATGCTTGTTGTATTTGAGGGCTACCCCCTCGTCTCCCTTTTCGATCAATTTGTGGATCCGGTCGACCACCTGTCTCATAATCTCCGGTGTTGACCTCTTTTCCCAATCTTCACGGGTCGTCGGGACGCCCCCATCATCCTCTTCCGTTCCGAGAGCAACGTGGTCCAGAACTTTGGTAAAGACAAGGGCCACGGTCTGTTCGGCGACCTCAAGGGCCGTCATCTGGATAGCCACTATCGGTATAAAGCCGTTAAAGAGGCTGATCACGTTGAAGAACCGGCTTGTAATCTCCTCGGCCACGATGACAGCAACATGTTCGTATTGGGGGTACCGACGACGCTCGGTGTCCCAGTATTCGAGGGTACGGATTATGTGCGATTCATCGGTGGGACCCAGTTGTAACTCCACTTCATATCGTGTGGAACCGTCGGAGTCAGTAAGCAGCATGTCCAGTCGGCCAGCGCGGGGTTGACGCCGCTCGACGTCCCTCACATCTAGATCGCCGAGGCCCAATAGGGCGGGATCATCGGTAAGGATCTCCTGCACCCAACGTTCACTTAGATCAGGGCGCTTACGGATCTCTAGCTTTGGCAATTTGACATGTTTCATGGTGACACCTCGGTTCAGGATGGATGATAAGTGCGTCACCATCGGTTAGCAAACCTAGAACAATGAGACCGGCCGATTGTGTTACGCCAACCGCCTCAGCGGCGGGCTCTGACCTTCCACTCCTCGATGTCGCCTTCTTCTCCTACCACCAGCGCCCGGCTCCACATGTTCACCGTGGTGCAGGCGTGATTGGGCACGATGCGCACCAGGTCGTCTACCCGTAGCGTCCTCACTCCCGGTCCTCTCAGAAAGCCGTGCTCCTCGTTGGCCTTGAAGAACTCGAGGTCGGCGTAGCTGCCGTCCTCGGAGAGCACCCTTCCGAACCCGGCTCCCGAGGTGGGGCCGTCCGAGCTCATTGACTTGCTCCCGGCATCGATGATCGCCTCCCCGGGCCGGGGAGTGCTCACCACCCTGGTGGCCACGGTGAGCGCGCAGCCCGACAGGTCGGTGCTCCCCAGGGTCACCTGGTTGGCATCGTTGAAGACATAGGTTCCCGGCCGGGCTTCGGTAATGCCCGACACTGCGGGCGTGGAGGTGGAACCCGGCGTGGACCCGACCGAAACCACCGGCACCTGGAAACCGGCCTCACGAAGTGTCTGGGCGACCCCCACCATGGTCCTTCCCACGGCTCGTCCCTCATCCTCGAGGCTTGACCGGTCGCTGCCGAATCCGCTCAGGTGTCCTGCGTGGGTGATAATCCCTTCGAATTCCAGGCCGGCCAGCCCCGCCATCCGCCCCGCCAACTCGAATACCTGATCGGGCGCCACTCCTGCCCGTCCCAGTCCGGTGTCCACCTCGATCAGGTAGGGAACCGCCATCCCCGCATCCACGGCGGCTTTGGACAAGGGCGCGGCCGCCTCGACCGAGTCGAGCGCCACCCGCACCCGGCCCCTTCGGTTGGCCGCCAAGGCGAAGGCGACCTTGGAGGGCCCCACCGGCTGGTGGGCCCAGGTGAGGTCGGTGTAGCCGTGGTCGAGGAGGCATTCCACCTCGGCGGGGGTGGCGCAGGTGAACCCCGCACAGCCCGCCTGTTCCTGGAGGTGGGCGGCCTCCACCATCTTGGAGGTCTTCCAGTGGGGACGGAGATCCACTCCCAGGTCGCGCATCCGCCGCGCCATGTCCGCGATGTTGTGCTCCAGCACCGCCCGGTCCACCACCAGGGCGGGGGTCGGCATCTCCGATAAAGCGCCGAGGATCACGAATCAACCCATCTGTCTTGTATGCATCTCAACCAGCAGGTGCTTCTGGATTTTACCAGTGGCGCTGCGGGGCAGGCGATCGGCGATGATCAGGCGTTTTGGTTTCATGTGGCTGGCGAGATGGGCGCCCACCCATTCGGCCAGGTCCTCCAGGGTCGGAGCCCGCTCCTCCCGGGGCACTACCACCGCCGTCACCGCCTCGCCCCACTGGCGGTCAGGGAGGCCGATAACGGCTATCTGGTCAACCAGGGGGTGGTGGGAGAGGACATTCTCGATCTGGGGCGGGTAGATGTTGACGCCACCGCTGATGATCAGTTCCTTCAAGCGGCCCGACAGGTAGAGATGCCCCTGCCGGTCCCGGTATCCGAGGTCCCCGGTGTGCAGCCAGCCGTTTCGTATGGCCTGGGAGGTAGCCTGTGGTTGCCCCCAGTACCCGGACATCAGCTTCGGGGTGCGTACCAGGAGTTCTCCCACCTGGTCGGGCTCGGCGTCATTGCCTTCACGGGTTTCGATCCTTATGTCGACTCCCACGATGGGACGGCCGATGGAGAGCCCGGCCGAGGTGATTCCGGCCCTGCGTTCATGGTCCTCGGGTCCCAACGCAGCGCACACCGCGGTGGCTTCGGTGAGCCCGTACCCGTGATAGAGGCCGCAGGGAAGGGAGGCCATCATTCTCTCGACCAGATTGGACCGGGTGGAGGCGGCGCCGTAGAGAAGCAGGCGCATGGAGCGGAACAGGTCGGGATCGAAGTCGGGAGAATCGAGGATTCTCTGCAACTGGGTGGCGACCATGATGGTGGTGGTCACTCCGGTTTCGAAGATCGTGCGCATCGCGTCTTCGGGATTGAACGAGGGGAGCACCACATGGCCCTGTCCATCCACCAGCATGGTGATGATCCGCAGCCCGGCGGAAGCGTGGTACAGAGGCGTAGCCGAGAGGTACACGTCAGTGGGGACCAGTCCCTGCGAGACCGCCGACACGAAAGCGTTGAAGGTCAAGGCCCGTTGGGATAAGCAGACCCCCTTGGGATCTCCGGTGGTGCCACTGGTGTAGATGATGAGGCCGATGTCCTCGGGCCGGGCCTCTGGGGGAACCGGACCGGACGTCGACAGCAATCGCCGGTATTCGGCGCCATCGTGCTCAAGCAGGGCCATTTCGGTGCTCCCGGCCCGGGCAACCATCTCTCCGAACTCGGGCCCGACGATCGCCGCCCGTGGGTCTGCGTCGGCCAGTTGCCGGGCGACCTCGGCCGGAGCCAGTCGGGTGGACAGGGGGACTGCGGCGGCGCCGAGCCGGGCGGCGCCCAGGTAGGCGTCGAAGAACGCCAGGCCGGCAGGGGCCATTACCGCCACGCGATCGCCTCTTTCCACTCCCGTCCGGGCCAGCAGGGCAGCCACTCCCTCCACTCGCTGGGAGAGCTCGGCGTAAGTGAGGGAAGGGCCCCCCACGATCTGCACCGCCTGCCGTTGCGGGTAGAGCCGGGCGGACCGGTTCAGGAGGTCGGTGACCAGGGCAGACATCGCCTCAGAACGATACAAGCGAGAGATGGCGGGATTCCGGCCCGAAGGGCTCGGTCATTACGGGATGGCGGTCGGGACGCGCGGGCGGGTCACTCAGATCCGCTCTGGGACCCCAGGTTGGAGAGGAGCACTACCCCGGTGCCGATCAGCAGCGCTAGGGGGTTGGCGATGGAGACTTCGGCGAAGAGCCAGATCCAGAGCATCTGGAGCACCGGGGTGAAGAAGATGATCCGATGGACGCTCAAACTGGAGGTTACGTACATCGAATACCGGTAGCTGAGCGCCCCGCCCGCGTTGAAGATCCCGATGAGCGTCAGGAACCCCACGGTGGACCAGGACAGTTCGAAGGTCTTCTCCGTCGGTGGGAAGAACAGTGCGCTTCCCAGGAGGGTCAGCGGGAGGCCGATGACCCGCGCCGCCACTGCCGAATAGGTGGAGTTCCAGGCCAGGTCGTTCGGGTCGTCTCCGGGCCAGCTCATCAGGCGGCCGACGGAAATAGTCCCCCACAGACTCCAGACGCCGGTGGCCGTGCCGACCACCGCCACGGTTATCCCCTGCCAGTTGAGGGCCCCGACCTCGGCGGTCTCCGACCAGATGACCAGTGCGGCGCCCAGAAAGGAGATGGCCATCAAAGCCCAGTGCTTCCCACCGATGACATGGGGAGCGGCCCGGTCTCCCGAGGAGATCCTCCTGCCCAGCCTGGCCGCCGCCCAGACCATGCCTATGAAGGCCAGCTGGAAGATGATGGTCACCACCAGGGGGTCGATCAGGGTGGCCGCCCAGACCCAGAATGCCAGGTCGAGGGCGAAGCCGATCGTCATCCAGAAAGCCGGAGTCCGCACCACCTCCCAAGGTGTCCGGATGCGAACCGGCTCCCCGTCCTTGCCCCAATACAACAGCAGCCCGGCCGCCTTCCCTTTCCAGTCCCTGTTCTTGGTGGGGAGCACGAAGAGCAACGCCGCCAGACCCGCTCCCTGGAAGACGAACGACCAGGAACGCCACACGAAGGGATCGTCGCTGGTGTGGGTGAAGAGGTAGAGCACCGGTCCCACGGAGAGGCCGAAAGCCGCACTCCCGGCCCATAGGGTCCCCTTGGTGGTTGGGTTCACGGGTCGAGGGGTCCTGTTCTATATCTGGCTGGAGGGGCGGGTGACGTAGACCGGTTGGGCAACCGCCCCTGGGCCTTCGGTGCTTCGGAGGTTAGCCTTCCGGTCCCCTCCTTAGGGGAAGAGAGGGTCAAGCAGGCACCGAATTCAGAGTGGATCCTTGGTTTGGGTTTGGGATCCCAGGTTGGAGAGAAGGACGATTCCGGTGCCCACCAGGAGCGCCTCGGGGTTGGCGATGGAGACTTCGGCGAAGGCCCAGATCCAGAGCATCTGGAAGGCGGGGTTGAAGAACATGATCCGCTGGACGCTCAAACTGGACGTCACATACAGCGAGTACCGGTAGCCCAGCCCCCCGGCCGCATTGGAAACTCCAAGCAGGCTGAGGAGTCCCAGCATCGCCCAGTTGATCTCGAAGCTGTTCTCGGTCGGGGGGAAGAACAGGACGCTTCCCAGGAGCGCCAGGGGGAGGGCGAGAATCCGACCGGCCGCCGCCGCAAAGGTGGCGTTCCACACCAGGTCGTGGGAGTTGCCGCCGGGCCACCCCATCAGGTGCCCGGTTGAGATGGATCCCCAGAAGGTCCCGACTGCGGTGGCGGCGCCGACCAGGGACAGGACGATTCCCAACCAGTTGAGGGCGCCGACCTCCCCGGTCTCCGACCAGATAACCAGTGCGGCCCCCAGGAAGGAGAGGACCATCAGAGCCCAGTACTTCCCGCTTATGACATGGGGCGAGGCACCCCGCCCGGCGGACATTTTCTTCCCCAGCCTGGAGGCCATCCACACCATCCCGATCACGAACAACTGAAAGATCGTGTTCACCACCAGGGGGTCGATCAGGGTTGCCGCCCAAACCCAGACGGCCAGGTCCAGGGGGAAGCAGACCACCATCCAGAACGCCGGGGTTCGCAGCACTTCCAGGGGCCTTCGGACCCGGACCGGCTCCCCGGCGTCGCCCCAGTAGAACAGCAGCCTCCTGGCCTTCTTCCTCCAGTCCTTGTCGGAGGCTGGAACCAGGAGGATGACCGGGGCCAACAGAGCCGTCTGGAAGACGAACGACCAGGAGCGCCACACGAAGGGATCGTCGCTCACATGTGTATAGAGATACAGAAGAGGCAACCAGGAGCCGAAGACCACCGAACTGACGGCCCACAGCGTCCCCTGGGTGGTTGACTTCACCGGTCGGAGGGTCCTGTCAGGTTCACGGGGGAGATCATGGTGTCTTGGTCTGGGTGCCCAGGTTGGAGAGGAGCACGAGCCCGGCTCCGATGAGGAGGGCCGAGGGATTGGCGATGGAGACGTCGACGAAGATCCAAATCCACAGCATCTGGAGAACCGGGGAAAAGAACATGATCCGCTGGACGCTCAAACTGGTGGTCACATAAAAGGAGTACCTGTGGCTGGCCGCTCCGACCGCGTTGAACGCCCCCGTCAGGGCTAGGAATCCCAGGGTGGACCAGATGAGGTCGAAACTGTTTTCGGTGGGGGGAAAGAACAGGACGCTCCCGCCCAGGGTCAGGGGGAGGGCTAGAAACCGCCCGACCACACCTGCGAAAGTGGAGTGCCACACCAGGTCGTTGGGATCGGTGCGAGGCCAGGCGATGAGACGGCCGAGGGAAATGGTACCCCAGAAGCTGCCGACCGCGGTGGCGGTTGCGGCGAACGCCACCACTATGCCCAGCCAGTTGAGGGTTCCGACCTTGCCGGTTTCCGACCAGATGACCAGCGCGGCGCCCAGGAAGGATAGACCCATCAGCGTCCAGTACTTCCCGTTCATGACATGAGGGGAGGCCTGCCGCCCCGATGACATCTTCCTGCCGAGCCGGGCCGCCATCCACACCAGGCCGATCAGGAACAACTGGAAGATGATGGTCACCACCAACGGGTCGATGAGGGTCGCCGCCCAAACCCAGAATGTCAGGTCGAGAGCGAAGGAGATCGCCATCCAGAACGCCGGAGTGCGCAGCAGTTCTATCGGATTCCGGACGCGGACCGGTTCCCCAGTCGCTCCCCAGTAATAGAGCAGTCGGCGGAGTTTCTTCCTCCAGTTTCTCTTCGAGGCGGGGACCAGCAGGAGCACCGGGACCAACCCCGCCGCCTGGAAGGCGAACAGCCATGAGCGCCACACGAAAGGGTCGTCGCTGACATGGGTGAAGATGTAGAAGAGGGGCAGCCAGGAACTGGTGGCCGCCGCCCCCACTGCCCACATTGTCCCCTTGGTGATCGGGTTCACCGGTCGAACGGTCCTCTTCTCTGCTCTGGCCTGCTTGGGGTTGGTGACTGGATGACCCCGGTGGGCAGTCGCCGGCGAGGCTTCGTCCTTCATGAAGGTTAGCTCTCAGGTACCGCCCGGTGGGGGAACGGGTCAGGGCGTTACGGACCCCTTCGCCTTCTTGTCGGAGGGATGTCGACGGTGCCGGGATCAAGCGGATTCGGTCTGGTAACCCAGGTTGGAGAGGAGCACGATGGCGGTGCCGAGCAGGAGGACCTGGGGCTTGGCGATGGAGACATCGGCGAACATCCAGATCCACAGCATCTGAAGAACCGGGGAGAAGAACATGATCCGCTGGACACTCAAGCTGGAGGTCACATACAGCGAGTAGCGGTGGCTGACGGCGCCGGCCATGTTGAACACCCCTATCAGGCTCAGAAAGCCGAGGGTGGTCCAGGTGAAGTCGAAGCGGTCTTCGGTCGGAGGGAAGAAGAGGGCGCTTCCCAGAAGCGTCAGGGGGAGAGCGTAGAACCGTCCGACCACAGCAGAGAGAGAAGAGGCCCATGCCAGGTCGTTAGGGTCGTCGTCGGGCCAAGTCATGAGACGCCCGGTGGAGACGGTCCCCCAGAAACTTGTGATACCGAAGGCGGTGGCGGCGAGGGCCAGGGCTATGCCCAGCCAATTCAAAGTGCTCACCGTGCCGGTCTCCGACCAGATGACCAGGGCGGCGCCCAGGAAGGAAGACGCCATGAGGGTCCAGTGCTTACCACCTATTACATGCGGCGCGGCTCCCTGTCCGGCGGAGATCTTCCTGCCCAGCCTGGCTGCCACCCACACCATCCCGATCGGGAACAATTGAAACACCAGGGTCGCCACCAGCGGGTCGATCAGGGTAGCAGCCCAAATCCACAGGGTCAGGTCCACGGCGTAAGCGATCACCATCCAGAAGGCGGGTGTCTTCAGCACTTCCAGCGGATTCCGGACCGGGGTCGGCTCACCGCCATCTCCCCAGTAGAAAAGCCACCTACGAGTTCTGGTCCTCCAGTTCTTGTCCTGGGCCGGGATCACGACCAGGGCTAGGGCCAATGCCCCCGACTGGAAGATGATGAGCCATGAGCGCCAGACGAAGGGATCGTTGCCGGTATGGGTATACAGAAAGAACAGGGGCAACCAGGAGAGGGAGACAGCTGCTCCGACGGCCCAAAGGGTGCCCTTGGCAGTTGGGTTCACCGGTCGAAGGATCCTGTTCTCTGGTCCGGCATGCTCGAGGCTGGAGATACGTGACCACGAAGATCAAGTGCCGGTGAGGATCGGTCCATTCTCGGAGGCTAACTCCCGAGGCCAGTGCAGGGGAGCGTTCACTAGGATGCCGAGTGTGCTGATGGCGGAGGTCCCCATCCCCGCCAGACAGGTGTTCAGCAGTGCCCATTTGGGAGGTAGGTGATGAGTTTCAAATCGGTTGACCACATCGGGATGACAGTTGCGGATCTGGAAGTCTCGGTCCCGTGGTGGAGCTACTTTCTCGAGTCTGATCCCTTCATGCAGGGAACCTGGGTGGCTGCGGAGATCGACGACTATGTGGGTGACATCGTGGGTTATCCGGATTGCGACATGTCGGGAGCGTTCTGGGCGCTACCCGGCGGCACCGTGCTGGAGATGCTCCAGTATCACAACCCACCGCCGGGAAGGGTTGACATGGCGACCTACAACGCCGGGAACACCCACTTATGCCTGGAGACCCACGACATTCACCGCGACTACCAGCGGATGCGGGGACGAGCCGGGTTCCGCTCTCCCGAGCCGGTTCGCTGCGCCTGGGGAAGGTATGAAGGAGCCCTCACCTGTTACCTGCGGGACCCCGACGGCATCTCCATCGAGTTGATCGAGTTCGGGCAGGTGGGAAGGCCGTTCCAGGTCGAAAGCCCCTTCGCCGACCCTTACGGATAGGGCGGCTCCGGCAACCTCCCTTCGGGTTGCGGAACTGGCGGGCTTACCAGAAGACGACCGAGTCCGATGACTAAGTCCTAGGGGTTCTTCTCTTCCTCGGTCCCCCTTGTTGTAAGCCGAGGACCATCACCCTTCGCCGCTGGTGGGTGACCCCTTTCCGTCAAGCAGGGGTCAAGTTGACCCTCACCTCGGCGGGGGAGCGGAGGGAGTAGCCGGTCATGGGGGGAGGCCCGTTCACCCACTCGGCCCAGCGGACCCGGTCCATAAAGCGGTTGACCACCACTTCCATCTCCATCAGGGCCAGGAGCGACCCCGTGCAGTGGTGCTTTCCGGCGCCGAAAGGCAGGATGTCGGCGCGCGGCGTGAACTGGCGGAAAGCGCTTTCGGCGAATCGGTGCAGTTGGAACTCGTCGGGAGACTCGAACCAGGTCTCGTCCCGGTTGGCCGACGCCAGGAGCACCATGATCTTGTCGCCTCCACCGATCCCCACTCCGGCCAACTCCGTATCGAGCTTGGCCTTTCTCACCAGCGCATGGGCGGGAGCCAGATAGCGGAGGATCTCGGCGCAGGCCAGGGTCACCAGGTCCCGGTCTTCCCTGATCTCCTCCCAGAGGTCCCGGTCGGAGAAGAGCACCCACATCAGGTTGGACAGACCCCGCGAAGTGGTCTCCACTCCGGCCGCCAGCAGCAGCGAGCAGGTGGAGGCGATCAACTCCGTGGAGAGGGGTTCTCCGTCGATCTCTGCCTGGCAAAGCTCAGAGAGGAGGTCATGGGTCGGGCGGCGGCGTTTCCCGGCGATGATCGGCGCCAGGTACTCACCCAGCGCCTCCCGCGCCTCGACTCCCTGGCGGGTGATCTCCGGATCGTTGCGGATGTTGGTGACGCTGGCCTTGCCGATGGCGTCGTACCACCCCCGGAAACGCGCCACGTCGGGAATGCCCATCATGGTGGCCGTGACATCCATGGGAAGCGAGGTATTGAGGCCTTGATGGAGTTCGGCCGGGCGGTCCCATGGCAAATCGTCAAGCAGTCGAGCGGTGATCTGTTCGGTCATCTCCCGCAACTCCCCGGCCAGCTTGCCCCGGTGGCGGATCCAACGGCTCAACAGGCCGGAGTGGCGCCGGTGCTCCCGCCCCTCCATGTGAAGGATGACCCGTCCGTGAATGGCCGAAGACCCCGGCCCGCCCATCAGGGGGGCGAATCGGCTTTCGTCCTCCAGCACTTCGGCCACTTCCGAACGCCGGGAAGCCACCCATCCCTCGATTCTGGGGCTCCAGAAGACCGGGGCATGGCGTCGGGCCCGAGCGTAGAACGGAAAAGGATCGGCCTCGTCCACGACCACCTTTGCGAACTCGGCTAGAAGGTCTGGTGAGGTGGTATTTTTCATTGATGGAAATGCGGGGTATCCGGGCGTCTGCGGCCGAGGGCCTGGTTGGTTCTGTATTATGGTATACAAAGCATCCCCGCGGAACAGAGCCGGGGAAGCGATATCCCAAGACGAATCTATTCGCCAACGGAGGTAACCAGTGAGAAAATTCTTAGCAGTACTGGGAGTCCTGGCTCTCTTGGCCGCAGCCTGCGGAGACGGGGACGAGGAACCCACTGCCACCACTGAAGCAGCGGCGGTAGCCACCACTGCCGCGCCGACCGAGACTCCCGACGAACCCGAGGAAACTGCCGAGGAACCCGAGGAGCCGGAGCCGGCTGAGCCTGACTATCCCGAGATCACCATCAATATCGGGCATTCGGGCGCTCCGGACGGTTATGCCGACGTGGCGGCCGTCAAGTTCAAGGAGTTGGTCGAGGAAGGCTCCGGCGGCCAGATCACGGTGGAAGTGTTCCCATCGTCACAGATCGGTTCCGAGCGTGAGTTGGTCGAGGGAGCCCAGTTGGGTTCGATCGACGCCGGCGTGGTGTTCGCCGGGATTCTGGAGAGCTTCGTTCCGGAGATGGGCGTGGTGAACCTGCCCTTCCTGTTCGACGGCCAGGATCACGTGAACGCGGTGTTCGACGGTCCAGTGGGACGCGAACTTCTCGGATTGGCCGAGGGTGTGGGCATCAAGGCCCTGGCTATCGGTCAGTTCGGTCTGCGTTCGATGATGAACAGCCAGCGGCCCATCTACACCCCGTCCGATGCAGCCGGTTTGAAGTTCCGGGTGCCAGAGTCCGACATCTACATCCGTACCTATGAGTTGGTTGGCGCCAATCCGGTGCCGCTGCCGGGTCCGGAGATCTTCACCTCCCTGCAGAACGGGGTGGTTGACGGGACCGGCGCGCCGATCTTCGCGGCGGTCACCCA